>JBJMLA010000158.1:0-78281 GCA_045805505.1 Solirubrobacteraceae bacterium
GAGACCCAGCAGACGCTGCTGCGCAACGACCTGCGCCGCCGCATCACGGTCCAGACCGACGGCCAGCTCAAGACGGGCCGCGACGTGGTCATCGCCGCGCTGCTCGGCGCCGACGAGATGGGTTTCTCGACCGCCCCGCTGATCGCGACGGGCTGCATCATGATGCGCGCCTGCCACCTCAACACCTGCCCGGTGGGCATCGCCACGCAGGACCCGGAGCTGCGCAAGCGCTTCCAGGGCCAGCCCGAGCACGTCGTCAACTTCTTCTTCTTCGTCGCCGAGGAAGTGCGCCGGATCATGGCGTCGCTGGGGATCGCGAAGTTCGACGACCTCATCGGCCGCACCGAGCTGCTCGACGTCGACCAGGCCGTCGGGCACTGGAAGGCCCGCGGCATCGACCTCTCACAGCTCCTGGCGCAGCCCGAGCTGCCGGAGGGCTCGCCGCTGCACCGCGTCGAGGCGCCCCCCGGCGTCCTCGACGACGCGCTCGACTGGGAGCTCGTCGAGGAGGCCCGCCACGTCATCGACGGGGAGGCCGATCGGGTGGCCATCGAGAAGCAGGTCCGCAACGTCAACCGCTGCGTCGGCGGGATCCTGTCCTCGACGATCGCCGCCAAGCGCGGTGCCGAGGGCCTGCGCGAGGACTCGATCGAGATCACGCTGCACGGCTCGGCCGGTCAGTCGTTCGGTGGCTGGCTGGCCTCGGGCGTCTCGATGACGCTGTGGGGCGACGCCAACGACTACACCGGCAAGGGCCTGTCCGGCGGCGTCCTGACCGTCCGCCCGCCCGAGGGCGTGACGTTCGCCGCCGAGGAGAACCAGCTGATCGGCAACACGGTCCTCTACGGCGCCACCAGCGGCCGCGCGTTCTTCCGCGGCCTGGCCGGCGAGCGCTTCGCGGTCCGCAACTCGGGGGCCCGCGCGGTCATCGAGGGCGTCGGCGACCACGGCTGTGAGTACATGACCGGCGGCGTCGTCGTCGTGCTCGGCAAGACCGGGCGCAACTTCGCGGCCGGCATGAGCGGCGGGCTGGCGTTCGTGCTCGACGAGGACGACGCGTTCCGCTCGCGCGTGAACCCGACGATGCTCGACCAGCTCGAGCCGCTCGACGAGGCCGACCTCATCGAGCTGCGCGACCTCGTCTCCGAGCACGTGCGGCGCACGGGCTCGACGGTCGGTCAGCGGGTGCTCGACGACTTCGCGACGGTCAGCCAGAAGTTCGTCAAGGTCTTCCCGGCCGACTACAAGCGCGTGCTCGAGCAGTGGGCGCGCGAGGAGGAGGAGCGCAACGCCGCTCCGGTGTCCACGGGCGGCGAGGGCTTCGTCGAGGGGGAGTCAGACGTCGATGGGTGAGCTCGGAGCCTTCCTGAAGATCGAGCGCTCGGGGGTCCGGTACGAGGATCCCAACGAGCGCGTGGCCAAGGTCGACGAGTTCCTCGTCCCGCGGCCGACCGAGGAGCTGCAGGCCCAGGGCGCGCGCTGCATGGAGTGCGGCGTGCCGTTCTGCCACAACGGCTGCCCGCTGGGGAACCTGATCCCCGACTGGAACGACCTCGTCTACCGCGACCGCTGGCAGGACGCGCTGCGCCAGCTGCACGCGACCAACAACTTCCCGGAGTTCACCGGCCGGCTGTGTCCCGCTCCGTGCGAGGCCGCCTGCGTGCTGGAGATCCGCGAGGGCGACGCGGTGACCATCAAGCAGATCGAGAACTCGATCATCGACCGCGCCTGGGACGAGGGCTGGGTCGTCGCCCGTCCGCCGTCCATGGAGACCGGCCACAAGGTCGCCGTCGTCGGCGCCGGGCCCGCGGGCATGGCCGCCGCCCAGCAGCTGCGCCGCGACGGGCACGGCGTCGTGCTGTTCGAGCGCGACGAGGCCGCCGGCGGCCTGATCCGCTTCGGCGTCCCGCAGTTCAAGATCGAGAAGCGCATCGTCGAGCGCCGCGTCCAGCAGCTGCGCGACGAGGGCGTCGAGGTCCGCTGCGGCGTCGACGTCGGCATCGACGTCACGGTCGACGAGCTGCGCGCCGAGTTCGACGCGATCGTCATCTGCACCGGGTCGCGCGTGCCGCGGGACCTGCCGGCCGACGGGCGCGAGAACACCGGTATCCACTTCGCCATGGAGTACCTCTACGAGCGCCAGCGTGCCGTCGACGCGGGGCGCGAGCACGGCGAGATCTGCGCGAAGGGCAAGCACGTCGTCGTCATCGGCGGCGGCGACACCGGCGCCGATTGCGTGGGCAACGCGATCCGCGAGGGCGCCCTGTCGGTCGTCCAGCTCGAGATCCTGCCGCGCCCGGCCGACCACCGGCCCGACGAGAAGACGCCGTGGCCGCTGTGGCCCGAGAAGTACCGGCTGTCCTACGCGATGGAGGAGGCGCTGAACATCGGCAAGGGCGAGCAGGACTACGCCGTGACGACGACGCGCTTCATCGGCGAGGACGGCCGCGTGACGGCGCTCGAGATCGCCGAGGCCGAGAACTTCGCGCCCAAGCCGGGCACCGAGCGCGAGCTGCCGGCCGACCTCGTGCTGCTGGCCATGGGCTTCCTGCACCCCGAGCAGGGCCTGCTCGACAAGCTCGAGCTGGCCAGGGATCAGCGCGGCAACGCGAAGGCACCGACCTACGAGACCGACGTCGAGGGCATCTTCGCCGCCGGCGACGCGCGCCGGGGCCAGTCGCTGATCGTGTGGGCCATCAACGAGGGCCGCCAGGCCGCGCGGATGTGCAACCGCTACCTCGGCGGGCTGCGCGAGCTGCAGACCGGCAACACGTCGCCGCAGGACGAGGGCCCCGAGGGCCCGCCCGATCACGTCTCCGGCGGCCTGACCGTCGGCTAGCCGTGCGCCGCTTCGCCCCGGTTCTCGCTGCCGCACTCGTGTGTGCGCCGGCGGCCGAGGCGGAGCTGACGTTCGAGCGCGCGAACGGGGAGACCACCGCCACGGGCTCACCGCGGGTGTGGTGCGGCCCGTGGTCCGCCGACGTCGCGACGCCGGCCCTGCACGTCGGCACGCGGTCCTGGCACCTCGGGGTGGTCCGCGCCGACCTGCGCCGCGGCCACGCGTTCACCTTCCCGCACTCGTTCGTCTTCGACCACCCGACGGGCGCCGAGCTGTTCCTCGCCGACGGCCGCAACGAGCTGTCGACCGCGGGGGACGACGCGGGCGGGCGTCTGTTCTTCAGACGGGTCAGCTGCCGGCCGGGCCGGCGACTCGTCTTCGAGGCCGACGTGATCCTCGACAGCGAGGTCGCCGGGCCGTCCGTGCGGATGCACGGGACGTTCCGCGGCCGCGTCGGCCGGCGCACCTGGCCGATTCCCTGAGGCGCTCCCGGGTACCCCGGGAGCCATGAGCCTCATCGGATTCCTGATCGCCTCGTTCTTCAGCGGCCTGATCATCGGCGCGCTCGCCCGCCTGGCGCTGCCCGGCCGCGACCCCATGAGCATCTGGCAGACCGCCCTGGTCGGCGTCGCCGGCTCCTGGGGCGCCGGCCTGCTCGTCGCCCTGCTCACCCGCGGCCGCTATGGCGCGGGCTTCCTCGCCTCGTTCGCCGGCGCGTTCCTGATCGTCTACCTCATCCGCCGCTCGCGCGGGGGAGGGCTGACGCACCCGGGGACACCGCCCGCGCGGCGCTTCTAGCGCGGAGCGGGCGACGTTCCGTGGGATGGCCCCACGGAACGTCACCCGGGCCAGCGTCAGGCGTCTAGCGGTGGCCCTTGAACGAGATGACCTGCTGGATGCCGCTCGGGCGGTTGGTCCAGCGGATCGTCGTCGGCAGCAGGCTCGGCACGAACTTGATGCGGTCGGCGTTCGCGTCGGCTCGCCAGGCGGCGGGGTCGGCGTTGCCGGTCTTGGCCTCCATGGCCACGCCGGCGGCATCGATCGCCGCCCAGACCGCGGTCTGGCACGTCGTCTTGACGCCCGCGCCGCAGTACTGGTTGCTGAACTGGCCGGCGACGTTGTCACCGAGCAGCCGGCGGATGTCCTTGTCGAAGTACTGGTACCAGCCCGTGTACTGCGACAGGGAGTGACGGGACTCGAGCGACGCGAGCTCCGCCAGGTTCGGCCCGAGGACCGGGGACATGAACGCGTCGGCGATCTTCTCCCACGACGCGTCCATGATGGCCGCGCCCGGGTCGTCGACGAGGCCGTCGAGGTCGACGTCGAGGCGGCTGCCGCCCTTGCCGCCGTTCGCCCAGGTGTTCATGAGCTCGAGCATCTTCTGGGCGCGCGGGCTCGGTGCCGTGGTGCCCGCCAGGAGGCGGGTCAACAGCGGCAGCGTGTCGATGGCCCGCACGTCCTGCGTGGCGGCGGCGTTCATCGCCGACGTCATCGAGGCCAGGGTCTGCTTGCCCCCGACCGCGAGGCGGTCGAGGTTCTTGTTGAGCAGGTCCACGCGCCCGACCGAACCGGCGCGCATCCACTCGTCATCCGCCGCGCCGAAGCCCTTGGCGAGGTTGTTGTTCCAGTTGACGATGCGGCCCGTCGACGGGTTGGCCTGCTGCGGATGCTTGGCGGCCGAGAGGAAGCCCTTCCACTCGAAGTCGCCGTTGCCGTTGGTCAGCAGGCCGTTGTCGACGCCGTCAGGCCGGACCGGCAGGCGGCCCGACGTGAACACCGCGATGTTCTTGTTGTCGAGGTAGAACGAGTTGAACGTCTGCGGGGACTTCGCCGCAGCCTTGAAGAACGTCTTCGGGCTCTTGACGACGCCCGACGAGACGTCGCGGTAGAACAGCAGGTCGAGGCTGTCGCGGCCGTAGCTCGAGCGCTTCGACGAGATCGCGACCTTGACGCCGTTGACCGTCGCGTAGCCGACGACGGGGCCGTGGACCGTCTGCTGGAAGCTGACGGTCTTGCCCTCGAGCGTCCCCGCGTTGAACAGGGTCATGTCGCGGCAGGTGCCCTTGTACATGTACTTCGTGTCCGAGCCGCCGCAGAGCGTCTCGGCGTACTGGTCGATGATGTCGCCGCCGGCTGACGTCAGCGTGGTGGCGAAGTCGGGGCCGCGGCCGATCAGCATGTAGCCCGGGAAGGCCGGCACGGTCGCGCCGCGCCACACGAGGCCCGGAGCGTGCATATCGATCTCGAACGTCAGGCCGGGGTAGAAGTAGCCGATCTGCGGGCCGCCGACCATCAGCGGCCGTCCGGTCTTGGACTTCTTCGCGCCGACCAGCAGCACGTTGGAGGCCTGCTGCTTGGCCCGCGTCACCGTGCGGCCGTCGGAGACCGACGAGACGGACTCGTAGCTGCCCGGATCGATGATCACGTTGCCCGTGCGGGTCGCGGGCAGCGGGGCGTAGGGGAACGTCTTGGTGATCGACGCCGGCATCTCCGGGTCGTCGTGCTGGCGCAGGTCGTTGAACACGCTCAGGCCCGGGCCCTCGCCCAGGCGCGTGCGCAGCGACGAGAAGAACTGCGTGCGCCGCGCCTCGCCGCCGCCGCCCTGGCCGACGAACTGGCCCTTGAGCGCCATCACGGCGTAGATGTCGGTGCGGGTGAACGGCGGGCTCGTGCTCTTGGCCTGCTTGAAGAACGCGTTGACGCCCGCCAGGTAGGTGTCGATGTCGTGCAGGACGCGGCGGCCGGGCTTGCCGGCCTTCTTGAGCACGTCGGTCTGCTTGGCGACGACCGCCTCGGTCTCAGCGCTCGGGATGAAGTTCTTCAGGCCCGAGATGAGGCCCAGGGCGTCGAGGCCCGGAGCGTCGATGGCGGCGACGCGCGCGTTGTTGCGCGCCTGCTGCATCAGCAGGCCGCGGTCCTCGGCGGCGATCCAGCCGGAGGCCCAGACGCCGCTGTCGTAGGTCGTGGCGCGGACGTGCGGGACGTTGAAGGAGTCGCGCGTGATCTTGACGCCCTTGCGCGGGACCTTCTCGGTCTTGCCGGGGCCGGCGGAGCCGACGCCGAAGCCCTCGGCCTTGAAGTCGGTGAGCAGGTCGGCGTCGGAGACGTTGTCGAAGCGCGGGGTCAGCGCGTCGTACATCTTGGCCTGGACGTCAGCACCCGTGGGCACGGGGACGCCGCCGTACTGGCCGGAAGGGATGACGTTGCGGGCGTAGGCCGCGTAGTCCTTGTCGAGGGGACCGGCAGATGCGCTCGCGGGCGCCAGGGCGGCGACGGCGAGCGCGGACAGTGCGAGGGCACGGCGCATATGGGACAGCTCTCCTCAGGGGGGTGGGAACGACAGCTGAGGCCAACCTAGCGTTGACACCCTGTCGAGACAAACTTGACGCCTGCGTCATCTTTTGGCAGGCTGTGGCCCATGACCCAGCTGCCCACCGTCGCGCTCATCGGCGCCGGCTCCTCAGGGATCGCCGTCGCCAAGGCCCTGCACGAGCGGGGAATCCCGTTCGACTGCTTCGAGAAGTCCGATCGCGTGGGCGGCAACTGGGTCTTCGGCAACCGCAACGAGATGAGCAGCGCCTACAAGTCCCTGCACATCAACACGTCGCGCAAGCGCATGGAGTACACGGACTTCCCCATGCCGGCCGACTACCCGGACTTCCCGCACCACTCGCAGATCGCCGCGTACTTCGACTCCTACGTCGACCACTTCGGCTTCCGTGACCGGATCCGCTTCGAGACGGGCGTCGCCCATGTCGAGCGCGGCGAAGACGGCGTGTACACGCTCACCACGGACACCGGCGAGACGCTGCGCTACGACGCCGTGCTCGTCGCCAACGGCCATCACTGGGACATGCGCTGGCCCGAGCCCGCGTTCCCCGGCAGCGATACCACGGGCATCGAGCAGATCCACGCCCACCAGTACAAGGACGAGTCCCAGCTCGACGGCAAGCGCGTCGTCGTGCTCGGCATGGGCAACAGCGCGATGGACATCGCGGTGGACTCGAGCTACCACGGCACCGAGACCTACCTGGCGGCCCGCCGCGGCGCCTACGTGATCCCCAAGTACATGGGCTCCAAGCCGGTCGATCGCGGCGACCAGATCTTCGCCAACCCCCGGATCCCGTTCAAGATCAAGCAGGCCGCGCTGATGCTCGCGCTGCGCCAGCAGGTCGGCAAGATGGAGGACTACGGCCTCCAGAAGCCCGACCACAAGTTCGGCGAGGCGCATCCCACGATCTCCGGCCGCATCCTCGACCGGCTCGCGCACGGGGCGATCACGCCGAAGCCCAACATCGCGCGGCTGCACGCCGACGAGGTCGAGTTCACCGACGGGACGCGCGTCAAGGCCGACCTCGTCGTCTACTGCACGGGCTACAAGATCACGTTCCCGTTCTTCGACGAGGACTTCGTCTCGGCGCCCGAGAACCACATCGAGCTGTTCCGCCGCGTCTTTCACCCCGAGATCTCCGACTTGGCGTTCTGCGGGCTGCTGCAGCCGCTCGGCGCGATCATGCCGCTGGCCGAGGCCCAGGGGCAGTGGCTGGCGTCCTACCTCAAGGGCGAGTACCACCTGCCCGCCAAGGCCCAGCTGCTGGCCGACATCCGCGCCGACCAGGAGGCGATGCGCAAGCGCTACGTCTCCTCCAAGCGCCACACGGTGCAGGTCGACTTCGACGAGTACCTCTACGAGATGGGCAAGGAGCGGCGGGCCGGCGAGGAGCGCGCCCGCCTGGCCGGCTTCACGCTTCCGGTGCCCGCCCGGGCGCGCGCGGAGGAGCCGGCCGCGGCGTGAGCCTCGAGCTCGGGCGGCGCGAAGCCACCAAGCAGGCCAACCGCGCGGCGATCCTGACGGCGGCGCGCGAGGTCTTCGCGGATCTCGGCTACGGCGCCGCGTCGGTGCGCGACATCGTCCGCGGCACCGAGCTGGCCACCGGCACCTTCTACAACTACTTCCCGGACAAGGAAGCGGTCTTCCGGGCGCTGCTCGAGGAGAGCGTGGGGGAGGCCCGCCTGCTGGCCCGCACCGCGCGGCAGGCGGCGAGAACGCCCGAGGACTTCGTCCGCGACGCCTACGCCGCGTACTTCGAGTTCCTCGCCTCGGACCCGCAGCTGTTCATGCTCGTCCGGCGCAACGCGGGCACCGTGAGCACGCTGTTCGCCCAGGGCGCCTTCGGTGTGACGGCCGACGAGCTCGAGGTCGATCTGCGCGACGCGATCGCCCGCGGGGTGCTGTCCGAGCACGACACCGCGTACATGGCCGCGGCGATGGTCGGCACGGCGTTCGAGGTCGGCGTGCGGATGGTCGAGCGCGAGCCTCCGGACGTCGCCGGCGCGACCCGATTCGCGACAAATCTGTTTCTTGGCGCATTTGCGCTACTCAAGAATGGGGATGATGCCGCCGAAAAGTGACTATGCGCCGATTCCTTCTCCCCGCCATGCTCCTCGGACTGATCGCCGTCCCGAGCGCCGCCCCCGCCGCCTCCTACAAGGTCGGCATCAGCGACCAGAACCCGAGCACGTTCGCCAACCCGCTGTTCGCCCCGCTCAAGCTGGGCATGGCGCGCTACGTCACCCCGTGGGACGTGATGAGCAGCTCGGTCTACAGCAGCACGCTCAACGACTGGATCACCCAGGCCGTCGCCGGCCATCAGCGCATCCTCATCGCCTTCCAGGCGTCGCGCGTCCCCGGCAAGCAGCGCAAGGCGCCGTCGGTGGCCGCCTACACGAAGGCCATCAAGGCGTTCCACAGCAAGTACCCGTTCGTCAAGGACGTCCAGCCGTGGAACGAGGTCAACCGCTGCCAGGAGACCAACGCCGCCGGGTTCGTCGTGGGCGAGCCGATCTGCCACAACCCCAAGCGCGCCGCGCAGTACTACATGGCCGCGCGCAAGGTGTTCAAGGGCGCCAAGATCACCGGCCTCGACATCCTCGACCAGGCCAACGTCAAGCCGGCCGTCCGGTACGTCAAGAAGTTCCTGAAGTACGCCAAGCCCAAGCCGAAGTTCTGGGGCTTCCACAACTACTCGGACACCAACCGCTTCGACACCAAGCGGACCAAGGCGCTGCTGAAGGCGACGAAGTCCGGCGACGTCTGGCTGACCGAGACGGGCGGGATCGTCGCGCTGGGGAGCAGCTTCCCCTACAGCACCAAGCGCGCGGCCAAGGCGCTGGGCTGCATGTTCACGCTGGCCAAGTCCAACAAGCGGATCACGCGGCTCTACGTCTACCAGTTCTTCGGGATCCCGAAGAGCAGCGCCAAGCTCTTCGACGCGGGTCTGATCAACCCGAACAACACCAAGCGTCCGGGGTACGACGTGGTCCGCAAGCGCAAGGCGGGCCGCTGCCACAAGTAGGGAGCAGGTAGGAGCCCCGTGGGGTCCCCGTTTGTGGGGGCCTCACGGGGTGGACGTTCGTTGGACGCGGGCTGTTCGCCGCCTCAGGTCTCGTGGCCGGTGGCCGAACACAGGAGGGACATGGACGTCACTCGCGCCTCCCAACGCTGGTCAAGGATGACCGTTCTGGGGATCGGAACGGCTACCGGCCTCGTCTTCGCACTTCCGGTGAAGACGGGGTCGGCGGCCTGCCCGCCGGCCGGCGAGGGCCGTGTCAACTGCCTTCTGCAGCATGCCTGGGCTCCGGCCTTCGTCAAGCTGACCGCCGCGGTGCTCGTCGTCTGGGTGCTGGCCGGGCTGCTCGCCCGGATTCCCGAGCTGCGCCGCCGCTGGCGCGGCGGCGAGCGCATCGCCCGCCAGCCGCTCGATCGCGGCCGCGACGCCGTTCTGGCCGACTCCGTGCTCAACGCGGCCACGTGGGGCATCGTCCCCGAGGCCGACAAGCCGGGTTGGAAGGTCGTCAAGCCCGAGCCGAACCCGGCGCTGGCCCGGCTGCTGGCGCGCGCGGCGGCAGCCGAGGAGGCCCCGTCCGCCGCGGTCCCCGAGCCGGTTGCGGTCGCGGTTCCGGCGCCGGTCGCGTCCGTCCCCGTTTCCGGCGTTCGCGCCCTCGGCCCCGCGGAGCGCTTCGCGCGCGCCGCCTCCAACGGCATGCGCCTGCACATCCTCAGCGACGACGAGTCGCGCACCCGCCGCCTGCGCCGCGGCAACGATCCGGCGCTCGTCGTCTCGTGCTGGAGCGACGCCTCCTCGGCGCGCGAGCTGCCCGACGACGCGTCGGCTCGCACGACCTCCGCCGTTCCTGCGTAGCGGCCCGTAAGGTTGCCCGCTGGTGCTTCGCCGCCTCCGGTCAGCTGCTCGCGACATCCCGCTCCTGGCGCTCGACGCCCTGCGCGCCGGTCGCCCCGGCGCGCGGCGGGTGGTGCTCGCCCCCTACCGGCATTTCGGCCGCGGGCTGCGGTTGCGGCGCGACCTGCGCGGCGGGCTCGATCAGCTCGCGCTCCTGCTGGCCGGGCTCGGAGTCGGGCTGCTGCTGGCCTTCCCGGTCCGCAACGTGGAGTCCAAGTGCCCGGCCCACGGCGAGGGCTACAACTTCTGCTGGGTGCAGAAGGCGCTGCTGCCGTCCGTGCTGATCATGCTGGCTGCGCTGTTCCTCGCGCAGTTCGTGGCGCGCCTGCTGCTCATCCGGGTGCCGGCCTGGCGCGCCCGGGTGCGCGAGGTCGGCGATCGCCGCACGGGGGAGGAGGACACGCGTCCCGAGCCCCCTTACCGCAGTGACCCGTTCCTGCTGGCGGCGACGTGGGGCGAGAAGAAGGGACCCACCGAACGGCGCAAGCCGACGGTCCTCGAACGGGTCCCCGCGAGCCTCCTTGCGAGGCTTCGCCGCAGACGGCTGCCAGACTGAGTGGTCGTGCCCACCTTCTGCCGTCACGGCCGCCTCCAGGCAAACTGCCCCATCTGCTCGAAGTCCGACGAGCCCACGGAGCGCGCGACGCCCTCGCGAGCACCGCGGCTGCGGTCCGCGACGCCGCGGACGCCGAAGGCCTCGTCGGGCATCCGCGTGCGCCGCGTCGAGCGTGCGCCGGAGGACGGCTACGACAACGTGCTGGTCCCAGGCCTGCGCTCGAGCATCGACGGCGCGCGCTTCGCCGACGAGCTCGCCTTCTCGGTCGCGCGGCTCGAGGAGCTCGCCTCCTCGCCGCCCGGGCTCTACGCCGAGGTGGCCGGTGCGAGCGACATCGGCGAAGCCGTATGGCTGGCGTTCCTGATCGCCTACGTCTCGCCGGGCCGCGGCGGCGATCCGTGGTCAGACATCGAGTCGGCACGCGCGGGGAACTGGCCGCACGTCCACGGCGGGCCGCGGACCGGATTCGACGCCCGGCGCGCCGAGGCGACCGTCGACGGCTTCCGGTCGTGGCTCGAGAGCCGCGGCGGTGCCGAGGCCGCGCTCGGCGGCGAGCCCGACTGGGAGCCCAGCCGCCGCTTCGCCCGGACCTTCGAGCGCATCACCTTGCCGGGCTTCCCGCGCGGCGCGAAGTACGACTTCCTCGTCTCGCTCGGCGCGCTCGGCCGCGTGCCCGTCGAGGCCACGACGCTGGCCGTCGGCAAGGACGCGATGGACCCGGTCATCTCGGCCGCCAAGCGCGTGCTGGGCATCGGTGACGCGATGAACCTCGAGCGCCGTGCGGCCGACCTCGCCCGCGGCACCGGCGTGCCGTTCGCGGCGCTCGACCTCGCGCTGTTCAACTTCGGTGCGGCGGAGGACGAGCGCGCCACGATGGCCGCTCGCGTCACCGCCGATCCGGAGCGCCGGGCGCAGATCGCCAAGGCGCTCGACGTGGCCTGAGCGCGCTCGTTACGAGGTCGTGAAGCTCACGGCTCCGTAACAGGATCGGTCCGCGGGGCGGTGGAGACTCAGCGCGTGCCGACCACCGTCATCGCGCACCGCGGAGCTTCCGCGCATGCGCTGGAGCACACCACCGCCGCGTTCGACCTGGCCATCGCGCAGGGTGCGGACGTCCTCGAGCTCGATCTGCGCTCGACGCTCGACAACACCACCGTCGTGGTCCACGACGAGACCCTGCTGCGGACGGCGGGCGACGACCGTGCGGTGGCGGCCCTGGGCTGGGCCGAGATCGAGGCGGTCCCCGGTGGTGGCCGGCCGCTGCGGCTCGAGGACGTCTTCGCGCGCTACGGCAGGACGATCCGGTACCTGCTCGACCTCAAGGATCCGAGCCCCGCGATCGTCGGCGACGTCGTGCGTCTGGTCGATCGCTTCGGGCTGGCCGACCGGGTGGCGGTCCAGAGCTTCGAGACGGCGCCGCTGCGCTACCTGCGCCAGCTGCGGCCGGCCGTGCCCGTGGCCCTGCTGTACCCCTTCCTGATGCCCGCGCGGCTGATCCGCGCGGACCTGCCGCGCGTCGCCGATCTCGTGGCGGCGATCGGCCCGCATGCGGCGAGCGTCGACGGGGCACTTGTCGCCGACGCGCACCGGCTGGGCATCCGCGTGCAGGCGTGGACGGTCAACGACCGCGTCGACATGGGCCGGCTGCTGCGCCTCGGGGTCGACGCGCTCATCACCGACGCGCCGGATCGCGCGCGTGACGTGCTGGCCTCCGTGGCCGCCGCTGCCTGACTCCTCGGCTGCCCTCAGGCGCCGGGACGTTTCAGGCACGTCGGCCCATGGGTAACAGCGGCCCGGGCCAGAGCGCGGGAGGCGTGTGGTGGTGCGTGGGTGCAGGCGGGGAATTCTGATCGCGGGGGTGGCGCTGGTCGTCGGCGCCCCCGTCGCGTCCGCGGCGTGGACGGTCACCTTTGACCGCTACGACGTCTACGAGGTCAGCGGCGCTGCGGGCGGGTTCGATCTCGGCGACGTGACCGGCGACGGGCGTACCGACGTCGTCCACGCCATCGGCGGCGAAACGACCGTTTTCGCGCAGCAGGACGACGGGACGCTCAAGCGCGGTGCAACCAGCGACGCCTACATGACGCGCGTCTCTGACCTCAACGGTGATGGAAGGCTGGACCTGATTGGAGTGACCCCGCAGGGGCACCTGCGCATCGCCGTCGGGCACGGTGACGGCACCTTCGGCGACACGCAGGACCTCGGCTACGCCCCGCTGGTGGACGACTTGCGCGTGGCCGACCTCGACGGAGACACCGACGACGACATCGCCATCCTCACCAACGCCGGCATCGAGGTGCTGACCCAACAGGCGGGCGGCAAGCTCGCCGTCGCGCGGGTCGCCTCGGGGAGATGGGAGTTCATCCGCGTCGCCGATCTCAACGGCGACGGTCGTGCTGACTTCGTAGCGCCTGGCTGGATGGCGGGGATCGACTACGTCGTGCATCAGAGCGACGGCAGCTACCGCGTGCAGAACGTGACGGCGCCCACAGCGACGGCGATGTCGGTCGGCCCCTTGTTCAACGCCACCGACACGATGGTCTTTCCGACGATCCAGGAGTCGGACGGACGCTACGGCGGGCTGTACCGCATTACCGGAGGCGAGAACGTCGCCCGTTATGTCAGCGCCCGTGGCGCGGTCGAGGGCACGGCGATGGGCGACCTCGACGGAAACGGGCGGCCGGACACGCTCGTCGGGATGCCCAACTACAGCCCGTCGGGATACAACAGGAGCTCGCTGGGGTTCTGGCTGAACTCGAATTGGAACGACGAGTTCATCCTGGAAGTGCCGTACGCCAGTCATTACCACGACGATGGTCTGCGGATCGGCGACGTGGATTGCAACGGCCGTCCTGACATCCTCATCTCCAGCGGGAGCAGCCAGTCCTTCGACGTCATCCGCCAGGCAGGACCGCCCGTCACCCCCTGCCCGCCCCTTCCCAGGCGCACGTTCGCCCCGGTCCCGCCGCCGGCGACCACGGGGGAGCCTCTGACGATCACCGGTTCAGCAGGCGCGCCGGCGCCGGCCCTCGCGGACCCAACGCCGCCCGCAGCCGATCCGCGTCCGCCGAGTGCGCCGCCTTCGTCGCCAGCCCCGCCCCCCGAGCCCACGCCGGCTCCAGCGACGTCCGTTGTCGTTCAGGCTTCATCGGTGGGCGGCGAGGCGGCTCGACCGGCGGGGTCCGGCGAATCCGTGCGACTGGGTCGTGCGTCGTACCGCCATCGGGCCGTCCGATTGCTGGTCTTGAGCGCCACCCGGCGGCGTCTCTCGTTCGTGGTGAACGTCTCCATCGGGTCGCGTACGGTTGCGACGAGCTTCAGGGTGCCGGTGACCCGGGGCAGGAACCACGTGGAACTGCAACTTCCCGCTGCCGTAGTTCGAGCGGTCGCTCGTGCTCATCGTGCGCACCGCCGGATCCGCATGTCGGTCGCGGCGGCATCGAGCTCGACTGGCGTCGCGCGCCAACCGGTGCACTTCCCCGGCTGAGTTCCCACGGGTTGCCAACTGCCGCGCCACTCGAGGAGCCCTGAATGAAAATCAGCGCACTTTGCGGACATTCGCACCGCAAGTGGGGGCGAATCCGTGCGTTGTGGCAGGTAGGAGGTGGGAGCGGAGATGGACGGGAGCCAGGGGACAACGGCGGCGCGACCCGCGCTGCGGACGAGGGCCGAGGCCGATCGGCTGGTCGTCGCGGTGCTGCGCGACCACGGGGCGTCGCTGCTGCGCGTGGCCCGGCGCCACTCGCTGTGCGACGACGATGCCCAGGACGCCTATCAGCGGGCGGTCGAGATCTTCCTGCGCCACGCGCCGTCGCTCGACGCCGCCGAGGCCCACAAGTGGGTGCACACCGTGGTCAAGCACGAGGCCATGCGCCTGCGCGGCCAGCGGATGCGCACGGTGGGCGACGAGGTCGACCTCGACGGCCACGAGGCGGGTCAGCTGCCGACCGCCGACGAGCAGCTGGCGTCGTTCGACCTGATGACCCGCTCGGCCGAGGCGCTGCAGCGGCTCAAGCCGCACGAGCTCCGCGCGCTGTGGCTGAAGGCCCAGGGGCACAGCTATCAGGAGATCGCTGACATCAACGGGTGGACCTTCACGAAGGTGAACCGTCCGGATTGGACTCCGCGTTCTCGGGCACCGCGGCGGTGGTGTCGAGCACGGCCTGAACCATGCCGCCAGCGCCTCCGGCTGCGCTAGCTCGGAGACGGAAGTCGGCTACGAGCTGGCCCGGTGGGCTCAGGTTCATGGTGACTCTCTCCAGCGTGTTGCGAAGGGCGACGTTCAGCTCGTCCGCGGCGGCCGCCGCGGCCACCTTGCCGCGCACGAGCGCCGCAAGCTCGTTGTAGAGGTCGAGCGCGCCGTCGAGGTCCTGCCGGTCGGGGCGCCATTCGCTCGCTCGTGCCTCGGCTCTCTCCACCTCGGCGGCCAGCGCCCGGCACTCGTTGTCCGCGCGCTCGAGCTGGCTCAGGATGAGGTCGGCCTTGCGCTCGTCTCCAAGCTCAGTCCACCGTCGCCACTGCGCGGCAACCTTGTCGCGGTCGACCTGCGCGTCATCGGCGCGGCGGCGGGCGGCTCCCGCGGCCTTCTCAAGAATCGCGTGCTCGCCACGCCGGGAATCGGCCAGCTCGGCAAGCCACTCGTCAACGCCGTCGATAAACGTCTCCAGATGGAGGAGCACTGCGCCCTCGGCAAACTCCGCATTGATCCAGCGCGTGCGGCAGACGCCCGTCGCCTGGCGTGCGTCTCGGCACCAGTAGCCCCGTGTGACGGTGCCGTTCTTGTTGGTGCGCTGGCTGGTGTACATGGGCGCGCCGCACGTGCAGAAAACGATGCTGCGGAGCAGGTAGGGAACCGTCCCCGTGCGTCCGCCCTTGCGCTTCTGGACCGCGGCCGGGTCCATGCGGGTGACCTGCAATTGCACGCGTCGCCAACGATCCCTGTCGATCAACGCCTCGTGGGTGGCGTCGGTCAGGTCGAACGGCTGCCCCTTGGCGTCCCTGCGGAACGCGTAGGCCGCGTAGAAGGGGTTGGTCACCAAGTCGCGGACGGCCCGGGCCCGCCAGATGTGCCCGCGTGCCGTGCGGATGCCCTCACCGTTGAGGAGGCGCGATACCTCGCCGGGGGTGTGGCCCGCCTCGATGAGGTCGAACACCCTCAAGACGATGATGCTGCGCTCCGGGTCGATGACGCGCACCTTGCCGTCGCCCTCGGGGTCCGGCACGAGCCGGTAGCCGTCATGGAGTCGACCGAGCGCCTTGCCGCGAGCGAGCTGGCCGGCCTTGCCGCTCTTCACCGCCTCGGCCTTGCGGCGCGAATCCTCGTAGTTGCGATCGCCCATCATCGCCGCGAAGGCGAGACCACCCTCGAAGGTCATGGGGTCCTGCACTGAGGTGATGGTCACCCCAGCCTTGCGCGCCCAGAGTGCCAGCTCAACGAGATGGTCGGCACGTACGCCGTCGCCACGCGCGAGGCGGTCGGCGTGCTGCACAACGAGGTTGCCACCGATGCTCTCCGCATGAGCCTTAGCGCGCGCGAGTCCGTCGCCGCGGTTGCCCCTGTAGGCACTCGCCGCTTCGTCGCTGTACTCGGCAACGACGCTCCAGCCGTTGCGCTCGGCCAGCGCGTGACAGTCCTCGATCTGCCGGCCGATGGAGCCGCGAGGGTCGATCGTGGACTTGGCCGCGTAGATCACGGCAGGGGTGCTGGCGGTGGCGCTGGGCGCGCTCGTACGATCGTGCTGCATCAGGACTTCGCTCCTGGTGTCATGCCCCCGGCCGCTCCAACGGCGCGGGGGCGCTTTGGTGTTGTGCCCAGAGCGTCACAGGGACTGCTTGAGCGGACAAGGCCTCGCGCTCAAGCTGCGATGTCGTCCTGGGGCCAGCGGGTCTTGCCGCCGCCCAGGCCGTCGATTTCTCCGCGCTCGACGGCGGCCTTCACGGCGCGTGCTGCCGGTGGTGCATCGACCATTTCGTTGAGCCGCCAGATGCGCGGGAACAGCTCCGTGCCGGTGATGTCGGTCGGCAGGTCCCTCACCATGGTGATCGCCTTGTCGGTCTCGGCGTCGGTGCGCAGGTCGTGGGTGTTGAGTCCGTCGATGAGACCAACGAGCGCGTGCAGACGCTGGTCGTGTTGGCTGATCTGGCCGGCGAGGTCACGGAGTTCCGCGACCTTGGTGCGGTAGGTATCTCGTAGTGGGGTGAGTTCTCTTTGGAGCGCGTCGTACAGCGCGAGAAAGTTCTCCTCGGCGTGTGCGTGCAGCTCGTGCGAGGTCTCCCGCTTCAAGTTGCCGATCACCGTGAGCTGCACCTCGACGTTGCCGAGCACATCAATCTGCTTGCGCGCCTTGGCGAGCTTGCGCTCCAGGCCCGGGATGTCGTTGGCCTCCTCGGGAAACCCCACCTCGGCGCGCTGTTGTGCGCGGACACGGGCAGCCTGCAGCTCGGCGTCCAACGTCCGGGCTTCGCCGTGGAGCCGGTGATGGTCGGCGCGTAGGGCTTCGGCTTTGGCCTCCAGGTCGTCGCGGCGCTTGATGAGGGCCTGGACCTTCATCGCGTCGGGGGTGTCGGGGTTGGTGAAGATGCTCATCGGTCGTCCTCGGTGTTGTCGTTGGGGTGTGCGAGCAGCCGGCCGATCCACTCGGCGTGATCGCGAGCCGGGTCGGGTGCCAGTCCATCGGATTCGGCCGCCGCGCCGGCGTCGGCAGCGTGCTGCTCAAGCACCTCTTCGAAGAAGGGCTTGGGCTGGTCGTCGTTGTTCACAGGGCTCCTCAGGTGTCGCTCCTGGTGCAGAAAGCGGGCCAGGACATGTCGTTGGTGATCACGTTCGATGGCGGATGCGCGGATGTTTTGACAGGTACCCCCCGGTGAAACACGCGCTTTTTTCCACAGCGAGCCCCCTACGCGGTTCGGCCCCCGCGAGCTTTTCTTGGGGTACGCCCGCCCGGTCATGCCGATGCGTTCTCACACTCAACGAGGTCGGGGAACTTGGCGGCAAGACGAATGACTTCCGCCTCGGCGTACGCCTGCTCGGTGGAGTTGGTGGTCTTGGTGGAGATGGCCCTCCCATCTCCACCATCTCCACCAACACCACCAAGGGGGGTCGCAAGAGCTGGAACGGCGGTTACCAACTCCCACTGCCAGTGCTTGCCCACCTTGCGAGGGCTCACCGACGGCATCTCGGCCTGTGCGCGCTCGATCGCCCGCCAGGTCAGTCCCGCCTCCTGAGCTTCTTCCTTGAGCTGGCGTGATGGCATCGGCCCGTCCGCGAGTACATCGAGCAGGAACGCTTTCGCCTTGGCCTTCACGCCTCGTTCCTCCGAGGTCGCCGCAGGTGCCATCAGGTCACTCGCGTTGCGATCGCTTTCTCCCACAAGCACGAACTTCGAGGTGGTGATCACCTGGTCGTCGTCCGTACGGATCACGGCTGCGTCGATACGACCCGTAATCGACGTCTGCTTCCGGCCTAGGTTGCACTTCGCGTGCGCGAGGATGCGCTGGTGGCCGCGCTCGCCCTCGGGGTCATCAGGATCTGCGGCGAGCACGAGCACGCTCCTGGCCGCCGCGGCGAAGCCGACGCTGCCACTGATGCGGGTGAGCGCGTCGTTCGACTCGCCCTTGTTCATGTGGATGAGGCCGATGACGCTCATGTCGCGGCTGCTCGCCATGTGCGCGAGCGGGCCGAGGATGCGCCTCACATGCTGGTCGCGGTGGCTGTTGAAGCTGGAGTCCATGAACCCGACGAGCGGGTCCAACACGACGATGCGCGCACGCACGGCATCGATGGCGTCGGCCAGCAGAGCGTTGTCCCCTGGCAGGGTGAGTGTGGAGTGCAGCGTGGCGCCCTTGTCCTCGGTGCGCATCGCGAGGAAGTGCATGCGAGTGGGGTCACCGGCCGCGGCGAGGAAGCGGGGCACCAGCGTTGCCTCGATGCTGTCCTCGGCGGTGCAGTAGATGACGTCCACCGGTTCGCCGAGCAAGTCACCCTCGAGCCGGCCCTGCGTGGCGAGCGCCAGCAGACCTTCCATCACGGTCGTCTTGCCGAGCCCTTCGCGCCCGGCGAGGAGGTTGATGTTGCCGAGCGCGAAGCGTCCCTGCCAGGCCCACCGTGCCGGCGCCGGGGCGACCGCCGACGCCGTCTGGAGGAACGCCCGGCGATTCATGATGCGTCAGCCTTGGGCAGCTCAGTGATGTGAGGAGCCTCGTAGCGGGAAAGGTGGTGCTCTCGGGCGCCGTCGATCACTTTGTGCGCCGTGCGCGTGTCGTCGTTGATGACGAAGTGGTAGGTGGGCGTGGTGAACCGCACCCAGCCGCTGGGAAGCACCTCCAAGTCGGTGGCGAAGACGGTGCTGCCGTTCCGCTTGAGGACCGCGTGCGACGCCCACGAGGGATACCCACGCCCGCCGGTTGACGGCACCCAGCTCATGGCCTGCAGCACGGCGGCTGGTCCAACGCGCCTGACGGCCGCGCGCAGTCAGAAGGGAAGAGCGACGAGACGTCGCATCCGAGCACCTGGGCGAGGGCCTGAGCGGTTCCGAGCCGCGGCTCGGTCTTGCCTCCCTCAATGTTGACCACTGTCGTGCGCCCCACGCCGGCGAGCCGAGCAAGATCCACCTGGCGCAGGCCAGCCAGAACCCTGGCCGCCCGGACCGGATGTCCGAGTTGAGTCCGGCCAGATGTGCACTGTTCAGTGCCTGATGTCGCCACAAGAGAACAAGAAGTCCGCATGTCTGGCAGCGTGACCCCCCCGAGCAGTCGTGACGAAGAGATCGGGTTTCAGCGGAGCCTTTCGTCAGCCGACCTGGGCAGGTGGCTCTACGGCGTGCTGTACCGACCGGGACGAGATGCCACGCAGGACCGCGAGGCCGAGCGCACGCACCGCGCACTCACCCTGATCCCTACGGCTCAGGCGCGGGCGAACAAGCTCGGCGCGAGCTTCAAGGCACGCCGAGCGGGGACGAGGGCCCTGAAGGTGCACCACGCTCGGCTGGCCGATGCACTCCGCGACGGTCTCGAACGTCGCGTCGGACAGCAACTTGGCGGCTCGGACGTGCGCGTGTGGGCCCGCCTCGCGCAGCACGTTCGAGCACCTGCCGGAACCTACGTCTGTGTAGGGAACGACAGAGGCCCGGGATGCGGCATGGTCTTTGGTGCATACCGGACCGCCGCACTGTGCGACGGCTGCCGGCGCGGCGGTCAATCGCGTATCGGATGGCACCCGGACGCCCTCCGCGTCGAGTGGGCCGATTGGTTTGACCCCACGTGCCGCCACTTACTGCTGACGCTCCTGTGCCCGTGCGGTACCCCTTTCCAATGGACCGCGGCGCCGGGCGGAAGGAAGCCGCGGTACTGCCCGCGATGTCGTCGTACCGCGACGTCGACGACTAGCTCAAGGTGACGGTGTTCCCGGCGCCCATGGCCTTCAGCGTGATGGGCATCCTCGAGCTGCGTCGTCGACGTCATGCCCCCGCTCAGGGGAGGTACTTCTCGTACGCCGCGACCCAATCGCGAGCGATGGCCCGTTGCGCCGCACGGACGGACAGGCGTCCGCTGCACACCAACGAATGCAGCTTGTTCTCCAGGCGATCCTTCTCGTGGAAGCCGGGCACGGGCCGCGCGGCCTCCGGGAACAAGTTGGCCACGGCGTTCGAGCCGCCCAGCTCGAGCGGTACCAGGTGGTCCATCTCGTAGGTGCCGCGGTCGTGCTGCGTTATCCCGTAGGTGGCGTAGACGTCGTTCTTGGTCGCCGTGGAGACGTTCCGGACTGAGCCCGAGTAGCCCGGCTTGCACACCTTCTTCGCGGTGGCCGTCTTGAAGATCGCTCCGGGTGTGCAGAACGGGTCGGGCAGAGCACCATCCACCTCACACTCGGATTCGCCGCCGGCATCGGCCGGGGACGTCTCCGTCGTAGCGGGCGGGGGCGTCTGCTCGGTGGTAGTCGGCGGCGGCGGGGGCGGCGCGGTGGTCGTCGTCGTTGCCGGCGGCGTGGTGGGTGTAGGCGGGGTGCTCGGTGTTGTTGCAGGAGGGACCACGGCCCCGGCCGCCCGGCAGTAGTACGTGTAGCCCCCGGAGGTGATGACCGTCGTGTCCTGCGAGGCGTCGTACTCGTCTGCGCCCGGCTTCACGCAGTCCCAGCCCTGGCCTGAGCCGTCGTACCAGACGTAGGTGTGGTGGTCCGAGGGACACGAGTGGTTGCTGTGGCAGCCGCTCTGGTGCCCGAGCGCCACCGACGCGAGGACGCCGAGGATCAGCGCGACGAGCAGGACCGGGAGCTTCCGCATCGAGCGACCGTAATCCGGCGCGGCGCACGGAGCTATCGGACGATCGTCCGCAGTCCAGTGCGGCGCTGCGTTGCTCGCTGTGGAACCCGCCGGCGGCGAACGAAGAACTTTCCCGACTTTGCGGGGTGGCTTCATCCCGCCGGCAGATGCCGTCCGCCCGCCCACGTACGTTGCCCGTGGAACCGCTTTGCTCTTCGCGCGCGCGGCCGATGGTCCCTCGGGACCTTCCGCTCGACGCTCGAACGGCGAGGAACACCACTTCGACGCGGCCACGGCCTCGAGCCCTTGTCGCGTCGGGAGGAGACAACCGAATGACGGACCACGTCGGCGTCCACGACGCCAAGCGCACCCTTGAGATGGGTGTCGCCAACACCGGCTTCCTGATCGACCGGATCGGCAAGGATTGTGCTCCGCTGCAGTTCCTGCGTGAGATCACGCAGAACTCGATCGAAGCAATCCTGGAAACCGGCCAGGGCGGCGAGGTGGTCTGGGACGTCGACTGGAACCACTTCGAGCTGACCGGCGTCTACAAGCTCGCCTGCATCGACAACGGCATCGGCATGACCGGGCCCGAGATGTTGACGTACATCAACCACCTGTCCTCGTCGACGCATGAGCAGTCCTACGACGGGAACTTCGGCGTAGGCGCGAAGGTGGCCGCTGCGACCCGCAACCACGCCGGGCTCGTGTACCTCTCGTACAAGGACGGGCAGGGCTGGATGACGCATCTCTGGCGTGACCCCGACACGGGCCAGTACGGAGTCCAGCGCACGCAGATGAAGGACGGGAGCTACCAGGACTACGCCAAGATCTCGGACCCGAGCGTGCAGCCGCCGAGCATCGACGAGCACGGCACGATGGTGGTCCTCTTCGGCAACGACATCGAAGACGACACGATGACCGCCCCGCCCGCGGCGGCCGCGCCCTCGATCTGGATCGCTCGCTATCTCAACACGCGCTACTTCAGGTTCCCGAAGGGCATCACGGTGAAGGCCCGCGAGGGTTGGAAGGAGCCGCGGACCAACAAGGACGTCAACCTCCTCCGCACGGTGATCGGCCAGGAGGCGTACCTGGAGAAGAACTCCGACACCTCCGGCAACGTGCGACTTTCGAACGCGACCGCGCACTGGTGGATTCTCAAGGACGGGCCCGCGATCTCGCAGAACTCCGGCCGGCTCGCGTCAAGCGGTCACATGGCCGCGTTGTATCAGGACGAGCTGTACGAAATGGTCACCGGTCGAGCCGGCGTTGCGCGGCTCCAGATGTTCGGCGTCATCTTCGGCCACAACCGGGTGGTCATGTACGTGGAGCCCGATGCCGACGCCGGCGCGTTGACCTCCAACGCCGCGCGCACGAACCTGATCCTCCACGGCGAGTCCTTGCCGTGGGCGGAGTGGGCGGCGGAGTTCAGGGCCGTGATGCCCGAAGAGATCAAGCACCTGATGGAGGAGGTCACCGCCGGCTCGACCTCTCAGGACCACAAGCAGGCGATCAAGGAGCGGCTCAAGGCGATCCGGGACTTGATGAGGGTCAGCCGCTACCGGCCCACCAAGACCGGCGACATGAACGTCTCGCACCAGACCGCCGGTGGAAAGCCGCGCACCAACGATGAGAGCACGACCCCTTCCGGTTCCGGCGGCGGGAGCACCGGGGGTAGGGCCGGAGGGATCTACGCGCTGTTCGTTGACGACGAGGGCGTGCCTGGTGAGGAGGTCTTTGCCGATACCGATCCGGTCGTCCAGTGGATCAGCGTCAAGGACAAGACGCGAACCGTCGAGCTTCTGGAGGACCGAGCCGCGAAGTACCTCGCGGACCAGAACATCCTCCAGATCAACGCCGACTTCCGCGTCTTCAACGACATGATCGACCGTTGGTGCGTGCACTACCCCGATGTGCCGGGTGCGGCCGACGTCGTGGGCAGCACCGTGCGCGAATGGTTCGAGCAGGCCCTCGTGGAGACGGTCATCGGGGCACAGAGCCTGCAGGGCTCGCCGTTCTGGACCATCGAGGACATCGGCAAGCTGTGGTCCGAGGAGTCGCTGACGGCGGCGGTGCTCCAGCGCTACCACATCGACATCAACGTCAAGAGGACCGTCGGTTCCAAGCTGGGCTCCGCCAGTCCGAAGGTCCCGGCCGCTGCCTGACCAGCCCGCGCGCGGTGGCCACGGACACCGCGCGCGCCGCTCCGGACAGCGTTCGCGACGGTGTCACCCCCATGGTGTACCTTGTAGCAGTCGGCTCGATTGAGTCGGCCCGTAGGACCCTCGGTCAACTGGCCGTGGGAAGCAACGCAGGAGTTGAAGACTATGGCCGAAGTGCAGCCGCTCGACGAGGTGATGCCTGTCGAGCTGACGTTCGACTACGAGGTCGGCGACGACTGGTTCCAGCAGGAGATCCTGGAAACCGGCAACAAGCCGTCGAAGCGCTACCGCATCAAGTTCAGTCTGGGCGAGATCCCGGACCCGCCGACCCGCAAGGCGCTGCTGAAGGCGAAGGACCTCTACGACGCCACGGATTGCTACCCAGAGGTCGCCGAACCGACGGACGATCCGTTGCTCATCATCGCAGCGGTCCACGAGGCGTACGCCGCCGAGAACGAGGACTCCGTCGCGGACGTCGACGAGCAGACGTACCGCAGCGAGATGGCGCAGTGGATCGCTGTCCACGGCTCCAAGCGCCTCAAGGAGGCGCACGAGCGGGGCTACATCGTCGATCGTCTGTACGCCCTTGAGCGGGTCGCGCGCGATTGGCCTGGGATGTGGGTCGACATCGGCAGGACGGCGGAGATCAACCCCCGCGCGAACCCGAGCGAGGCCGCGCTGCACACCGAGACGGACGTCTTGAACTACGTCGCCACCGAGTACCCGGCGAAAGCGCCGAGCGTGCGGATCGTGTGGCTGAAGACGTTCCCCCGGGATATGCAGACGTACCTCGACGAGCACGATGAGTTCTTCGAGGAGGAGCAGGGCGAGGCGATCCTCCTCGAGCCCTGGCTCGGCCGCTACAGGCTCATCCTTCCCGTGGACCCGGATCTCCGGGCCCCCGAGGAGGTGGAGTAGCTGATGACCACGCCCGACAACGAGACGACGACCGGCACCATGCCGACGGAGGCCAGGGGGAACTCCGCGAGCGTGTGGGAGCGGCTGGACATCCGAGGTCTCCGCACGGTGCCCGGGCTCCGCGACATGGTTGACGCGTTCGAGCCCTTGGATCATCCCGCCGGCTACGCGGCCGCTGAGTTCTTGAAGGGCGAGGCCGTCGGCGTTCCGGCCGACATCCGGCCGACGGCCGCGACGCACGTCCTGATCGACAACGGTCGCATCGAGGGGTTCGTGAGCACGAAGACGGCGGAGGTGAAGCTGACGGAGACCGACATGACGACGCTGGGGATCGTCGATCACGGGAAGGTCCCGTCGTTCCACATCTGCT
Organism: Solirubrobacteraceae bacterium; assembly: GCA_045805505.1. GTDB lineage: Bacteria > Actinomycetota > Thermoleophilia > Solirubrobacterales > Solirubrobacteraceae > BP-464. The sequence continues at coordinate 24,343 of JBJMLA010000158.1, forward strand.
GGATCGCCAAGCACGCCGACAGCACCGTGTCCGGGGTGACGCTCTTTCACTGGGCCCTGTACCGGGCGTCGGAGGTCAGGAAGGACCTCGGCTTCGCGGTTGTGACGCTCGACCCCTACGACAAGGCTGTCACCGAGATGTGGAAGGCGGAGCCGTACCTGTTCCGCGAGAGCAACACGAAGCGCACGGGCTTCGGCGTGCCCAAGAAGCTCTGGATCCCCTACGTCGACTAGACGCGGCCGCGGCGAGCGTGGCGGCCGTAGTCCCTGGCCGCCTCGTAGAGGGCACGCAGACGAGGATCACGACGCGCATCCTCGAGTTCCACCGCATCGATCTCGGCTACGGGCTCGGCGCAGGGGTCCTCATCTCGCGCGCGCGAGTGAGACTGCTCGTGCTTTCTCGTGGGGCGGTGCGCTGTGTCGGCCATGGAACCCTCCTTTACGCGGCGCGAGGCGTGCACACATCGTGTGCATGTACATCAACACCAGTGACAGTACAGAGTGTCACCCCGGTACCACTCCCGTGATGGGCTGCAAGCAGCCGGTCATACCGCGATCAGCCCTTATGCCGTAAGGACTTCGGGGTTGTCGGCGTGGTCTTCGACCTGGCGCCGGCAGACACCTCCAGCGGAGGGAGAGCCACCCCCTCGGGCCGTAGTGCATAGGTGCCGGGAGATGAAGGTCAACCGCTGCCTGACGGAGGGGCGCCGCCGGTTCCTCGATCGCTATGCCGAGATCGCCTCGGGCGCGGAGTGCCGGCGGTGGGAGTCCGTGCTCTCGGCGCTGGCCGACGGCGAGGCGTCGCCCAAGGACCTCACGGCGGTGCGGCCGCACCTGCGCAACTGCCCGGCGTGCCGCGCCCACGTTCGCGAGCTGCGTGAGAGCACGCGGCGCGTCGCGGTGCTGCTGCCGGTGCCCGTGGCGGTCGAGGTCGCCGATCACGGCAGCCTGCTCGCGCGGATCCACGACGCCGTGATCGGACACCTCCAGGAGCGCGCGGTGCTGACCGCGACGAAGCTGCAGACGGGCCTGGAGGCCGCCGCGCCGGCGAAGTTCGCGGTCGTGGCGGCGAGCGCCGCCGCAATCGGCGGAGGCGTGGCCGTCGAGCGGGCGGTCACCGAGCGCCCGTCGCCGGCGCCGGCCGAGAGGGCCGCCGCGCCCGCGCGCGCGCCCACGGCTGCGGTGGCGCCGAAGACCGTGGTCCGCGAGCCCACGCCCCCTGCACCCGCGATGTCTGCGCCGAAGCGCAAGCCGGTGACCCGCCGCGTGGTCGTTCGCCGCACGACGAAATCCGAGTTCGGGCTGTCCGGCGGCGCGAAGACCGCGTCGGCCGACAGCACCGCCGCGCGCGAGTTCTCGACCTCCGGTGGTCCGGCGACGACCGGCGCCCCGGCCACCGCTGCCGCGGCGGCCGCGGCACCCGTGACGGCGCCGCCCGCAAACGCCTCGCGGGACGAGCGGACGGCCGCCGCGGAGTTCGGGGGCTGAGCCGGACGCCGGTGCTCCGGCGGGATGAGTTCGACCGCCCATGTCGAACGTCACCGCATGCCGACCCGCCGGTCCCCAGGCGCGCGCCGGCGAACGCGGCTGGCCCCACTGCTTCTCGCGACCTGCGGCGTGACCGTGGTGGTCACGCTCCTGCACGTCGGCCTCGGCGGCTCCCATGCCCCGGAGGACGCCCTGGCCAGCACGCCTCCCGACGCGTCCACGTTGACGCTCAGCTGGGTGGGCGACATCACGCCGGGCTCGGCGTACGGCCTGCCGCCCGACAACGGGGGTCAGATGTTCCTCGCCGTCAAGGACCTGATCGGCTCCGCGGACCTGGCCATCGGCAACCTCGAAGGGACGCTCTCGGCGGGCGGCACCAGCAAGTGCGCCGACCCGGCCGGCTCGTCGTGCTTCGCGTTCCAGGCGCCGGTCGAGAACGCCGCCGCGCTGGCAGACGCGGGCTTTGACCTGATGAACCTGGCCAACAACCACGCCCTCGACTTCGGCTCGTCGGGCCAGGCGCAGACCATCCAGGCGCTCGACGCGGCGCACATCGCGCACGCGGGCCTGCCCGGATCGATCACGCATCGCGACGTCAACGGCCTGCGCGTGGCCGTGATCGGCTTCGCTCCGTACCCCTGGGCGACGTCCCTGCACGACATCGCGGCCGCCCAGCAGCTCGTCACCGCCGCCGCGCAGGACGCCGACGTCGTGGTCGTGCTGATGCACGCCGGCGCGGAGGGCGCCGACCAGACGCACACGCCGGTCGGCGTCGAGGTCGCCTACGGGGAGGACCGCGGCGACACCCGCGGCTTCGCTCACGCCGTCATCGATGCCGGAGCCGACGTCGTGCTCGGATCCGGGCCCCACGTGGTGCGCGGCGTCGAGCGCTACCGCGACCGGCTGATCGCCTACTCGCTCGGCAACTTCGCCGGCTACGACAACTTCGCGACCGGCGGCGCCCTCTCGCTCAGCGGGCTGCTGGAGATGCGCCTGGCCGCCGACGGCCGGTTCGTCGACGGGCGCTGGCATTCGCTGGTGCTCGACGACCACGGCCAGCCCTCGCCCGACCCATCCGGGCTCAGCGCACAGCTCGTCGACCATCTCTCGCGCGAGGACTTCCCGGCCGCGTTCGTCATGGACGGCACCGGGCGTATGCACAGCTGAGCGAGGCGTTTGTCGCAACACGCGGGAACAAGCCGGGAAAACGGGGTTTTGCCGTCCGACGCCCTGCCTACCGTCCGGCGCAGTTCACCGTTCCCAAGGAACCGAGGGAGCCTCGACCATGCCGCTCTGCTTCATCGAACCCCAGGACGCGATCCGCGTCATCGCCGAGTCGGTCGGGCGCGAAGCGCGCCGGCAGCTGCTCGGGGAGCTGGTGCGGGCGTGGGTCGACGAGATCCCCGATCCCGAGCTCGAGTCGCACTACGCCAAGGCGGTCGCCGACCTCGACGAGCACGACCTCTCGATGCTCGCCGCGTGGCACGCCTCGCTGGAGGTCGGCCAGCCCATCGCCAACAAGGACTTCCTGGTCACCGTCTTCTCGAGCCTCGGCGACAACCGCCGCGAGGCGCTGAAGATCGCCGCCGGGTTCCGGGGCGAGGAGGCCTTCGACGCCGGCGTGGCCGAGGAGCAGGCGCTCGAGACCGTGCTGCCCCACCTGTCGCGCGAGCGCGCGACCGAGCTCGCGGCCGAGTGCCTCGAGCTCTACCTGTGGGACCGGCTCGGCTGCGACAACTGAAGCTCGCCGAGCTCGGCGAGCGTCTGGTCGTTGTCGCGAAACCAGATCGCGTGCATCCCGAGCGCGGTCGCGGCCTCGATGTTGTGCTCGAGGTCGTCGACGAACGCGCACGCGCTCGCCGGTAGCCCGAGGCGCTCGAGCACGATCTCGTAGATGCGCGGGTCGGGCTTGCGGATCCCGACGTAGGCGGAGTCCACGACGACCTCGAAGAGCTCGTCGACGGGCATCATCGCCCGCCAGCGCGGCTCCCACTCCTTGACGTTGTTGGTCAGCAGCGCGAGCCGCGTGCCGCGCTCCTTGGCGCCAGCCAGCCACGTCAGCATCGGCTCGTTGACCTCCAGGCTGCCGATGAACAGCTCGGAGAAGCGGGCCATCGAGACCGGGCGGCCGAGCGTCTCGACCAGCTCGGCCTCGAGCACCGCGAGGAACTCCGGCTCGGTGATCTCACCGCGCTCGAGCGGGAACAGCGGGTTCTCGCCGTCGCGCTCGGCGACGCGCTGCATCGCCTGGCCCAGCGCCTCGAGCCCGATCCCCGACTCCTCGGCGAAGGCGCCGAACGACCCGGCCAGCGGCGAGGTCAGCACGCCGCCCCAGTCGCTGACGATCGCCTCGATCACAGCTTGCGCAGGACGTCGTAGCGCCCGACGCCCTCGCGGCCCTGCATCCGCCAGCGGAAGAACGCGCAGTCGAGCCGCAGCCGCCCGAGGTCGAGCGACGTCCCGGCGACGACCTCGCCGGCCGCCCGGCGGGCGAACTCGTCGTCGGCGCCGACGTAGAGCTCGAGGCCGACCGCGCGCTGGCGCTCCTCGGCGTCGTAGGTCGTCGAGAGCCGCGGGACCTCGACGGCCAGCGCCTCGTCGCCCTCGAGCAGGAACGCGCTGACCCGCTCGTCGGCGTGGCTCTTGGCCTTGGCCGGCCGGATGGACGCGAGCGTCAGCGCGTGCTCGTCGTCGAACCACGCGCCCATCGTGCGGGCGAGGATCATCTTGTCCCAGTCCGGCGCGCCCCAGGACCGGCCGCGCTGGCCCATGCCGCTGAACGAGGCGCCGTCGACGGTGCCGGTCACGCGGCAGACGTGGTCGAAGCCCTCCATGCCGCCCGCCTTGGCCGCCTCGGAGTCCGCGGGCAGCACGACGGCCGGGGCGACCGCGCTGAACTCGAGGTCGAAGCCCACCTCGCCGTCGAAGGCGATCCGCCAGCGCCGCTCGTCCTCGAGCGTCTCGGTGCTCAGCGCGGCGGCCCGCACCTGGTCCCAGGATTCGCCGCGCGTGCCCTCGCCGTCGGCCTTGACGGCCACGGGCTCGCCGTCGCTGAAGATGAGCACCAGGCCGCTGGCCGCACCCTCGGAGAGGCCGAGCCGCGCGACGCCGCAGACCGCGCCCGTGGGGTCGGCGAACGCGAAGGTCAGCGCGTCGGAGAACCCGGCCTGGCCGGCGGGGCGCGGGGCGTCGCTCACGGCAGCCTCCGGGACTCGAAGGGATCCTCGTGCGCGGTGCCCTCGACGTCGTAGTCGGCGGGTCCGGGCGCGCGGCCGCCGCGACCGCCGGCCCAGGCGCCGACCCGCATGGCGCCCCGGCGGGCGAGGCGGCGGACGAGCGCGCGACGCACGATCGCTCGCGTGGGAGGCGCGATGAGCAACAGGCCGAAGGCGTCGGTGACGAAGCCCGGCGCCAGTCCGAGCGCCCCGCCGACGATGACCAGCGCGCCGTCGAGGACCTCGCGGGCCGGCGGCCGGCCCGCCTCGAGCGCCGCGGTGAAGCGCCGCCAGACGATCCGGCCCTGGGAGCGCATCAGCCAGGCGCCGAGCAGCGAGTCGAAGATCAGCAGCGCCAGCGTGGGCAGGATCCCGATCGCCTCGCCCACCTGGATGATCACGTAGATCTCGAGGATCGGCATGCCCACGAAGAGCAGGAAGAAGAGCGGCAGAAGCACGGGACGGGGAAGCGTACGGGGTCTACACTGGCCTCGATGGTCACCGTCGAAGACGTAGAGGATGCGCTCACCAACGTGATCGATCCGGAGCTCGGGTTGGACTTCGTCGAGCTCGGGCTGATCTACGGGATCGAGGTCGAGGACGGCCACGTGAAGGTCACGTTCACGCTGACCACGCCGGCGTGCCCGATCGGGCCGCAGGTGACCGAGCAGATCGACGAGTTCGTGTCGGAACTCGAGGGCGTCAAGAGTGTTGAGTCAGAGATGATCTTCATGCCGCCCTGGTCCCCGGACAAGATGTCCGAGGACGCGAAGTTCGCCCTCGGCTACTGAGCGTGTCCCGCTCGGCGCTGCTGGCGGTGGTTGCTGCCGCGCTACTGCCCGCCGGCGCCGTTGCCGCGCAGCCGGCGCCGGCCACGGGGCGGCTGCTCGTGCTGCTCGACCAGCCCGCCGCGCCCTCGGGCGCGACCGCGCGCGCCTCGGCCGCCCGGGCCCGCGCCGTCATCGCATCGGCCGAAGCGCGGCGCAGCGGCCACAGCGCGCCCCAGATCGGGCTCGTCACCCTGCGCCCGCGGGTCGGGGAGAGCCTGGCGGCGCTCGCCGCCCGCCTGCGCGCCGATCCGCGCGTCGCGTCCGTGCAGCTCGAGCGCCGGGCGACGCCGCGGGAGGTCCCGAACGACCCGGCGCTGACGACGCCGGAGACAGCGATCGGCACGCCGGCCGGAACCGTCGTGCAGTGGTGGGCCGCGCGCCAGCACCTGCCCGAGGCCTGGGACGTCACCCACGGTGAGGGTGCGCTCGTCGCGGTCATCGACCAGGGCATCGACGGCGCCCACCCCGAGTTCGCCGGGCGCATCCGGGACTCGATCGATCTCGACAACGACGCCGGGTCCGGCTCGCCGCTGCAGGACTCCAACGGCCACGGCACCCACGTTGCGTCGATGGCCTGCGCCGCCGCCGGCAACGGCATCGGCCTGGCCGGCGCGGGCTATGGCTGTGACCTGCTGGTCATCAAGTCCGACCTGACCGATTCGAGCATCGCCACCGCCATCGTCCGGGCCACCGATCGCGGCGCGGACTCGATCAACATGTCCTTCGGCCAGGACGGCCGCGAGGACGCCCCGGCGTCTGAGAAGCGGGCGATCAAGTACGCCTATGACCACGACGTCGTGCTCGTCGCCGCCGCGGCCGACCAGCCGGTCACCGAGCAGGGCGACCCGGCCAACGCGCTGCAGCCCTCGGCCACCGGGCCTGTCCTGGGCTCGGGCAAGGGGCTGTCGGTGACGGCGGCGGACTTCGACGATCGCCGGGCGCCGTTCGCCGGCTTCGGCACGCAGATCTCGCTGGCCGCCTACGGCACGTTCCACTACCGGCCCGTGACACCGGCCGGGCCGCTGGGCATCTTCGGCGCGTTCCCGTCCAACGCGACCGAGATCGAGAGCGACTTCCCGCCCTGCAACTGCCGCACGACCTTTGGCGGCGACGACCGCTACGCCTACCTGCAGGGCACGTCGATGGCCGCGCCCATGGTCGCTGCCGTCGCGGCGCTGATGCGCAACGTCAACCCGGGCCTGCACGCCAAGGACGTCATCCGGCTGCTCGAGCAGACCGCGTCGCGGCCCGACGGGACCGGATGGAGCGAGGACCTCGGCTGGGGGATCATCAACGCCGGCGCCGCCGTCGCGGCGGGCAAGGCGCTGGACCGGACGCGGCCCTCGTCGAAGCTGACCGCGCCGCGCCAGGTCAAGGGCCGCCGCACGTTCGTCCTGCGCTGGACCGGCCGCGATGCCGCGCCCGCGGGACTGACCGTGTCGGGCGTCGCCCGCTACGAGGTCTGGCGCAGCATCGGCGGCCACAAGGCCAAGCGCATCGCGGTGACGCGCAAGCGGCGCCTGACGGTCCACGGCACGCCGGCGCGCACCTACGCGTTCTTCACGCGTGCGATCGACAAGGCGGGCAACCGCGAGCTCGCGACGCGCAAGCCCGACGCCCGCACGCGGGTCGTCAGGCGCTGACGGCGCGCTCGCGGCCGGCGAGCGCAACGAGCTCGGCCAGCGCCTCGCGCAGGCCGTCGGCGAAGTCCTCGATGTCGGGCATCGCGTCGAAGTCGCCGAGCAGGCCGAAGTTCAGCCCGCCGTTGTAGGACATGATCGCGATGGCCAGCGCGTGGTCCTTGGGCAGGAACGCGACGGGGAACACGTCGAGCATCTCGCGGCCGCGGACGTAGAGCGGGAACTGCGGGCCGGGGACGTTGGTGACGATCAGGTTGAACAGGCGCGTGGAGAAGTTGATCCGGGCGGCCTGGGCCAGGACGGTCGGCGGCGCGAAGTTCTGGACGTTGGCCATGACCTCCGCGCCGATCGCCTGCTTGGACTCCTTGAGCCCGTCCATCGCCTCGCGGACCACGGCCAGGCGCGCGAGCGGGTCGTCGACGTAGACCGGCAGTGGCCCGCGCATCGCCGCGATGCGGTTGCCCAGCTGGCCGTGCTCGTGGGCGCCGCGGATCGAGACCGGCACCAGCGCGCGCATCTCCAGGCCCTCCGTGCGAGCGCCGCGCGACTGCAGCCACTCGCGCAGCGCCCCGCTGACCACGGTCAGGACGACGTCGTTGACGGTGCCGCCGAACGCGTCCTTGACCGCCTTGAAGTCCGCGAGCTCGCAGCGCACGCCGGCAAAGCGGCGGTGCGGCCCGATCTCGACGTTGAGCGGCGTGTCCGGGGCGGGGTTCAGACCGGCCCAGACGATCTCGCCGAGCCCCTCGGCCGCCTCGCGCGCCTGGGCCAGCGTCTGCCCGGGACGGCTGAGCGCGCCAAGCGCACCCGCGGCCAGGCCGAGCCCGGTGCGGGCCAGGCCGGCGACGCCGCCGGCGACCAGCTCGGCCGGTGAGGGCTCGGGGGCCGGGGTCCAGGCCTGCAGGCCCGCGGTCTCCTCGGTGAGGTCGCGCGGGACGGGGGAGAGGTCGAACATCACCGTGGCGAGATCGACGCCGCTGACGCCGTCGATCAGCGCATGGTGGGTCTTGGAGATCATCGCCAGGCGGCCGTCGGAGAGGCCCTCGACCAGCCAGACCTCCCACAGCGGCTTCGTGCGGTCGAGCTGCTGGGACATGATCCGCGCGGCCAGCCGCATGAGCTGGTTCTCCGAGCCGGGCTTGGGCAGCGCGGTCTGGCGGACGTGGTACTCGAGGTTGAAGTCGGGGTCGTCGACCCACAGCGGCCGGCCGCCGGGATGCTCGGCGAGCTTCTGGCGGTAGCGCGGGACGAGGTGCAGCCGGGCGCGCAGGCCGTCGAGGAACTCCTCGAACGGCGGCGGCGGGCCCTCGAGGATGACGACCGCGCCGACGTGCATGTGCGACGTCGGGCCCTCGTTCGCGAGGAACGAGGCGTCGACGGCGGACAGTCTCTCCAGATGCTGCTGCGCCACTTCAGTCACCCTAACCGCTCGAGGGTCGCGGCAAAACGGGTCCGCATCCACCAGGCGCCCCCGAGCGCGAGCATGGCGCGATCGAGCGGTCCGGCCCGCAGGACGTCGGCCCGCAGCGTGACGAGCGTGCCGCTGCCGTCTTCCTCGAGCAGCCACTGGATCTCCGCTCGCGTGGCGCCGATCGCCGCCTCTCCGGCCACGCACTCGGGCGCCCGCAGTGTGGTCAGCGTCGTGCGGATCGTGCGGTGCAGGCCGAACGGCCCGCGCACGCGCACCACGCCGCCGTCCTCGCGCAGCTCGACCGGGTCGACCCAGCGCCCCGCCAGCTTCCAGTGCCCCCGCACGTCCGCCAGCTGGGCGTAGAGCTCCTCCCGCGGCCGCGGAACATGGCGCCGGGCGGCGATCGATCGCACCGCCCCAACATAAAGGGGTCTGACGCCTGATTAGCCTTGCTAACTACGGGTCTGACCCCTGGTTGGCGTTGCGAACTACTTCGAGGTGTGGCCGATGCCGGTGAGGAACTCGCGGACGCGGGCCGGCCCGCCGGTGGACGGATCGAGGGAGGGGGTCGGGCCGCCGGCGTTCTCGCGCATGCCGTCGATGAGCTCGAGGAGTGCTTCGGAGGCGGTGTGGCGGGGCGCCCAGCCGAGCTCGTCGCGGGCGCGGGCGATGTCCATGACGGGGACGCCGAGGCCGAGATCGACCCAGCCGGGCTCGGTCGGCTGCAGGTGTGCGCGCCACGTCAGGTCGGCGGCCGCGCGCAGGACGCCGGCGGGCACCGGGACCGGGCGAGCGCCGAGGATGCGCGCGAGCTCGGCGGAGTCCAGGACCGGGCCGGCGGCGACGTTGTAGGCGCCGCGGGCGTCGTCGTCGAGCAGGGCGAGGCGGTAGGCCTCGGCGACGTCGTCGCGGTGGACGGCCTGGAAGACGAGCCGCTCGTGGGCCGGCACGACGGGGATCAGGCTGGGCCGCAGCAGGAACGACGGCAGCAGCGGCCCGGCGAACAGCCGCCGGATGCCCGAGGCGGCCTCGCGGCCGAAGATCAGGCCCTTGCGCAGGCGCACGATGCGGATCTCGGGGTGGGCGCGCTCGAGGCCGTCGAGCATCGCCTCGGTCGCCGCCTTGTGGCGCGAGTAGAAGGACGTCGCGATCCCCGTCGCCGGCCACGACTCGTCGACCGCGCGGTCCTTGGGACCCTCGGCGTAGGCGCCCACCGACGATGCGTATAGCAGCCGCGGGACGGCGGCCTTGGCGGCGGCCTCGAAGACGCGGCGGCTGCCCTCGACGTTGGTGGCGCGGGTGACGTCCTCGTGGCGCGACGGCTGGATCAGCCACGCCAGGTGCACAACGGCGTCGCTGCCCCGCAGCAGCGAGACGAGATCGCCGCCGCGGGAGATGTCGGCCTGCTCCCAGCGGGTCTTGGGCAGCGACAGCTCGGGCGCCCGGCGCGACACGCCGACAAGCTCGGTCACCGCGGGCTCGGCGGACAGGCGGCGCATCAGCGCCGTGCCCACGTTGCCGGTTGCTCCGATCACCGTCACGCGCATACCGAGCGGATGCCCGATGATGGGGGACATCATGTCCTGGGATTTCTCGACCGACCCCGACTACGACGCCCAGCTGCAGTGGGCCGACGGCTTCGTCCGCTCCGAGCTGTGGCCCATCGAGACCCTGTTCCTCAACGGCGAGCTGACCATGGCCCAGCTCGACCGCGCCATAGAGCCGCTCAAGGACAAGGTCCGCGAGCGCGGCCTGTGGGCGACGCACCTGCCCGCCGAGCTCGGCGGGCAGGGCCACGGCCAGGTCAAGCTCGGGCTGCTCCACGAGATCCTCGGCACCTGCGTGATCGCCCCGCTCGCCTTCGGCAACTCCGCGCCGGACTCGGGCAACTCCGAGATCCTGGCCATGGCCGGGACGCCCGAGCAGAAGGAGCGCTGGCTCGAGCCGCTGCTGGCCGGCGACATCCGCTCGGCGTTCTCGATGACCGAGCCGCACACCGCCGGCTCGGATCCCACGCTGCTGACCACCCGCGCGGTGCGCGACGGCGACGACTACGTCATCACCGGCCGCAAGTGGTTCTCCTCGAACGCGACGATCGCCGACTTCCTGATCGTCATGGTCGTCACCGATCCCGAGGCGCGCCGCCACCAGCGCGCGTCGATGATCATCGTCCCGGTCGACACACCGGGCGTGAACATCCTGCGCGACGTCCCGACGATGGAGCATCCGGGCCACGTCGGCGACGCGCAGTACGGCGGCCACGCCGAGATCCTCTACGAGGACGTCCGCGTCCCGGCGACCAACCTGCTCGGCAACGAGGGCGAGGGCTTCCTGATCTCCCAGCATCGCCTGGTGCCGGGCCGCATCCATCACTGCATGCGCTGGCTCGGCCAGTCGCGCCGCGCGTTCGACATGCTCTGCGAGCGCGCCCTGTCGCGCGAGGCGCACGGCAGCACCCTGGCCGAGAAGCAGTCCGTGCAGAACTGGATCGCCGACTCGGCGGCCGAGATGCAGGCCGCGCGGCTGATGACGCTGCGCGCCGCCTGGGTCATGGACACCCAGGGCGCCTCCGCCGCGCGCGAGGACGTCGCGCTGATCAAGTTCTTCGGCGCCAAGGTCATGCACGACGTCATCGACCGCGCGATCCAGGTCCACGGCGCCCTCGGCTACTCCGGGGACATGCCGCTCGAGCGCATGTACCGCTTCGCCCGCTCCGCCCGCATCTACGACGGCCCCGACGAGGTCCACCGCATGTCGGTGGCCAAGCGCATCCTGCGCGGCTACGAGCCCCACGAGGTCCCGACCGAGCACGTCCCGACGTCGCTCGAGGAGGCGCGGGTGCGGTTCGCCCACCTGCTCGAGGCGGTGACCTCCAACGACTAGGAGGATCGCGGCGCTCGCAGCGGTCGCCGTCCTCGCCGGCTGCGGGGCCGAGGCCAGGACGCCCGCTCCGTCACCGAAGGTCGATCGCTTCGATGCGCCGCGCGCGGTGCGCCTCATGCAGACGCAGGTCGACTACGGGCAGCGTCCAGCGGGATCCGACCAGCTGCGGGCGCTCGCCGAAAAGCTGCGGCGCATGCTGCCGGACGGGCGCTTCCAGACCATCCCGGGAGAGCCGCGCCTGCGCAACATCGTCGGCTCCCTGCCAGGGCGCGGCAAGGCGGTGGTGATCGGCGCCCACTACGACACGCTCGTCAAGCCCGACGGCTTCGTCGGAGCCAACAACGGCGCGTCGGGAACGGCAATCGTCATCGAGGTGGCGCGTGCCCTCGCGCGGCTCGACCGCGCCGGCAGCGCGGTGCCGATCCGCTTCGTCCTCTTCGACGGCGAGGAACCGGCGGCCGGCCTGCCCGAGGAGCAGGCCGACTTCTACAACGCCGGCCTGCGCGGCTCGCGCGCCTACGCCAAGCGCTTCGCCGGTTCCACCCGCGCGATGCTGCTGCTCGACTACGTCGCCAACAAGGGGCTGCGGCTCCCGCGCGAGGCGTCGTCGGATCGCGGCCTGTGGGCCAAGGTCCGCGCGGCCGCCCGGCGCGCGGGCGTACTCAAGGTCTTCCCGGACCGCACCGACGTCGCGATCACCGACGACCACACGCCGTTCCTGCGCGCCGGCATCCCCGCCGTCGACTTCATCGACTGGAGCTACGACGGCCACTCGCTCAGCGACGGGATGGACAAGATCTCGGTCGCCGCCACCGACGCGGTGGGCGAGACCGTGGTCGCCTACGCGGAGGCGCTGCGCTAGTGCCAGGACCGCGGTCTTCCTAGACTGGAACACCGGATGCCGACCGTCGAGAAGCTCCTGCTCGCCGCACCCCGCGGCTACTGCGCGGGCGTCGACCGTGCCGTGCAGACGGTCGAGCGCGCGCTCGAGCTGCACGGCGCCCCGGTCTACGTGCGCAAGGAGATCGTCCACAACAAGCACGTGGTCGAGCAGCTGCGCGAGCGCGGCGCGATCTTCGTCGACGAGCTCGTCGACGAGATCCCCGAGGGCAGCGTCACCGTCTTCTCGGCCCACGGCGTCAGCCCGGCCGTCCACGCCGACGCGGAGTCCCGCGGGCTGCGGACGATCGACGCGACCTGCCCGCTGGTCACCAAGGTCCACCGCGAGGTCCTGAAGTTCGCCGCCGAGGGCTACACGATCGTCCTCATCGGCCACGCAGGCCACGAGGAGGTCGAGGGAACGATGGGGGAGGCGCCCGAGTGCACCGTCCTGGTCGAGACCGAGGCCGACGTCGACGGGCTCGTCGTCGCCGATCCCGACCGCGTCGCCTACGTGTCGCAGACCACGCTGTCGGTCGACGAGACCAAGGCGATCATCACCCGCCTGCGCGAGCGCTTCCCGAACATCACCGGGCCCCGGACCGATGACATCTGCTACGCCACGACCAACCGTCAGGCGGCCGTCAAGAAGATGGCCGAGCAGTGCGACCTGGTCCTGGTCATCGGCTCGCAGAACTCGTCGAACTCCCAGCGCCTGGTCGAGGTCGCGCGCGAGCACGGCGCCGACGAGGCCTACCTGATCGACAACGCCGGCCAGGTCGACGAGGCGTGGCTTCAGAACAAGCGCGTCGTCGGGATCTCCTCGGGCGCCAGCGCCCCGGAGGAGCTCGTCGCCAGCCTCGTCGCGTTCTTCCGCGAGCGCGGCGTGCAGGACGTCTCGGAGTTCGAGGTCGTCAAGGAGGACGTGCGCTTCATGCTCCCCAAGACGATCCGCCAGGCGATGGCCGCGCGCGCCACCGCCTGACCCCCGGACCCCGGCCGCGATTACCCGAAGAAGCGCGGCGCGGCCTCGCGGATGCGCTGGGCGATCGCCGCGTTGCCCGGGACGTTGGGATGGAACGACGCCTTGCCGCCCGCCTGGCTGTTGAAGCCGTTGATCCAGTCCTGTTGGCCGAGGTTGCACGCCGGATGCGCGGCGAACGTCTTGACCAGCCCGACGAAGCGGAACTTCGCGCGGCCGTGCACCGCGGCGGCGATGACGTCGTTGAGCTGGTTGGCCGTCCGGGCCAGCCGCGGCGCGTCGTCGTCGCTCATCGCGCCGCAGCGATCGATGTGGTCGGCGGGAACGAGCCGCGGGTAGCCGAGCACCAGCACCGTCGCGTTCGGTGCCTTTGCACGGATCTCGTCGTAGGTCGCTGCGAGCTTCGCTCTCGTCGCGGCGAGCGCGGCGTCGGTGAAGTACTTCTTCAGCGCGTTCTCGCACGTCGTCGGCCCGGGCTTGACGCAGTCGTCGAGGATGTCGGCGAAGTGCATGTCGTTGCCGCCGATGCTCACCGTGACCAGCCCCGTGTCCTGGTTGAGGACGTAGGCGAGCTTGCTGCGCAGCTGGGCGGTCTTGTCGCCGGTGCAGGCCTCGAAGTCCGCCCGTATGGACTGAAAGCCGGGGGCGAGCTGCGTGGCCAGCGTGGCCCAGTAGGACTGGCTGGACTGATAGCAGGAGCCGGAGTCCTCGTAGAAGCTGCCGGCGCCGATGCCCGCGGCGTATGAGTCACCGAGCACGACCATCCGGCGCGGCGTCGACGAGACGCAGCCGGGAAGGCCCTGGGGCAGGCCCTTCTGCCAGAAACGCAGTGCCTTGGCGTTGATCCATCCCTCGTGGCCCTGGCCGTCGCTCGAGAGGCGGATCCACGTTTTCTTACCGGTCCGGTTCGAGCACTGGATCGGGGTGAACAGCCCCTTGGGGAGGCTGATGAGCGGGTTGATCGCGCCCCCCGGCCGCGTGCGCACGACGGAGTTGCGCGTGAGGCGGTACTCCTTCGCTGCGGCCCACGGCTGCTGGAACCAGACGTGGTTGCCGGTCGGGTCCGGGCACGTCGGCGAGCCCTCGAGCCGGCCGGCGCTGTAGGTCTTGAGGTTCTTGTCGGCGACCCAGCCCACGTTGGGGATGTGGTCCCACAGGACCTGCCCGTTCTGGGTGGTGCTGGTCAGCTGGCAGTCGATCGGCCACCACTGGTCCTTCTGGACCTCGGCCGCGACGTCCGAGCGGGAGTTGAGCTCGGCGTAGGCGCGGGAGGTGCGCATGACCCGGTACTGCAGCCGGGCCTTCCACGGCTTGAGCCGGTAGACGTGGTCCTTGCTCGGGTCGCCGCCGTCTCCGGGCGGGTCGTCGCCCGGCGGCAGGCCGGCGAACGCCGGAGCGACGCCGGCCGCGAAGGCGGCGAGAAGGACGATCCACAGCGCGCGCATGGCCGGGGTCCTACCCGAAGATCCGGGGCGCCGCGCCGGTGAGCAGCGAGGCGATGGCCCGGTGGCCGGACTCGTTGGGATGGAAGGACTCGAGGCTGTCGGTCGGCACGACGCCGTTGATCCAGTCGGCGGCGTCGTCGTTGCAGGCGGGGTGGCCCAGGAACGTCTTGACCAGCCCGATAAAGCGGAAGTCCGGCCGCTTGCCGACGGTGCCCCTGATCACGTTGTTGACGAGCGTCGCCGCCCGCTGCAGGCGCGGAGCGTCGTCGTCGCTGATCGCCCCGCAGCCGTCGACGTGGTCGCGCGGCACCAGCTCGGGGTAGCCGAGGACGAGCACCTTCGCGTTGGGAGCCCGGTTGCGGATCGCGCGGTAGACCCCGTCGAGCTTGGACTCGAGGGCTCGCAGATCCGTGGGTTCGAAGTGCGAGTCGATCGCCTCCTTGCAGGTCGTGCCGCGCGGCTTGACGCAGTTCTTCAGGACGGTGGAGAACCCGAGGTCGTTGCCGCCGATGCTGATGGTGACGACGCCGGTGTCGCGATCGAGGCGCCCGAGCTGGTGATCGAGCACGCCGTCGGTCTTGGCTCCCGAGCAGGCGACGAAGTCGCTCGGCGCCGTCTGGAAGCCGGTCTTCAGCTTGAGCTGCAGGAGCGCCCAGTAGGAGTTGTTGGACCGCCGGCAGTCGCCGGAGCCGGTCATGTAGTCGTTGGCGCCCTGGCCGGCGGCATAGGAGTCGCCCATCGCGACCCAGTGCAGCGGCGGGGCATCCACCGCGCACGCCGGCAGCCCGGCCGGCAGGCCCGCCTGCCAGAACTTCAGGACCTCGGCCCGCAGCCAGAACGTGCCGACCTTGGGCTGGCGGGCGACCTGGACCCACGCCCGGCCGTTGTGCGTCGCCGCGCAGTCGATCGTCGTCCACGACCGGTTCTCATAGATCCGCGACGTCGCCTTGCCGCCCGGCCGCGTGCGGGCCGCGGCGCGCTTCTTGAGCCGGTACTGCTTGGTCGGTGCCCAGCCCTGCTCGAACCACACGTGCTCGGGGAACGGGACCGCGCACGACGGGGAGCCCTCGAGGCGCCCGTCGGTGTAGGTCTTGAAGTTGTGATCGGCGACCCAGCCGAGCGACGGCACATGGTTCCAGAGGACAGGGCCGTTCTGGGTGGTGGTCGTCAGCTGGCAGTCGATGTGGAACCACAGGTCCTTGTGCATCAGCGCCGACACGTCCGAGCGGGCGTTGAGCTCCTCGTAGGCCTTGGACTCCCGGACGATGCGGTACTCGAACTTCGCCTTCCACGGCTTGAGCTTGTGGACGTGATTGGTGTCCGTATCGCCCGTCGGGTCGTCGCCGGGCGGCACCGCCGCATGGGCGGCGGGGGCCCCGAGAGCGAGGGCGGCGAGGGCGAGAACGAGCAGGCGTGCTGGCATGTGTCCGCTCAAATATCCAAAACTGGGTAGGAAGAGCGGTCCTCTGGACATTTCTGGCGCGCCGCCGCTCACGGCAGACTGTGCGGCGATGCGGACCCTCGTGATCTCCGACCTGCACCTGGGCGCCCGCACCGGGGTCGGCGTGCTGCACCAGCCGGCGCCGCTCGAGGCGCTCGTCGCCGCGCTCGACGCCATCGACCGGCTGGTGCTGCTGGGTGACACCATCGAGCTGCGGCAGGGTCCGGCGGCCGAGGCGCTCGAGGCGGCCGCGCCGGTCCTCGCCGCGCTCGGGGCGGCGATGGCCGAGGGCGAGATCGTGCTCGTTCCCGGCAACCACGACCACGCGCTGACCGCGCCCTGGGCCGAGAGCCGCGGTCGCGCCCTCGCGCTCGACGAGCGTGCTGCCCCGGCCGAGGCCTCGCCGCTGGCCGCCGCGGTGGCCGCGGCGCTCGCCCCGGCGGCGACCACGGTCGCCTATCCCGGCCTCTGGCTGGCCGAAGGCGTCTACGCCACCCACGGGCACTACCTCGACGTCCACGGGACGGTCCCGGCCTACGAGCGACTGAGCGCGGGCGTCCTGGCCCGCGCGCTCGGCGGCCCGCCGGCGACGGGCGCAGTGCCCGACGACTACGAGTCGGTGCTCGCGCCCATGTACGCGCTGCTCGGCGCCGTCGCCGCGCGCGCGACGCCTGGGCGGCCCGTCCGCGGCACCGGAGCCGCGGGCCGCGCCTGGCGGTCGCTGACCCACGAGGGGCGCCGCCCGCTGCGCGCCCGGCTGGCGGTCGCCGCGTTCCCGGTGGCCATCGCGGCGATCAACCGCGCGGGCATCGGCCCCGTTCGCGGCGACCTCTCCGGCGACGCGCTGCGGCGCGGCGGGCTCCACGGCATGCGCGAGGCGCTGCGCCGCCTCGGCGTGGGCGCCGAGACGGTGATCTTCGGACACACCCACCGCACCGGCCCGCTGCCCGCCGACGACGCCCGCGAGTGGACCGGGCTGCTCAACACGGGCTCCTGGGTGCACGAGCCGCACTTCGTCGGCCGTGAGGGGTCTGCCGGTCCGTACTGGCCGGGGGGCGCGGCGCTGGTCGAGCCCGGGCGCCCGCCGGTGCTGCTGCGGGTGCTCGCCGACGTCGCGCTCTAGCGCGCGGCGATGCCCGGGGTGAAGCAGGTGGCGTGGCAGGTGACGCCCGGGCCGACCTCCAGCGCGAGGACGCCCTCGGTGTGGCGGTCGTGCTGCACGAGCGGGTAGGCGCCCGGGTGGGCGACCGCAAGCTCGTGCCCGTCGACCGCGACCGTTCCCGAGCCCGACAGCACCGCCCACACGCCCCCCGCCTCGTAGGGGCCCGAGTAGGCGCCGGGCTGCTCGGGCGTGGGCACGACGATCAGTGCCGCGGGATCGTCCTCGGGGCGCAGCGGCTCGAGCAACTCGCGCTCGACGCCCAGCAGCTCCTGGACGACCTGCTCGGTCTCCTCGTAGCCGCCCTCGCCGTAGTGGAAGTGCGCGAGCCGCGAACCGCCGTCGAACAGGTAGCGCGCCGGCCAGCCCTCGTTGTCGTAGAGCTGCCACAGCTCGAAGCGGGTGTCGAGACAGACGGGATGCTCGATGCCCAGCCGCGCCACGGCCTCGCGCACGACGTCCTCATCGCGGCCGGGTGCGTAGCCGGGCGCGTGGACCGAGATGACCCGCAGGCCGTCGGCCTCGTAGCGCTCGTGCCAGGCACGGACATAGTCCAGCGCGCGCAGTGACTGCACACGGCAGAAGTCGAAGAACTCGATGAGCACCGGTCGACCGCGCTGCTTGTCCATCCGCAGCGGCGCCACGTTGACCCACGCGAGGTCGCGCGGAAAGGTCGGCGCGGCGATCGTGTCGACCGGCGGTCGCATCGCGGCCACGATAACCGCAACTTGGCGCAGAACCCGGGTTTAGGGGGTCCAGCGGCAGGGGCAGCTCCCCAGGAGCGGTTTCTGCCTCACCACCCCCACTACGCAAACATCCCAGGAGGAGACTTGCGCAAAATCATCACCCTGGCCATCGCGGGCCTGTTGGCCTTCGCCGCGGTAGCCCTCGCTGTTCAGGAGAACTCCTACACCGTCGACGGCGCCACCTCGCCGACGAGCGCCGGCTCGAAGAAGAAGCCCGTTCCCGTCCAGGTGAAGTTCGGCTACACCGTTGCCGAGAAGAGCGGCAAGCGCCCGGCGCTCATCAAGCAGTACTCGATCAACTTCGCCGGCCTGCAGGTCAACGGCAGCCTGTTCAAGGGCTGCTCGGCCGCCAAGATCGATCAGGACCAGACCGACGCGAACTGCCCGAAGGGCTCGCTGATGGGTACCGGCAACGTCGAGAACAACGCCGGCCAGACGGCCAACGAGGCCGACAAGCCCGACGCGCTGAAGTGCCACCTGGACCTGAAGTTCTACAACGCCGGCAAGAACAAGGCGACCCTGTACCTCAAGGGCGGCCCGAGCGACCCGCGCGGCCCGGCCAAGAGCTGCCCGCTCGACGTCAACAAGGCCATCGACGCGAACTTCGTGCAGAACGCGAAGGGCACGTCGCTGGTGTTCAGCGTCGACGAGACGCTGCTGCACCCGGCCCCCGGCATCGACAACGCCGTCGTCGACGTCAACTCGGTCATCAAGAAGGTCACGAAGAAGGTCAAGGGCAAGACCCGCGGCTACTTCGAGTCCTTCGGCGGCTGCAAGAACAAGAAGCGCCCGATCACTGTGACGTTCACCGCGGTGAGCGGCTCGACGGGCAAGGCGCAGGACCTCGCGCCCTGCAAGGCCTAGTCCTCAGCGACAGGCACTGAAGTTCCGAGAGGGCGGCCGAGAGGCCGCCCTCTCCACATTTCTGGGGACTGGCACTCCGGGGTTCAGCGGTTTAGGCTTGCGCGCTTCCCCCGTCCCGCTTCGCACTTTCTTAGGAGGAGAGTTGCGCAAACTCCGCATCGTCTGCCTGGCAGTCGCCGGCATCATGGTCTTCACGGCCATCGCCCTGGCCGCACAGGAGAACACCTACACCGTCTCCGGTGGTGTCAAGCCCACCAAGATCGGCACGAAGAAGAAGCCGACGCCCGTCTCGCTGGACTTCGACTACACCGTCGGTGAGAAGTCGGGCAAGCGCCCGGCGCTGATCGACCAGTACGACATCTTCTTCGAGAACGGCCAGGTCAACACCAAGTACTTCCCGGTCTGCTCGGCCGCGAAGATCGACCAGGACCAGACCGACGCGAACTGCCCGAAGGGCTCGCTGATGGGTCAGGGCAACGTCGAGAACAACGCGGGCCAGACGGCCAACGAGGCCGACAAGCCCGACGCGCTGAAGTGCCACCTGGATCTCAAGATCTACAACGCCGGCAACCAGCACGCGGCGCTGTACCTCAAGGGCGGTCCGGCGGACCCGCGTGGCCCGGCGAAGAGCTGCCCGCTCGACGTCAACAAGGCCATCGACGCGACGTTCGTCAAGCGTGCCACCGGCACGTCGCTGGTGTTCGACGTCGACGAGACGCTGCTGCACCCGGCCCCCGGCATCGACAACGCGGTCGTCCAGGTCAACTCGACGATCCGCAAGGCGACCAAGAAGGTCAAGGGCAAGACCCGCGGCTTCTTCGAGTCGGCCGGCAAGTGCCGCAACGGCAAGAGCGGCATCAAGGTGACGTTCCGCCAGGTCGACGGCAGCAAGCAGACGGTCTCGACGACCGGCAAGTGCACCTGAGTCGCTGAAGCGACCCAGCTCGACGTCCACGGGGCGGGCCGCACGGCCCGCCCCGTCGTCGTTCTAGACTCGCCGCTCTGATGACGGCACACGTCGGGCACTGGACGACCTCGCTGCTCTACTTCGCGCCGGTCGTCGTCCTGGTGGGGTTCCTCGCGGTGCAGAGCCGGCGCGAGCGCCGGCAGGCGCGCGACGACGACTGACACCATCGAGTTGCACAAACCTGATTACTGTGGATGGGGGATGTGCTGAGCGTCGGCGGATGCCGATGTTTCATTTGTGACGTACGCGTTCCACGACGAGCTGCTCCCCGGGCTCCGGGACGCGTCGGTCCGCGCGCTGCTCGAGCGCCTGCCCGGCGCCGGGGTGTTCGTCACCGACCTGGACTTCCGTGTCGTGGTCTGCGGCGGCGGCGCGTTCGCCGCGGCCGGGTGGGACCCCGCGGAGATCGAGGGCTCGCGGCTGCCCGAGATCCTGGACCCCGTCCGCTGGCCGGCCCTGGAGCGCCACTACCGTGCCGCGCTCGAGGGGCACCCTCAGGGCTTCCGCCTTCCCCAGGACGACGGCGGCGTCTATCAGGTCGTCGCGGCGCCGCTGGTCAACGGAGGCGGCGTGACCGAGGGGATGTTCGTCGTCACCGTCGACAGCACCGCCGACTCCTACGCCGAGGAGCGCCTGCGCGAGACGCAGGCCCTGCTGCGCGCCGCGTTCGACGCGACGCCGACCGCCCTGGTGGTCTTCACCGCCGCCGGCAAGCACTTCGGCCGCATCCTCCAGGCCAACGGCGCGACCGGCCGGATGTTCGGCTACTCCATGGACTCGCTGCCGGGCAAGCGCATCCACGACGTCTTCCCTCCCGCCGAGGCCGACCGACTCGACGGCGAGCTGCGCGCCGCGGCCGAAGAGGGCGCCACGCTCTCCGCGGTCGAGCAGCCGCTCGTCGACGCGCGCGGGCGCCAGCTGTGGGGCCGCCTGCACGTGACGTTCGTGCGCGACGACAACGGCCAGGCCACCCTGGGCGTGGCCCAGCTCGAGGACGTCAGCCGCGAACGGCTCCGGGAGGAGGCGCTGCGCTTCAGCCGCGAGCGCTTCGGCCTGATCTTCCACCAGGCCGACGTGGGCATGGTGATGATCGACCTGCAACCGGGAGCCGAGGGCACGATCCTCGAGCTCAACGATGCCTACGCAGAGCTCGTCGGCCGCCCGCTGGACGATCTGCCGGGCACGTCCACCGCCGGCTTCAGCCACCCCGACGAGGTCGAGCGCGAGCGCGAGGCGATGCGCCGCATGGCGCGCGGCGAGATCGATCGTCACGAGGTCGACAAGCGCTACGTGCTGCCCGACGGCACGGTGCGCGCGACCCGGCTGTGCGCCCGGGCGATCCACGACGACCAGGGCCGCGCCCGCTACTCACTCGGTGTCGCCATCGACATCAGCGACCGGGTTCGCGCCGAAGCGGCGCGCGAGGGCATCGTCGAGTCGGTCTTCGAAGGCATCGTCGCGATCGACGCCGACGGTCTGGTCACCGTCTTCAACCGCGCCGCCGAGGAGCTCTTCGGATATGAGCGCAGCGAGGTCATGGGCCGCAAGGCGTTCGACATCTTCGTTCCGCCGGAGCACCGCGCGATCGCCGACGGCCGCATGGCCGGGATGTGGCAGGCGCCGCGCGACAGCGTCGTCGCCGAGCGCCTGCGGGCCCAGCTCCTCCACGCGGACGGGGGCCGCCTGACCGTCGAGCTGAGCATGCGCCGCACCGGCGTGGCGCCCGTCGAGTTCACGGCGTTCGTCCGCGACGTCAGCGGCGAGCACGAGGCGGACCGCCGGCGCCGCGGCGCCGAGGATCTGTTCCGGACGATGTTCGAGAACTCGGCCGTCGGCATGGCGGTCCTCAACCTCGACGGGCGCTGCCTGGAGGCCAACGCCGAGCTCTGCCGGTTCCTGGGCCGCACGGTCGGGGAGCTTCGCGCCAGCACGATCCAGGACGTCACCCACCCCGAGGACCACGTGCCGACGCCCGAGCTCGTCGAGGCGCTCACGGTGCACCGCGCACTCGATCGCGCAAAGCGCTTCGTGCGCCCCGACGGGCAGGTGGTCTGGGGGCAGGTGCACTCGACGCTGCTGATCGACGCGAGCGGCCGCCCCCGCGGGATCCAGTCCCAGGTCGTCGACATCAACGTGCACCGGCAGACCGACGCGCGGCTGGGCGCGGTGCTCGAGAGCCTGGCCGAGGGCGTGATCGCCCTCGACGGCGACAACCGCATCGAGATGGTCAACCCGGCGGCCCAGCGGCTGCTCGGCTTCGATCCGCCCGCGCTCATCGGCCGGACGATGCACGAGTCCATCCACGCGCACACCGGCCGCTACGAGGACTGCCCGATCGTCAGGGTGGCGGGGACCGGCGAGGCCGTCCGCGTCGACGACGACACGTTCGCGCGCGCCGACGGCAGCAAGCTCCCGGTCAGCTACAGCGCGGCCCCGCTGGGCACCGGCGACGAACGCGGGGTCGTGGTCGTCTTCTCCGACATCTCCGACCGCAAGGCCCGCGAGCAGAACCTCCACCGGCGCCTCGCGGCGCTCGACCGCCTCGAGCAGACGCGCAAGGCGCTCGCCGAGGACCGCCTGGTCATCTACACGCAGCCCATCCTCGACATCGCGCGCGGGGAGATCGCCCAGGAGGAGCTGCTGCTGCGCATGCGTGACGAGGACGGCCACATCGTCGGACCGGGTGAGTTCCTGCCCGTGGCCGAGGAGTACGGGCTGATCTCCGACATCGACCGCTGGGTCATCGGCCAGGCCGCCACGATCGCCGCCCGCGGCCGCCACGTCGAGGTCAACGTCTCCGGGCGCACGCTCGGCCACCGCGACCTGACGGTGTGGGTCGAGGAGGCCATCGAGCGCAGCGGAGCCGACCCGCGGCTGCTGACCTTCGAGATCACCGAGACGGCGCTGACCGCCGACCTCGAGCAGGCCTGCCGCTTCGCCGAGCGCATCGCCGAGCTGGGCTGCGGCTTCGCGCTCGACGACTTCGGCACGGGCTACGGCAGCTTCACGCTGCTCAAGCGCCTTCCGGTCTCCTACCTGAAGATCGACATGGAGTTCGTGCGCCACCTCGTCGACGAGGAGGCCGATCGCCACGTCGTCCAGGCGGTCGTGACGCTCGCCCGCGGGTTGGGCATGCGGACGATCGCCGAGGGCGTCGAGGATCAGGCGACGCTCGACCTGCTCGCCTCGATGGGCGTCGACTACGCGCAGGGCTACCTCATCGGCCGCCCGGAACCCGTCTGATGGCGCGCCTGGTCGTTGCGCTGGTGATCACCGCGGTGGCGGCGCTCGTCGCGCAGTACCCGCTGCACGGCGAGCTGGCGCTGTGGCTCGCCTATGCCGCGTGGACGCTGGCCAGCGGCGCCGCGCTGCTCGGCTGTCGCGTGGCGATGGCCGGCGTGACCGAGCCTCGCCGGCGGTCGGGCTGGCGGCTGCTGGCCGTGGCCTCGGCTCTGTGGTTCGCCGGACAGCTGATCTGGGACGTCTACGCCCTGGCCGGCGCCACCCCGGACCTGCCGACGCCCGCCGACCTCTGCTGGCTGCTCTACGCCGTCGTCGCCGCTGCCGGCCTCGCGCGCGTCGGCGCCGCGGCGGAGGCCGGCCGGCGCTATCAGGCCCTCGAGGCGGCCGCGGTCGCGGTGGGCGTCTCCGGGATCGTCGTGGCGATCCTGTGGGACCCGATCCTCGCCTCCGCCCTGGGGCCTGTCGCCTGCGCCGTGGCCGTGGCTTACGCCGTCCTCTACCTCGCCGCGACGAGCGTCCTGGTCCAGGGCCTGCCCCGGGCCCGCGCGCTCGGCCGCCACCGCGACCTCGTCCTGCTGCTCGGCGGGTTCGTGATCCAGGCCGTGGCCTTCACGTGGTGGGCGCCGGTCCTGCTGGCCGGGACCTACGAGGCCGGAGGCTCGGTCATCGATCTGCTGTGGGTCACCGGACTCGGCGCGATCGCCATCGCCGGCCTGCTCGCGCCGCGCGCCGCCGTCGTCGCGCCCCGGGGCACCCGCGAGACGATGCGCGGGGCCACCGTGCCCTGGAGCGTCCTGTTCGCGGTGGTGGCCTCGCTCGGCTACGCGATCGCCATCAACGACGAGCGCTGGGCGCAGTCGATCCTGCTGGGCACCGCGATCGTCATGGTCGCGCTGCTGGGCATCCGCTCGCGGCACTTCGCGCGCCACGTGGTCGCCGCCGAGGCCGAGCTGGCCCGCTACCTCACGCTCGCGCCGGTGATGCTCGGCGTCACCCGGCACGGCCGGTTGCTCAAGGTCAACCCGGCGTTCTCCGAGACCCTGGGCTGGACGGAGGAGGAGCTGCTCGCCACGCCGGTCCTCGACCTCATCCATCCCGACGACGTGGACGAGACCCGGGAGATCATCCGCAAGCTGGCCGAGCGCAACCAGCCGATCGCCGTCGAGAACCGCTATCGCCACAAGGACGGCTCCTACCGCTGGCTGTCCTGGACGTCGATCCCGGACGCCGACCGCGACATCAACTACTCCGCGGCCCGCGACATCACCGATCTGAAGGCCGTCCAGGCGGAGCTCGAGCGCTCCAACGCCGACCTCGAGCGCTTCGCCTACGCCGCCTCCCACGACCTC
The DNA here is from genome assembly GCA_045805505.1 of Solirubrobacteraceae bacterium. Lineage (GTDB taxonomy): Bacteria > Actinomycetota > Thermoleophilia > Solirubrobacterales > Solirubrobacteraceae > BP-464. The sequence goes on from JBJMLA010000158.1 coordinate 48,884, forward strand.
GCCGAGCCGCTGCGGACGATCGGCAGCTTCAGCCAGCTCATCGTCCGCGACGTGGGCGACCAGCTCGACGAGCGGTCGACGCGCCACCTCGGCCACGTGATCGACGCCGCGGAGCGGATGCGGACGCTGATCGCCGCCATGCTCGCCTACTCGCGGGTGGGTCGCGCGCCGTTCGCCCCCGAGCCCGTGGCGCTGGCCGCGATCGTCGAGGAGACCGTTGCCCTGCTGCGCTCGCAGCTCGACGAGGCGGGCGCACGCGTCACCTGGGGGGAGCTGCCGGTCGTGACCGCCGAGCCCGGCGCGCTGGCCCAGGTCCTGCAGAACCTCGTCTCGAACGCCGTGAAGTTCCGGCGCGACGATCCGCCGCGCGTGCACGTCAGCGGCGATCGCGAGAACGGCGGCTGGCACCTGCGCGTGACCGACAACGGCATCGGCATCGAGGAGCGCCACCGGCAGAAGATCTTCGAGATGTTCCAGCGTCTCCACAGCCGCGCCGACTACGAGGGAACCGGCATCGGCCTGGCGCTGTGCGCGAAGGTCATCGAGCGCCACGGCGGCGACATCTGGGCCGAGTCCTCGCCCGGATCCGGCAGCACCTTCCACGTCACCATCCCCGACACCCCCATCGCCCGTGATTGACATCGTCCTGATCGAAGACAACCCCGCCGACGTCGAGTACACCCGTGAGGTCCTCGGATCGTGGGGGGTCGAACACCGCCTCGAGGTCGTCATGGACGGGGAGGAGGGACTGGGTCGCCTGCTCGAGGGCGCCGCGCCACAGCTGGTGCTGCTCGACCTCAACCTGCCGCGGCTCTCGGGGACCGACATCCTGCGCACCGTGCGCGCCCACCCCGAGCGCGGCGATCTTCCCGTGGTGGTCCTGGCCACCAGCGAGGCGGAGCGCGACATCATCGAGTCCGAGCGCCTCGAGGCCGACGGCTACCTGGCCAAGCCGATCAGCATCGACGAGCTCGAGTTCACCTGGTTTCGCATCGCCCGCAAGGAGCACCGATGAGCATCACGCCGGCCCACATCCTCCTGGTCGAGGACAGCCCGACCGACATCGAGCTGACGCGCGAGGTCCTCGGTGAAGCGCGTGTCCTCAACCAGCTGCACGCCGTGACCGACGGCGAGCGCGCGCTGAGCTACCTGCGCGGGGAGGGCGAGTACGCCGGCGCGCCCCGCCCCGATTTCGTGCTGCTCGACCTCAACCTCCCGCGGATGGGCGGCATCGAGGTCCTGAGGGCCATGAAGGCCGACCCGGCGCTGTGCGACATCCCCGTCATCGTCCTGACGACCTCCAGCGACGAGGCCGACGTCCTCGGCGCCTACCGGGAACAGGCGAGCTCGTTCATCGTCAAGCCCGTCGATCTCGACCAGTTCGTGCGGGTCGTGAAGACCATCGAGGGGTACTGGCTGAGCATCGTCAAGCTCCCGAAAGCGGCCGGCTGACGTCGCTATACTTTTTGAAGCGAATTCCGACCCGAGTTCAGGAGTTTCCTTCACATGCCGTCCGGCGCAGAGTTCATCCGCAACGTCAAGTCCGAGATCCAGGAGATCGATCCGTCGGACGTCCACCCGCTGCTGGGCAACGGCGTCCCGATCGTCGACGTCCGCGAGACCGAGGAGTTCACGGGCGGTCATCTGCCCGGTGCCAAGCACGTCTCGCGCGCCTACCTGGAGCAGCGCATCGAGGCCGCGGCGCCCGATCGCAAGCAGCGCGTCGTCCTGTACTGCGCGTCGGGCAACCGGTCGGCGCTCGCCGCCCGCACGATGCTCGAGGACCTCGGGTACGAGGACGTCGTGTCGATGACCGGCGGCTACACGCTCTGGAAGGACCGCGGCTACGACGTCGAGATCCCGCGCGCGCTCACCGCCGAGCAGCGCGACCGCTACAGCCGTCACCTGCTCGTGCCCGAGGTCGGCCTCGAGGGCCAGCTCAAGCTGCTCGACGCCAAGGTCCTGTGCCTCGGTGCCGGCGGACTCGGCTCGCCGATCGCGCTCTACCTCGCGGCGGCCGGCGTCGGCACGCTGGGCATCGTCGACGACGACGTCGTCGACCTCTCCAACCTCCAGCGCCAGGTCATCCACACGACGGCCGGCGTGGGCACGCCGAAGGTCGACTCGGCGGAAGAGGCGATCAAGAACCTCAACCCCGACGTCAACGTCGTCAAGTACCAGACGCGCCTCGACGCCTCCAACATCATGGAGATCATCGAGGGCTACGACATCATCGTCGACGGCGTCGACAACTTCCCGACGCGCTACCTGCTCAACGACGCGTCGGTGCGCCTGAAGATCCCGGTCGTCAGCGCCGCCATCCTCGGCTTCGAGGGTCAGCTGTCGGTGTTCGCGCCCTACGACGGCCCGTGCTACCGCTGCCTGTTCCCGGTGCCGCCGCCCGCCGAGCTCGCGCCGTCCTGCGGCGCCAACGGCGTCCTGGGCGTGCTGCCCGGCACGATGGGCCTGCTGCAGGCCACCGAGGTCATCAAGCTCATCACCGGCTCCGGTGATCCGCTGATCGGCCGCCTGCTCATGTACGACGCGCTCGACGCGTCGACCACCGAGCTCAAGGTCCGCCGCGACCCGGACTGCCCGATCTGCTCCCGCGAGCCCGACGCGATCTCCGACGAGGAGATGGGCGTGTTCCCCGACTACGAGGCCTTCTGCGCGGCAGCGGGCTAGCCTCGACCCACTCTTATGGCCACCGTACGCATTCCCCCAGTCCTGCGCCCCTCCGTCGGCGGCGAGCGCGAAGTCCAGGCCGACGGCTCCAAGGTCGGCGAGGTCCTCGAGTCACTCGCCACCGCGCACCCCGACACCCGCGGGCAGCTCTTCGGCGACGACGGAGCGCTCAACCGCTACGTCAACGTCTACCTCAACGACGAGGACGTCCGCGTCCTCGACGGCCTCGACACGGCCGTCAACGAGGGCGACTCGCTGGTCATCCTGCCGGCGATGGCCGGCGGCTGCGCCTAGCGTCCTGACGTCTGGGCCACTACGGCCCAGAAGGCAGGACGGTGCACATTCGTCAGCGTGCGGCGATCGCCTGCGCGAATGGCGCGAGCGCGGCGAGGTCGGCGTCGGCGCCGCCGTTGAGGCCGATTGAGTCCACGAGGGCCGCACGGCCCGCGGCTTCTTCCGGGGTCCGGACGCAGAAGAGCGCGAGGACGTCGTCGCCAACGAGCGCGGGCATCTGCGCCCAGCGGTTCTCCTTCGTGCACGCGTGCAGCCGCTCGCCCAGATCCCTGAGCCCGTGGGTCTCCAGGACGCTCCAGTAGCCGGGCGTCGAGCCGTAGAAGGCGACGCGGCGGCGGGCGGACTCCCACTCCTCCTCGGTCGTGGCGACGAACAGCCCGCAGGCGACGTGGAGGTCGCGGGTGCCGAGAGCGGGGAGGACGACGTCGCGGAGGTGCTGCTCGGTGAGGAAGGCGTGCAGCAGCACGCCGTCGGCGACCTCGCCGGCGACGGCGAGCATCCGCTCGCGCACGGCGGCGAGGTAGATCGGCGGCGGCGGGCCGTCGAGCGGCGCCGGCCGGAAGTTCGGCGGCATCAGCGTGTGCGTGTAGAAGCGCCCGGCGAAGTCGAGCGGCGCGCCCTCCTGCCAGGCCGTCCAGATCGCTCGCAGCGCCTGGACGTACTCGCGCATCCGCGGCGCGGGATGGTCGAAGGGCGCGGAGAAGCGGCGCTCGACGTGCGCGCGGACCTGGGTGCCGAGCCCGAGGACGAAGCGGCCACCGGTCAGGCGCTGCAGGTCCCATGCGCTGTGCGCGGTCTGCAGCGGGCTGCGCGGGAACGCGACGGCGATCGCGGTGCCGAGCCGAATTCGCTCGGTCGCGCCGGCGGCCAGCGCGATCGGCAGGAAGGGGTCGTTGGCCGACTCGGTGCTGAACACGCCGTCGTAGCCGAGGCCCTCCGCCCGCGCCGCCTCGGCCGCGAAGTCGGCCAGCGGCGTGCCGCGCAGGGTGATGCTGACCGGCGCCACGCGGTCAGAGCTCCAGGCCGACCGTGTCGCGCAGGGCGCGCCGGCCGTTCGCCGTGACCGCCAGGGCGCGCCCGGCGGGCCGTCGCTCGAGCCAGCCCGCGCCCAGCAGCCGGTCGAGCACCGCCGCGCCGAGCCCGCCCGCGAGGTGCAGGCGCCGCTCGCTCCAGTCCAGGCACGGACGGGTCAGCGGCCGGCGCCCGCCGATCGTCGCGACGTCGACGCCCAGCGCGGCGAACGGGCCGGCATCCGTCAGCGCGAGCGATCGCCGCTCGAGCGCCCCGAGCGCCACCAGGCGATCGGCGAGCGCCACGCCGGCGGCACCGGCGAGGTGGTCATAGCAGGAGCGCGCGGCGCGCTCGGCGATGCGCTGGTCGCTCTCGCGCAGCGTCTTGACCGGCCCGACCGGGGCGATCGCGGCAAGGCCCTCGACGGCCGCGGCAACGCGCTCGTCGGCGAGCCGGTGGTAGCGGTGACGGCCGTGTGACTCGACCGCGACGAGCCCCGCCGACGTCAGCCGTGTCAGGTGACCGCTGGCCGTCGGGCGCGCCACCCGGGCGACGCGGGCCAGCTCGCCGGCGGTCAGAGCGCGCCCGTCCATCAGCGCCTGGAGCATCGCCCCGCGCGCCGGATGGCCGATGGCCGAGGCCACGGCGGAGATGTCGGCGTCGCCGCTCACGCCGGCGATTCTCGCGCATGGACGCTTCGGCGTCTCACGAAACGTCGCGCACCTACGTTGCACCGCCATGCCCGTCGCCGCCGCCGCTGTCACCGTCGCTCTCTGGGCCTCCGCCTTCGTGGGCATCCGGGCCGCCGGCGAGGACCTGGGGGCCGGGCCGCTGACGCTGGGCCGGCTGCTCGTGGCGGCCGTGGTGCTGGGCGCGATCGTCACGGTCCGCGGCGAGCGGCGGCCGCCGCGCGGCGACGTCCCGCGCCTGGTGCTCTGCGGGCTGCTGTGGTTCGGCGCCTACAACGTGCTGCTCAACGCCGCCGAGCAGCGCGTCGACGCGGGAACCGCGGCGATGCTCGTCAACATCGGCCCGGTCCTGATCGCGCTGCTGGCCGGCGTGCTGCTCGGCGAGGGCTTCCCGCGCTCCCTGCTGACGGGCTGCGCCATCGCCTTCGCCGGGACCGTCGTCATCGGCGCGGCCACGCGCGGGGAGAGCACGGACGCCGGCTGGGGCGCGCTGCTGTGCCTGGCCGCGGCGCTCGCCTACGCGGGCGGCGTCGTGGCCCAGAAGCCGCTGCTGGACCGCACGTCGGGCCTGCAGGTCACCTTTCTGGCCTGCGTCGTCGGGGTGCTCGCCTGCCTGCCCTTCGCGCCCGCGCTCGTCTCGGACCTGCGCGGCGCGTCGGGTGCAGCCATCGCCTGGACCGCCTACCTCGGCATCTTCCCGACGGCCGTCGGCTTCACGACCTGGGCCTTCGCCCTCAAGAGCACCAGCGCGGGCAGGATGGGGGCGACGACCTACCTGGTCCCGCCGCTGGCCGTCCTGCTGGGCTGGGCGCTGCTGGGCGAGTCGCCGCCGGCGCCGGCCTTCGCCGGCGGGGCGCTGTGCCTGGCCGGGGTTGCGGTCACACGCATGCAGCGTTTTTCCCGCATGCCGGCGGCTGTTCCTGACTACACTAAATGAAGTGCTGCCCCAGCTCCGAAACCGCCCCTGTGGGGGCCGCTACGAGGACATCGTCGCCGCGATCGGCAACACGCCGCTCGTCGAGCTGCGCCGCCTGAGCCCCAAGCCCGGCGTCCGCATCTGGGCCAAGATGGAGTCGTTCAACCCGACCGGCTCGGTCAAGGACCGCGTGGCGCGGGCCATGATCGAGGACGCCGAGGAGAAGGGCCTGATCCGGCCCGGCCAGACGATCCTCGAGCCGACCTCCGGCAACACCGGCATCTCGCTGGCGATGATCTGCTCGCGCAAGGGCTATCCGCTCAAGGTCGTCATGCCCGAGAACGTGACCCCCGAGCGCACCCAGCTGCTGCAGATGTACGGCGCCGAGATCGTCTACTCGCCCGGCGACCAGGGCTCCAACGGCGCGGTGGCCATGGCGCTGGAGATGGCCGAGGCCGATTCGTCGTACTACATGCCCTACCAGTACGGCAACGCCGCGAACCCGGGCGCGCACTACAACGGCACCGCCAAGGAGATCCTCGAGGAGCTCGACGGTCAGGTCGACGCGTTCGTCGCGGGCCTCGGCACGGGCGGGACGCTGATGGGCCACGCCCGGCGCTTCAAGGAGGAGCTGGGCGACGTCGTCAAGATCGTCGCCGCCGAGCCCATGCAGGGCGAGCCGGTCCAGGGCCTGCGCTCCCTCGACGACGGGTTCATCCCGCCGATCATCGACATCTCCCTGCTGGACCGCAAGATCTTCGTCACGAACACCGACGCGATCGTGTGGACGCGCAAGCTGCTCGACGAGGAGGGCGTCTTCGCCGGAGTCTCCTCGGGAGCCATCGCGTCGATCGCCGTGCGCATCGCCAACGAGATGGATGAAGGCAACGTGGTGTTCATCGTCTGCGACGATGGGTGGAAGTACCTCTCCTCGGGCATCTACACGCGCCCGATCGAGGAAATCGAGAACCTCGAATCCACCGTGTGGTGGTAACCCCCTAGGAGCACCATGCCGAACGTCGGCGCCCCTGAGCTCATCGTCATCCTCGTCATCGCCCTCCTCGTGCTGGGCCCGAAGAAGCTGCCCGAGGTCGGGCGCTCGGTGGGTCGCGGCATGCGCGAGTTCAAGGAGTCGCTGGCCGGCGACGACAAGGACGACGACGTGCCCACGATCAAGTCGTCCTCCGCGGAGTAGTGCGGATCGCCGCAGATCTGCTCGACCAGGTCGTCGAGCATGCGCGCCGCGACGCGCCCGACGAGTGCTGCGGGCTGATCGGCGTCCGCGACGGCGCCGCCTCGAGCGTGCACGCCGCGGAGAACCTCGCGCACAGCCCGTTCCGCTTCGAGATCGGCGGCAAAGATCTCCTGCAGGCGATGCACCTCGATGACGGCGGCGAGGCGCCCGGGGCCATCTATCACTCGCACACCCGGTCTGAGCCCTATCCGTCGCAGACCGACATCAACTTTGCCAAGGAATGGCCGGGCTGGGAGTGGCTCATCGTGGGCCTGGCCGGTGACGAGCCGGTCGTGCGCTCCTACCTGATCGAGAACGGCGTGGTGCGGGAGGTCGAGGTCACCGTCACGTGAGCGACGAGCCGCTCGTCTGCCCGTCGTGCGGGACCACGCACGCGCTGGACCTGCGGTTCTGCCCGGCCTGCGGGATGCCGCTGACCTACGCGGGCGTCACCGGCGTCGACCAGCCCGTCACCGACCAGCACGAGCGCGCGCGCAAGGTCAAGCCGCAGTACGCCGAGGGCGAGCTCGTGCGCGTCGCCGGCGCCCGCCACCTGTCGGAGGCCGAGTTCATCCAGGGCCTGCTGCTCGAGGAGGGCGTGCCGAGCCTGCTGCGTCGCACCCGCGGCTTCGACGTGCCCGACATGATGGCCGCGGGTCCGCGCGACGTGATGGTGCCCGCATCCGGGGCCCCCGCCGCACGCGAGGTCCTGATGGAGTCCGAGATCGCCGTCAGCGACCCGCTGGCCGCGGGACCCACCGACACCGCCTACCGCATCGCGCTGGGGCTGCTCGCCGCGGTCGTGGTCGTCGCGGTGATCGCCTTCCTGCTGACGTAGCCGCCCGGATCTGGGAGGGTCGGCCGATGGCCCACCCCAACGACGAGCTCCTCCAGCGCTTCTACGCGGCGTTCGACGCCAAGGACGGCGACGCGATGGCCGCCTGCTACCTGCACGAGGGCCACTTCCACGATCCGGTCTTCGGCGATCTCAGCGGCGCCGAGGCGGGCGACATGTGGCGGATGCTGACCTCCCGCGCCGCCGACCTTCGCGTCGAGCTCGCCGCTCACGAGGCGAACGACACCACGGGCTCGGCGAACTGGATCGCCACGTACACGTTCGCGCAGACCGGCCGCAAGGTCGTCAACGACATCCAGGCGAGCTTCCGCTTCGCCGACGGCCTGATCGCCGAGCACATCGACCGCTTCAGCTTCTGGACGTGGTCGCGTCAGGCGCTGGGCCCCGCCGGGCTGCTGCTGGGCTGGACGCCGGTGCTGCGCGGCAAGGTCGGCGCCCAGGCGCGCAAGGGCCTCGACGACTACCGCGAGGTCGGCTGAGCAGCCGCGATCTTGGCCAGGTGCGCCCGCCAGGTGCGCTCGGTGTGCGCCAGCGGCCGGCCGTCGAAGACGTCGACGAGCGCCTGCTTGGGACCGGCCGGATGCAGCTCGACGGCCAGGCGGACCGCCGCGTCCTCGCCCTGCTCACGGGCGACGAGGTCGACGAGCGTGCCGCCCAGCAACTGCGCGTCGCGGATGCCCGGCGGGAAGTCGGGCTCGCCACCCTCGCGCAGGCGCCGGGCGATGGCCGGGCGAGCGAACGCGGTCTGCCCGCTGAAGTACTGCGCGGCGCCCGCGGCCAGCCACGCCCACCGCACGTAGCGCACGAACGACGCCGGGCGGAAGGGCGGCGGCAGGCGGCTGCTGCTCGCCCCGATGGCCAGCTGCGTGTAGAGCCCGGCGGGAGCCAGCAGGTTCATCTCGCGCGAGCCGGGCACGCTGGAGGCGCGGGCCTCGAGCACGCGCGGCGCCAGCACGTGGATCTCGTCGTGCTGGAACCAGCCGACGAGATAGCGCCGCGCGGCGGGCGCGGTCAGGCGGCGGATGACCGGGAGGTAGGGCTGGGCGAGCGACAGCGCGAACGGGCTGCCGTGCACCACGACGGCCACGTGGTCGGGCAGCACGGTGAACGCCTCGGCCAGGCGTTCGCGGGTGCCTTCGAGCAGCTCGAGGACGCCCACCACGTCGTCGGCGTCGTGCTCCTCGTGGCGCGCGCTGAAGTGCGGGCTGGTGGTCTCGACCCAGGACACGGGACCGCGCATCCTGGCAGCATCCGGTCGATGATCAGCAAACTCGACTTCGTGGGCGTCCCGACCCAGGACCCCGATCGCTCACGCAGCTTCTACGTCGACACCCTCGGCCTGCGCCCGGACCCGAAGTCCGGCTATGAGTTCTGGGTCGGCGAGACGTGCTTCGGCATCTGGGAGCCGGAGAAGCAGGGCATGACCTTCACGCCGCAGAAGAACGCCCACCTCGCGCTGCACGTCGACGACGTCGCGCAGGCGCGCGGCGAGCTCGAGGCCAAGGGCGTGCAGTTCGCCGGCGAGACCTTCGACACGGGCGTCTGCCACATGGCGCTGTTCACCGACCCCGACGGCAACGACCTGATGCTCCACCACCGCTACGGCTGAACGAGGCCGAGCTCGTACTCGAGCTCGGTGGAGATCCCCATGCGGGTGAGGATCGCGTTGGCCTCGCGCAGGCCGGCCGCGTCGCGGACCGCTTCGGCGCAGCGCGCGGCGCTGGCCATCGCCACGGCGCAGTCGAGCAGCAGGAACAGCCCGCCGAGCGGCGTGAGCTCGACGTGGCGGCGGCCGCGGCGGATCGGGTGGCGCCCGGTCCCGCCGCGGGCGCAGCGCAGCGCCATGGCGCTGGCCTCGGTGGGGATGGCCTCGACGACCGCCTCGAGCGCGTCGCACTGCTGCGCGGTCAGCCCGAGCGTGCCCAGCGAGCCGCCCGCCGCCCACACCTCGGCGACGCGCTCGGCCACCTCGGCCGGCGCCAGCTCGCCGTCGCAGCCCGCGCCCCACACCGCCAGGGTCACCGGAAGCTCGATCGATGCGGAGGCGGCCAGCAGCACGGCGTCGGCCAGCGGGCTGGCCAGGTTCGCCTCGTGGCCGTGCCCGAGGACGTCTCCGCCCACGTCGAGCAGGACGATGTGGTCACAGCCCAGCTCGCGCGCCGCGGCGTCCAGTGAGGCGCCGATGACCGCGGGAGCGGGATGGGGGTCGACGAGCACGACGTCCGCGCCGGTCAGCTCGGCCATGCGCGACTCGGCGAAACGGACGTCGCCGGGGCCGGTGGTCCCGGGCCCGGCGAGCGCCACGGCCTCGTTGAGGACGCGGGCGTCGCGCAGCTCGGCCAGCGTGCGCGGTCCCGGAAGCGGGTCGATGACGCTGCGCTCCCACGTGAGGCCGCCGACGACGACCTCGTGGCCGAGCTCGCGCGCCACGACCGCGAAGGCCTCGGCGCCCACGACGTCGCCCCCGCCGCCGATGCCGACGACGAGGAGCTTGGTCGAGTCCTTGAAGGGTGAGGCGCTCAGGGCGAGCTAGACGAGCGCGGGGACGCCGCCGTTGACGATGCCCTCGATCTCCTCGCGGGCACGGCCGAACTCGTCATCGGAGAGCACGGGCGTGCCCTCGAACGGCAGGTCGCGCGGGATCTCGAGGAAGGACCGGCAGCCGCCGAACTCCTCCTTGACCTTGACGGTCACGGGCCGGGGGATCCGGTAGGTCCGCAGGAGCACCACGTGCAGCGGGTGCCGGCGCTTCCACGCCAGGCGCTTCTCGGCGTAGTCGCTCGTCCACACGTAGAACGGCGACAGCGCGTCGACCGTCCGCGGGTCGGCGATCGTCCAGTGCGCGGCGACCTCGGCCCAGGCCCGGATGCGGACCCGGTCGGGCTGCGCGATGCCGCCGTCCTGGGTCAGCGACTCGGCGGGCGGCTCGCCCTCGGCCCAGACGCCCTCCTCGAGGGCGCGCTGCAGCTCGGGCTGATGTGACGCACGCACCAGGTCGTTGCGCTGGTGGTCGAAGGTGGGGTAGAGGAAGAAGCGCTGGTGCTCGAGGCGGAAGTGCTTCTGCGGCTCGCGGATGCCGCCCTTGCGCAGGGTCAGCAGCTGCTCGCCCTCGGCCAGCGCTCGGACGGTAACCGCCCATTCCTTGAAAGCAATCGGCATTGCGGAGAAGGGTTCTCTCAGAGAGGGATTTCCAAAACCAAACCGCCGGCGACGGTCGACAATCCGACCCTGCCTGCGGAATCCGGGATCCTTTCACGGATTCGTGGAATCCCAAAACCCGCCTGCAAATACGGGTATTTACTCCAACCGCTGGCCGGCGGCGGCCTCGACGACCTCCAGCAGCGCGGCGAAGTCCGCGTCACCGAGGTCACGGCCCATCGCGGCGCTCAGGACCTCGCGTGCCTGCGCGGCGGCCGGAAAGCCGACGCCCGCCGCCTGCCCCGAATCCAGGCACAGCCGCACGTCCTTGAGCATGTGCTCGAGCTTGAAGAGCGTCGTGTAGTCGTGGGCGCGCATCGGCCCGGCCTTGAGATCGAGCATCGCCGAGCCGCCCGAGCCGGCGCCCATGACGGCGACGAGCGCGTCGAGGTCGACCCCGGTGGCCTGCCCGACGACCAGCGCTTGGGCGAGCGCCGTCGTGTTCGCCGCGGCCAGCGCGTTGTTGATCACCTTGATCTGCTGGCCGTGCCCGACGGGTCCGGCGTGGACGACGAGCTTGCCCATGGCCTCGAACAGCGGCCAGGCCCGTTCGACGTCGCCCTGCTCGCCGCCGGCCATGATCGTCAGCGTGGCGTCGGCCGCCTTGGGCGACGAGCCGGTCACCGGAGCGTCGACGAAGCGCGGGATCTCGGCGCCCAGCGCCCGTGCGTCCTCGGCCCCGATCGTGCTCATGTCGACGAACAGCGTGCCCTCGGCGGCGTCGCGCGCCGCGCCGTGCTCGCCCAGCAGCGCCTCGCGCACCTGCGGGCCGTCGACGAGCATCGTGATCACGATCTCCGCGTCCACCTCGGCGGGCGTTCGCGCGACGTCGGCGCCGTGCTCGGCCGCCCAGGCCTCGGCGGTCTCCCGCGTGCGGTTGTGGACGACGAGCTCGTGCCCGGCCCGCCGCAGGTTCGCCGCCATCCGGCTGCCCATGATCCCCAGTCCGATCCACCCGACGCGCATGCCCAGACCGTACCCGGGTCAGCCCGGAACGCCACGGGTCCACGGCGCCGCCGCGGGCGCCACGTCCTGCCCGGCCCGCCCGTGCCCACCGCCCCCCGGCGTCTCGAGCCGCAGCCGATCGCCGGCCGAGAGCGAACCCGAGGCCTTCGCGGCCACCTCTCTCCCGTTGATCAAGGTCCTGCCCCGAGCGCCGGAAGCGCCCCCGTCGGCGCCCCGCGGCGCATGCCGCCGGCGCTCCGCGATCACCGAATACGACATCTCGGCCAGGGCCTCCACCTCCCGCACGACCCCGTCCCCCCCGGCAAAGCGCCCGGCACCACCCGAGCCCCGCCGGACCGCGTACTCCACGACCCGCAACGGGAACTCCAGCTCCAGCGCCTCGACCGGCGTGTTGAGCGTGTTGGACATCGCGACGTGCACCGCGCTGGGCCCGTCCGCGTCCGCACACGCGCCCTGGCCGCCGCCGAGCGTCTCGTAGTAGGTGAAGTCCTCGCTGCCCAGCGTCAGGTTGTTCATCGTCCCCTGCCCGAGCGCCCGGCCGAACGCGCCGAGCACCAGGTCCGCGACGCGCGAGGAGGTCTCGACGTTGCCGCCCACCACCGCCGCGGGCGAGCGCGCGTTGAGCAGCGAGCCCTCGGGCGCGATCACGTCGATCGGCCGGTAGGCGCCCGCCGTCGCCGGGATGTCGGGATCGGTCAGCACCCGCACCGCGAAGTAGCAGGCCGATCGGGTCACCGCGAGCGGGCAGTTGAGGTTGCCCTCGTGCTGGGGCGGGCTGCCGGTGAAGTCGAGGATCAGGCGGTCGCCGCGGACCTCGGCGCGCAGCCGCAGGACGAGGTCGCCCTCGCGTGCCTCGAGCACGTCGGCGGCGCCCCGCACGCCGTCGGGCATCGCCGTCAGCGCGGCGCGCATGCGCCGCTCGGAGTAGTCGAGCACCGCGGCCATCGCCTCGCGCAGCGCCCCGGCGTCCATCGCCTCCATGCGCTGCACCCCGACGCGGTTGGCCGCGACCTGCGCGCGCAGGTCCGCGCGGCGCTGCGCGGGCTGGCGCATCTGCGCCACGAGCTCCTCGACGCACGCGGCGTCCAGGACGCGTGGCTCGATGACCACGCCCTCCTCGTCGAGCGTCGTCGAATCGGCGGGCATCGACCCCGGCTGCCGGCCCCCGACGTCGGCGTGGTGGGCACGCGACGCCGCGAACCCCAGCAGCGCGCCGGCGCCGTCGAACGCCGGCGTGATCACCGTGATGTCGGGCAGGTGCGTCCCGCCGCGGAACGGGTCGTTGAGCACCCACGAGACACCGGGCGCGTGCTGCTCGCCCAGCACGGCGGCGACCGCGGCCGGCATCGCGCCCAGGTGGACCGGGATGTGCTCGGCCTGCATCACCATCTCGCCGCGGGCGTCGAACAGCGCCGTCGAGCAGTCCCTCCGCTCCTTGATGTTGGCCGAGTGGGCGCTGCGCACCAGCACCGCGCCCATCTCCTCGCAGGCCGCCCGCAGGGCCCCGCTGGCCACCTGCAGCTCGATCGCGTTCACGTGCGCACCAGCCTCAGCGTCCCGTCCTCGTCCCAGGCGCCCGACCAGCCCTCGGGAACCCACACCGTGGCCTCCTCGAGGTCGACCACCTCGGGCCCGCGCACGGGCGCGCGCTCGCGCTCGTCGCCCAGGACGACGTCGGGTCCCGGCTCGCGCCGTGTTGCTCGCACGGTCACCACGTCGACCTCCGCGTCGGGATCGCGGTAGCCGTAGCGCTCCTCGTGCAGCGTCTCGAACGCCTCGCGCAGGTCACCCTTGCCGCGCACGGTCAGCTCATGCGCCTGACCGCGGTAGCGCAGGTCCCACGCCAGCTCGCCCTCCGGGACCTCGACCGGCGAGCCGACCGGGGCGAGCACCGTGCGCACCTCGTCCTCGCGGCGCTCCGCCGCAGCGAGGCCCAGCGCCGACAGCACCCCGCCGGCCCGGGGCACGAGCACGGTGGCGATCTCGAGCTCGTCGGCCATCTCGCACGCGTGCAGCCCGCCCGCGCCGCCGAAGGCCAGCAGCGCGAAGCCGCGAGGGTCGATGCCCTGCTCGACGGTCATCACCCGCAGCGCGCGCAGCATCTCGACATTCGCCACGCGCACGATCCCGGCGGCGCACTGCTCGAGGTCGAGGCCCAGGTCCTCGGCCAGCGCGCCGACCGCCCGCCCGGCGGCGTCCGCGTCGAGCGTGACGCCGCCGGCCATCGAGCCGGCCACGCGGCCCAGCACGACGTTCGCGTCGGTCACCGTCGGCTCGGTGCCGCCGCGCCCGTAACACGCGGGGCCGGGCTCGGCGCCCGCGCTGCGCGGGCCCACGCGCAGCGCGCCGCCCGGATCGCGCCAGGCGATCGAGCCGCCGCCCGCGCCGACGGTGTGGATGTCGACCATGGGCAGCGCCAGCGGGCGTCCGCCGACGGCGCGCCCGGACGTCTCGCGCACCGCGCCGTCCTCGACGACGCAGACGTCACACGACGTGCCGCCCATGTCGAAGCAGAGAAGGTCTCCGATCCCCGCGCGGCGGGCGATGAGCGCGGCCGCCGCCGCACCCCCGGCCGGTCCCGACAGCACGGTCAGCGCCGCGTGCTGCGCGGCCCGCGCCGCGGTGGTCAGCCCGCCGCTGGACTGCATGATCCGCGGCTCGGGCAGACCGGCCCCGGAGGCCTCGCCGACCAGCCGGCGCAGGTAGCGCGCGAGCAGCGGTGAGAGCGCCGCGTCGACCTCGGTGGTGGCGGCGCGCTCGTACTCGCGGAACGTGCCGACCACCTCGTGGGAGAGCGACACGTGGACCTCGGGGCCGAGCCGCTCGCGCAGCGCGGCGCCGATCGCCTGCTCGTGGCCCGGGTGCCGGTAGCTGTGCAGCAGGACCACGGCCACGGCCTCGGGCTCGTGGGCCGCGACGGCGTCGGCCACGCCGTCCTCGAGCTCGCGCAGCACCCCGTCGGGCCCGGTGCGCTCGCGCGCGGCGACCCGCCGCTCCGGCGGGACCAGCGGCGCCGGGTGCGCGACGCACAGCCGGTAGAGGTCGCGGCGCGCCTGGCGGCCCAGCTCGACGACGTCGGTGAAGCCCTCGGTGGCGACGAGGACGGTGCGGGCGCAGCGGCTCTCGAGCAGCGCGTTGGTCGCCACGGTCATCCCGTGGGCGAACTCGGTCACGTCGCTCGCGTGGCGCCCGGCCTTCTCCAGGACGGCGCGTACGGCGGCGAGCACCCCTTCGCTCTGGTCGGCGGGCGTGGAGGCGGCCTTGGCGGTGACGACCCGGCCGCCGTCCACGAGGACGGCGTCGGTGAACGTCCCGCCGACATCGACGCCCAGCAGCATCGCCGGAACCTATCCGGCGGGGCGCGGGCGGGCTATGCGGCTACGAGCTCGGTTTCCTCGGTCTCGGCGAGGTGCTGATGCGACGGGCAGTAGCCGTTGTGGGCGAGCGGGTCGCGCTGGCACGGGGTCCCGCGACGGGTCGTGGCCCGGCACTGCAGCGGCTGGCCGCTGGCGTCATATCCCTGACGGGGCTGACGCGAGAGCCACTCGTCGGCGGCGGCGAGGTAGGCCGAGACGACCCGCCAGACCCGCGCCTGGGCCCGCATCGGGAAGTGCACACGGATGTCGTTGAACAGCGTGCGCGCCGGACGCGCGAAGTAGTGGCGGTCGGTGACGAGCCGCTCCATGGTCTGCTCGCAGCTGCGCAGCACGGCCTCGTGGGCGGCGCGGCCTGCATCGGGGGAGATCTCGGTCGAGATCTCGCGGTAGATAGCCCGGCTGAACTGGTACACGCACTCTCCTTGGCGGACGCTGACCTTCCCCGGGGTACGGCGAGCGTTCCCGGTAGAAGCCAGAACGACACCAATGTTGAGTTCGCGTTAACTCCAGATCTCGAAGGCGGGCTCGAGGCCCGCTCCGACGACCGCGTGGTGCAGGTCGAGCGCCGGATCCCGCTCGGGGAAGTCCGCGCGGCAATGGCCGCCGCGCGTCTCCTCGCGCAGCAGCGCGCAGGCGGCGATCAGGCGGATCAGCGGGTGGTCGGCGTCGAGCAGCCGCGAGAGCCCGGCGGGCTCGCGGACGAGGCCCGCGTCGCGCCACAGCGCCTCGCGGGCGGCGCGGTCGGGCACGGCGATGGGCTGCGCCGGTGGGGGCTCACCGGGGTCACCGTGCGGCGCCGGCTCGGCGAGTGCCGCGCGGGCCGCGCGGGCGCCGAGGACGAAGCACTCGCTCAGCGAGTTGGAGGCCAGGCGGTTCGCGCCGTGCAGCCCCGTGCAGGCCGACTCGCCGGCCACCAGCAGCCCGGGCACGGTCGTCCGGCCGTCGAGGTCGGCCTTCACGCCGCCCATCAGGTAGTGCGAGGCGGGGGCCACGGGGATCAGCTCGCGGGTCGGATCGACGCCCGCGTCGCGCAGGGCGTCGACGACGTTGGGGAACAGGGCCGGATCGACGTGGCGCATGTCGAGTCCCACGTGCGTGGCGCCGGTCTCGCGCAGCACGCGATCGATCGCTCGCGCGACCTCGTCGCGGGGCGCGAGCTCCTCGACGAACCGCTCGCCGTCGGGGCCGTGGAGCGTCGCTCCCTCGCCGCGGATCGCCTCGGTGACGAGGAACCCCTCGCGGCCCTTGACGCCGATGACCGCGGTCGGGTGGAACTGCATCAGCTCGAGATCGGCCAGCGCCGCGCCGGCGGCGTGGGCGAGCATCAGGCCGATGCCGACGCTGCCGGGCGGGTTGGTGGTCCGAGACCACAACGCGGCCGTGCCGCCGGTGGCGACGATCACCCCGCGGGCCGTCGCGGTGCGCCCGTCCTCGCAGACCAGCCCGGTGACGCGGCCGTCCCGGGTCCACAGGGTGGCGGCCCGGGCGTGCTCCCAGACCTCGATGCGCTCGTGCTCGGCGACGATCGCCGACAGCTGGCGCACCACGCGCCGGCCGGTGGTGCTGCCGCCGGCGTGGACCACGCGGCGCCGGCTGTGGCCCCCCTCGAGGCCCAGCGCGAGGGTGCCGTGGCGGTCGGCGTCGAAGCGCACGCCGAGGCCCTCGAGGTCGTCGACGATGCCGGGCGCCTCGTCGACGAGCACCCGCGCCGCGGCCTCGCGGACCAGGCCGCGGCCCGCCTCGAGCGTGTCCTGCAGGTGCTGCTCGGCCGAGTCGTCGACGGCCAGCGCGGCGGCCAGGCCGCCCTGCGCCCAGTAGCTGGCGGTCTGGGCCAGCGGCGTGGCCGAGACGAGCAGCACGCTCGCGCCCTCGCGGGCGGCGCTCAGCGCGGCGTAGAGGCCGGCGGCGCCGGCGCCGATGACGGCGACATCAGCGCTGGGGGTGGGGCCCGCCATGGCGCCGGTACGGTACCCGCCGATGGCCCTCCTGTTCCATCACGCCTCATCGCTCGAGCACGACACGGGCGGCCATCCCGAGCAGCCCGCCCGGATCACGGCGATCGAGCGGGCGCTGGCCGAGCGCGATTGGCTGGGGTGGGAGCGCCGCGAGTCGCCGCAGGCCGATCCGGCCGTGCTGCACGCCGTGCACCCGCCCGAGTACGTGTCCGCGATCGAGGCGTTCTGCGACGCCGGCGGCGGGATGCTCGACCTCGACACGGTCGCCTCGCCGCGCTCCTACGTCGCCGCGGCCCACGGGGCCGGAGGCGCCGCTGCGCTGGTCGACGCGCTGCTCGGCGGGGAGGCGCGCGTGGGGGCCTCGGCCCACCGGCCGCCCGGCCACCATGCCGAGGCCGCGCGGGCGATGGGCTTCTGCCTGTTCAACAACGTCGCGGTCGCCGCGCGCCGCGCCCGCGATGCCCACGGCGTGTCCCGCGTGGCGATCCTCGACTGGGACGTCCACCACGGCAACGGCACCAACGACATCTTCCACGCCGATCCCGGCGTCCTGTTCTTCTCGATCCACGAGTCGCCGCTGTATCCGGGGACGGGCGCGGCGTCGGACATCGGCTCGGGCGCGGGTGAGGGCTTCACGATCAACCTCCCGGTGCCGGGCGGCTCGGGCGACGACGTCTTCTGCTCGCTGATCGAGCACGTGGTGGCGCCGGTGATCCGCGACTACGCGCCGGGCCTGCTGCTCGTCTCCGCGGGCTTCGACGCGCACGCCGAGGACCCCCTGGCGGGCTGCACGGTGACCGACGACGGCTACGCCGCGATGGCCGCCTCGATGCGGCGGCTGGCCGACGAGCTCGACGTGCCGCTGGGCATCGTGCTGGAGGGCGGCTACGCGCTCGGCGCGCTCAGCCGCTCGTTCGTGGCGACGCTCGAGAGCGTCGCCGATCCGGCGCCGTCGGCGCCCGGCGCCGGCGAGCACGAGCTCTCGCTGCGGGCGCGCGGGCGGCTCGCGCCGTACTGGCCGTCGCTGGCCTAGGGCGCGGGGACGGTCGCCGTCGGCGTGCCGGCGGGCACGGTCGGCGTGGTGCCGACGGACGGATCGCCGGTGGCCGGCGCGGTGCTCGTCGGAGACTCGGTCGGGGTCGCGTCGGGGGTGGTCGGCGTCCCCGCCGCGGTGGTGGTGGCCGGCGGCGTCGTCTCCACGACCGTCGTCGCGGCGGCGGGGGCGGGAGCCGCGGTCGTGGGAAGCGGTGCGTTGTCGCCCGTGAGGACCAGGAAGGCCACGACGAGGGCGACCATGGCGACGAGCCCGATCGCTGCCGCCAGGACGAGCGGGGCGCGCCAGCGCGGGGTGCGCGCCAGCCGGGTGCGCGCGGCCAGGCCGCACTCCAGGCACCAGGACTGGTCGCCGGCGACGGGCGCGCCGCAGCGCGGGCAGGCGATCGCGGGGCGCACGGCGGGTGCCGTCTCGGGCGGGGCCGGCGCGGTCTCTGCGTCGGTCACGCCGCGGGCGGCGGGTCGGTCTCCGCAGCCGCCGCGGGCGGCTCGGCGGGCGCGCCGCCGACCGGGGTCCCGCAGGACGGGCAGAACCGGGCGTCGCTGCCGTGGATCGAGCCGCAGGCCGCGCACGAGGAGATCCCGGGCTCGAACAGCTCCTCGGTCTCCGGCGCGTCGTCGAGGGCGATCTCGAGGGCGCGCAGCTCGGCGTCGATGGACTTGAGCCCGGCAAGCTTGAGCTCGACGAGGTCGGGGCGGTCGCGGCCGAAGCGGTCGAGGTCGAGGACCAGGCCGCCGAGGTCGCGAAAGCCGATCTCGCGGACGCGGCGCAGGTAGCGCAGGCGGCGGCGCAGCTTGCCGCGGCTGAGGAAGGACGGGGTGGGAGGGGGCGGGGCGTCGGCTCCCGCGGGGAGGTCCGCCTCCGGATCGACGGCGGCGGCCACTTCGGCCTCGGTGATCTCGGCGACCGGAGTGCCGGTCTCGACCGCGGCGATCTCCTCGGGCGTGGGCGGCGCGTCGGCGGGAGCGAGCGGCTCCTCGGTCGCGGCCGGCATCACGGTCGTGGCCTGCTCGGCGGGCGCGGGGTCGGCGACGTTCCCGTCGGCGGCCGGTGTCTCGGCCGGGGATCCGGGCGCCGTGTCCGGCGCACCGCTGGCGCGCCGGCTCAGGATGCGTGACCTCAAGCCGGGCATGCCTGGGGGACGACTATAGCCACGCAGAAGTTGCGCGGAGTTGCACGTGTTTTGTCGCATTCACCGCACCACGCGCGGCGTTTCGAGCCGCAATCTCGGTCCTCACGCCATTCCAACCGGGAGGATCGATGACCCACCATGCCGCAGCCGTCGTGACCGTCAACCTGCTTCGCGCCCATGGGGCGGCGCGCCGCCGTCTCGCCCAGCAGGACGGGCAGGGCACCGTCGAGTACGTGGGCCTGATCCTGCTCGTCGCCGGGGTCCTGGCGGCCGTGGTGACGTGGGCCTCGTCGAAGGCCGGCGACCAGGGCATCGGCTCGAAGGTCACCAAGGAGCTCAAGGACGCGATCGATCAGACGGCCAAGGGGTCCGGGAAGTAGCCGGCGGCCCGGAGCACAGGCCAGGGGATCGCGCGGCGCAAGCCGCGCGATTCGCGGTGCTGAGCGCGGGGCCGCGGCGCATCGT
This sequence comes from Solirubrobacteraceae bacterium, assembly GCA_045805505.1. Taxonomy (GTDB): domain Bacteria; phylum Actinomycetota; class Thermoleophilia; order Solirubrobacterales; family Solirubrobacteraceae; genus BP-464. The sequence goes on from JBJMLA010000158.1 coordinate 68,716, forward strand.
GCGACCATGAGGCGGTGGTCAAGGACGTGCATCCGCGTGAGCGGCCCATCGCCGTGTTCGACTCCGGGGTCGGTGGGCTCACGGTGCTCCACGAGCTGCTGGTGTCGCTGCCCAACGAGGATTTCCTCTACCTCGGCGACACCGCGCGCTTCCCCTACGGCGAGCGGACACCGGCAGAGCTCGAGCGCTTCTCCATGGAGATCGCCGAGGAGCTGCTGGCCCGGCGGGCGAAGCTGTTGGTGGTCGCCTGCAACAGCGCCACGGCCGCGGCGATGCCGTCGCTGCGCACGCGGATGATGGAGACCACGCTGGGCGTCGACGTCATCGGCGTCGTCAAGCCCGAGGCCCTGCAGGCCGTCGCCACGACGCGCAGCGGCAAGATCGGCCTGCTGGCCACGCCGGCCACGGTGGCCAGCGGCGCCTACGACCGCGCGATCGCCGAGGCCGACCCGCACGTCGAGCTGCACTCCGTGCCGGCGCCCGACCTCGCGCCGCTGATCCAGGGCGGGGCCACGGCCGGCGACGCGATCTCCGACGAAGTGGTCGAGACGGTCCGGGCCTACTGCGCGCCGCTGCGCGAGGCCGGCGTCGACACCGTGATCCTCGGCTGCACCCACTACCCGCTGGTGCGCCCGATGCTTCAGCGCTTCCTCGGCCGCGGCGTGACCATCGTCACCAGCGGCGCCGCGCTGGCGCGGCAGGCCGAGCACGCGCTCTCCTCCCGCGGGCTGCAGAACCCGCGCGAGGACGAGGGCGCCTACGACTTCCTGTGCACCGGCGATCCCGAGACGTTCCGGCGGCTCGGCACGCGCTTCCTGCAGATGCCCATGGGCGAGGTCACCCAGGTCACGCTGCGCACCGAGATCGCCGCATGACCGCGCCCGAGCGCTCCTACGGCCGGACGCCCGGGCAGATGCGCCCGGTGACCATCGAACCCGGCTTCGTCCGTACCGCCACGGGCTCGGCGCTGATCAGCGTGGGCGAGACGCGGGTGATCTGCACCGCCTCGGCCGAGGAGAAGGTGCCCCGCTGGATGGCCGGCCGCGGCACGGGCTGGGTCACCGCCGAGTACGGGATGCTCCCGGCGTCGACGGGCGACCGCAAGCAGCGCGACGTCACCAAGGGCCGCCCCGACGGCCGCACAGTCGAGATCCAGCGGCTGATCGGCCGCAGCCTGCGCACCGTCGTCGACTTCGAGGCGCTCGGCGAGAACACCATCTGGCTGGACTGCGACGTCCTGCAGGCCGACGGCGGCACGCGCACGGCAAGCATCACCGGCGCCTACGTGGCGCTGGCGCTGGCCTGCCGCGCGCTCCAGGAGCGCGGCCGCATCGCCGCATCGCCGCTGTCGGGCTCGGTGGCGGCGGTCTCGGCCGGCGTGGTGGGGGGCATCCCGCTGCTCGACCTCGACTACCCCGAGGACTCCAGCGCCGAGGTCGACGCCAACGTCGTGATGACCAACGACGGCGGGCTCGTCGAGGTCCAGGCCACCGGCGAGCGCACGCCCCTGTCACGTGCGCACCTCGACGAGCTGCTGGCGCTCGCCGAGCAGGGCATCGACGAGCTGCGGCTGCTGCAGGAAGCGGCGATCGCCGCCGCCCCGGCGTCCTCATGAGGCTCGTGCTGTCGACGCGCAACGCGCACAAGGTGCGCGAGCTCGGCGCGCTCATGGCGCCCTTCGAGCTCGAGGCGCTGCCCGACGACGTCGAGCTGCCGCCCGAGACCGGCACGACGTTCGCCGAGAACGCGCTGACCAAGGCGCGCACCGCGGCCCGGGCCACGGGCCGGCCGGCGATCGCCGACGACAGCGGCATCGCGGCCGCGGCGCTCGACGGCGCGCCGGGCGTGTACTCCGCGCGCTTCGCCGGGGAGGACGCGACCGATGAGCAGAACCTCCGCAAGCTTCTCGACGAGGCTCCCGCCGGCAGCGATCTGGCCTACGTCTGCGCGCTGGCCTTCGTCGACCCCGCCGACGGCACCGAGCACCTGGTCGAGGGCCGCTGCGAGGGGACGCTGGCCGCCGAGCCCCGCGGAACGGGCGGATTCGGCTACGACCCGGCGTTCGTGCCCGTGGAGCATCCGGACCGCACGATGGCCGAGCTGTCCGACGACGAGAAGCACGCGATCAGCCACCGCGGCCGCGCGGCGGCAGAGCTCAGGACATGGCTGACAGCGCGCTGACCCGCACGTCGGCGCCCGGGGCGCCCCGCTCGCGGGCGGCGTTGCTGTCGATCGTCAGCAACACGCTGCTGATCCTGCTCAAGGTCGTCGCCGGATCGATCACCGGATCGGTGGCGATCCTGACCGAGGCCATGCACTCGGCCATCGACCTGGTGGCCAGCCTCGTCGCCTACGTCTCCATCCGCAAGGCCGACGAGCCCGCCGACGAGAGCCATCCGTACGGCCATCACAAGATGGAGAACCTCGCCGCGGCCATCGAGGGGATGCTGATCCTCGTCGGCTCCGGCGTCATCGTCTTCGAGGCGATCCGCCGGCTGGCCGAGGGCGGCAGCGTCCAGAAACTCGGCTTCGGCATCGCGGTCGTGGCGGGCTCGATGGTCGTCAACCTGCTCGTCTCGAGCTACCTCTACCGGCAGGCGCGGGCCACCGACTCCCCGGCCCTGGAGGGCGACGCCGCCCACCTGCGGACCGACGCCGCCACATCGGCCGCCGTGCTCGGCGGGCTCATCCTCGTGCAGGTGACCGGTGAGGAGTGGGTCGACGCCGCCGTCGCCCTGGTCGTGGCGCTGGTCATCGTCATCACCGGCGTCCGCATCGTCACCCGGTCGAGCCGCGTGCTCGTCGACGAAGGGCTGCCCGCCGCGGAGATGGCAGCGATCGGCGAGACCGTGCGCAGCTTCGGCCCGCAGGGCGTGGCCGGCTTCCACAAGCTGCGCGCCCGTCGCGCCGGCGCGCGCCGCCACGTCGACATGCACGTGCAGTTCCGGGAGGGCACGACGCTCGAGGACGCCCATCGCACCGCCCACGACCTGCAGGACGCGATCGCCGAACGGGTGCGCAACGCCGACGTCCTGATCCACCTCGAGCCCGAGGACCGGGTCGAGCCGGGCACCGAGATCCCGCCCGGGTGAGCGCACCCGCTAGCGGATGTTGATCGCGGCCGAGAGCCCGACGGCTCCGGCCAGCGCGGCGTAGCCCTGGTAGTCGTTGAGCAGCAGCAGCACACCCGCGAGCACGGCGATGAAGACGGTCGTGATCCAGGCGATCCGGGAGAGCGGCACACCCGGATCCTGACACGCCCAGCGGCTCGTTAGGGTGCGGCCCCGATGAGCAGCTCCCAGCACTTCGGCCAGCGGCTGACGGACGCGGTCGCCCGGCGCGAGTCCCAGATCGTCCTCGGGCTCGACCCGGACCCCGCCCGGCTGTGGCCGGAGGGCCAGGCCGCGGGGGACGGCGCCGACGGCACGGCCGCCGAGCGTGCCGCCGCGGCGGTCGTGGCGCACTGCGAGGCGGCGATCGAGGCCGTCGCGCCGGCCTGCGTCGCCACCAAGCTGCAGCTCGCCTGCTTCGAGCGCCTCGGCGCGCCCGGCTGGCGGGCGCTCGAGCGGGTCGCCGCCTGCGCCCAGGCGAGCGGGCTGCTGGTCATCGCCGACGCCAAGCGCGGCGACATCGACGTCTCCGCCGCGGCCTACGCCCAGGCGCTCGTGGGCGCGACGCAGACGCCGTGGGGCGAGGTCGAGGGCCTCGCCGCCGACGCGATCACCATCAGCCCCTACCTGGGGCCCGACACGCTCGAGCCGTTCATCACCGCGGCCCGCGACCGCGGCCGCGGGGTCTTCGTCCTGGTCCGCACGTCCAACCCCGGCGGCGCGTTCCTCCAGGACGCCGGCCTCGCCGAGGGCGGCGTCGTCTGGGAGAAGATGGCCGGCGTCGTCGACGGCCTGGCCGCCGAGGGACCGCTCTCCGACGTGGGCGCGGTCACCGGCGCCACGGTGCCCGAGCATCTCGCCGGCCTGCGCGAGCTCATGCCGACCGCGCCGTTCCTGCTTCCGGGCATCGGGGCGCAGGGGGCGACGGTGGCCGATGTGGTTCCCGCCTTCGCGCCCGGACGCGCCGGGGGCCTGGTGACGTCGTCGCGCGGGATCGTGCGCGCCCACGAGCAGCACGGCGGCGAGCCGGGACCGGCCGCGCGCGCCGAGGCCGAGCGGCTGCGCGAGCAGGCCTGGGCCCTTTCGGGCTGAATCGCGCATGAGTGGTTGCGTGCGTGAAGAACGCCCGCATCCGGCCCGTATCCTCCCGCGGGCATGCGCTCTCGCAGTCTCGCCCGCTGGCTCGCCCCGCTCGCCCTCCTGGGGTCCATCGCGGCCATCATGCTGGTCGTCCAGTCCTCCGACACGGGGTCCAAGGCCGACACCGGCACGAACACCGGCATCACCGGCTCGACCGCATCGGACGACGACAAGACGAGCACCACCACAACGACGTCGGACAGCGGCAGCGGGCGGCGGTTCTACACCGTCAAGGACGGCGACGTGCTGTCGGCGATCGCCGACAAGACCGGGGTGCCGCTCGAGGACATCGAGACGCTCAACCCCACGGTCGACGCGCAGACGCTGCACGCCGGGCAGCGGATCAAGCTTCGCCCGTGAAGCGCGCGCTCGCCGCGCTCCTGCTCGCGGCCGTCACCGCCGGTGCTCCGGCCGCCGCCGCCGCGCCGCCCCAGATCTCCGCCCCGGCGGCCTTCCTCTTCCAGCCCGACACGCGCGACGTGATCTTCGCCCGCAACGCCGAGGATCGCCGCTCGATCGCCTCGACGACCAAGCTGATGACCGCGCTGGTGTCGCTCGACGAGCTCGACCTGCGCAAGACCTACACGCTGCCGCCCTACATCGCGTCGGCCGGGGAGTCGGTCGCCGGGCTGCGCGGGGGCGAGCGGATGTCCTACGCCGACCTGCTGCGGGCGATGATGCTGCCGTCGGCCAACGACGCGGCCAGCGACGTCGCGGTCCTCAGCGCCGGCTCGGTCAGCGCGTTCGTGCGCCGGATGAACGCCCGCGCCCGCGAGCTGGGGCTGCGCAACTCGCACTTCGCCACGCCCGTCGGGCTCGACGAGGAGGGCAACTACTCGAGCGCCGAGGACCTCGTCAAGATGGCGCTGCTGCTGCGGCGCAACAGCTTCGTCCGCGAGATCATGGCCCAGCCGCGCGCGACGCTGCACACCGGCGCGCGCGAGCGCGTGGTCACCAACCGCAACACGCTCGTCGGCCGCTACCCCTTCGTCAACGGGGTCAAGACGGGCCACACGATCGACGCGGGCTACGTCCTCGTCGGCTCGGCGACCAGCAACGGCGTCTCGGTGGTCAGCAGCGTGCTGGGCACCGCCAGCGAGAGCGCTCGCGACGCCGACAGCCTCGCGCTGCTGCGCTACGGCCTCAGCCGCTACGAGCGGCGCCCCGCCGTGCGCGCCCACGACGTGCTGCGCAGGGTCCCGGTCGACCAGCAGGGCGATGCCCGCGCGGAGCTCTCCGCCCAGGGCACCCTGCGCGTCGTGGCCCGCAAGGGCGAGCGGCTGCAGGTGCGCGTGCTCAACGCCCCTGAGAGCATCGAGGGGCCGATGCCGGCGGGAACCAAGGTGGGCACGGTCGAGGTCCGCCGGCGCGGCGAGGTCGTGGCCTCCACCGCGCTGGTCACGGCGCGAGCCGTCCCGAAGGCCAGCGTTCCCCAGCGCGTGAGGTCATGGCTCTCACGCACGGGGACCATCCTCCTGTTGGCGTTCCTGGTGGGGTGTACGGTTCTCCTCGTGCTCCTCAGGCGCCGGGTCGTCCAGGGCCGGCGAGGGGGAGGGGAGGCCTCGTGATCATCACCGTCACCCTCAATGCTGCGATCGACAAGTCGCTCTCCGTGCCGAACTTCCGGCTCGGGCGCCGCCACCGCACGGTCGAGCAGACGACCATGCCGGGCGGCAAGGGCGTCAACATCGCCCGCACGCTCAAGGCGCTCGGGCAGCCGGTCATCGCCACGGGCTTCGCCGGCGGGCCGACCGGGACGCGCATCGTCGAGGGCCTGACCGCCGAGTCGATCCTCAACGACTTCGTCCGCATCCGCGAGGAGTCGCGCACCAACACCGCGGTCTATGACCCGACCAACGGCGAGCAGACCGAGATCAACGAGCGCGGCCCGGCGGTCTCGGAGTCCGAGGTCGAGCTGTTCCGCGACAAGCTGCTCTACCTGGCGCGCGGCGCCGACATCGTCGTCTTCGCCGGCTCGCTGCCGCGCGACGTGCCGACGGGCATCTACGCCACGCTGATCGGCGAGCTGCGGACCATGGGTGTGACGACGATCGTCGACTCCGAGGGCGATCCGATGCGCCTGGCCGTGCGGGCCGAGCCCGACGTCATCTCGCCCAACGTGGTCGAGGCCGAGGAGCTCGTCGGCCACGAGTTCAACGACGAGGAGGACCGGCTGGCCTCGGTGGGCGAGATGGTCTCGCTCGGCGCGGGCGAGGCGATCATGACCCTGCCCGACGGCTGCGTCGCCAGCCTCCGGGTCGACGGGGAGCGGGTCTCGCATCGCGTGTGGATCGCGCCGCGCGAGTCGGTGTCCTCGCGCGGGTCCGGCGACGCCTTCCTGGCCGGCTACGTCGCCGCGCGCTACACCGGCGCCGCGCCCGACGAGTGCCTGCGCCGCGCCGTGGCCTGCGGCGCGGAGTCCACCGGCCGCCTCGGCGCCGGGCTCGTCGACGCCTCGGGCGTCGACCGCCTGCTGGCCGAGATCGAGGTCCAGCGCCTCGACGAGCCCGCCGGCGTCGGCTGAGCCCGCTCTCAGCGGCCTTTTTCACACCGACCCCGCTGCTAGCATCGAACGGGCGTGAACGGTTGCCGCCAACCACGCAGTTTTGCTGTCCCCCAGCCCGCTCTTCTGCGGGTTTTTTCGTCCGGTGCCGAACTTAGGATGTTGTGATGGAGATCGAGATCGGGCGTGGCAAGAAGGCCCGCCGCGCGTATGGCTTTGACGACATCGCGATCGTGCCCTCGCGGCGCACGCGGGACCCCGATGACGTCGACATCTCCTGGAAGGTGGGGAACTACCGCTTCGACCTGCCGCTGATGGCCTCGGCGATGGACGGCGTGGTCTCTCCGCGGACCGCCGGCATCGTCGGCAAGCTCGGCGGCCTCGCGGTCCTCAACCTCGAGGGCATCTTCACGCGCTACGAGGACGCCGAGGAGCAGCTCGAGCGCATCGCGCAGCTGCCCAAGGACATCGCCACGCGCGAGATGCAGGAGATCTACAAGCAGCCGCTGATCCCCGAGCTGATCGCCCAGCGCATCGCCGAGATCAAGGAGCAGGGCGTCGTGGTCGCCGCCTCCCTGACGCCGCAGCGCGTCCGCGAGCACTACGAGCTCGCGCTCGAAGCCGGCCTCGACATCCTGGTCATCCAGGGCACGGTCGTCTCGGCCGAGCACGTCTCCAGCGATCCGGAGCGCCCGCCGCTCAACCTCAAGGAGTTCTGCCGCGAGGTGCCCGTCCCGGTCATCGTCGGCGGCTGCGCCAGCTACCACACCGGTCTGCACCTGATGCGCACCGGCGCGGCCGGCGTGCTCGTCGGCGTCGGTCCCGGCGCCGCCTGCACCACCCGCGGCGTCCTGGGCATCGGCGTCCCGCAGGCCACGGCGATCGCCGACGTGGCGGCCGCCCGCTCGCAGCACATGCTCGAGACCGGCGAGTACGTCCAGGTCATCGCCGACGGCGGCATGCGCAACGGCGGCGACGTCTCCAAGGCCATCGCCTGCGGCGCCGACGCCGTGATGATCGGCTCCCCGCTGGCCCGCGCCTTCGAGGCTCCGGGCCGCGGCTTCCACTGGGGCATGGCCACGTTCCACCCGACGCTCCCCCGTGGCGCGCGCGTGGCGACGATCCAGAACGGCACGCTCGAGGAGATCATCACCGGGCCCGCGCGCGAGAACGACGGCACGTTCAACCTCATGGGCGGCCTGCGGACCTCCATGGCCACTTGCGGCTATCACGACATCGCGGAGTTCAACCGCGCCGAGCTGATGATCGCCCCGTCGCTGCAGACCGAGGGCAAGGCGCTGCAGACCTCCCAGGGGGTCGGCATGGGCTCGCGGGGCGCATCGGCCGAGGTCAACATGCCGACGAATGGCGCGTACGAGGGACAGCCCGACGGCGCGGCGCAGGTCGCCGCGATCGTGAGCTCGAACTAGATGAACCACCCCGAGGGCGTCGTCACCGACGCGACCGCCGCGGTCGAGCTCGTCGACGAGGACGTCCTCGACGTCGCGACGCCCACGGCGGTCGACGAGGTCGTCGTCCTCGACTACGGCGGGCAGTACTCGCAGCTGATCGCCCGCCGCGTGCGCGAGTGCGGCGTGTTCTCCGAGCTGCTCCCGCACCACGTGGGAGCCGAGGAGGTCGCCAAGCGCAAGCCCAAGGGCCTGATCCTCAGCGGAGGCCCCGCGTCGGTCTACGCCGAGGGCGCTCCGCGCCTCGACAAGGAGCTGCTCGAGCTCGGGATCCCCGTGCTGGGCATCTGCTACGGCATGCAGCTGCTGGCCGTCTCGCTCGGCGGCAAGGTCGAGGGCGCCGAGGTCGGCGAGTTCGGCCGCAGCGAGCTGCACGTCCACGAGCACGGTCGTCTGCTGGAGGGCCTGCCCAGCGAGCAGAGCTGCTGGATGAGCCACCGCGACACGGTCTTCGAGCCGCCGGCGGGCACCACGGCGCTCGCCTCCTCCACCGCCTCCCCCGTCGCGGCCTTCGAGTCGGTCGAGAAGGGCCTCTACGGCATCCAGTTCCACCCCGAGGTCGTCCACACGCCCTACGGGCAGGACGTCCTGAAGAAGTTCCTGGGCGAGGTCTGCGGCGCCTCCATGGAGTGGAGCGCGGCGTCGATCGTCGAGGAGCAGATCGAGCGCATCCGCAAGCAGGTCGGCGACGGCAAGGTCATCTGCGGCCTGTCGGGCGGCGTGGACTCGAGCGTCGCGGCGCTGCTGGTCCACCGGGCGATCGGCGACCAGCTGACCTGCGTGTTCGTCGACCACGGGATGATGCGCAAGAACGAGGGCGCGCAGGTCATCGAGACCTTCCGCGACCACTTCAAGGTGCCGCTCGTGCCCGTCGATGCCGAGGCGCGCTTCGTGCGGATCACCGGCGCCGGGCTGCGCGAGTCGCACCCGCACGGGATCTCGATCACCAAAGACGCGCCGAACTACCGGCGTGGCTAGCGTCCACCGGCTGCCCGAGCCCGAGCCGACAGCCGAGGACCGTCCCGTCCTCGTCGTCGACCTCGGCGGCCAGTACAGCCAGCTGATCGCCCGCCGCGTCCGCGAGGCGCGCGTCTACTCCGAGCTCGTGCCGCACACGATCTCGCCCGACGAGATCCGCCGCCGGAACCCGGTCGCGCTGATCCTCTCCGGCGGCCCGGCCTCGGTCTACGCCGAGGGGGCGCCGCGCCTGGACAAGGAGCTCCTCGAGCTCGGGGTCCCGGTGCTGGGCATCTGTTACGGGATGCAAGCCTTGGTGCTCACCCTCGGCGGCAAGGTGGAGGGAGCCGAGGTGGGCGAGTTCGGCCGCTCTCGGCTCACCGTCTC
>JBJMLA010000159.1:0-3775 GCA_045805505.1 Solirubrobacteraceae bacterium
ACGTTGCCTGGGGCCGGGCTGGGCGAGCGCAGCACCGGCGTCGGCTTCCTTGACCATATGCTCGACCTGCTGGCCAGGCATGGGCGGATGGACCTGACCGTCCGCGCGAGCGGCGACCTGGAAACCGGCGCGCATCACACGGTCGAGGACGTTGGCATCTGCATCGGGCAGGCGCTCGACCAGGCGCTGGGCGACCGCGCCGGCATCGCCAGGTACGGACAGGCGACCGTGCCGATGGACGAGGCGCGCGCATCGTGCGCGATCGACATCTCGGGACGCGGCCTGGCCGTCGTCGACGCACCGCTTCCCCCCGGGTCGATCGGCAACTTCGACCACGAGCTGACCGAGGAGTTCCTCCGCGCGCTGGCCGCCAACGCAAAGCTGACGCTCCACGTGACGGTGGAGGCGGGAACCAACATCCACCACGTGATCGAGGCATGCTTCAAGGCGCTCGCGCGGGCGCTGCGCGCTGCAGTCGCGCTCGATCCCGACGAGCCGGGCATCCCGAGCACCAAGGGGACGCTGACATGAGCGGCCAGGATCGGGCCCACCCGGGCCCCACCATCGCGGTGGTCGACTACGGCATGGGCAACCGGCGCTCGGTTCAGAAGGCACTCGAGCATGTCGGCGCCCGGGCGTTGATCACGCGCGACCATGACGAGCTGCGCGCCGCGGCCGGGATCGTCATCCCCGGCGTCGGCGCCTTTCCCCACGCGATGTCGAGCCTGCGGAGCCTCGGACTCGACGAGGTCCTGGTGCAGCGCGCGGACTCGGGGACGCCGCTGCTGGGGATCTGCCTCGGCATGCAGCTGCTGTTCGAGCGCTCGGTCGAGGTCGAGCCCGCCACCGGGCTGGGCCTGATCGCGGGCGAGGTGGCCCCGCTGCAGACGCGCGGGCTCAGACTGCCTCACATCGGCTGGAACGAGGTCACATTCGAGCGCCCGAGCGACATCACCCGCTCTCTGCCGGACAGCGGCCGGCCCTTCTACCACGTCCATTCGCTGGCGCCGCGGCCCGCCGACCCGTCGACGGTCGTGGGCACGACCGAGTACGGCGAGCGGTTCGCCACGATCGTCGCGCAGGAGCGCGTGTTCGGGGTTCAATTTCACCCGGAGAAGTCCTCGACCGACGGCCTCGCCATGCTGGCGGACTTCGCCGCGGTCTCCGCGGGAGCGGGAGCCGGAGCGGCGCGCGGCGCGTCGGTAACGGCATGATCCTGCTGCCGGCTATCGACATCCTCGAAGGCAAGGCGGTCCGGCTGGCCAGAGGCGACTTCGCCGAGCAGACGGTCTACGACCAGGACCCGCTCGAGGCCGCGCGGCGGTGGGTGAAGGCGGGAGCGCGGGCGCTCCACGTCGTCGACCTCGACGGGGCGCGGACGGGGACGCCGGCGAACCTCGAGCACGTCAAGCGGATCATCGGGGACCTCGGCGTGCCCGTACAGCTCGGCGGCGGCCTGCGCACTGCAGCGGCGGTCGACGCGGCCGTCGACGCCGGGGCCACGCGGGTGGTGCTCGGCACTGCGGCCTTCAGCGACGTCGACTTCCTGGACGGAGCGGTGGCAGCGCACGCCGATCGGGTTGTCGTATCGGTCGACGCCCGGGACGGACGGCTGGCCGCTGCGGGCTGGACCGAGCAGACGGACATCCCGATCGCGGCGGCGTTCGAGCGGCTGGGGAAGCGCGGGGTGAGGCGGTTCGTGTTCTCGAGCATCGAGCGCGACGGGATGCTGAGCGGCCCGGACCTGAGCGCAGTCCGAGAGGTGGCGCAGGTGGTCAGGGGCACGTTTATCTACTCGGGCGGCGTGTCATCGCTCCAGGACCTGCGCGCCCTGGCTGATCTCCGACAGGTCAACCTCAGTGGGGTGATCGTCGGCAAGGCGCTGTACGAGCGCCGGCTGGACCTTGCCGAGGCGCAGGCCCTCCTCGATCACGGGCCGTGAGTCGTCGAGCCGCGGGTTCGTGTCGAGCATGCACTACAAGCGAGTGATCCCGTGCCTGGACGTCGACCGCGGCCGCGTGGTCAAGGGCGTCGGCTTCGTTGACCTGCGAGATGCCGGCGACCCGGTCGAGCTCGCCTGCCGATATGACGCGGCGGGCGCCGACGAGCTGGTCTTCCTCGACATCACCGCGACATCCGACAAGCGCGAGACGGTGGTCGACCTCGCGCGGCGAACTGCCGACGACGTGTTCGTCCCGTTCACGATCGGCGGCGGCATCCGGTCCGTGGACGACGCGCAGGCGGTCCTCGACGCCGGGGCAGACAAGATCTCGGTCAACTCGGCGGCGCTCGCGCGCCCCGACCTGATCGACGAGCTCGCCCGGACATTCGGGGCGCAATGCGTCGTGCTGGCCATCGACGCCAAGTTCACCGCCCCCGAGCGCTGGGAGGCGTTCGTGGCCGGCGGGCGGGCGCCGACCGGGCGTGACGCCGTGGCCTGGGCCGTCGAGGGGACGGCGCGCGGAGCGGGGGAGATACTGCTGACGAGCATGGATCGAGACGGCACCAACGCCGGCTACGACCTCTACCTGACGCGGGCGGTCGCCTCGGCGGTGAGCGTTCCGGTGATCGCGTCGGGCGGGGCGGGGGAGCTCGAGCATCTGACCGAGGCGTTGCGGGCGGGCGCCGATGCCGTGCTGTGCGCCTCGATCTTCCACTACGGGCAGCACACGGTCGGCGAGGTCAAGCGTCACCTCGCCGCGGCCGGGATCCCGATCCGGACCTGAGTCCGGGCACGGAGCAGCCTCCGCTCGCGCGAGCGGCTCACCGGCACGCCTCGCGGGACGGGCCGCGGCATTCGGTCAACGGCATGCTTCGGCCTAGGCCTCAGCAGGAGCAGCTGACCGCGCGCCGCGGGTGACCCCGCCGCGTGAGGCGAATGATGCAGTTCTATTTCAGTCCGGCTGAGCTACAGCGCCGCGGTTAGGCGGCCTCTTCCACGTAACCGGCCGCAGAGCACGTATCGCAGTACGCGGCGGGCGGGACACGGGGCTCGTAGCAGCCGGGACGACAGCAGGTAGACGACCTCTTGGGCCGGCCCCGACCAATGCGGGCGGCGGCGGCATCCTTGAGCTCTTCGCGCATGCGATCGAGCTCAGCCGCGTGGTCCGCGCAGAACCGACGGCCCTTTACGGCCGGTTGCTGACAATGACTTCCACTACGACAGCGCATAGATCCCTAAGGATAGCGCATTGGGCCTCGAAAACCGTCTCCGCGGCCGGCGCTGGGCGTGTTTTTGCGCTGGAATATCGCTATTTCCGACGGTGTGAGCGTGATTTTCGCTTCTTCGTGACGTGTTTCGCGGTGCGCTTGGAGCGCGTGGCGCGGTGCTTGGAGGCGCGCTTCGCGCGCTTGGTGGACGCGCGCTTCGCGCTGGAGGTCCGGTGCCGCGTCTTGGCCTTCGGGAGCATCTGGTAGAGCGTGTTGTAGCCGCTCAGATAGATCGCGCTCCGGTCGGCGATAACGGGGTTGAAGGCGCCGTCCGGGAAGGAGAAGACTGTCCGCCCGGTGCGCTGGTCGAGGCCGATCGTCGACTTGTGGCCGAGGTCCGAGAAGTAGACGACGCCCCCGACGATGGTCGCCGATCCCGAGATCCGCCCGCCCACGCTGTGACGCCAGCGCACCGCGCCGGACTGCGCGTTGAACGCGTAGAGGTTGCCGTCGTAGGAGCCGATGAACACCGTCGGCCCCAGGCCCTGAACCACGGCCACGGCCGGCGAGGCGTAGACGTAGGCCCCCGTGCCCGTCGCCCAGGCCAGCTGCCCGGTACGGGCCG
>JBJMLA010000160.1:0-1983 GCA_045805505.1 Solirubrobacteraceae bacterium
AGGCCGGCTCGATGCTGGGCTCGGGCGCGGTCATCGTCATCGACGACCGCTGCTGCATGGTGCAGCTCGGCCTGCGCGTCGCACAGTTCTACATGCACGAGTCATGCGGCAAGTGCACGCCGTGCCGCGAGGGCACCCGCTGGATGGTGCAGATCCTCCACAAGATCGAGGACGGGCGCGCCGAGCAGTCGGATCTCGACCTGCTGCTCGACGTGTGCGACCGGATCCTCGGCAAGTGCCTGTGCCCGCTCGGGGATGCCGCGGCCATGCCGGTCGCCAGCTACATCGACAAGTTCCGGGCCGAGTTCCAGCAGCACCTCGACGCCGGCGGCTGCCCCCACGGCGGCGCGTCGTCGCTCGAGGGCATCGTCGCCCCGGTCGAGCAGCACACGCTGCATCCGACCGTCGAGGTGCCCGCGTGATCCGCGCGATCGACCACGTGCAGGTGCTCGCTCCCGTCGGGTCCGAGGACGAGGCCCGCTCGTTCTTCGGCGGCCTGCTCGGGCTCGACGAGGTGCCGAAGCCCGAGGCGCTCGCCGCGCGCGGCGGCGTCTGGTTCGCGGTCGGCTCCGCGCAGCAGCTGCACGTCAGCGTCGAGGAGCCGTTCGCGCCGGCGACCCGCGCCCACCCGGCCTTCGTCGTCGACGATCTCGACGGCCTGCGCGCGCGCCTCGAGGGGGCGGCCGTAGCCGTGCGCGAGGACGTGCCGTGGGAGGGCGTCCGCCGCTTCCACGCCAGCGACCCGTTCGGGAACCGGATCGAGTTCTTGCAGGAGGCGGCGGCGTGAGCACGCCCGAGCTCGTCACCCTGACGATCGACGGCCGCGAGGTCGCGGCGCCGAAGGGCCAGGGCCTCGTCGAGACGGCGATGCAGGCCGGGATCGAGATCCCCGTGTTCTGCTACGAGCCGCGCCTCGGCCCGGCGGTCGGCGCGTGCCGTATGTGCCTCGTCGAGGTCGAGGGCATGCCCAAGCTCCAGGCGGGCTGCACGCTCACCGCGCAGGACGGGCTCGTCGTCAGCACCGCGCAGACGTCGGAGAAGGCGGCCGAGGGCCAGAACGGCACGCTCGAGTTCCTGCTCGTCAACCACCCGCTCGACTGCCCGGTCTGCGACAAGGGCGGCGAGTGCCCGCTCCAGGACCTGACCTTCCGCTGGGGCCCCGGCAAGACGCGCATGACGTTCATGAAGCGGACATTCGACAAGCCGATCCCGATCAGCCCGCTGATCGCGCTCGACCGCGAGCGCTGCATCCTCTGTTACCGCTGCACGCGCTTCTCGGAGGGCGTCGCCGAGGACGGCCAGCTGATCGCCCGCAACCGCGGCGCCCAGTCGATGATCGCCACCTTCGAGGACGAGCCGTACCGGGCGCCGTTCTCGGGCAACGTGATCGAGCTCTGCCCGGTCGGCGCGCTGACCTCGACCGCGTACCGGTTCGAGGCGCGGCCGTGGGAGACGCAGAATGTCCCGAGCGTCTGCACGCTCTGCCCCGTCGGCTGCAACATCTCGGTGACCACGCGCGAGGGCAAGGTCAAGCGCGTGGTGAGCCGGAACCACCCCGAGATCGACGGGGGGTGGCTCTGCGACTAGGGCCGCTTCGCGTGGCCGTCGATCTACGCGCGCGACCGGGTGACCGCGCCCATGGTGCGCGCGGGCGGGCAGCTCGCCGACGCGTCCTGGGAGCAGGCGCTCGACGCCGCCGAGGAGCTGCTGCGCGAGTCGCGCGGCCAGATCGTCACGGCGTTCTCGGGAACGGAGACGCTCGAGCAGGCCTACGCGCTCGGCCGCCTCCTGCGCGACGGCCTCGACGCGCACTCCGCCGTGCTTCCGGAACCGACGAGCCCGGCGCTCGACGCCTACCGCGCGCCGCTGTCGGCCATCGGCTCGGCGCAGGTCGTCGTCGTCATCGGCGACGAGCCCGTCGCTGAGCGTGCGCCGATCGTCGACGTGTTGTTGATAGTTTGAGGGTGGTGTTGGGAATTTTTG
>JBJMLA010000161.1:0-28376 GCA_045805505.1 Solirubrobacteraceae bacterium
CAGCAATCGGATATCCGATCCGCGAGGAGTCACACCCGTCTTATGGCCACGCCCGAAGTCATCGCCGAGCAGGAAGGTATATATGTGATGATCGTCCGCTCGAACTGGCCCATGTTCTCCGTGTTGATGCGGAAGTAGGCCTGCAGGGGCATCTCGACGTGGACGCCCGGCGGGACGTAGACGAACGAGCCGCCCGACCACACGGCGGTGTTGAGCGCGGCGAGCTTGTTGTCGTTGGCCGGGATGAGGGTCGCGAAGTACTCCCGGACGAGGTCCTCGTGCTCCTTGAGCGCGGTGTCCATGTCCATGAACACGACGCCCTGGGCCTCGAGCTGCTCGTTGACCTGGTGGTAGACCGACTCGGACTCGTACTGCGCGCCGACGCCGGCCAGGAACTTGCGCTCGGCCTCGGGGATCCCGAGCCGGTCGAACGTCTTCTTGACGTCCTCGGGGACGTCGTCCCAGGAGCGCTCGGAGCGCTCGGACGCGCGGACGAAGTAGTGGATGTCGTCGAAGTCGACCTCGGCGAGCATCGGCGAGCCCCACGTGGGCATCGGCCGGTCCATGAAGTGGTCGTAGGCCTTCAGGCGGAAGTCCAGCATCCACTGGGGCTCGCTCTTGAACTCGGAGATCTTCTCGACGAGCTCGCGGGTCAGGCCCTTAGGGGCCTTGAAGAGGTAGTTCTCGGCGTCGTGGAAGCCGTAACGCTCGGTGTAGTCGGCGTTGAGGTCCTTGAGCGCTTCCTGCTCGGCGATGACTTCGGGCGTGGCCATAAG
Source organism: Solirubrobacteraceae bacterium (assembly GCA_045805505.1). Classification (GTDB taxonomy): domain Bacteria; phylum Actinomycetota; class Thermoleophilia; order Solirubrobacterales; family Solirubrobacteraceae; genus BP-464. Next base: position 777 of record JBJMLA010000161.1, read on the forward strand.
ACGGGTGTGACTCCTCGCGGATCGGATATCCGATTGCTGTGGAAGGAATTGTAGCTTCCGGGTCCCCCGGACTAGGGTCGCGAGCATGAGCGCTGACCAGGCCCAGGCGGCCTTCGGGGAGCCGGGCGAGCCCAGGCGCGCGTCGGCGCTGGGCTATTGGCTGGCGGGACTCATCGGGGTGGCCGCGGTAGGTGGCGCGATCGCGTGGTTCATCGCGGGTTTCGGGGGACTCAGCGATCGCGTCGACGCGCTGCAACGAGTCCCGATCCCGGGCGCGGGCACGCTCACCCTCGAGGCGGGCGGGACGACCCTGTACTACGAAGGGCCGGGCGGCGTCCCCGGTCTCGACCTCAGCATCCGGGCTCTCGACGGCTCGCCGGTCAAGATCCACTCACAGCGCGACGACACGGCCTACACCCTCAGCGGCCACCACGGGCAGTCGGTCGCGGGGTTCCACGTCGATCGGACGGGGCGCTACCGCATCAGGGTCTCCGGCCATCAGGGCGGTGAGCTGGCCGTCGGTCACGGCGTGGGCGGCAAGATCGTCGGCATCGTGCTCGGAGGCATCGGGATCTTCTTCGGCGGGCTGCTGCTGTGCGGCCTCGCGATCATCCTGACCGCGCGCAGGCGCCGGGGCTGACACATCGCTTGCACTGCCGAACGGGGTCTGGTTAGGGTCGCGCCATGCGGCGCGCCATGGTGGGCGCGATCGTTGCGTCGGCTCTCGCCGCGGTCCTGCCGGTCGCCGTTCACGCTGATACCCAGAGCAGTCCTTCGACCCAGACGCTCCAGTTCACTGGCGGCATCCAGGCGATCGCCCAGGACGGCGACGTCCTCTATGTCGGGGGCATCGGCGCGCCCATCACCGGCTTCGACACGGGACCCGTTGCCGCGGTCAGCCTCGTCGGCCAGCAGGTCCTGACCGACTGGCAGTCGACGGTCACCGGGACCGTGGCGCACATGCTGATCGCCGGCGGGAAGCTCTTCATCGCGGGCGAGAACCTCGGTGTCGCCGGCTGCAGCACGACGCTGCAGGTCAAGGTCGTCAAGCTCGCGTCGGCGAGCGCCACCGGCGGCGAGGCCCAGCAGGGCATCTGCGGTCACGCCACCGCCGGCCTGCCCGGATCGGGCAGCAACAGCGTCGTCTCCGGCCTCAGCGGTCAGGTCGCGCTGGCGAGCGATGGAACCCGGCTCTACGTCGGCGGCACGAACGTCGACACGTGGGACGCAGGCGGCACGACCGGCTTCGCTCGCCACGGCCTGGCGGCGTTCAACCTGTCAGACCTCTCGCCCGCCACGGGGTTCGACGGGCACATCAACGGCACACGCGAGGTCTTCGGCCTCGACGTCGTCGACGGCAAGCTCTTCGTCGGCGGCAACCTCAACGGCGTCGCCGGCAACACCGAGCAGCTCATGGTCGCTCTCGATGCGGCGACCGGTGCGTCGCTCGAGCCGATGGGCAACCAGCTGCTGCCCGGCCAGTACAACGTCGGCGCCGACGGACCGTTCGTCTTCCGGATCGCCCACAGCGGTCATCACGTCTACTACACGGGCTTCGGCGTGATCAGCGACAACGGCGCGCACATGTACCCGTCGTCGGTCCTCGGCCGCATCGACGCGCAGACGCTTCAGCGCGAGACGTGGGCGGACGCCAACAAACTCGTCGAGTCGCTGAGCGCCACCGACGACCGGCTGATCGCCGGCGGCGACTTCAACAACATCACGGTGCTCAACGACGGCTCCGCGTCGCCGCCGGCGGTGACCCACCGCCAGGTGTTCGAGTGGAACGCCGCGAGCGACACGCTGTCGAGCTTCACGCCCCTGGTCGGGCCGAAGACCGGCACCAACCCCGAGAACCCCGGCGGGATGTTCGACAGCGACGTGCCGACCACGTTCGCCGGGCCCGACGGCACCGTGGTGCTCGCGGGCGGCTTCCAGGCGATCGGCTCGTGGCCGGCGGCGACACGGCCCGTCTACTCGTTCCTGCAGGTGTTCGGCCAGGCTCCGGCGCTGGCCGCTGCGCCCACGGCGAGCGGCACGCCGGCGGTCGACGCCACCTTGACCTGCGCCGGCGCGACGTTCACGGGCGGCGGATGGAGCACCCAGGCCTACGTCTGGGAGCGCAACGGCTCGCCGATCGCCGCCGCCACCGACCGCACGTACAAGGTCCAGGCCGCCGACGCCGGCACCGCCCTGGACTGCGTGACGACGCGGACGTCCGACTACGGCACCGCAAGCGGCACGTCGGCGGTCGTCCAGATCCCGGCCGCGTCGACGGGAGGCACCGGTGGCACGGGCGGGACCGGCGGCGTCGACGTCGGCGGGACCGGAGGCACCGGGGGCACGGGTGGTACCGGCGGGACGGGTGGTGCCGGCGGCACCGACGGGACGGGCGGCACCGACGTCCCGCCGACCACGGATCCCATCGCGCTCAGCAGCGTGCGGCGCAAGGGTCGCAAGCTGACGATCAAGGTCGCCGTTCCCGAGCCGGGAACCGTGGGCGCGACCGGCTCCGGCGCGAAGGCGAGCCGCGTCGCCAACCGCAAGGGGACCGTCGTACTGACGCTCAAGGTCAAGGCGAGCAAGCGCCCCGTGAAGGTCACGATCACGTTCACGCCGTTCGGCGGCGGGCCGAAGGTCATCGCGAAGAGGACGGTCACATGAGGCGTGCGCTCCTGACCGGCTTGCTCACGCTCGGCCTGACCGCGCAGGCCGGCGCCGCGACGCTCTACGCCGCGCCGGACGCCAGCAACCCGGCGCCGCTGACGACCGGCAACTGCCAGTCGCTGCAGGGCTGCACGCTCACGTACGCGATGACCCAGGCCGCGAGTGGTGACGACGTGATCGTCTATCCGGGTGACTACGCGCTGACAGCGATGCTGCCCATCGGCAACGGGGTCACGCTCGAGGGTCAACCGGGCAAGCCGCGGCCCGTCATCACGTCGAGCCTGGCGGGCGGCGGGACCTACGCGTTCCGGCCGGTCGCGCCGACGGCGGCGACGATCGTGCGCCACCTCGATCTCCGCTCGACCGCGCCCGACACCGTGACGGTCTACGCAGAAGGCCTCGTCACCCTCGAGGACTCGCTGTTCACCGGCGCGGGGAACGACATCTCCTACGCCACGCTGCTCCTGACGACCAACAACTCGCACACCGTGCTGGTCCGCGAGAACCTCGTGCGCAACACGGGAGGCGGATCGGCCATCAGGTTCCCCTCCGGCAACGGGTTGCCCAACGTGCTGCGCAACGTCACGGCGATAGCGACCGGCGGGCCGGACGCGGTGGGCCTCTTCGTCGACTCCTACGCCGGGTTCGCGGGCGGAACGCACTACTGCTACTCGTCCTCGATCGACGCGTCCAACGTCATCCTGCGCGGCGTGGCGGCCGACTTCGTGGTCTACGACCCGATCCCCGTCTACGACGCCGGGCCGTGCACGCTGATCTCGAACACCTCGGACATCTCGATCCGCAATTCGAACTTCACGCCGCAGAGCCCGGTCGTGCCCTCGCCCTTCACCGCGACGACCGTCAACAACCAGACCTCGGGTGCGCAGACGGCCAACGCATCGATCTTCAGCGACTTCGCCGGCGGAGACTTCCACCAGCTGGCTTCCGCACCGACCATCGACGCGGGGAGCGCGGGCGCCTCGAACCTGCCGGCGCTCGACCAGGACGGCGATCCGATCGCCCAGGGCAGCGCGCCCGACATCGGCTTCGACGAGTTTCCCGGCGATGTGGGACTCGCCGATGCCGACCCGACGGGCGTGACGGTCTCGACCGCCACCCTGCACGCCACGGTGACGCCCGACGGCGTGACCACCTCGGCGCGGTTCCAGATCGGCGCGACCACGGCCTACGGCGCGAGCAGCGGGGCGGTGTCGGTCGGCTCGGGCACGGCGCCCGTCGCCATCAGCGTCGGACTCAGCGGCCTGGCGCCGTCCTCGACCTACCACTACCGCGTCGTGACGACCTCGTCGAACGGGATCCAGTCACACACCACCACCGGCCCCGACCACACCTTCGCGACACCCGCACGTGGAGCGGTCACCGGCACAGGCAACAGCGGTGGGACCGGCGGCACGGGCGGGACCGGCGGCACGGGTGGCACGGGTGGCACCGGCTCGACCGCCCTGACCCCGACGCAGGTCCTCGATGCGCTGAGCGCCCCGAAGAGCGCGAAGCTCAAGACCGCCGCGAAGAAGGGCATTGCCGTGCACTTCACGTCACTGGCGACCGGTGGCAGCGCGCTCGTCTCGCTGATCGTCGGCAAGAAGGTGCTGGGCACGGTGACGTTCGCGCTCAAGGCGAGCGGCGCGCGCACCGCGGTGCTGCTCGTCAACGCGAAGGCCGCTCGCAAGCTGCTGGGCAAGAAGAAGAAGTCGCTGAAGGGGACGCTCGTCGCCGTCGTGACACCGAAGTCGGGCACGGCGCGCACCCTGAGCCAGGCCCTGACGATTCGCCGCTGAGTTTCTAGCCTGGAGGCATGGTCAGGGCAACAGCGGCGCTCGCCGCCGCCCTCGCAGTGCTCGCGGGGACGGCGGCCGGCAAGGTCAGCCACAACGGCTGGCCGAAGATCGACGGCAAGTTCGTCATCCACTCCCACGACGAGGAGACGCCGATCGTCGGAACCGACGGCAGCGACAAGCTGCTGGGCGGCAACGGCAGCGACCGGATCTTCGGCGGCCGCGCACCGGACGTGATCTGGGGCAGCTACAACCCCAGCCAGCCGACCAACGTCGTCGACCGGCTCTCCGGGGGCCGCGGGCGCGACTACATCTACGCCGGCCACGGCCGCAACGTCATCCACGGCGGGCCGGGCCCGGACTACATCCACGCGCACTACGGGCGCGGCTTCGCCGACTGCGGCCCCGGCGTCGACCTCATCTACTTCAGCCACCAGCGCCGGCACGGCTGGAAGATGCGCAACTGCGAGCGGGTGACGTACCACTCGGGCACGTCGACGCTGACGCCGCGCGGCTAGGGACGCACCACGATCGGCAGCGTGTAGGTCTGGTTGACCTTCGTCGTCAGCCGGTAGACGGCGATCGTGTTCGGCGGCTTGGGCAACGGCAGCACGTAGGTCACCTCGCCGCGCTTGTCGAACGTCACCGTCGCCAGCCTGCTCTGCTTGTTGCAGCCCGTCTGACGCAGGACCGTCGCCTTCTCGCCCTTGACCCGCGCGCCCTTTGAATGCCGGGCGACGATCCGCAGACCCATGGTCGTGCGCTTCTGCGAGACGACGGTGAGGTTGCGGGAGACCTTCAGAGGCGAGCTCTTCGAGGATCCGTAGCTTGCGGTGTAGGAGATCTGGTCGGACTTGGGATACGGGACGCGGCCCGTGAACGACCCGTCCCTGGCGATCTTGGCCGTGGTCGAACCCCCGCCGTGATCGGCGGTGATCTTGATCTTCTTGCCGGCCAGCGACTTCAGCGACAGCCCGCCGAGCACGAGGTCCTTGCCCGATCGGTGCAGATCGATCAGCACGGCCTTGCGGCCCTCGCAGAGCAGGACCTGCCCGGGATCGGTGACCGGCGGTGTCGTGACCGGCGGCGTGGTGACGGGTGGTGTCGTGACCGGCGGCGTGGGGCCGGGAGGCGTCGCGACCGGTGGCGGCGTGCAGACCCCCGAGACGGCATGCTCGGCCGCACCCATGTCGACGGTCGCCGTGCAGTCGAGGTCGTTGTCGATCAGGCGCGGTGACAGGAACCAGTCGGTCGTCAGGCCCGCAGGAACCAACGCGTTGGATCCCTGCTCGATAACGGGACTGCTCGCCTGGACGTCGGGGTTCGTCGCATCGGCGAACAGCGGGTCGGCGCAGATGTTGCCCGCGCCGGCGAACTGCGCGCCGGCCGCACAGACGTCGCTGTAGCGCACGGTTGCCGTACCTGCGGTGATCTCGGTCGAACCGCCGCTGCTGCCCCACAGGATGGAGTTGGCGAGATCGACCACCGCGCCCCCGGAGACGAACAGGCTCGCCGTGCCCGAGCCGACGGTGCTGCCGCGCGCGGTGATGTTGTCGATGTCCACCGAGCACGGCGCGAAGAGGTCGGCGCCCTGGCCCACACCGGCGATGGCGTTGTCGCGGAAGAACTCGTTGCGCAGGGTCGATCCGGCGCACGAGACGCCGCCGAGCGCGACTGCGGCGCCCGACGCCGGCCCGCTGCGAACGGGGAGCGAGTTGTTGCTCCACTCGTTGCGCAGCAGGCTGACCTTGCCGTTGAGCTGGGCGGCCCCGCCCTGCATCGGGATGCTGAGCGAGCCGTCAGCGAGCGTCACGCCGTTGCCGGTGAACGCATTGGCGTTCAGCGTCGCGGCGCCCGCCGATTCCGTTCCCTGGGCGTAGAGCGCGCCGCCGAAGGCCACCGCGGGCGTGGTTCCGTCGAGCCGCGCCTGGTTGGAGCTGAACTGGTTTGCGGTCACGATGACGTCCAGCCCGCCCAGGAACGCGCCGCCGCCGTAGAGATCGGACCCAGAGACGTAGTTGTTGCTGAGATCCGAATCGCGCAGCGTCACGTGTCCGCCGTTTGACTGCACGTAGACGCCCCCGCCCTTGGTGGCGTGGTTGCCGTTGATGCTCAGGCCGCTGAGCACCACGCGGACACCCGAGGATGAGAAGACGTAGATGGCGCCGCCGTTGCGTCCCGCGCTGTTGTCCGTCGGCCCGCTGCCGAACACGCTGTCCTTGATCGTGACGGTCTTGTCAGGCGTTGCGGTCGACGTGATCGAGAGCGCGCCGCCGTCGCCGAACGCGCCCGGGTTGTCGTTGCGCTCGAACCGCACCTGATCGACGGTGGGCGACGAGTTCCCGGTGAAGGCGACGCCGCCGTAGCCGCCGGCGAGCGTGGTGATCGTCAGGTTGCGCAGCACGCCGTTGCCGGCGGCCGGCCACGTGAGCGCCCGGCCGGAGTCGGCGGTCAGGATTCGGCTGGCGTTCGCGATGTCGCCCTGGACCGTGATGTCGCCGTTGGGGACGTTGAAGTGCCCGGTGCAGTCCTGCGTGAGCGTGACCACGTCGCCTGCCACGGTGGCGTTGTTCAGCGCATTCTGGAATCCGGCGCAGTTGGTGCTGGCCGAGGCAGCCTGAGCGGCGGCGGGAACGCCGAGGAGGAACGCCAGGGCCAGGCCGAGCGCGCGTCCGTGCACGGGACGACGCTACTCCTGCGTTGCCCTTCGGATCAAGGCCGCCGGCGCCCGGCGGACCTAGCGGCGCAGCAGCGCCCACAAGGCGACGAGCGCCCAGACCGTGTTGAGGACCACGAACGACCAGCTCTCCGTGATGAACGCGGCCGTGGCCAGCAGTGCGGCACCGACGAGGTTGATGCCCTGGTAGAGCGGCTGCTCGGCGCGCATGCGCTCGGTCTGCAGCGCCCAGAAGGCGAGGAGGATCAGGGCGGCGCCGGCGGCTGAGATCACCTGATGCATTCGCCACGCAAGCTATCGGCCCGCCCTGCCGATAGGGACGTCAGTGCTCGCGCTCGGTCTCCTCGCCGCGGTCGCCCTTTCCGGGCCGGTCGCCCACACGTCGGCGGTGTGCGCCGACTTCTCCAACCAAGCGGCCGCGCAGCGGTCGCACGACACCCGCGACGGAGACGGGGACGGGATCCTCTGCGAGTCGCTTCCCTGCCCGTGCCTGGGCCCAGGCACGGCGCCGGCCGCTCCGTCGAGCCCCGTCCGTGCCGGCCGATCGGTTCGCCTCGGTCCGATCACGCAGCGAGAGGGCTGCCGGGTCCACGGCAGGCTGCCCGACCGGGGATGCACCCCTGGAGCGCGGTTTCGCGGTGCGACGCGCGAGAAGATCTGCCGGCCCGGCTACTCGGCCGCCGTGCGCGACGTCTCTGATGCGAAGAAGGACGCCGTCTACGCGGCCTACGGAATGACCGCGCACTTCGACGGCCGGGACGGCGAGGTCGACCATCTCGTCGCCCTCGAGCTCGGCGGCTCCAATGCGCGGGCCAATCTGTTCCCCGAGGCGGCGCCCGGCTCGGCGCAGAAGGACCGCCTCGAGAACGCGCTGCACGCCGAGGTCTGCGACGGCTCGCTCTCGCTGCGCCGCGCGCAGCACCTCATCGCGCGCAACTGGGTCCGCGCGTACCGCGCGCGCTTCGCCTAGGCCGCGCGAGCCACGGAGCGCCGGCGTCGGCGCGCGGTGCTGAAGCCGTGAAGCGCGCCGGCCACGGCGCGGTAGACGTCGGCGCTGACGGCCATGCCGATATGCGAGGCGCCGACCTCGACCTGCTCGGCGTGGGGATCGAGGCAGGCGTGCCAGTCGACGATGCCGTCGTGCTTGGAGAAGACGCTGGTGAAGCCGACGGCCTCGGGGAACGGCGCGCTGGCGTGCGCGCGGGTGTCCTCGCAGCACTCACCGAATCCGCATCCGTAGCCGAACAGCCCGGGGATGCCGACCGTGCCGAGCAGGCCCACCACCCCGATGTGCGCGCGAACGAGCGGATGGACGGCAAAGTGGTTGGCCAGCGGCGAGCCGAGCGTGACGATGCCGTCGACGAGGTCCGGGCGGCGGACGGCGAGCAGGCGGGCCATGTTCCCGCCGCGGCTCTGCCCGACGATGAGCGCCTTGCGGCCGTGCTCCTCGACGAGCCCCTCGAGCTCCTCCTCGAGCCGCTCGACCGCGCGGGTCGTGCAGTCCACGTTGATGCGCATCCGCGCGCGGCACGGCCGGTAGCCGATGCGGCGCAGCCACAGCGCCATCGTCCGCAGGGACGGGTCGCCGGCGAGGAAGCCCGGGATCAGCAGGACGGGCGCCCCGTTGCCACTGGGGATGCCCTCGCCACGGATGACCGGGTCGCGGCGCAGCCGCGCTGCCTCCAGGCCGATCAGGCTCTCCCGCCAGATGGGGATCATCAGCGCGCTGATGGGCGGAACATTAGTCGACGGAGTGTCAACCCGGGCCGCTCGATCGTGCCAACATCCCCCGTATGACCGTCGCCGGCAGCAAGGCCACCAAGAAGAGCGTCGCGGTCGCCGGCAGCGCCCGGACGCACTCGAGCGCCGCCGTCGCCGGCAGCGCGGGGACCTCCTGGAGCGCCGCGGTGGCCGGCAGCGCCGGCACGGTCGGGAGCGCAGCGGTGGGCGGGAGCGCCGCGACGGCCGGCGGGGTCGGGGTCTTCTTCAGCACGGCGACCGCGTTTGGAGTCGGGCTGTTCATGACGGCGGCGACGATCGGCTGCCTCGGCTGCGCGCGGTGCGCGTTCTGCATCGGCTGCGTGGACTGCGACGGCTGCGCGTTCTGCATCGGCTGCAGCGGGCTGCGCAACCAGAGCTTCAAGTTCGGGCGCCGCCGCAAGGGCCGCCGCCGTTAACGACGACGGCCCGCTCGAGAGCGGGCCGCCGGTACTGCGGAAGTCGCGTGGGCGACTTAGAGGGCCTGGACGTTGACGGCCTTCGGGCCCTTGTCGCCGGCCTCGGCGTCGTAGGACACCTTGGCACCCTCGGCCAGCGAGCGGTAGCCGTCGCTGACGATCGCCTGGTGATGGACGAAGAGGTCCTTGCCCGGCTCATCGGGAGTGATGAAGCCAAAGCCCTTCTCGTCGCTGAACCACTTGACGGTTCCTGTAGCCATTTTTATTTCTCCTCTGTGCGGGCGAAGCGTCTGAGGAGCTGAAACAGCAACTGAACGGAACGCGTGCACTGCGGTGGATCGAGCCCATTGCTCGATCACTTGAGTGACAAATGCTACTCGTTTCTGAGTTGCTCGAAGGCGGCAAGCACCTTTTCGCCCTGCCGGGACGTCAGGCGGATGTGTGAGTGGCGGCCGATCGAGCGGGTCGAGACGCCGATGTCGAGCAGCGTCGGCGCCAGCGGAAGCGGCACGCTGAGCCGCCGGCGCGTCGCGATCTCCCACTTCCAGCGCTCGTGCCCGGAGAGGTGCGGCTCGTCCGAGACGCACTCCTCGACGGCGAACACGCGGCCCTGCCCGTACTCGCGCGCGGAGCCCGATGCGTAGACGGCGAGCGGGTCGCCGGGCGCGATCGACGGGCGGCGGGAGAAGCGGTGACGCTCAGGCCGCCCGAGCCGGTCGGCCTCGGTGTAGGGCTCCGCGGCGGTGCCGGCCATCAGCAGCCACCACTGGCTCACTCGACCTCGACGCGGACGACGCCGTCGGCGACGACCACCGGGAACGACTCGACCGGCACGTAGGCCGGCAGCGTCAGCGGCTTGCCCGACCGCAGGTCGAACAGCGCGCCGTGGCGAGGGCACTCCACCGTGCACTTCGCCGGATCGATCTCGCCCTCGGCGAGCGATCCGTTGTCGTGCGAGCACCGGTCCTCCATGGCCAGCAGCTCGCCGCCGCAGTTGACCACCATGATCTCGATGTCCTCCCACTGCACGGTGCGCAGCGCGCCCGGCGGCAGCTCGGACTCGGGACAGACGTCGATCAGGTCGGCCATGGCCCGCCACGATAGGTGGCGGGCCGTGACCTGAGCGCTACCGCGAGACGTGCTCGCAGTTCGACGCGACCGCGTCGGCGGTGTCGGCGCGGACGGTGTCCTCGCCCGGTCCGCAGTTGACGACGTCCTTGACTCCGTCGTCGGAGTTGATGTGGTCGCGGCCCCGCCCGCCGCGGAGGTGGTCGTGGCCACGGCCGCCGCTGATCCGGTCGCTGCCTGCCTCGCCGAACTCATCGTCGGCACCGGACTGGCCGGCGATGACGTCGTTGCCCGTGCCGCCGTGGAGGTTGTCGTCGCCAGGGCCGCCCTGGAGATGGTCGTCGCCCTCATCGCCGCAGAGGTCGTCGTCGCCCTTCTGGCCGTCGATCTCGTCGTCGCCGACGTCACCGCTCTCGTGATCGTCGGACTCGGTGCCCTCGATCTGGTCATCGTCAGCGCCCTCGCTCGCGATGCGAGCGGTGCGGTCGTCACTGGACTCGGTGTCGCCGCCGTTGTCGTCGCCGACATCGTGGCCCGTCGCGGTCTGGCAGGCCTGCGTGCTGTCGTCCTCGGGGTGGTCTCGGCCGCTGGCCATCGTCGTCGCCGCCACGCTGAACGCGGCGAGGCTCGTCAGGGCCAGGAGCATCATCAGAAGTCGTTTCATGCCTCTGGGACACGTCCTGAGGCGAAATGTTGGGAAGTTGGCGCCTAGACGCTCAACGTGGCCTTGCCGTCGTAGAGCCGGCGGTCCGCTGCGCGCAGGAGTTCCTCGCCGGTGGCTCCGTCGTCGGGATGCACGGCCCACGCCACGGTGGCGTCGATGCCGGCGCGGCGCACCGCGTCGAGCAACTCGCCGGCCAGCCGCTCGGCGCCGCGCACCCCGGCCCCCGGGGCGATCACGGCGAACTCGTCGCCGCCGATGCGCGCCAGGGTGTCCCCTTCGCGGACGACCGCCGCGCAGGTGGCGGCGACGGCGCGCAGCAGGCGGTCGCCCGCCGGGTGCCCCTTGGTGTCGTTGACGAGCTTGAAGCGATCGAGGTCGAACAGCAGCAGCGCGAAGCCGGGGCGCTCGTCTCCGTCCCGGCGCCCCTCTCCGGCGGTCCCGCGCGCGGCGACCGCGGCCTGCAGCTCGTCGTCGAAGCCGCGGCGGTTGACCAGGCCGGTCAGCGCGTCGAGGGTCGCCATGGCCCGCTGCTGGGCCTCGGCCTGGATGAGCCGCCCCTTGAGGATGCGCAGGACGACGACCGCGACGAACGCGACGCAGGTGAAGGCCGCGAGCCGCGAGGCGGCGCCCTCGCGAATCGCGCCCTCGTAGAGGCCCGGCGAGCCGGCCACCAGCGCGAGCTCCGCCGCCAGCGGCAGGCTGACCTGCCAGCGGAAGAAGTAGGCGACGTGCATCAGGGCGAGCACGAGGATCGGCATGACGTAGCTGTCCTGGCCGCCGGTCGCCCAGATGAAGATCCCCATGGCCGGGACGAGGATCGCTGTGGCCGCGGCATGGCCGGCGACCGTGACCCTGGTCCAGTCGAACCGGCCCGAGATCGAGATCAGGCCGTAGACGATCACCGCGCCCGCGAGCAGGCAGAACAGCAGCCAGTCCACCGGGTGCGCGCCCGGCATGAGCTGCGCGACCACCGCGATGAGGCCGCCTACGAGCCAGAGCCCACCGGCGGTGACGCCGATGAGGACCCTCTCGTCGTCGAGATCGTGTCGGGAGCGGAACCAGTCCATTCCCCCGTGTACTCGGCCTACAGCTGCAGGGACTTGACCGCCAGGAACTCCTCGACGCCCAACCGGCCCAGTTCCCGTCCGTGCCCGGACTGCTTGTATCCGCCGAAGGGAGCGAGCGGATTGAACACTCCACCGTTGATCTCGACCTGTCCCGTCCGGATCCGACGGGCCACCGACTTGGCGCGTTCGGGGTCATCAGACCACACGCCGCCGGCCAGGCCGTACTGCGTGTCGTTGGCGATCCGGACGGCGTCCTCCTCGTCGTCGTAGGGCAGGATCGCCAGCACCGGCCCGAAGATCTCCTCCTGGGCGATGGTCATGTCGGGCGTGACGTCGGAGAAGACGGTCGGCCGCACGTAGTAGCCCTTGTCGAGTCCGTCGGGCGCCTCGGCGCCGCCCGTGACGAGCTTGGCCCCTTCCTCCACGCCCTTCTCGATGTAGCCGCGCACGCGCTCGCGCTGGACCTCGGACACGAGCGGCCCCAGCACCGAGCCCTCGGCGAACGGGTCGCCGACGGTCCACGCCTCGGCGGTGGCCTTGGCGATCTGCTCGACCACCGGCAGCTGGTCGCGCGGGACCAGCATCCGCGTCAGCGCGCTGCAGGTCTGTCCCGAGTTCAGGTAGCACTTCTGGATGCCGTCGACGACCGCCTTCTGGAGGTCGGCGTCGTCCAGGATCACGTTGGGCGACTTGCCGCCGAGCTCGAGCGCGACGCGCTTGACGGTCGCCGCGGCGACCTCGCTCACGCGGCGGCCGGCCGCGGTCGAGCCGGTGAAGCTGATCATGTCGACGTCGGGGTGCGCGGCGATCGCCTCGCCGACGACCGGGCCGTAGCCCGTGACGACGTTCAGGACGCCGGCTGGAATGCCCACCTCGTCGAAGATCTCGGCCAGGACGAACGCGTTGAGCGGCGTGACCTCGCTCGGCTTGACGACGACGGTGCAGCCCGCCGTCATGGCCGGGGCGACCTTCGCGCAGATCTGGTGCAGCGGGTAGTTCCACGGGGTGATCGCGCCGACGACGCCGACCGGCTCGCGCACCACGAGCGAGTTGCCGATCCGCTCCTCCCAGGTGATCTGCTGGACGAGCTCGGGCTGGGAGCCGAAGGTCATCGCCGGCAGGCCCGCCTGGATGGCCATGCTCAGCCCGAGCGGCATCCCCAGCTCCTGGGAGATCAGCGTGGCGATCTCCTCGGCGCGGTCCTGCAGGCGCACGGCGACCGCGGCGCACAGCTCGGCGCGGTCGACGGGATCGACCTGCGACCACGAGTCGAATGCCGCGCGCGCGGCGGCCACGGCCTTGTCGACGTCCGCCGCCGTCCCCTCGGGGATGCGGCCCATGACCTCCTCGGTGGAGGCGTTGACGACCTCGATCGTCCCCTCCCCGCTCGGCGCGGTCCACTGCCCGCCGATGTAGAGCTCGGCACGGTCGATGAGCGTCGGAATCGTGGCCATTTCGAGATCCTACGCCGCGGCGGCGAGACGGTCGCGGTCGAGCGGATTGGCGCGGACCAGGCGCGCGAAGCCGAGCCGGTGCAGCAGCGCGCTGCGCGACTGCGGACGGGCACGAGCCTGTGCGACGGTGGTGGCGATCAGCTCGCCGGCGAGGCCGTCACGCGGCCACCGCTGCTCGACGCGCGCGACGCCGGCGGCGGGCAGCCGGTCGGCGTGACGGCCGACCACGTCGAGCGACACACCCCGGCTCAGGAGGCTCGCCTCGGCCCCGAGCCGCGCAGGCACCGTGACGTTGAGGTGCAACGTGATGGCCTCCGCGACGACCAGTGCGCGGTCGCCGGAGCCGCCGTGATCACAGACGAAGGCGTGTGCCGCACGCGCGCCCTCCACCGCGAAGCAGCCGATCGCCGGATCGCGGTCGTGCGGCGCCGCCAGACCGAGGTCGTGCAACACACAGGCGAGGTAGAGCAACTCGGGATCGTGGGCGACGCCGCCGGTCCGCGCCAGCAGCGCCGAGAACGCCCAGGTCCGCATGCAGTGGGCGTGCAGCCACGGCGCCGAGAGCTCCTCGACGCGCTCGTGCGCGGCGCGAGCCAGCGCCGAATCGGGTGCGATCGGCAGGTCGTCAGGACCGCTGACGGCCAGCGCGCGGCGCCACGGCGCCGGGAGACGCTCGAGCTGGGCGAGCATGCCCGCCGGACGAGCTCGGCCTGGTCGCGGCGACCGAGGCGGCCATGGGTCCGCTGCGCCCAAGCCCATGTGCCGACGTCGCTGGTCATCGGCTACTCGTATCAGCCGCGCGCCGTCACGCCCGCAGGTTGGCAGGAACGGGCGGCAGGTCGGCCGATCTAGGCGGTCGCGGCGGCCGACGCCGCCTTCGCGCCCGCCGCGGCGGCGATGCGCTCGGCGGTGCGGTGGGCCAGGGCCATGATCGTGATCATCGGGTTGGTGCCGCTCGGGGTCGGGAAGGCGCTCGCGTCGCCGATCCACACGCCGGCCGTGTCGTGGAGCTCGCCGTGGGGGTTGGCCACGGACTCCGCGGGGTCGGTGCCCATCCGGCACGTCCCCATCTGATGAGCGGCGAACATGCGCATCGCGCCGGCGCGCAGCGGGATCTTCTTGGCCCGCGCGATGAACGCCTCGAGGTCGTCCTCGCCGCGGTGCCAGGTCGGAAGGCCGCCGGCCAGCACGCCGATGCGCTGGGCGCCGGCGGCGTGGTGCAGGCGGATCTGGGCCTCGAGCGCGCGGCGCGTGGTGGCGACGTCGATCGGGTCGGTCAGCGCGTAGTACGGCACGCCCATCGCGGTCTCGTCGTCGAGGACGACCTCGCCCTCGCCGTGGTCGCGGACCAGGCCGATGAAGGTGGCGACGTGGCCGAAGTCCTCGAGCATCGCCTTGTGCTGCTCGCCGCTCGTCCACGGGATCGCGCTGGCGCCGACGCCCGTCGTGTACTGCACGCCCTCGATGAGGAAGCCGTAGCCGTCGGCGTCGTCGCCCGAGGCGAACTGGTCGATGAGCGCCGGGTGCGGCGGGCCCCACCACGGCTTGGTCTCCTGCGCGTAGGTGCCCATCGTCGCGGTGCACGGGTGCAGGCGCAGGTGCTTGCCGACGGCCGGGCCCCCGATCTCGGAGCGCAGCAGCAGCGCCGGGGACTCCAGCGCCCCCGCGGCGACGACGACGTGCGGCGCGTGGACCATGACGTTCGCCCCGCTCGGGACGTGCACCGCGGCGATGCCCGCCGCGCGCCCGCCCTCGGTCAGCACCTTCATGGCCATCGTCTCGACGACGATCTGCGCGCCGTGGTCCTGGGCGTCCTGCAGGTAGGTGCGCATCGTCGAGTTCTTCGCGCCCGACTGATCGCCGAAGCCCATGTAGCCGGCCTGCTCGGGCGAGTACTTCTGCGGATCGGTGTTGCGCGTGGTCTTGACGAACGACCAGCCGAGCGCGTCGGCGCCGGCCTGCATGAGCTGGTGGGGCACGTTGAGATCGCTGCAGTCGTCGTTGACGCCGAGGCGCTCCCAGACGGCGTCGATGTGGCGCTCCCACTCGTCGGTGCCGATGTCCTCGAGGCCGTGCTCGCGCGCCCACTGCTCGCGGACCCACGGCTTGGTCTTCAGCGAGTTGGTCCAGTTGACGACCGTGCCGCCGCCCAGGCACGCCCCGGCCTGGATCGAGATGTTCATGTCGCCGCTCATCTGCGGCCCGCCACGCCAGTAGAGGTTCTGGTAGGCCCACAGCTCGGACTGGTTGAAGTCGGCCTCGTTGAAGTAGCCGCCCGCCTCGAGGATGACCACGCGCAGGCCGGCCTTGGCCAGCTCGGCGGCGATCACACCGCCGCCGGCGCCGCTGCCGACGATCACCGCGTCGGCCTCGAGCGTCGTGTCGCCCTCGATGGTCAGCGGCGTCAGGCGCTTGGGCTCGGCGGGCGCGGCCGAGATCGGCCCGGGGAACCCGAACACCGGCCAGTTGGGGTTCTGGCCCGTCTCGGGATCGGGACCCGCGTAGGTGATCAGCAGCGTCAGGCCGCCGAGCGTGGCGATGCCGCCGGCCGCGTCGCGGTTGGCCAGCGCGGTGGTCTTGAGCAGCTGCTCGCGGGAGGCCTGGCTGGCGGTGAGGAAGCCCTGGCCGGCCATCGCGTCGAGCAGCCCCAGCATGCCCGCCTGCTGGACGTCGGGCAGGGTCGCCAGCAGCTGCAGGATCGCCTGATCGGCCCCGAGGTCGGTCGCCGCGCGCTGCCAGAAGCCGTGCGGATCGGGCGTGTGCTCGATCGACGGAACGAACGTGTCGCAGATCGCTCGGAGGGTCTCGATCTGCTGCGCGGACGGCTCGACGGGCATGGCGCGGGCTCTCCTCCGGGACGGAACTCGACAGGGTGTCGAACCCTACCTACGCAAGAGAACCGGCGAGCGATGCGGGCGCGGGCTAGGTGCAGTCGAGGTCTTGGGTCGCACGCCCGCCGATGGCGACGACGACCGCGTGCTGCTCGCCACCGCAGCTCAGCGTCCACGCCTCGGTCTCCCCCGCGATGAGCGGCACGGGCCGCGTCGAGGGGTTGACGTGCCAGACGTAGTGACCGCTCGCCGGGACGGTGAGGCTCGACTGCAGGTGCTCGGGAAGCTGCTGGAACTTCCCGTCGGCGTCGTAGGACGTCGCGGTGGTGAAGTCCTTGGTCAGCGTCAGCGTCGCGCCGGCGGGCGCGTTGCCCTCGATCACCGCGTGGTTGGCCGTGTCGACCGCGGCCTCGCCGGCCAGCAGGTAGCTCTCCTGCAGGCCCTTGCTCGCGGTGCGCCCGGCGGCCTGGGCGAGCACGCCGTCGACGGTGCCGAGGTACTGGTCGACGACGCCGTCCTGATAGTTGGGGTGGAAGTCCTCCCAGGCGATCTCGGCGGTGTAGCCGAAGGCGCCCTGGGCGAAGTAGTTCCAGTCCTCGGTCGCGCCCGTGACGTCGTAGAGGTTGTAGCTGACGAACGACTTGTAGCCCGCGGCCGTGGCCATGCGGTCCGAGAGGCCCTTCATCGCGTCGGTGTAGGGGACCTTCATGCCCTTCTTCAGGCCCGGCTCGTCGACCGCGTTGAAGCCCGGCTGGAACAGGAAGTCGCCGGCGTAGGTGTGGTTGGAGTTGATGACCATCACCTGGTGCGCCGAGCTCCAGCGGTGGACCGCCTGGGTCTCGGGCTCCGAGAACGGGGTCGGGCCGCGGTAGGTCTGGTCGTCGGGGCCGGGCGCCTCGCCCGAGCCCGGGCCGCCCCAGAACGCGCCGTAGTTGCGGTTGAGATCGATGCCGTCCTTGAACGCGCACGGCAGCGCCTCGGTGCCCGCCTGCGTCGGCTGACAGTTCTTGCGGCGGTAGGGGCCGGCGCCGATCGCGGCGAGCGGCAGCGAGGTGAAGCCGTTGTCGTCGTAGACCGGGATGCTGTCGCCGGCCATCATGCTCGCCTCGAGGCCGTCGGGGTTGATGACGGGCATGACGAACGTGCGGGAGTCCTGGAGGATCCGCGTGATCCGCGGGTCCTTGCCGTAGCCCTTGGCCAGCGTGAAGCCGTACTCGATCGTCGTCTCACCGGAGGGCCACTCGCGCACGTGGTGCAGGCCCATCTCGACGTGGGTCGGACGGCCGTCGTCGGTCCGCGCGACGTCCTCGGCGAGCTCGATGCCCTCGATGGTGCGGCCCTCGACCGAGGTGCCGAGGATCACCGGGCGGATCAGGCCCGGGTTGCCCTCGACGAGCGCCTTGAGGTCGTTCTGGTAGTCGACGAGATGGCGGTAGCTCGAGCGGCCGCTGGGGAGGTTCGACGGCGTCAGGTCGCTGATGGGGTCCAGCGACGTGCGCACGAACCTGCGGTCGTAGGCGACGAGATCGGGCACCTTCACGCGGAAGGTCATCCCGGCGCGGGCGATCTTGGCGGCATCGGCGGGCCGGTGCAGGACGGCGTCGATGCGGTGGCCGTGCGCGGTCTCGTTGAGGTCGAGGCCCGCGGCGGCGAGGCGGTCGACCTGGGCGCGCTTGGAGAACGGGATCGAGACGAGCTGCAGCGGGAAGGCACGCGGCGCGACCCCGGAGACGACGTTCGTCACGACCTTCAGCGCGACGGGTGCGGCCGAGCCGGAGCGCCGGCAGGCCTGGACCGTGACGAGCTGGCCCGGCGTGACCGCGGCCTGGACGACCTCGTTGCCGCCGAACGCCGCCGAGCCGTTGAGCAGCCGGCCGTTGAGGGCGTCGAAGACGGCGAGGTCCCAGTCCGCGCCCGTCGGGCTGCCCGACAGGCGTGCCTCGAGCAGACCGCCCAGCGGCGCGGCGAGCGTCCGCACGACCGCTCCGGGCGCGGTGGCGCTCAGCGGCTTGGCCGAGCAGGTCCGCGCGACGGCGGCGGGAGCCCGCAGGCTGGTGCTGAGGACGGGAACCGACTCGGCCGACAGCTTGGCCGCGGCGGGCGCGGCGGTGACGGCGAGCAGGGCGAGCGCGGCGGGCAGCGCGCGGCGCCGGGAGGTGTGGGCCATGCCGCTGGAACGCAGCGGAGGCGGAGAACTTGCGGGCTAGGAGCCGGCGGTCCGCTCGGCCTCGGAGGCCGGCGTGTCGGCCTCCCAGTCGACCTCGTGGCCGAGACCGGCGCTCTTGAGCACCTTCAGGCTGAGCAGCGCGCACTTCATGCGCGTGGCCGAGATGTCGATGCCCAGCAGCTCGAGGACGAACTCGCGATCGAGCTTCATCAGCTCGGTGACCTTCATGCCCTTGACCTCGTCGCCGGTCATCGAGGCCGCGGCCTGGCTGATCGCGCAGCCGTGGCCGGAGAAGCGCAGGTCCTCGATGGTCCCGTCGTCGTCGACCTTGAGCTCGACCTTCAGCGTGTCGCCGCAGAGCGGGTTGTTGTCCTCGAAGGCGACGGTCGGAGCCTCCAGCTCGCCCCAGTTGTGGGGCCGCTTGTAGTGCTCGAGGATGTTCTCGCGGTACAGCTCGTCCATCCCCCTAATCCTACCGCCGCGGTCGGAATGCGAAAAGGGGACGGACCCTTCAGCCTGAAGGGTCCGTCCCCGTTTGTTCGCGCTGGGTGTGCCTAGGCGTGCGAGACCGCGGCGAGCACGTCCATCCGTGCCGCCCGGCGGGCCGGGACGACGGCGGCGCCGATGCCCAGGACGATCGCCACGATGACCACGGCGATCAGGGTGCCGGTGGGGATCGCGATGCTCAGGCCCGCGATGGGCAGGAGCGTCGTGGCCAGGGCACCGAGGGCGAGGCCGGCGATCGATCCGATCGCCGCTCCGACGAGCGCCGTGATGATCGACTCCTGACGCACCATGCGGCGCATCTGGCGACGGGACATCCCGGCGGCCCGCAGGAGACCGAGCTCCCGCGTCCGCTCGAGCACCGACAGCACCAGGGTGTTGACGATGCCGAACACCGAGACGATCACGGCGAGCCCGAGCAGGACGTTGAAGATCGCGAGGATGATCTTGAACGCTCCGGCCACGTGGTCGGCGTACTCGTCGGCGGTGCGGACCTCGACCCCCGGGAACCCGTCGAGGCGCGACTGCAGCACCTCGGGGGACACGCCGGGCGCGTCGATGTAGGCGACGCTCACGTCGTGGGTCGGGAACGAGGCGGCGAACGCGTCCTGCGCGATCGTCACGTCACCCAGGCCCATCGGGTTGATCGCGCCGGGATCGACGATGCCGGCGACCGACAGCGAGACCGGCTTGCCGTCGGGCGCCTGCACGGCGAACGTGCTGCCGGTCTTCAGACCGTGGTCGTCGGCGAACCCGTCGCTGACCACCGCCTGGTTGCCGTGCAGCCCCGCCACCGTCGCCCGCGAGCCGTTGCTCCACTCGTAGGTGACGGCGTCCGCGGTGGCCGCCGGCTCGACGCCGTCGACGCGGATCTCCTCGCCGAACGCCTTGGCCCGCGACTGACGCAGCGGGGCGATCGCCTTGACGCCGTCGACGTCCTTGAGGCGAGCGACCGTGCCCTCGTCGAACGGACCCCACTCGGAGTCGGCCAGGACGAGGCTCGAGCCGATGGCCCGCTTGGCCTCACCGCTGGTCGCCGACTCGAGCGCCGCTCCCAGCGTCGCGACGCCCGTGACGAGCGTCACGCCGATGGCCAGCGCTGCCGCCGTCGCCGCCGTCCGCCCGGGGTTGCGCATCGCGTTGCGGCGAGCGAGGAACCCGGACGCACCGGTCAGCTTCTCGGCCGGGCGGCCGAGCACGGAGACCAGCGCGGCCATCGGCCGGCCGATCAGCCGCCGCTTGCCGGCGGTGTCGCCCGCGTCGCGCAGCGCCTCGACCGGTGCCACGCGCATCGCGCGGCGGGCCGGGACGATGGCGGCGATCAGCGTGGTGCCGATGCCGACGATCGCCGCGATGACCGCCGTCGAGGCCGAGAACGACGTGTTCGACTGCGGCAGGTCGAGGCCCATGCCGGCCAGCAGGCTCGTGAGCCCGGCGGCCAGCCCGATGCCGGCGACGATGCCGACCACTGACGCGCCGACCCCGATGACCGCCGCCTCGGCGATGACCGACCGGCGCACCTGGCGCTTGGCGGCGCCGAGCGTCCGCAGGAGCGCGAGCTCCCGCGACCGCTGCGCGACGGTGATCGACAGCGCGTTGAGGATGGTCGCGCCCCCGACGACGATGGCGATGATCCCGAAGATCAGCAGCACCGTCTTGAGGATGTCGATGAACCCCTTGAGGCCGTCGAGCGTGAACCGGTCGTTGGCCTCGGCCGACTTGACGTCGACCGACGCGCCCAGCTCGTCGTGCAGCTGCTTGCGCAGAGCAACGGGATCGGTGCCGGGAGCCGCCTTGACGAGGATGTTGTCGTAGCTGCCCTGGCGGCCGAGCACGGCCTGCGCGGTCGGGACGTCGAAGATGGCGACCGTCGCCTTCCCGATCGTCTTGACCGATCCGAAGCGCGCGATGCCGGTGACCCGGTACTCGCGAGCGGGGCCCGAGCCGGCGACCTTGACGGCGTCGCCGAGCTGCAGGTGCTGCGTGGTGGCCGTGCCCTGGTCGATGACGACCTGGCGCGACCCGGCCGCCCAGTCGCCTTCGACGAGGTGGAACGGCGTGAGCTTCGACGCGTCGGCGTCCATGCCGATGCCGAAGAACGGACCCTCGCCGACGACGTCGCCGTCGGTGCCGACGATCTTCGCCTCGGCGGTGACGTCGGGAGCGGCCATGGCCACGCCCGGTGTCTGCTGGACCTGGGCGAGGACGGCCGCAGGAACGAGCGCGTGCTCCTCCTGGATGTCCTCGCGCTCGACGACGTTGCGCGCGGAGACGACCGCGTCGGTGCCGTCGTAGGCGGAGGCCGACAGCGAGTCGGCGCCGGCCTTCATGGTGTCGGACACCGTGAAGGCGGCGCTGACCATCGCGACGCCCAGCACGATGGCCATGGCGGTGAGGAACGTGCGCAACCGACGCTCGGCCAGCCCGCGGAGCGTGAGGCGGATCATGACTGCACCTCGTCGCTGACGATCCGGCCGTCGGCCAGGTGGACGATGCGATCGGTGCGCTCGGCGGCGCCCGGGTCGTGGGTGACCATCACGGTCGTCTGCCCGTAGGCGTCGACCGCCTCGCGCAGGAGGTCGAGGACCTCTTCGCTGGCCCGCGAGTCCAGGTTGCCCGTGGGCTCGTCGGCGAACAGGACCGTCGGCTCGGCCACGAGGGCACGGGCCACGGCGACGCGCTGCTGCTGGCCGCCCGACAGCTGCGACGGGCGGTGCGTGCGGCGGTCGGCGAGGCCGACGCGCTCGATGACGGCCTCGACCCACGAGGGGTCGGCCTTGCGGCCGGCGAGGCGCAGCGGGAGGAGGATGTTCTCCTCGGCGCTGAGCGTCGGCAGCAGGTTGAACGCCTGGAAGACGAACCCGATGTGGGTCCGGCGCAGCGCGGTCAGCTGCTTGTCGGCCATGCCGACGATCTCGACGCCGCCGATGGTGACGGAGCCCTCCTGGGGCGTGTCGAGACCGGCGAGGACGTGCATGAGCGTGGACTTGCCCGAACCCGACGGACCCATGACGGCCATGAACTGGCCGGCGGGGACGTCGATGCTCACGCTCCGCAGCGCCTCGACGGTGGCCTCGCCCGTGCCGAAGCGACGGACGAGACCCGACGCCGAGACGGCGGGGGCGGTGACGGGATACGGCGGCGCGAGTGCGCGGGGGGCTGTGAGGGACACGGCATCGGCTCCTTGTGTGGTGTGAGTGGTCATGCGGCGATGAGGTCGACTTCCCGCGCCATGCGCGAGACGGCGTGGTGCAGGGCGCCCCCGGCCAGCAGGGCGTCGGTGGCGTGCGCGATGAGCCGACCGGTCAGGCCGCGCCCTCCGCGCACGCCGATCGAGGCCACGACCTGGCTCCCGTCTCCGGCGGGAAGCACGTCGTAGGCGACGTCGAGCGCGATCGGCCCGGAGGCCGTGAGCTCGAAGCGGTGGGGACCGGCCGCGTGGACGTCGACGTCGAAGCCGACCTCCTGCCCGGCCAGGCGGCCGACGACGCGAGCGCGAGAACCGGTCTCGAGGCGGGGGCCGTCGAGGCCCTCCACGACGAAGTCGATCGGCGCCCAGCGGCTGACGGCCTCCGGGTCGGTGAGCATCGCCAGGACGTCCTCGGGACGTCCGTTGGCGACGGTCTGTGCGGTCCAGGTCCTCATGGCGAGAAGACTGGACTCGCGGCCCCCTCGCGTCGTCGGCCTGCGGGGCGATCTTGGGGTCCGCCGCAAGGATGGTCTTGGGCGCCGGTGAGGACGACCGGAAACCGGTGCCGTCATCCTCGAGGATGACGCCCGATCGCCCGCGCGGCCGATGCGCAACCGCCCCTGCCCGGGTTACGGTCTGCCCCGGATGACGCGCGCGCTTGCACTCCCGGAGTTCCTGCACAGGCGCGGCGTCCCGTTCGCCACGTGGATGGTGCTGTCGGCCGCGCTGATGGTCGGGGGCGGCCTGGAGGCGGTGTTCACCGACGGGCTCGACCGCCGGCTGGCCGTCCCGGTCGCGCTGATCATGGGCGCCGCGGTCGCGCTGGCCTGGCGCCTGCCGGTGTGGGCGGCGGCGCTGCAGCTGGCGGTCACGCTCGGCCAGATCCCGTTCGATGCGCCCCTCTTCGACCTGTCGATCCCGATCTACACGATGGCCGCGGTCATCGGCATGGGCGCGGCGCGCGAGGGCGGCCGGACGTTCGTGCTCATCGTCATGCTGGGCGCCGGGACGATCGCCGGCGTGCTCGCGCCCAAGACCACCGACCCGATCGGCGACCCGCTCTTCGCCGCGCTCTTCCTCGTCGGCCTGCCGACGCTGGCCGGCCGCACGTTCCGGTCGCGGTCGAGTCTGAACACCGAGCTGCGCGACCGCGCGCTCAAGCTCGAGTCCGATCGCCACACGCGCGCCGAGGAGGCCGCCGCGCACGAGCGTCGCCGCATCGCCGGCGAGCTGCACGACCTCGTCGCCCACGGGGTCTCGGGCATGGTCGTGCAGGCCGGCGCCGCGCGGCGGCTGGTCAAGGCCGGCGACCCGCGCGCATCCGACGCGATCCGCGCGGTCGAGGACGGCGGGCGCGAGGCGCTCGACGAGCTGCGCCGGCTGCTGGGCGTCCTGCGCCACGACGACCACGACCTGGCCCTTGCTCCGCAGCCCAGCCTCAGCCGCGTCGGGGCGCTGGTTGCGCAGATGCGCGAGGCGGGGATGGACGTGCAGCTGCGCGTCGAGGGCGAGCACGTGGCGATCGGCCCGGGCGCCGACGTCGCGGCCTACCGCGTCGTCGAGGAGGCGCTGCGCAGCGCGCAGCGCGCCGGTGGCGGGACGCCCCTGACCGTCGTGGTGCGCTGGTCGCCGCGCCACGTCGACCTCTGCGTCGAGGGCGTGGCCCCGAGCGGGCCGGAGCTCGTGGCCCTCAACGAGCGGCTGCGGCTGTTCGGCGGCGAGCTGCGCCCGGCGCGCCGCGGCGCGCCGCCCGCGCTGCGCGCGTTCCTGCCGCTCGACGGGGTCACCGCGTGATCGACGCGCTCGGGCTGGCTCGCCGCGATGTCGCGATCGCTCTCGCGGCCGCCGCGGTGTTCATCGCCGAATGCGCGTTCAGCAGCCGTGCGTCCGGGGCCTTCGTCCTCGACGCGCTGTTCTACGGCGCCGCCGGGCTGAGCTTCGCCTGGCGGCGGCGCTACCCGGTGGCCGTGCAGCTGGGCTCGCTCGCGCTCGGTGGACTGGCGACCCTGACCGCCAGCGGCGTGACCGAGATCGGCGCCGCGCTCCTGCTGCTGGTCGTGCCGAGCTACGCGCTGGGTCACGAGCGCGAGGGCCGCCGGTCGTGGCAGGCGCTGGTCGCGGGCCTCGTGCTGATGGGCGCCATCACCGGCATCTCCGCCGACGTCTCGCTCAACAACGTGGGCTTCCCGGCGGGCATCATGGTCGCGTCCTGGACGTGCGGGCGGCTGCTGCGCAATCGCCTGCTGCTCAGCCGCACGCTGGCCGACGAGGCCGCGCGCCTCGAGCTCGATCGCGAGCTGCGTGCCCAGGCCGCCGTCGGCGAGGAGCGCGCGCGGATCGCCCGCGAGATGCACGACGTGATCGCGCACACCATGGCGATCATGGTCGTCCAGGCCGGGGCCGCGCGCTCGGTGCTCGATCGCGATCCGGCGCGCGCGGAGCAGGCGCTGGGGACGGTCGAGGACACCGGCCGCGTCGCCCTCGGCGAGCTGCGCCGGCTGCTCGGGTTCCTGCGCGAGGACGGCCCGGCCGCGCTGGAGCCGCAGCCGACGCTGGCCGGGCTGGGGGCGCTTGTCGCGCGTGCGCGCGAGGCGGGGCTGCCGGTGGAGCTGCGCGTCGACGGCGGCGAGGGCGAGCTGCCCTCCGGCGCGGAGCTCGCGGTCTACCGCATCGTCCAGGAGGCGCTGACCAACGCGCTCAAGCACGCCGGGCCCGGCGCTCGCGCGCTCGTGGTCCTGTCCTGGACGCCCGCCGCGCTGGCCGTCGCGGTGTCCGACCGCGGGGGCAGCGGTGCCGCCGGCGGCGGCACGGGTCAGGGCCTCGTCGGCATGCGCGAGCGCGTCGCGCTGCACGGCGGGACGTTCTCCGCCGGTCCCACTTCCGGCGGCGGCTTCGCCGTCCACGTCACCATCCCCCGCAGCGAGGTGCTCGCATGACCCGTGTCCTCATCGCCGACGACCAGTCGCTCGTCCGAACCGGCTTCCGGATGATCCTCGAGGCCGAGGAGGACTTCGAGGTCGTCGGCGAGGCGGCCGACGGCGCCCAGGCGGTGGACTCCGCCGCGCGCCTGTCGCCCGACGTGATCCTCATGGACATCCGCATGCCCGAGCTCGACGGCATCGAGGCGACGCGCCGCATCCTCTCGGGGCTCGGCGAGGAGGGCCCGAAGGTCGTGATGCTCACCACCTTCGACATGAACGAGTACGTCTACGAGGCGCTGCGGGCGGGCGCGTCGGGCTTCCTGCTCAAGGACGTGCCGGCCGAGCAGCTCGTCGCGGGCGTGCGCGTCGTGGCGGCCGGCGAGGCGCTGCTCGCGCCGTCGGTTACCCGGCGGCTGCTCGAGGAGTTCGCCAAGGGCGCGCCCGTGTCGAGCGAGCCGCCGCCTGGCCTCAGCGAGCTGACGCCCCGCGAGCTCGAGGTCCTCACGCTCATGGCCCGCGGCCTCTCCAACGCCGAGATCGCCGCCGAGCTCGTCGTCGGCGACACGACGGTCAAGACCCACGTCGCCCGCGTCCTCATGAAGCTCGGCCTCCGCGACCGCATCCAGGCCGTCGTCCTCGCCTACGAGACGGGACTCATCCAGCCCGGCGCCAATCATTAAGGGGCCTGGCCCCTTTGGGAGGGTGGTCGAGGGTCAGGCGAAGACGTCGCGGGCCTTGTGGAGGCCGGCGATGAGGCGGTCGACGTCGTCTCGCGTGGAGTGGATCGCGAAGGACGCGCGGGTGGAGGCCGAGACGCCGAGGCGCTTCATCAGCGGCTGGGCGCAGTGGTGCCCGGCGCGGACGCAGACGCCGTCACGGGCGAGGATCTCGGCGACGTCGTGCGGGTGGACCTCAGGGAGGGCGAACGAGATGACCGCGCCGCGCTGGTCGGCGCCGGGAGGTCCGTGGACCTCGAGGCCCTCGATCTCGGCGAGGCGCTCGAGCGCGTAGGCGACGAGCGTGCGCTCGTGCTCGCGGACGGCGGGCATGCCGGTCTCCTCGAGCAGCTCGACGGCGGCGCCCAGGCCGATGGCCTCGGCGATCGCGCTGGTGCCGGCCTCGAACTTCTCGGGCGGCTGCGCGAAGCGGATCTCCTCGAAGGAGACCGTCTGGATCATGTGGCCGCCGCCCAGCCACGGCGGCATGGCGCGCAGCAGCTCGTTGCGGCCGTGCAGGACGCCGATGCCGGTCGGGCCGTAGGCCTTGTGGCCGGTCCAGGCGTAGAAGTCGGCGTCGATCGAAGCGAGGTCGACCGGGATCTGAGGCACGGCCTGCGCGCCGTCGATGACCGTGATCGCCCCGGCGGCCCGCGCGCGGGCGACGATGTCGGCGACGGGGTTGATCGTGCCCAGGACGTTGGAGACGTGGGTGACGGCGACCAGCTTGACGCGGCCCTTGGCCAGGATGGCGTCGAGCTCGTCGAGCCTGAGCGCGCCCTCGTCGTCGACGCCGACGACCTCGAGCTGCGCGCCCTTCTCCTGGGCGAGCATCCACCACGGCACGAGGTTGGAGTGGTGCTCCATCTCGGTCAGGACGATGCGGTCGCCGGCCTCGACGTTCGCCCTCCCCCACGTGCCCGCGACGAGGTTGATCGCCTCGGTCGCGTTGCGGGTGAAGATCGTCGACGGCGCGTCCCAGCCCAGCCAGTTCGCGATGCGCGTGCGCGCGCCCTCGAACCGCTCGGTCGCCTCGGCGGCGAGCGGGTAGACGCCGCGGTGCACGCTGGCGCGCGAGTGCTCGTAGTAGGCGGTCATCGCGTCGACGACCTGCTGGGGCGTCTGCGACGTCGCGCCGCTGTCGAGGTAGGCGACCCCGGACTCGACGAGGGTGGGGAAGGTCGGCACTAGCTCGCGGCGCCGGCCGCGACCTCGTCCTTGATCCAGCCGTAGCCCTTGGACTCGAGCTCGCCGACGAGCTCGGGGCCGCCCTCCTTGACGATCCGGCCGTCGAACATGATCGAGACCCGAGACGGCTCGACGATGTGGAGGATGCGCTGGTAGTGGGTGATGATCAGGACGCCCATGCCGCTGTCCTTGGCGACCGTGTTGACCGCGTCGGCGACGACGTTGAGCGCGTCGATGTCGAGGCCGGAGTCGGTCTCGTCGAGCACGGCGATCTGCGGCTGCTGGAGCGCGAGCTGGAGCATCTCCAGGCGCTTCTTCTCGCCGCCGGAGAACCCCTCGTTGAGGTAGCGCGAGCTGAACTCCTTGGGCACGTTGGTCAGCGCCATCGCGGCCTCGACGGTCTTGCGGAAGTCCTTGAGGCTGACGTCCTCCTCGCCGCGCGCCGCGCGGTGGGCGTTCATGACCATCCGCAGGTACTTCGCGACCGTCACTCCCGGAACCGCCACCGGGTAC
>JBJMLA010000162.1:0-225515 GCA_045805505.1 Solirubrobacteraceae bacterium
CCGGGCGAGCTGGGCCGCGGCGGCCGGGGCGGGTGCCACGTGGTGCGGCGTGAAGGGCAGGCGGCCGGCCGTCCCCGTCGCGACGGCGCCCGCGGCGAGGACGCCGGCGCCGAGCTTGGCCGCGGTCGCGCCGATGCCCGCTCCGCCGAGCACGGAGGCGCCGACCGGCTCGCCGCCGCCGGCCATCGCCAGGCGCATCATCAACCCGTAGGGCGTGACGGCAGAGACCACCGCCCGCACGGTGGCCCGCGCGCGATGCACGTGCTGGCGGGCGGTGCCGGGGGAGACGCCCAGCGTTCCGGCGATCTCGGCGTGCGAACGACCCTCCAGGGCGCGCAGCGTCAGCGCGTCGCGCTGGGGTTCGGGCAGGCGGGCGATGGCCGCGAGCGCGGCCTGCAGGCGCTCGCGCGTCTCGGCCTCGTGCTCGACCGAGTCGCCGCCCGCCGCCAGCCGCTCGTCGAGCTCGATCTCCTCGCGGCTGGAGCGCAGCACGTTGAGCCCGGCGTTGTGGGCGATCCGGTACAGCCACGGCCGCAGCTGGATGTCGTCGGCGGAGGCCACGAGCGCGGTGTGGGCGTTCAGGAACGCCTGCTGGACGACGTCCTCGGCCCGCGAGGGGCCGACGATGCGGGCGGCGTAGCGCTGCAGCTCGGACTCGTAGCGGCCGACGACGGCCGCGAACGCGGGGTCGTGCCCGTCGCGCACGAGGGCGACGAGCCGCTCGTCGCTCTGCAGGCGCAGCAGCGACGAGCCGGCCATGCGGGCGGCACCGGATAGAAGGTGAGGTGACATTCGTGTCTCTCAGTCATGGACGCCTCGGGGCGCGGAACCTTCCCGCTCGAGACGCCGAAACACGGCTCACCGCCCGATGTGACAACAAGCTGGCGCGCAGGCGCTACGGACCGAAGCGCGACTGCAGCGCCATGACGTTGGCCACGTAGCGCTGGGTCTCGGGCAGCATCCCGATGCTGCGCACCGACGAGGCGCCCTGGTAGTAGCTCGCCGCGGCCAGCGCCTGGTCGCCGCCGAACTCCTGGAGCAGGTGGCCGAGGTACAGGACGCCCGCGCCGACGTTGTCGATCGCCGAGTTCGGATCGAGCTGACGGCGGGCCAGGTTGGCCTGCACCCATTCCCAGGTTCCGGGCATCACCTGCATGACGCCGCGGGCGTTGGCGGAGGAGACCATCGCGTTGTTGAAGCCGCTCTCCTGCCAGCCGATGGCAGCGGCCAGGGAGCCCGGCACGCCGTTGCGCGCGGCGACGGCGTGGATGTCGGCGGCGCTGACCACGCCGGGCGCCGGAGCGGGCGAGGCCGTCGGGACAGTGGTGGGGGTGGATGAGGCGTTGCCGGCGAGCGGCGCCCCGGTCGGGAGCTTGATCGCGGTGCCGGCGATCAGGAAGGCGTCGGGGGACAGCCCGTTCATGGCGGCAATCGCGCCGGCGTCGACTCCACTGGACGCGGCGAGTCCCGAGAGGGTGTCGCCCGGCCGCACGGTGTAGGCACCCATGGGCGGCGGTGCCGCGGCGGAGGTCGTTGCGGCGGGCGCGGCGCTCGCCAGCGATCCGGCGGCCTCGGCCTCGCTGGGGATCTGGATCGTCGCGCCGAGCACGACCTGGCTGTCCTCGGACAGCCCGTTGAACGCCGCGAGCGAGCGCGTCGTGAAGTTGCTGGCGGCGGCGATCGACCAGAGGGTCTCGCCGGCCACGACGGTGTGCGGGACGGCGGCGGCGGCCGGCGCGCACAGCACGCAGGCGGCGGCAAGAGCCGTCATGAGGATCCGGGGCATGGGGCGCTCCCTGCCCTGTGCGCGCGCGGTCCATGCCGCGCGCGCGGGGTTACGTCGCCCTGCTAGGCGTCTTGCAGCCCGGCGCGGAAGCCGGCGAGCTCGTCCTCGGGAATCGAGTAGCCGTGCTCGGGCGCCGGGTAGCGCTTGGTGCGCACGTCGTCGGCGAACGCGGTCACGCCCGCGGCCATGTCGTCGAGCAGGTTCGCGTAGCGCTTGACGAAGCGCGCGCCGAGCCCCTCGCGGATGCCCAGCAGGTCGTGGAACACGAGCACCTGGCCGTCGGTGGCCGGGCCGGCGCCGATGCCGATGACCGGGATGCTCATCTTCGCCATGAGCTCCTCGCTGACCGCGCTGGGGATCGCCTCGAAGACGATCGAGAAGCAGCCGGCCTCCTGGAGGGCCAGCGCCTCGCGGGCGACCTTGGCCGCCGCCTCCGCGCTGCGGCCCTGCGCCTTGTAGCCGCCGAGCGCGGTCGCCGTCTGCGGCGTCAGGCCGACGTGACCCATGACCGGGATGCCGGCGTTGACGATCGCGCGTGCGCGGGCGACCGACGTCGGGCCGCCGCCCTCGAGCTTGACCGCGTCACAGCCGGCCTCCTTGACGAAGCGGAAGGCCGTCTCGACCGCCTGCTCGTCGGAGATCTCGTAGGACCCGAACGGCAGGTCGCCGACCAGGAACGGCGTGCGCAGGCCGCGGCGCGCCGCCTTGGCCAGCATCAGCAGCTCCTCGAGCGGCACCGGAACCGTCGTCGGGTAGCCCAGCACGGTCATCGCCCCGCTGTCGCCGACGAGCACCATGTCGACTCCGGCCTTCTCGGCGGCCAGGCCGCTCGGGAAGTCGTAGGCGGTGACCATGACGATCGGCTGGCCGAGCTCCTTCATCTCGAACAGGCGCGGGAGCGTGACCGGCAGGCGGCCGACGCTGTCGGCGGTGGTGGTGGCGCTGATCTGCGACGGGTGAGCGGACATGGCTAGCGGGCCTCCATGGTCAGCAGGGTGGCGACCTCGGCATCGACGTCGATGATCGAGTTGTCGGCGTTGACGTGGACGACGACCGGCTGGTACTCGGCGAGGTCGGCGCGGTCGTAGGAGCCGTAGGAGATGACGATGATGGTGTCGCCGCGGTGCACGAGCCGCGCGGCCGCGCCGTTGACCTTCATCTCGCCCGAGCCGCGCTCGCCGGCGATCGTGTAGGTCTCGAAGCGCGCGCCGTTGTCGACGTCGACGATCGCGACCTGCTCGAACTCCATGATGTCGGCGGCCTCCAGGAGGTCGGGATCGATGGTGATCGAGCCGACGTAGTGCAGGTCGCAGTCGGTCACCGTGGCGCGGTGGATCTTGGACTTGAGCATGGTGCGGTTCATGTGGATTCCCCTGCGGTGAGAATGGTGTTGTCGATCAGGCGGACGCCGCCGACCTGGGCGGCGACCGCGAGCAAGACCTCGCCGGCGATCGTGTCGACCGGGGTGAGGGTGTCGGTGGTGACGAGCTCGAGGTACTCCGGCTCGACGTCGTAAGGCTCGAAGGCGGCCAGCGCGGCGGCGCGGACCCGGTCGGCGTCGCGCTCGCCGGCGGCGACGGCGTCCTGCGCGGCGCGCAGCGCGCGGCTCAGCGCAAGAGCATCCTCGCGATGGCCGTTGAGGCGCACGTTGCGGCTCGACAGCGCGAGCCCGTCAGGCTCGCGGACCGTCGGTGCGACGACGATCTGCACCGGCATGTCGAGGTCGCGCACCAGCTTGCGGATGACGAGCGCCTGCTGCGCGTCCTTCTGGCCGAAGAAGGCGACGTCCGGGCCGACCATGTTCAGCAGCTTGGTGACGACCGTCGTGACCCCGTCGAAGTGGCCGACCCCGCGATGCGCGCCCTCGAGGGTCTCGGTGATGCCGCGCACGCCCACGGTCGTGGCGAAGCCCGGGGGGTAGACCTCGTCGACGGACGGGGCGAAGAGCAGGTCGGCGCCAGCCTCGGCGGCCAGGCCGGCGTCGCGGGCCTCGTCGCGAGGGTAGGCGTCGAGATCGGCGGCGTCGTTGAACTGCGCGGGGTTGACGAACAGGGAGACGACGACCTCGTCGCACTCCTGCGCGGCACGCCGGATCAGCGAGGTGTGGCCGTCGTGGAGGTAGCCCATCGTCGGCACGAGGCCGATCGAGCGGCCCTCGCGGCGCGCGTTGACCAGCGCGGCGCGCAGCTCGGTGATCGTCCGCACGGTCCTCATGCCCGCACGCTCGCCAGTTCGCGGGTGGCGTCGGTGAGCGCGTCGAAGAGCGCCAGGAGGTGCGGCGCCCGGTCCTCGACGGCCTCGCGCTGGCGCTCGACGGTGGCCTCGTCACCGCGGGCGATCGGGCCGGTCAGCGCCTGGTCCGGGCCCAGCGCCGCCCAGTTCTCGACGGTCGCCCGCACGAGCGGGACCAGGAGCTCGCGGCCGGCGCCGGCGGTCGCGAGGACCTGCTCGGCCGCGGCCTCCAGCGTCACCAGGAAGTTCGACGCGATCGACGCCGCGGCGTGGTAGGCGGCACGATCGGCGTCGTCGATCTGCACGGCGCGCATCCCGAGGCGGTCGGCCAGTTGCCGTGCCGTGCCGAGCGCGCGAGGGGTCGAGCCGGCGACGGCACAGCCGGCGCCGGCAAAGCTCGCCCCGTGCTCGGCGACCGTCATCAGCGGATGCAGCGAGAAGGCCTCGTGGGGAGCCAGCGGCGCGAGCGTCGTGGCGCCCGAGCAGTGGCCGACCAGGCGACCGGGGGCGATCAGGCTCGCGGCGGCGGCGATCTCGGCGTCCGGAACGCAGAGCAGCACCACGTCGGCGCCCGCGCCGTCGCTCCCGCGGCCCAGTGGCTCGCCGGCGTTCAGCGCAGCAGCAAGCGCTGAGCCCAAGCGGCCGCGCCCGATGACGGTGGTGGTGGCAGTCAAGATGTCGGTCCAGTTCCGCGATGGGATACCGGCGCGTGCTTCTGGGCGAAGAGTACCCCCCAAACAGCGAGAAGCAACACTTATGAACCCGGTGTTCGGTCGCGCACCCCGGGGTTAGCATCGGGGTGTGCCCTCCAGCGAGGAACGGCGGGAAGCCCTCAAGGTCGCCGGCGAGCAGGCGCAGGGCTGCGTCCGCTGCCCGCAGCTGGCCGAGAGCCGGCGCACGGTGGTCTTCGGGGCGGGCGACGCCGACGCCGACCTGATGTTCATCGGCGAGGCGCCCGGGGCCAGCGAGGACGAGCTCGGGCTGCCGTTCGTCGGCCAGGCCGGCAAGCTCCTCGAGCGCCTGCTCGAGGAGATCGGGCTGCGCCGCGAGGACGTCTTCATCCAGAACGTCCTGTGCTGCCGGCCGCCGGGCAACCGCGACCCGCTGCCGGCCGAGATCTCCAACTGCCAGGGCTGGCTGATGGAGAAGGTCCGCCTGGTCGAGCCGCGCGTCATCTGCACGCTGGGCAACTTCGCGACCAAGCTGCTGCGCGGGGAGCCCACCGGGATCACCCGCCTGCACGGACAGCCGGAGATCCGCGACGTGGCCGGGCGCGTCGTGCGCCTCTACCCGCTGTTCCATCCGGCCGCGGCGCTCTACACGCCCTCGAACGTCGAGCTGCTGCGCGCGGACTTCGCGCGCATCCCCGAGCTGCTCGCCCTCGACGCCCCGCAGCAGCCTGGAACGGCGGAGCCCGAGGCGGCGCCGGTGCCCGAAGCCGTCGCGACCGGCCAGCTCGGGCTGTTCTAGAGCTCGTCCCAGTCGATCGGCGTCGTGGTGCCGCTCTCCCAGTCGCCGCGCAGGATCGCGTAGCCGATGCCGTCATAGGGGCCACCCTCGCCCGGCCAGGCCTGCCGGAAGACGGCCTCCTTGACGTAGCCGCCGCGCGCGAAGACCTTGCGCATGGCGACGTTGTCCTGGCGGGTCTGCCCCTCGATGCGCAGGCGCTCGGGATGGCGTTCGAAGACCTCGCGCGTGATGTGGCGCAGCGCTTCCAGGCCGATGCCCTGGCCGCGGGCGCGCTCGCGCAGGCGGAAGTCCAGCTGCGGGTCTGAGTGCGGATCGTCGAGGTCGTGGGCGGCCACCACGCCGATCACGTCGTCTCCGAGGAGGATCAGGAAGGCCAGTGACCGGCCCGGGACGTAGTGCCCGTGGGCGATCTCCTCGCGCAGGTCCTCCTCGGTCATCGCCGGCTTGAGTCGGTGGCCCCAGTGCTCGGTCGTCAGGACGTCCAGGAGCGCCGCGTGATCGGCTTCGGGATCGAGCTCGCGGAACGCGACGGTCACAGCGCTCCGCGGAAGCGCGGCCGCACGGTGACGCCGTCGTCGCCCGCCCGCTCGACCAGCCATGCCGCGCCCTCGCCGTGCACGGCGACGGGCGCTCCGTCGCGCAGCTCGAGCGTCGTGTGCTCGTCGAGACCCCAGCCCGGCCGGCCGTCGCCCGCCCGCACCACCTCGCTGAGTCGGCTCAGGTTGCCCCACTGCGCGCAGTGCACGTCGATGATCGGCTCGATAAGCGCGAGGCCGGCGCGGATGTCGACCTCGACGAGATCCTCGCCGTTGTCCTCGTTGCAGACCTGGACGCCGTCGAGCAGGTAGCCGCCGACGAGCGCCACCTCCGAGGCGATCGCCGCCCCGGCGCTGAAGCCGCCGTAGATGGCGTCCTCGGGCAACCACGACGGATCCGGGCACAGCGCCTCCTGATAGCCCGGGGTCAGCCCGCCGGTCACGTAGACGGCGGCCACCTCGCCGAGGCCCGCCGGCGGGGAGCCGGGGGAGACGACGTGGATCTCCGGCGCCAGGCCGACGAGCGTCAGCGCCGCGGCGCGCTCCTGCGCGTTGGTGTCCTCGCCCTCGTCGAGCACGATCAGCGCGACGTCGTCGCGCCCCGTGGCCAGCACCGCACGGGCGAACGCGGCGTTGGTGGCGTGGGAGCCGTCGGGATCGCGGCCGCCCCCGATCAGGAAGACGTGGGACATGGGGCGGACGCTAGTCCAGGACGCTGAACACCGCTCGCGCGCGCACCACTTCCTTGCCGTCGGCACTGACGCGGCAGTCGGCGAAGGCGAGGCGGCCGCCGAGCTTCTCGATCTCCGTCCGCGCCTCGAGCAGGCTGCCGGGCTTGGCCGGCGCGAGGTAGTCGACCGTCAGCGAGACCGTGACGGCGCCGGCGATCTCCTCGGCCTCCGCCGCCACCGCGGCGCCGACGGCGGTGTCGCACAGCGTGGCGATCAGCCCGCCGTGCACGGCGCCCGCGGGGTTGGCGTGGCGCTCCTCCGTCTGCAATCGCGTGACCCCGTCTCCGTGCTCGACGGGGCCGATGAGCTCCAGGAAGTCCATGCGAGCGGGGCTACCCGATCGCGGCGCGCAGATCCTCCACGAGGTCACCGGGGTCCTCGATCCCACACGACAGCCGCACGAGGTCGGCCGGCACCGCGGCGGCGGAGCCCTCGACCGACTGATGCGTCATGGCCTGCGGGACCTCGATCAGCGACTCGACGCCGCCGAGCGACTCGGCCAGCGTGAACAGCACGGTCGACGACGCGATCCGGACGGCGTCGGCGTGGCGGAAGCTGACCATCCCGGAGAAGCCGGGCCAGCGGACGTCGCTGACGCCCTCGATGCCGTTGAGCAGCTCGACGACGGCGGCCGCGCTGCGGGCGTGGGCCTCCATGCGCAGGTGCAGCGTGCGCAGCCCGCGGTGGACGAGGAAGCAGTCGAACGGGCCCGGGACGGCGCCGATCGAGTTCTGCACGAAGCGCAGCGCCTCGTGGTGCTCGGCCGTCCTGGCGATGGCGGCGCCGCCGACGACGTCGGAGTGCCCGCCGAGGTACTTGGTCGTCGAGTGCACCACGAAGTCGGCGCCCTCGGCCAGCGGCTGCTGGTTGGCCGGCGTGGCGAACGTGTTGTCGACCGCGACGAGCGCCGGGCCCTTGCGCGCGACCACGCCGGCGATGTCGACGACGTTGAGCAGCGGGTTGGTTGGCGTCTCGACCCAGATCAGCTTGGTCTCGGGCCGGACGGCCCGCTCGACCGCGTCGAGATCGGTCTGGTCGACGAGGTCGTACTGCAGGCCCCAGCGGCTCAGCACCTTGTCGACCAGCCGGTAGGTCCCGCCGTAGAGGTCGGTGGGGAGGATCACGTGCGCGCCGGCCTCGGCGACCGTGGTGATCACCGCGTGCTCGGCGGCCAGGCCGCTCGAGAACGCCACGCCCAGGCCGCCCTCGAGCTCGCCGAGCGCGGTCTCGAGCGCCGCGCGCGTGGGGTTCGCGCTGCGGGAGTAGTCGAAGTCCTCGACGAACTCGCCGGGCGCGGGCTGGCGGTAGGTCGAGGTCTGATGGATCGCCGGGATCACCGAGCCGTAGCTCGGATCGGGGGTCAGGCCCGCGTGCACGGCGCGCGTGGCGAACTTCATCGGGCGAGCGCCTCGAGGAGGTCGGCGCGCGTGACGATGCCGGCCGCGCGGCCCTCCTGGGTGACCATCAGCGCCTGGCGCTCGCCGACGAGCATGTCGACGGCGTCGCGCACCGGATCCTCCGTGGCGACGGCGGGGAGCGGGGCCTCCATGACGTGGACGATCTCGGCGTCGAGCAGCGACGGGTCGGCGGCCGCGTGCTTGAGCAGCCCGCGCTCGCCGATCGAGCCGACGATCGCGTTGGGGTCCTGGGCGCTGACGACGGGCAGCTGCGAGACGCGGTGCTCGTGCAGCAGCGCGACGGCGTCGCGGACGCGCTGGTGGGTCATCACGGTCACCAGCGGCGGCATCTCGTCGGCCTCGCGCTTGCGGCGCAGCACGTCGCCGACGGTCAGTTGCGCGCCGGCCGGCTCGAGCATCCCGTGCTGCTGCAGCCACGTGTCGTTGTAGACCTTCGACAGGTAGGAGCGCCCGCCGTCGGGGAGGATCACGACCATCAGCGCGTCGGGGTCGGTGATCATCGCGGCGGCCTGCAGCGCGGCGTGGACAGCCATCCCGCCCGAGCCACCCGCGAGGATCCCCTCGGTCTCGGCCAGCCGGCGGGTCGTCAGGAACGCGTCCTTGTCCGACACCGTGACCCACTCGTCGACCGACGAGCGGTCGAACGTCGCGGGCCAGAAGTCCTCGCCGACGCCCTCGGTCAGGTACGGGTGCATGTGCTCCTCGCCGCCCGAGTAGATCGAGCCCTCGGGATCGGCGCCGATGACCACGAGGTCGGGGTTGCGCTCCTTGAGGTAACGGGCGGTGCCGCTGACCGTCCCGCCGGTTCCGACGCCGGCGACCAGGTGGGTGATGCGGCCGCCGGTCTGCTCCCAGATCTCGGGCCCGGTGGACTCGTAGTGGGCCTGCGGGTTGGCCATGTTGAAGTACTGGTTGGGCTGGAAGGCGCCGGGGATCTCCTCGACGAGCCGGTCGGCCACCCGGTAGTAGGACTGCGGCGAGTCGGCGGCGACGTCGGTGGGGGTGACCACGACCTCGGCGCCGTAGGCGCGCAGGAGGTCGATCTTCTCCTTCGACATCTTGTCGGGCATCACCGCGATGACGCGGTAGCCCTTGAGGCGGGCCGCGATGGCCAGGCCGGTGCCGGTGTTGCCGCTCGTCGGCTCGACGATCGTCCCGCCGGGCAGCAGGTGCCCGTCGCGCTCGGCCGCCTCGATCAGCGCGACCGCGACGCGGTCCTTGATGGAGCCGCCCGGGTTGAGCGACTCGACCTTGGCGACGAGCTGCGGGGTCAGGCCCGCGCCGATGCGCGAGAGCCGCACCAGCGGGGTGTCGCCGATCGCGTCGAGGATGGAGTCCTTGATGGCCGAACCGGTGGCAAGCATGGCTTCCAGTCAACCAACCTGCGGCGAAAGGCGCAAAGTGTCGAAGGATCTGCGTCAATCAGCCGTAGAACGAAAGATCATGCGTCGCGGTATGCGAGAATCATGGTCATGCCGAACGTTCCACAGCCCGTTCTCGACGCCGTCGACATGGCGATCCTCGAGGCCCTCTCCGACGACGCGCGCGTCACCAATCAGCGCCTGGCCGAGATCGTCGGCGTCGCGCCGTCGACCGCGCTGGCCCGGGTCCGCTCGCTGATCGCCCGAGGGACCGTCAAGGGCTTTCACGCCGAGGTCGACCTCGCGGCGCTTGGCCGACCCCTGCAGGCGATGATCGCCGTCCGCCTCGCCGTCCACGCCCGTGAGCAGATCGAGTCGTTCACCGCCCGCGTGCGCGAGCTTCCCGGCGTGCTGATGGTCTTCCACCTCACCGGCGTGACGGACTACCTCGTCTGGGTCGCGGCGTCAGACGCGCAGGACCTGCGCGAGTTCGTCGTCGACCACCTCGCCACCCATCCGAGCGTGGCGCACGCCGAGACGTCGCTGATCTACGAGCACCAGCGCGGGCCCGGCATCTGGGGCCAGGCCGACGCGGCCTAGACGCTGCCTCGCAGGACCGGCAGCACCTCGCGCCCGTAGCGCTCGACCGATCCGACGGGATCGATGTCGCCGATCCCCTGAAGGCAGACGACGGTGGCGCCGAGCTCCTCCATCCCGCGGATGCGCTCGACGTGGAAGTCCGGGTCCGAGGAGACGATGAAGCCCTCCTTGGCGAACTCCTCGTCGCTGACCTCGGCGTCGGCCTTGGCGAACATCTCGGCCGGATCGTGGAGATCGCGCAGGTAGGCGTCGTCGAGCTGCGTGGCCTTCCACTTGGTCGTGGCGGCGACGGCCGCGTCCTCGTCGGCGGTCAGGCAGAAGCCTGACTGGACGATGATCTCGCCGGGCTCGCGGCCGTGATCGCTGCAGGCCTTGCGGTAGGCCTCGATGACCGGCGGCGCGCTCTCGGGGTCGCCGAGCGTCCACAGCCCGTCGCCGTACTTGCCGGCGATCGCCGCCGCCTTGGGGCCGAAGGCCGAGACGTAGAGCTTGGGCCGCTCGGCGGCACGCGTGTAGAGCTTGGCGTTCTTGAGCCGGAACCAGCCGCCGTCCATCGTCACGGTCTCGCCGT
Source organism: Solirubrobacteraceae bacterium (assembly GCA_045805505.1). Taxonomy (GTDB): domain Bacteria; phylum Actinomycetota; class Thermoleophilia; order Solirubrobacterales; family Solirubrobacteraceae; genus BP-464. The sequence goes on from JBJMLA010000162.1 coordinate 10,706, forward strand.
CCCACAGGCGGGTGATCGCCTCGAGGCCCTTGTCGAAGCGCTCGAGCTTCTCGGCCGGCTCCGGCCACGGATCGAGCCCCAGCGGCACCTCGTTGAGCGCCTCGCCGGACCCGACCCCCAGGAAGACCCGGCCGGGGTAGAGCTCGGCGAGCGACATCCAGGCCTGCGCGATGTGGCCCGGGTGGTAGTGGTGCAGCACCGGGGTGACGCTGGTGCCCATCGGCAGGCTCGTGCGCTGGCCCAGCGCGCCCAGGAACACCCAGGCCTGCGAGGCCTGCCCCTCGGGCCACCACGGCGCGAAGTGGTCGGAGGCGCACAGCGCCTCGAAGCCGGCGGCCTCGGCGGCGACGGCCTGCTCGAGCATCTGCGACGGCGGGAACTCCTCGGTGGAGGCGGCGAACCAGTACTGGGGCATGCCGCGGGGCTACCCGCGGCGCAGCGCTCCGACCCATGCGCGGTCGCGTGCGCGGAAGGCGCGGACGGCGTGCTCGAGCATCAACGCCCGGCGGTCGGCCGGCCAGTCTCGGCCGGCCACGTCCCGGCGCCTACTCACCTGGAGGGGAATGTCCTCGGCGCCGGTCGAGTGGCCGCCGACGTGGGTCACGGCGAGGTGTGGGTGCAGGCGCAGCGGGACGCCCGCGGCGCGGGCGCGCAGGCACAGGTCGAGGTCCTCGTAGAACAGGTGGATCGCCGGGTCGAACGGGCCCAGGCGCCTGAGGGTCTCGGTGCGCGCGACCATCATGGCGGCGATGGCCCAGCCGGCGGCGCGCTCGCCGATGGCTCGTCTCACACGGCCGGGCGACAGCGCCCTGAGATAGTTCAGGCGGGCACCGGGGAGGGGGTGGATCGAGTCCTGGGCGGTGCCGTCGGGGTAGATCAGCCGTGGGACGTGGAGGGCGTCCGTGCGCTCGGCCGCCGCAGCGAGGGCGCCCAGGGCGCCGGGAGGGAGGACCACGTCGGGGTTGAGGAGGGCGCAGATGTCGCCGCCGGCCTGCGCGATCGCCGCGTTGTTCGCCGCGCCGAAGCCCGGGTTCTCCGGGAGATGGATGGTCGCCTCGCCGGGGTCGCGGCCGGTCTCGACCACGATGACCTGGGCCGGGACGTCGATGGACGGCAGGAGGCGGGCGAGGTGGTCTGCGGAGTCGTGGCTGACGACGATCACCGAGAGCGAGCTCATCCGGCGACCTCCGCAAGCACGGTGTGCAGCTCGCGCGCCGCGCGCTCCCACGACAGCGGCGCGATCGCGGTCTGCCCGGCGGCGACGAGCCGCTCGCGCAGCCCGTCCTCGCGCTCCATCCGCAGCAACGCGTCGGCCAGCGCTCGCTCGTCGCCGGCGGCGAAGCGCAGCGCGCCGTCGCCGATCGTCTCGTCGTAGAGCGGCAGGTCGGCGACGATCGCCGGCGTCCCGGCCGCCAGACCCTCGACGGGCGGAAAGCCGAAGCCCTCGAGGTGGGCGGGCTGCACCACGGCGAGCGCCCCGGCGTACAGCGCGCGCAGTTCGTCGTCGGTCGGCTCGAGCACCTCGGCGCCCTCGATCGCGACCCTGCTCGCGCCGGCGAACACCAGCCCCGCTCGCAGTCCGGCACTCCGCGCCCGCGCGTGGGCGGCGAGGACGAGCTCCGGCGCCTTGCGCGGCTCGAGCGCTCCGACCACCAGGAAGTAGGGGGGGCGTGCACGTTTTCCTTCACTACGGAGGTCAACGTGCGTGACCCCCCCGAGGCCCGGCCCCGGAGGCACGACGATCACCCGCTCGGCGGCGAGCCCCCACCCCTCGATGATGCTGTCCCGCACCACGCCGACGTCGCAGACGACACGGGCCGCGCCGCGCACCAGACGGTCGAACCGCATCGCCCGGTGCCACGCACGCTCGTAGGCCGTGAAGTCCTCGGGGCGCTGCAGCCACGACAGGTCGTGCACGGTCAGGACGTAGGGCACATCGGCGGACACCGCGACGGGCACCGGAGCCGGCAGCCAGACCACGTCCGCGCCGCCGGCCATCCGGTCCAGGCGCGGGCGCCCGAGCACCGCCGCCGCCCCGAACGCCGCGCGCGAGCCGGTGACCAGGCGAACGTCGTCGTCGGGATGCTGCTCGCGCAGCGCGCCGAGCAGCGACCGGCTGTAGCGGGCGACGCCCCGGCCGGAGGCCAGATGGCGCCCGTCGACGGCGATCCGCATTGGTCAGACGCTAGATCACTCGTCCGCCGGTCGCATAGACTCGCCGCTGCATGTCGGTCCGTCCCACCGAGCCGCGCGTAGCGCTGGTCCATGACTTCCTGCTCGACGTCCGAGGCGCCGAGAGGGTCTTCCTCGCCCTGTGCGAGGAGTTCCCCGACGCCGACCTCTTCACCGCCGTCTACGACGAGCGCGGGACCGAGGGGCGCTTCTCGCACCGCAACGTGCACACCTCGTTCCTGCAGAGGACCAAGCCCACGGCGCACACCTTCCGGGCGATGCTGCCGCTGTACCCGTACGCGATCGAGGCGCTCGACCTGCGCGGCTACGACGTCGTCCTGAGCAGCTCCAGTGCCTGGGCCCACGGCGTGATCCCGGAGGAGAACGCGGTCCACGTCTGCTACTGCCACAACCCGTTCCGCTACGCCTGGAACGAGCGCGAGGCCACGCTGGCCGCGCGGTCGCCGATGACCCGCGCCGCGCTCAGCGTCGTCTTCCAGCGCTGGCGCCAGTGGGACTGGATCGCCGCGCAGCGCGTCGACACCTACGTCGCGAACTCCGAGACGACCGAGCGCCGCATCGCGCGGTACTTCAACCGCGAGGCCGAGGTCATCTACCCGCCGGTCGAGACGGGCCGCTTCACCCCCGGCGAGGTCGGCGAGAGCTACGTGATGCTCAGCGAGCTGATGGCGCACAAGCGCCTCGAGATCGCCATCCGCGCCTTCAACATGCTGCGCCTGCCGCTGACGGTGATCGGCAACGGTCCCGACGCGCGGCGCCTGCACCGCATCGCCGGCCCGACGATCCGCTTCGAGGGCCGTGTCAGCGACGAGCGCGCCGCAACGCTGCTGTCGTCCGCCAAGGCGATGGTCGTCACCGCCACCGAGGAGTTCGGCATCGCCGCCGTCGAGGCCCAGGCCGCCGGCCGGCCGGTCATCGCGCTGGCCGAGGGCGGCGTGCGCGAGACGGTCATCGAGGGCGAGACGGGCGTCTTCTACACCGAGAACTCGGTCGAGGCCCTGGCCGACACGATCGCCGCCTTCGACCCGATGGAGATCGACCCGGCGGCCTGCGTCCGCAACGCCGAGCGCTTCGACGTCGCGCGCTTCCGCACGGCGATGCGCAGGGTCGTCGAGGACCAGCTGGCGGCCGATCGCCAGACGCGCGGCGTGCGGCGCCGCCCCGGCCGCGCGCGCGGCCTGGCGCTCGCCTCCTAGGGCCATGCCCGCGGCCGCGAGCGTGGTCGTCCCGGTGTGGAACGGCCTGCGCTGGCTGCCGGGCCTGCTCGCCTCGCTGCGGGCCCAGACCGTCGCGCCGCTGGAGGTCATCGCCGTCGACAACGGCTCGGCCGACGGGTCACGGGCGTGGCTGGCCGAGCACGCCCCCGAGGTGCGCGTGCTCGCGCTGGGCACCAACACGGGCTTCGCGGTCGCCGCCAACCGCGGCCTCGCCGCCGCCCGCGGCGAGGCCGTCGCGCTGATCAACACCGACATCGAGCTCGACCCCCGCTGGCTCGAGCACGCGCTCGCCGCGCTCGGCGCCGGCGCCGCTTCGGTGGCGACCAAGATGGTCGACCTCGCCGACCCCGGCGTGCTCTACGACGCCGGCGACATCCTGCGCCGCGACGGCGTATGCGAGCAGCGCGGCCGCTTCCATCGCGACGGCGGCGAGTGGGACGCGCCGGGCGAGGTGTTCGCGGCCTGCGCGGGCGCGGCGCTCTACCGGCGGGACGCGGTGCTCGCCGTCGGCGGATTCGACGAGCGGTTCTTCTCCTACCTCGAGGACGCCGACCTCGGGCTGCGGCTGCGCATGGCCGGCTGGTCGTGTGCGTGGGAGCCCCGCGCGGTCGCCCGCCACGCCGGCGGCGGCTCGTCGCACCAGCTCGCCCGGTCCGTGCCCGGATGGGCCGAGCGCAACACCCTGCTGCTGGTGGCCAAGGCCTTCCCGCTGCGCTGGCTGCCGATGGTCGCCTACCGCCAGCTCGCCTGGGCGGTCCACGCGGCGCGCGGGGGAGAGCTCCGGGCGTTCGCCGGCGGCGCGGCCGCGGCATTGCCGCTGCTGCCCGCGATGCTGCGCGAGCGCCGGGCGCTGCGCCGAGGCGCGACGGTCGCGGTCGGCGAGGCCGTCCCGGCGCGGCCGTGGCGGGGTCCGCGCGCCGGCGGCCATCCGCGCGGCGCGTCGTGAGCTTGCGCAAGGTCTGACCGCCGCCGTCGTTGTGGAGGCATGCGCCGCGCTGCCCTCGCCGCCGTCCTGATCTGCCTCGCCGTCGCGCCGGCGGCGCGGGCCGCGTGGCTGGCCGGCGACCTGCACGTGCACACCTGCTTCTCCCACGACGTCTTCTGCGGTCCGCTCGACCAGCCGTTTCAGATCGAGCCCGGTGACGACCCCGCCGAGTTCGCGGCCGAGGAGGTCCAGTACCTGACCGACCCCGAGAACCTCCAGCAGCTCTACGCCTACGGCATGACCGTCGGCGAGCGCTTCGCGGAGGCGTCGCTGCGCGGGCTCGACTACCTCGCGATCACCGACCACAACGACATGCGCTCCGTGGCCGCGCCGGGGTTCGGCGGCGCAGGCGTCATCGGCGTGCCGGGCTACGAGGACTCCGTGCGCGGCCACGCGCAGGTGCTCGGCGCCGGCCGCGTGCTCGACAACGGGGACGGCTCGGCGGCGGCCCTGCGCGCGCTCGCGGACGAGCTCCACGGGCTGGGTGGCGTCCTGCAGGCCAACCATCCGGGCTACACCACCGACGGGCCCTTCGCCTCCTGCAACCAGGACCCGGGATCGCTGCACTGGACCTACGGCTACGACGTCTCCGTCGACAGCATCGAGGTGTGGAACCCGACGGCGTCGGTCTCCGACGCCGAGGCCTACCTGGAGTGCTGGCTGCAGCGCGGCGCGCGCGTCGCCGCGACCGGCGGCGGCGACTCGCACTGGGCGTCGACGGTCGCCGCGCAGGGCGTGGGCAACCCGACCACGTGGGTGCTGGCCGACAGTCGCAGCGCGGCGGGCATCCTGGCGGCGATCCGCGCGGGCCGGACGAGCATCTCGCGCCTGGCTCCGGCGCAGGGCGGCGCTCCGTTGCTGCTCGAGGTCCGCGACGCCGACGGGTCCTGGGCCAATGCGATCGGCGAGGACGTCGCGCCCGGCGCGGCGATGCGCGTCCGTTCGCAGAGCGCGCCGGCCTCGGGGCTGGTCACCGTGCGCGCGAACGGTCTCGACCTGGTGCACGAGGCCGTGCTGCGCCCCGGCGGCGCCATCGTCTTCAGCGCGCCGGCGACGGGGTGGATGCGGGCCAGGCTCCACGCGGTCGGCTCGGCCGCTGCCGGCCTCCCGGGCTGCGCCCACGAGCTCGGCGGCAACGAGAAGGCGAGCACCTGCGCCTACGACCACACGCTGCTCGGCATGACGTCGCCCGCCTACGTGCACGGCTAGGGGATACCGTGGCCGGGCCGTGGCCGCCCGCATCGTCGCCGTATCGCTCGCGCTCCTGCTCGCCGGCTTCGGCGCCATCTCGCTGCGCGATCACGACTCCTGCCAGGAGCAGTCGGCCCGGATGATCGACGTGATCGTCGGCAAGGTTCAGCGCGCGGACCGCTACGTCGACGAGTTCCTCGACGAATGCCGCGGGTCGCGGATCCTCGCGCTGACCGCAAACGGCCTGGCCCGGCGCGGCAAGCTCGACGACGCGGTGCGCATCTCCGACGAGGCCATTCGCCGCGAGCCGCGCAACTACGAGGGCTGGGCCGCGCTGGCCGCCGCGCTGCGCAAGCGCGGGCTCGACGCCGCCGCCGACCGCGCGACGGGCCGGGCCCAGGCGCTCAACCCGCGCTTCGGCCGGGGACCCGGCTGAGCAGCAGGCCGGCCAGGCTCAGCGCGACCAGCGTCAGGGCCGGCAGCTCCCAGTCCCAGTCGATGCCGGTGTGCAGCGCGAACGCGGTCAGCGCGGCGATCGGTCCGGCGGCCAGCGCCGGGTCCTCGCGGTAGGCCGCCCGCGCGCAGGCGAAGATCGAGCCGATCAGCACGGCGAGCAGCAGCAGCCCGATGATCCCGAGCTCGGCGAGCGTCTCGAGGTAGAGCGAATGGGCGTCGCGGACGACCTCGCCGATCGTGCGCTCCCGCATCCACTCGGGGCCGAACCCGCCGGTGCCGACGCCCTTGAGCGGGTGGTCGGCCGCCGCCTTCAGCGCGACCTTCCAGTACTGGTAGCGGTTCGAGCCGGTGGAGGTCAGGCGGCCGGTGGTCTGGCTGAACGCCGGGTTCTGCCCGGGATGGTCGCCGCCGCTCGAGGCGATCGGCACGGCGATCAGCGCGATGGCGATGGCTCCGGCGATCCACGGCGCGCGCGCGGGCAGCGGCAGCCGTCCCAGCCGCGTGCGCTCCTCGTCCTCGGCGCGCCGCGCCCAGGCGGCGCCCGCGGCGGCCAGGAGCATCAGCACGAGCAGGACGGCCAGCGCGATCGCTCCGTCGGCCTCGCGGTCGCGCAGGTCGCCGGCCAGGTCGTTGACGCCGGGCAGCGCGGCGCAGGTGACGATCCCGGCCCCCGCCGCCTCGAGCGCGATCGCCATGCCGCGCAGCTGTGACCACGACGGGGCCAGCGCGAGCAGCACGACCAGCCCGCCGGCCAGCGTGACGAGCGCGCCGCGCGAGAAGGTGAGGTAGAGCGCGACGCCGATCGGCACGGCGGCCGCGGCGGCCATGGCGCGCAGGACGCCGGGACGGGTGCGGTCGCCGGCCAGCCGCGCGCAGAGGATCAGCCCGATGGCCGCCAGCTCGCCCTGGCCGTTCCAGTAGGTGAGGGGCTGGAATAGGCGCGAGCCCGCCAGCCGGCCCGGCGCCAGCTCGACGATGCCGGGCAACAGGCGCCCCGCCAGGCCGTAGCCCATGACCGCGAGCACGCCGGCCGCGACCGCGGGCTCGACGGCGCGGGCGGCGCGCCGCGATCCGCGCCACAGGGTCGCGCCGAGGGTCAGCGCGCCGAGGTAGAGCAGGGCGCGCTCGAGATCGGCGTGGGCGACCTCGGCCAGCGGCGCCCAGTCGGCCGACAGCGCCACCCACGCGCAGTAGCCGGCCAGTGCGCCCAGGGCGAGCAGCGCGCGGCGGTCGCGCGGCAGCGGGCCGTCGCCGACGAGCGCCCACACACCCAGCAGCCCCGCGACGGCGATCAGGGCGATCAGGCGCGGGCGGTCGTAGAAGCCACCCGAGGCGAAGGCCAGCGCGACCGGCCCGGCCAGCGCCGCGGCGCGGACGGCCATGCGCAGGGCGGCGCTCACGCCGGGGCCGCCCGTCCCCAGAACCCGATCGCCATCAGCCCGGCGCAGGCCACGGCCTGCACGGCGAGGACGATCAGCGCGAAGGTCAGCATCGAGAAGTCACCCGAGAACAGCACGAACGGCTCGGCGATCGCGACCGCGCTCAGCACCCACAGGTAGCCGCGGCGGCCGAGGGCGACGAGGTACTGCACGGTGAGGTAGGTCACCGCGAGCAGGGTCATCGCCGCGCCCAGGACGACGAGCGCGTCGGCGGCGTTCGTGTACTCCTCGCCGAACGCGATGCGCAGGACCAGGCTGGGAACCAGGCCGAAGAGCAGCAGCGCCGGCACCGCGACGATCGCCGCGATCTGCAGCGCGCGGATCAGCACCGGCCGTGGGTCCAGGCCCTCGGCGGCGCGGCGCGTGGCCTCGGGCAGCAGGTGCAGGCCGATGCCGATCGCCACCCACACGAACGTCTTGGCCCCCACCGCGGCCGCCGCGTAGGAGCCGGCGCGGGGGCTGCCGAGCTGGTGCTTGACGATGATCACGTCGACGTTCTGCAGCGCGCCGAGCAGCGCCAGCGCGGTCATCGGCCGCCAGCCGTCGGTGAACAGCGTGGTGAGGCGGTGGCGCTCGTGGTCGGCCGGAGCGCCGAGGCGCCGGCGCAGCACCACCCACAGCCAGACGCCGACGGCCACGAAGCCCAGCGCCTGGGCGAGGTAGACGCCGGTGACGCCCGCGCCGAGGGCGGCGAGCGCGAGGCAGAAGGCGAGCCGCGCGAACGACTCGGTGAGCAGGCTCTGGGCCACCGGCGCGTACGCGTGCAACCCCTGCAGCACGCCGCGCTGCAGGCACAGCCCGAGCCACAGGACGCCGATGGGGAGGATTCCGGCCGCGCCCCAGGGATGCTCGGGAACGCCGACCAGGTCGGCGATCGGCTGGCGGGCGAGCGCCGAGAGCGCGGAGACGACCAGCAGCGCCGCGCCCACGCGCTTGCCCCAGTCGCTCAGCGTCCCGGACAGCCGGGGTCCGTCCCCCAGGTTGCCCAGCGCGGTCTCGCGGGCCGCGGCGACCTGCAGCGCCGAGCCGGCGACCAGGAGGATGAGGAACGCCGACACCAGCACGGCGAGCGAGCCGTAGTCGGTGACGCCGAGGATGCGGGTGAAGACGATCGTGAAGACGAGCTGGATGGCGTTGGCCGCCAGCGTCGCGGCGGCCAGCCCGGCGGCCTTGGCGGTCTCCGACTGCGCCACGGCGTCGCGGACGCGCACGCGCTCGCCCCGTGCCGCCTGCTCGAGCATCGGCAGGTCGGGCTCGTCGACGACCGGCGTGCCGCCGTAGAGCAGCGGCCGGTAGATCCGCGAGGCCAGGCTGCCGGGGCCGTCGTCGGAGACCACGCGTGGCGCCTCCAGCCAGCCCCACAGCGGGGTCAGGTAGGCCCGGCGGCCGACCACCTCGAGGATGACGTCGGCGTCGCGCCCGGCTCCGCGCCATGTCCGCCACGCCGCCCGCAGCCGCCCGCCGGTGACCTCGGTGACCTCATGTCCGGCGGCCCGCCAGTCGGGCACGTGCGGCGTCGAACCGAGAACCAGGATGTGCAAGGGCTCCGCCATGACGCGGGGGTGAAGGTATACGGCGGCCCCCAGCGAAGACAGCGGGCATGCGGGCTACGCTTCCGTCGATGCCACGTGCGCGCTCCGTCGCGATCGTTCTCTCCGCCGCGGCGCTGACCGCGCCCGCGGCCGCGTTCGGCCAGGGATCGAGCGGCGCCGGGGACGATCAGTACGACGATCCGTTCGACAACGGCGGCACCACGACCACGCAGACGACCACCGGCTCGCAGACGGGCTCGGGTGGCTCGACGCTGTCCCAGGACCCCAATCTCGGGGGCAGCCAGACCAGCAGCGGCACCTCGTCGGGCACCGCCCCGGCCACGTCGGCCACGGCGACCGGGGCACTGCCGAACACCGGCAGCGATCCGCGCCTGATCATCCTCGCCGGCCTCGCGCTGCTGCTGTCGGGCCTCGGCCTGCGCCTGCGCACGGCCGATGAGATCTTCTAGCGCCGCCGAGACCGAGCGGGCCGCCGCGCAGCTCGCCGAGCGGCTGCGGCCCGGCGACCTCGTGCTCGTGCGCGGGGAGATGGGGGCCGGCAAGACCACGTTCGTCCGCGGTGCCGCGCGTGCCCTCGGCGTCACGGGCCCGGTGACGAGCCCGACCTTCACCATCGGCCAGCTCTACGAGTCGCCGCGCGGGCCGATCGCCCATCTCGACCTGCACCGCCTCGACAGCCTCGAGGACGAGGACCCGGCACTGCTGGCCGACTACCTCACGCCCGGCGCGATCGCCTTCGTCGAGTGGCCCGAGGTCGGTGGCGGCGAGCTCGCCGCGCGCGCGACCCACGAGGTCACGCTGCGCCACGTGGGCCTCGAGGAGCGCGACGTGGAGATCTCGGCGTGAGCGCCTATCTGGTCATCGACACGGCAACGCCGGCCACCGTCATCGGCGTTGCCACCCCGGGGGGCGAGGTCCACGAGCGCCGCCACGAGCCCGCGGCGGGCGAGCGCCCGGGACACGTCGCGCAGGTGCTCGCGCTGGCCGAGGAGGCGCTGGGCGAGGCCGGTCTGGGCTACCGCGACCTCCTGCGCATCGGCGTGGGCGTCGGGCCCGGGTCGTTCACCGGTCTGCGGATCGGGATCGCCACGGCGCGCGCGTTGTCGGGCGCCACGGGGACGGAGGTGGCGCCCATCTCGAGCCTCGGCGCGCTCGCCGTCGCGGCGGGCGACGACTCCGTGCTGGCCGTCCTCGACGCCCGGCGCGGCGAGGCGTTCGTCGCGCGCTGGCACCGCGGCCGTCAGGTCGATGCGCCGCGCGCGGTGCGTCCCGAGGATCTCGCTGAAGCGGCCGAACACGCGACGCTGGCGGTGGGCGACGGCGCAGTACGCTTCCGCGAGCAGCTCGAACCGTCGGGCGTGAAGGTCCCCGACGACGATTCCGGCCTTCACCGGATCGGCGCGCGGGGGCTGCTCAAGCTCGTCGCGTCCGCCCGGAGCGTCGACCGTCACGCACTGGTTCCCGACTACGTGCGCTCCCCGGACGCCAAGCCGCGCAGCGAGCAATGAGCGCCGTCGAAACGGAGATCCGCCGCCTCAGCTTCGCCGACCTCCCGCAGGTCGTGGCGATCGAGCGCCGTGCCTTCCCGACCCCGTGGTCGCTGGCGATGTTCGTGCTCGAGCTGTCCAAGCCCGGCGGCGTCAGCCTGGCCGCGACGGGCCCCGACGGAGACCTCACGGGCTACCTGATCTGCTCGCGCTACGACCGGGTCTGGCACGTGATGAACGTGTCGGTCGATCCGGCGCACCGGCGCCGCGGGATCGCGTCGAGCCTGCTGCGCGACCTGCTCGAGCGCGTGGGCGACGCCGCCGACCTGACGCTCGAGGTGCGCACGTCGAACACGGGGGCGATCGCGCTCTACGAGCGGTTCGCGTTCCGCTCCGCCGGCATCCGGCCGCGCTACTACCAGGACAACGGCGAGGACGCCGTGATCATGTGGCGCACCCACGACGGGGGCGATCCGGTCCTGTGATCCTCGGCATCGAGACCAGCTGCGACGACACCTGCGCGGCCGTCATCACCCCGGCGGGCGAGATCCGCTCGAACGTCATCTCCTCCCAGGGGATCCACGACCGCTACGGCGGCGTGGTTCCCGAGGTCGCGTCGCGCCATCACCTCGAGCTCATCGACGCGGTCGTCGACGATGCGCTGGCGCGCGCCGGGACCACGCTCGACGACGTCGAGCTGGTCGCGGTGACCCGCGGGCCGGGGCTCATCGGCGCGCTGCTCGTCGGTGTGGCCAGCGCCAAGGCGCTGGCGGCGGCCCGCGGCCTGCCGCTCGCCGCGGTCGACCACCTCCAGGGTCACGTGGCGGCGAACTTCCTCGGCGACGCGCCGTTCGAGCCGCCGTTCGTGTGCCTGATCGCCAGCGGCGGCCACACGTTCATCGCCCGCGTCGACGACCACGACGGATTCGTGATCCTCGGCCAGACGCTCGACGACGCGGCGGGGGAGGCCTTCGACAAGGGCGCCCGCCTCCTCGGGCTGCCGTTCCCCGGCGGGCCGCACATCGACCGGCTGGCGCGCGAGGGCGATGCCCGCGCGTTCGACTTCCCCACCGGCGCCGGCGTGGCCGGGCTCGACTTCTCCTTCAGCGGCCTGAAGACCGCGCTGCTCTACAAACTGCGCGACCTCGCCGATGACCCGCCGCTGCCCGACCTCGCGGCCTCCTACCAGCGGGCGATCGTCGAGGCGCTGGCCGTCCGGGTCGAGCGGGCGATCGAGCAGACCGGCCTGCGCCGGGTGGCCATCGGCGGCGGCGTGGCGGCCAACTCGCTGCTGCGCGAGCGGATCGAGGCGCTCGAGGGTGTCGCGGTCCACGTGCCCGAGCGCGCGCTGTGCACCGACAACGCGGCGATGATCGCCAGCGCCGCGCGCTACGTCGAGCCGGTGGCGCATCCGGGCTACCTGGCGCTCGACGCGTATCCCAGCCGGTGAGCCTCGTCCTCTACGGCCGGCCGGGGTGTCATCTCTGTGACGACGCCCGCGCGGTCCTCGAGCGGGTCGGCCATCCGTTCGACGAGGTCGACATCGAGGCCGACGACGAGCTTCTCAAGCGCTATCTCGAGCGGATCCCCGTGGTGGCCCTCGACGGGGAGGAGCTCTACGACTTCTTCATCGACGAGGAGGACCTCCGGGCGCGTGTAGGCTCGGACGCCGAATGAGCATCGGCGAGGCGCCCGCATCCGAACGCCTGTCGCTTGGCGTCGCCGCACGCCTCGCGCGGTATCTGCAGGTGCTCACGCAGGCCAAGAAGGAGGGCAAGGAGACGGTCTCCTCCCAGGAGCTCTCGGACTGGACGCACGTCAACTCGACGCAGATCCGCCGCGATCTCTCGGGCTTCGGCAAGTTCGGCAAGCGCGGCGTCGGCTACAACGTCGACTCGCTCGTCTCGCAGATCCGCAAGATCCTGCGGACCGCCGGCCAGCACAACATCGCGCTGTTCGGGGCGGGCCATCTGGGCAAGGCGATCGCCTCGTCGGACATCTTCGCCGACCACGGCTTCCGGGTCGTGGCGATCTTCGACGCCGACACGCGCAAGGTCGGCTCGAAGGTGGGTAACCAGAAGGTCCGCAACGTCGAGGACCTGCCCGCGGTCGTCGAGGACGAGGACATCGTCGTCGCGGTGCTCGCCGTCCCCACCGCCGCCGCCCAGCCGCTCGCCGATCAGCTCGTCGATGCGGGCGTCAAGATCATCTTCAACTACTCCGAGGCGCTGCTGCAGGTGCCGCCGGAGGTCACGGTCCACACGTCGAGCCCTGCTGTGGACCTGCTGTACGCGCTCTACTTCTACCTGACGTGACCATCGACCTGGATTCGGCGTTCGAGGTCTTCGAGGCCTCGGTCGATGGGACCGTCGGCATCGAGGAGGAGTTCGCGATCCTCGACCCGCAGACGCTCGACATGGTCCCGCGCTTCGAGCAGCTGCGCGACGAGGCCGAGCCCGAGCTGCAGGAGCGGATCACCGGCGAGCTCATCAAGTCCGAGATCGAGATCGTCTCGGGGCGCGGCGAGGACCTGGCCGACGGGTTGCGGCGCCAGGCCGACGCGCGGCGGCGGCTGTTCGCCCACGCGCGCGAGACGGGGGCGCTGCTGGGCGCGACCGGCACACACCCGTGGGCCGACTACCGCGAGCAGGAGAACATCGAGACCGACCACTACCGCCGGGTCGTCGAGGGCCTGGGCTACGCGGCGCGGCGCAACAACACGTTCTCGTTACACGTCCACGCCGGGGTGCAGGGCGCCGACCGCGCGGTGCAGACCTGCGACCGGCTGCGCCCGCTCCTGCCGTTGCTGCTGGCCGTCAGCGCCTCCTCGCCGTTCGTCGACGGGCACGACACGCTGCTGCACTCGGCGCGCACCGAGACCTTCACCCGCACCTTCCCGCGCTGCGGCGTGCCCGACGCCTTCGGCTCGTGGGCGGCCTACCGCGAGTACATCGAGCTGCTCATCCGCACCGGGTCGATCGTCGAGTACACGCAGGTCTGGTGGTCGGTGCGGCCGCACTTCTCGTTCGGAACCGTCGAGATGCGCATCTGCGACGTGCAGGCCACCGACGCCGAGTCCGACGCGCTGGCGACGCTGATCGCCGGCGTGATCGCCCGGGCGGCGCGCGACGTCGCCGAGGGCGTGCCGTTCGAGGACCCGCCCAACCGCCTGATCGAGGAGAACCTGTGGCGCGCCATCCGCCACGGGATGGACGGCAAGCTCATCGATCTGGCCACGGGCGAGGAGGTGCCCGCGCGTGAGGCGCTCGAGCGCACGGCGGCGTGGGCAGGCGTGGAGCTGACCTTCCCCGAGCACAACGCCGCCCAGCGGCAGCGTGCGATGCTGAAGGACGGGGCGTCGCTGCGCGACGTCTATGGATCGATCGTCGAGGAGACCCAGAGGACCTATGGAAGCCGGACCGCAGAATCCCCATCCGCCTGAGGACATCTCCGAGGAGGAGCTGCGCGCGGCCTACGAGGAGCAGCTCAAGCAGGTGCGCGTCGAGGACGTGCTCGTGCAGACCGTCGTCTCGCTGCTGAACCTGGGCGGGCGCAAGGCCGGCCTGGCCCCAGGCACCGAGGACGAGCGCGATCCCGATCAGCTACGTGCGGCGATCGAGGGGACGCGGGCGCTGCTGCCGCTGGTCGAGGAGGTCCTCGGGCCCGACGCCAAGCAGCTGCGCGACGTGCTCTCGCAGCTGCAGATGGCCTACACGCAGCTGGCTCCCGGGAGCCCGCCGCCGCCCGCGGGCGAGCCGGAACCGCCCGCGGACCCCGGTCCGCCGCCCCCGTCGGGGCGGATCTGGGTGCCGGGCCAGTAACTCCCGCGACTTTCCTGAGTATCCCTTCCGATGGGCCGGATAGACTCCGCGCCCTGCCCGGCCGGGCACTTCCGCGCGGCCTGTATCGAACTTCCCTGCAAAGGATCCCTTCTTGAGTGACTTCCTGACCGACCATGGTGTCGTCGTCGCGCTTCTCTGCGCGGCCCTCGCCGTGGTCTACGGGCTCGTGACGACCCGCTCGCTGCTGTCCCTGTCACCCGGCAACGCCGAGATGCAGCGCATCTCCGCCGCCGTCCAGACCGGCGCAAAGGCGTACCTGAACCGCCAGTACATGATCATCGCCCTCGTTGGCGTGGTGCTGGCCGTCGCGCTGATCTTCGTCCGTGACGGCTACGTCGCGCTCGGCTTCGTGATCGGCGGCGTCCTCTCGGGCGCGACCGGCTTCATCGGCATGAACGTGTCGGTGCGCGCCAACGCCCGCGTGGCCGAGGCGGCCCGCAGCGGCGTCTCGCCGGCGCTGACCGCGGCGTTCCGCGGCGGCGCCATCACCGGCCTGCTCGTCGTCGGCCTCGCGCTGCTCGGCGTCGCCGGCTACTACGGCATCCTGACCACGATCTTCGACCGGAGCCCTGAGGAGTCCGTGGACGCCCTCATCGGCCTCGGCTTCGGTGGGTCGCTGATCTCCGTCTTCGCCCGACTGGGCGGCGGCATCTTCACCAAGGCCGCTGACGTCGGCGCCGACCTCGTCGGCAAGGTCGAGGCGGGCATCCCCGAGGACGACCCGCGCAACCCGGCGACGATCGCCGACAACGTCGGCGACAACGTCGGCGACTGCGCCGGCATGGCCGCGGACCTGTTCGAGACCTACGCGGTGACCCTGGTCGCCGTCATGTTCCTCGGTGTCCTGAGCTTCTCCGGCGAGGTCCAGACGCAGGCCGCGCTGTACCCGCTGGTGCTCGGCGGTGTGGCGATCCTCGCCTCGATCGTCGGCACGTTCTTCGTGCGCACCAGCTCCGACAACGTCGAGAGCGCCCTCTATAAGGGCCTCGTCGCCTCCGGCGTCATCGCCGCGGCGGCGTTCTACCCGGTCACCAAGTGGATGGCCGACGACCTCAGCGACACGGCTTCGGCCGGGGACCTGTACCTCTGCGCGCTGGTCGGCCTGGCCGTCACCGCGTGCCTGTTCGTGATCACCGACTACTACACGTCGACGCGCTTCGGCCCGGTCAAGAAGACCGCCGCCGCTTCGCAGACCGGTCACGCCACGAACATCATCCAGGGCATGTCGTCGGGTCTCCAGGCCACGGCGCTGCCCGCCATCGTGCTCGTGCTCGGCATCTTCGCCGCGTGGAAGCTCGCGGGCGGCAACGAGGGTGACGGGATCTACGGCATCGGCATCGCGGTCGTCGGCCAGCTCTCGCTGACCGGCCTGATCGTCGCGCTCGACGCCTTCGGCCCGATCACCGACAACGCCGGCGGCATCGCCGAGATGGCCGACCTCCCCGAGGAGGTCCGCACGATCACCGACAAGCTCGACGCGGTCGGCAACACGACCAAGGCCGTCACCAAGGGCTACGCGATCGGCTCCGCCGTTCTCGCCGCCGTGGTGCTGTTCGCGGCGTTCGTCATCGAGCTCGCCCGCGAGGGTGTGTCCGGTGACCAGATCGAGTCGATCAACGGCTTCAACCTGCTCAACCCCGAGGTCCTGATGGGCCTCATCCTGGGCGGCATGATGGTCTGCCTGTTCGCCGCTCTCTCGATGGAGTCCGTCGGCCGTGCCGGCGGCGCCGTCGTCGAGGAAGTGCGCCGGCAGTTCCGCGAGAAGCCGGGCATCATGGACGGCACCGACGAGCCGGACTACGCCGCGTGCGTGGACCTGGTGACCAAGGCGGCTCAGCGCGAGATGATCCTCCCGTCGCTGCTGCCGATCGGCCTGACGCTCATCGTCGGCCTCATCGACGTCCAGGCCCTGGGCGGCCTGCTCATCGGCGTCATCGTCGTCGGCTTCTTCTTCGCCGTCATGATGACCGCCGGCGGCGGTGCCTGGGACAACGCCAAGAAGCTGATCGAGGACGGCGCGTTCGGCGGCAAGGGCTCCGAGGCCCACGCCGCGTCGGTCACCGGCGACACCGTCGGCGACCCGTTCAAGGACACGTCGGGTCCCGCGATCAACCCCATGATCAAGGTCGCCAACATCGTGGCGATCCTGATCATCCCGATCATCACCTAGGGCGCCAGCGCTCCAGGTCTGTCGTGCCCGAGGGCCGTCACGCGAGTGGCGGCCCTTTTGGCATCCAGGGGGTGGGGGTGCCTACGCCTGCGTTCGTCCGCGGATGGGCGGTCAAAGTGACCGCATAGGTCGCTTTGACCGCCCACGGTCGAGGGCCGCGCGGATCTCCGCGGGCATCGGCGCGTCCGCGAGGCCGGTGAGGGTGGCGAGGACGGCGGCGGTCGAGCGGCCCTCCGGGCTGAGGATGCGCGCGCCGACGGCGTAGACGCCCGGCAGGACAGGGCGCAGGCGGCCGGCGGCCAGGGCGTCGTCGACGTCGAGGCCGAGCTCGGCGAGCTGGCGGTGGGTCAGGACGCCGTTCTGGGCCTTGGCCAGGGCGGCGACGCGGGGGTCTGGATCGCGGATCATCGATCCAGCGTGCGCGGCGCGGACGCGCGTGGGCGCGGCGCAACGCAACGAAAGGCGCACGGCGCCGTGAGATGATCGCGGCATGGCTGCTGCCCTTGCCGCCCGCACGATGTGCGAGGCGCTGCTCACCACCGCCGCCGAGCGTCCCGACCAGGTCGCGCTGCGCACGCCCGACGACAGCCCGTCGCTGACCTACGCGCAGGCGCTCGAGCGCGTCGAGGCGCTGGCCGCCGGGCTCCACGGCCTCGGCGTGCGCCGGGGCGACACGGTCGGCCTGATGATGGTCAACCGGCCCGGGTTCCACCTGTTCGATGCCGCGGCGATGATGCTCGGCGCCTGCCCGTTCAGCCTGTACAACACGTCTCCGGCCGAGGACATCGGCTACGTGATGGGCGACGCGGGCAACCGGATCGTCATCTGCGAGCAGCAGTTCCTCGGGCGCCTGCGCGAGGCCAACGAGCACGGGGCGGGCGTCGAGACGTTCATCTCGATCGACGGCGGCGAGGACTCGCTGGGCATCGGCGACGTCGTGGCCGCGGCGCAGGAGGACTTCGACTTCGAGGCCTCCTGGCGCGCGGTGGAGCCGAGCGACCTGCTGACGCTGATCTACACGTCCGGGACGACGGGGCCGCCCAAGGGCGTCGAGTTGACGCACGCGAACATCCTCGCCGAGCTCAACGCCGTCCACGCCCTGGTGCCCACGGGCAGCGGCGGCCGCCAGGTCTCGTTCCTGCCCGCTGCGCACATCGCGGACCGCTGGGCGTCGCACTACTCGGCCTTCATGACCTACGGCAACACGGTCACCAGCGTGGCGGCGCTGCCCGATCTCTTCGCCGCGGTGGCCCAGGTGCGCCCGACGGTCTTCGGGGCCGTGCCGCGCGTCTGGGAGAAGCTCAAGGCCGGGCTGGAGGCCAAGGGCGTGACCGCCGAGACGCCGGGCGACACCGTCAGGCAGATGCTGGGCTTCGACCAGGTCGAGTGGTTCGTGACGGGCGCGGCTCCGACGCCGAAGCCGCTGCTGGAGTTCTTCGACGCGCTGGGCATCCGCATCTGCGAGGTCTGGGGGATGAGCGAGACGTCCTGCGTGGTGACCACGAACACGCCGGAGCGCTGGCGCCCGGGCTCGGTGGGCGTGGCCGCGGAGGGCATGGAGCTGCGGCTCGAGTCCGACGGCGAGCTGCTCGTCCGCGGCCCGCTGATCATGCGCGGCTACCGCAACCAGCCCGAGAAGACCGCCGAGACGATCGACGAGGAGGGCTGGCTGCGCACCGGCGACATCGCCAAGGTCGACGAGGACGGCTTCTGGTGGATCGTCGATCGCAAGAAGGAGCTGATCATCAACGCGGCCGGCAAGAACATGTCCCCGGCCAACATCGAGGCGCAGCTCAAGGCCGCCGGCCCGCTGATCGGGCAGGCCGCCGTCATCGGCGACCGCCGGCCCTACAACGTCGCACTGCTGGTGCTCGACCCCGACGCGGACCGCGACGGTGACGTGGAGGCCCGGGTGCGCGCCGAGGTCGACGCGGCCAACGAGAAGC
This sequence comes from Solirubrobacteraceae bacterium, assembly GCA_045805505.1. GTDB lineage: Bacteria > Actinomycetota > Thermoleophilia > Solirubrobacterales > Solirubrobacteraceae > BP-464. The sequence continues at coordinate 29,185 of JBJMLA010000162.1, forward strand.
TCGCCCGCGTCGAGCAGATCAAGCGCTTCAAGATCCTCGAGGACGAGTGGCTGCCCGGCGGCGACGAGCTGACGCCGACGATGAAGCTCAAGCGGCGGCCGATCGCCGAGAAGTACGCGCAAGAGATCGACACGCTGTACGCCTGACCAAAAACTAAAGCTTACGTTCACGTCAACTTGGCTAGACTGGCCTCATGGCCAGCATCGCCCAGACCGAACCACGCCGCCAACGGGTCGGCGTCCACGCCGAGCACCCGCACTACAAGTGGTGGGCCCTCTCGTGCACCAGCCTGGGGATGCTGCTGGCGACGATCAACTCCGGCACGCTGATCATCGCCCTGCCCGACCTGGGCGACGCGCTGCACACGAGCATCCTGTCGCTCGTCTGGGTGATCCTGGCCTACATGATCGCCAGCACCGTGCTGGTGCTCACCGCCGGGCGCCTCTCGGACCTCTTCGGCCGCAAGCAGGCCTACGTCGCGGGCTTCGTCGTCTTCGGCCTCGCGTCGCTGGGCGCGGGCTTCGCCGGCGACTCGACCGTGCTGATCGCCTGGCGCGTCGTCCAGGGCATCGGCGCGGCGTTCCTGTTCGCCAACGCGAGCGCGCTGGTCACCGACGCCTTCCCGCGCGAGCAGCTCGGGGTGGCGATGGGCACCAACACGATGGTCGCCGCGGTCGGGCTGGTCCTCGGGCCGGTCCTCGGCGGCGCGCTGGTGGCCATCGGCTGGCAGTGGGTCTTCTGGTTCAACGTCCCGCTCGCGCTGATCGGGTCGCTGTGGGCCGGCAACGTGCTCCACGAACTGGCCAAGCGCGACGACAACCGCGGCTTCGACCTCATCGGCACCACGACGTTCGTCATCGGGCTCACGGGCCTCGTCTACGGCGTGTCGCGCGGCGGCCTGCACGGCTGGACCGATCCGCTGACGCTCGGCGGCATCATCGTCGGCGCCGTGCTCATCCCGGCGTTCGTCCTCATCGAGCGCGGCCAGCGGGCGCCGATGCTCGACCTGTCGATCTTCCGCAACCGCCTGTTCAGCGCCGCGACGGCCGCCGCCTTCATCAACGGCCTGTCGCGCTTCGCGCTGATGTTCCTGTTCGTCTTCTACTTCCAGGGCGTCAAGGGCGACGACCCGATCCTGGCCGGCATCAAGATCGCCCCGATGGCCATCGGCATGCTGATCGCCTCGCCGCTGGCGGGGATCTGGGCCGACCGCCGCGGCTCGCGCACCCTCGCCGCGCTGGGGATGCTCGTCTCGGCCGTCGCCCTGGCGGGCATGACGCTGCTCGACGTCGACACGGGCTACTGGATGAGCACGCTGTGGCTGTTCATCGTCGGCGTCGGCTCGGGCATGTTCAACAGCCCGAACACCGCGGCGATGATGGGCACCGTCCCGGCCGAGCGGCGCGGTATCGCCGCCGGAGCGCGGATGATGCTGCAGAACACCGGGGCGGTCCTGTCGATCGCCTTCGTGCTGGCCATCGTCACCACCGCCGTGCCCAAGGACGTGCTCTTCAAGATCTTCTCCGGCGTCGCCACCGGGCTGTCACCCGCCCAGCTCGCGCCGTTCATCGCCAACATGCACACCGCGCTGTGGGTGCTGGCCGCGACGTCGCTGGCCGGCGCCCTCGTCTCGCTGATGAGGCCGAAGACGTGAAGATCGGCGAGGTCGCCCGCAGCGTCGGCACCACGCCGCGCACGATCCGCTACTACGAGGAGATCGGCCTGCTGCCGTCCTCGGACGAGCGGGCGACCGGCGCGCACCGCGCCTACGACGAGCGCGACATCGAGCGGCTGCGCGATGCGCTGCGGCTCAAGGAGCTGCTGGGGCTCAGCCTCGAGGAGCTCAAGGCGATCCTCGAGGCCGAGGAGGCGCGGGCGTCGCTGCGCGAGGAATGGCACACCGACGAGCCCAGCCCGCAGCGCCGCCGCGAGATCCTCGAGGAGGCCCTGGGGCACCTCGACCGCCAGCTCGAGCTGGTTCGCAGGCGCCGCCAGGAGATCGACGTGCTCGAGGAGGAGCTCGCCGCGCGCCGCAAGCGCGTGCGGTCGCGCCTGAAGCAGGTCTAGACTCGGCGGCCGCACATGGCCGAACGCCGCCTCCACGGACTTCAGCGCGTCCTCGGCACCAACGCCCTCTTCAGCACGGCGTACGGCAACGTCGGGTCGTCGATCTACTACGCGCTGGGCCTCGTCGCGAGCTTCGCGCTGGGCCTGACCCCGGTCGTCTTCATCATCGCCGGGATCATCTTCTACCTGACCGCGGCGACCTACGCCGAGGCCACGGCGATGTACCCGGAGGCCGGCGGCTCGAGCTCGTTCGCCCGCCGCGCCTTCAACGAGTTCTGGTCCTTCTTCGCCGCCTGGGGCCAGATGCTCAACTACGTGATCACGATCGCCATCTCGGCGTTCTTCGTGCCGCACTACCTGGGCAGCGTCGTGGGCATCGACGCCCTGCGCCACAGCCCGGCCGACATCTTCTTCGGCATCGGCGTGGTCGTCGTGCTGGCGATGGTCAACGTCCGCGGCGCCGAGGAGTCCGCCGCGGTGAACATCGGGCTGGCGCTGGCCGACTTCGCCACGCAGCTGCTGCTGGTGCTCGTCGGCCTGTTCCTCGTGTTCTCGCCCGAGACGCTGATCGACAACATCAGCCTGGGGGTCGCGCCGACCTGGAAGCAGTTCTTCCTGGCCATCCCGGTGGCGATGATCGCCTACACGGGAATCGAGACGATCTCCAACATGGCCGAGGAGGCCAAGGACGAGTCCAAGACGATCCCCGAGGCGATCAAGCGGGTCGTCATCGCCGTCTTCGCGATCTACGCGCTGCTGCCGGCGGTGGCGCTCAGCGCGCTGCCGGTCCAGCAGGCGGCCGACGGCTCGTACTTCACGCTGCTGGGCCGGACCGAGGAGCAGGGCGGCTTCGCCGGCGACCCGGTCCTCGGCGTCGTCAAGAACATGGACCTCGGGGCGCTCCAGGGGGCGACCGAGATCTACGTCGGCCTGCTCGCCGCGACGATCCTGTTCATCGCCACCAACGCCGGCATCATCGGCGTCTCGCGGCTCGTCTACTCGATGGGCCTGCACCGCCAGGTGCCCGACCGGCTGCGCCAGCTGCACCCCAAGCACGGCACGCCGTGGATCGGGATCCTCGTCTTCGGCACGATCGCCTGCCTGACGATGATCCCGGGCAAGGCCGACTTCCTGGGCAACATGTACGCGTTCGGGGCGATGCTGTCGTTCACGATCGCGCACATCTCGGTGGCGCGATTGCGCTTCACCGAGCCCGACCACCCGCGTCCGTACCGCGGGCCGGGCTCGATCCCGATCGGCCGGGGGCGATCGCTGCCCCTGTTCGCGGTGCTGGGCGGCCTCGGCACGGGCATGGCCTTCGTGGTCGTCACGTTCCTGCACCTCGCCGTCGCGGCGGCCGGCACCGCGTGGCTGCTGCTGGGCATCTTCGTCTACGTCGTCTACCGCCGGCGCCAGGGGCTGGACCTGACGACGACCGCGAAGGTCGCCATTCCGCGGCCGGCCACGGAGTCCGAGGCCGAGTACGACTCGATCCTCGTGGCCTTCGACGGCGGGCGCTTCTACCCCAACGCGATCGCCACCGCGGCCAAGCTCGCCGCCCGGCGAAGGCGTGGCATCCACGTCCTCGTCACGCTCACCGTGCCCGCCTCCTCCCCGCTCGACGCCGACCTTCCCGAGCTGCAGATGGCGGCTCACGGGATCATCGAGCAGGCGCGCATCCAGGGCGGCCGGCGCGTCACCGGCCACGTCGAGCGCGTGCGCGCCGGCCAGGCCGGGCGCATGATCGTCGAGGAGGCCAAGGACATGCGCGCGAGCGCGATCGTGATGCCGCTCGGCCGGCGCGGCGGCGGCACGGTGTTCGGCAAGACCGTCGAGACGGTGCTGGCCAACCGCCCGTGCCGGGTGATCATCGAGTCCGACCCCAGCACGGCGGGCAAGGCGGTGGCCGGTGCCGCGTGACGTGCACCGCCGCGGCACGATCGTGCTGTCCTGCGCGCTGATGCTGATCGGCGTGGCGATGGTGGCCCGGACGATCGACGAGGGCGGCGGCGCGATCTCGGCCGGGGTGCTGCTCGGCGTGCTGTTCATCTTCGTGGGAGGGGGCCGGCTGTGGATCGCCACACGGGCGGACCGCTGACCATCGCGCGGCGGACCGTCGGGTCCCCGCAGCTGTTCGTCGTCATCTACACGCTGCTGGCCAGCGCGATCTACTTCTCGCTGGGCGTCGCCACCGACCACGCGTTCACCCTGACGCCGCTGGTCTACCTGCTCGGCGGCTTCTTCTTCCTGCTGGCGGCGATGACCTACGTCGAGGGAGCGTCGCTGCACCAGGAGCGGGCCGGCGCGACGGTCTTCGCGCGCTACGCCTTCAACGAGCTGTGGAGCTTCATCGCGGGCTGGGCGCTGCTGCTCGACTACGTGATCCTCATCGCCGTCACCACGTTCTCGGCGACGAGCTACCTGGCGGCCTACTGGGACGAGCTGGGGGAGGGCGCGCTGTCGCTGATCCTCGGGCTGTCGTTCATCGCCTACGTCGCGGTGCGCAACATCCGCGGGTTCTCGAGCAGCCGGACCAAGCGGGTCGCGGCGCTCGTGCTGGCCGACTTCGTCCTGCAGTTCGGGATCATCGTCGCCGGGCTGATCCTGTTCTTCAGCTGGGACAAGATCACCGGGCCGATCGACATCGGGACGATGCCGTCATGGTCGGGGATCGTCTTCGCGATGGGGCTGTCGACCGTCGTCTTCACCGGCCTGGAGTCGGCGTCGGGGCTGTCGGGCGAGGTGGCCATCGGGCGGCGCGGCCTGCGGCGGCTGATCTTCACCACCGGCTCGGCGGTGATGCTCATCTACGTCGGCGTGGCGGTCGTCGCCGTCACCGCGCTGCCGGTCAGCGGCGGCACGCAGGCCATCGGCGGGCACTGGCTCGAGGCGCCGATGCTCAACGTCGGCGCCGCCTTCGACACCGAGTGGGGCAGCGGCTCGCTCGTCGAGTACGTCATCGCCGCGGCGGCCGCGGCGACGCTCATCGCCGGCGCGAACTCGGCGATGCTCGGCCTGTCGCGGCTGGCCTACTCGCTGGCCACCAACCGGCAGATCCCCAGCGCGCTGGGCCGGCTGCATCCGACGCGCTCGACGCCGGTGGTGGTCATCGTCCTGGCGGCGATCATCGCGGGCGCGCTGGAGGCCACCGAGGACGCCGACTTCCTCGTCGGCATCTTCGCGTTCGGCGCGCTGCTGGGCCTGACGATCGCGCACCTGTCGGTGATCGTGCTGCGCTACCGCGAGCCCGCCCGCGACCGGCCCTACAAGATCCCGCTGTCGATCAAGGTCCGCGGCGGCGAGCTGCCGATCCCCGCGGTGCTGGGCGCGCTCGTCTCGTCGGCGGCGTGGATCGGCGTGATGATCACCCACGCCGGCGCGCGCTACGTCGGCCTGGGGTGGATGGCGGGCGGGCTGCTGCTCTACGTGATCTACCGGACCACGCAGGGCAAGTCGCTGACCGACCGCGTCACCGTGCCGGCCAACGCGCTGCGCCGCGAGGTCGTCGAGGCCGAGTACGGCTCGATCCTGGTGCCCATCTTCGGCACCCCGCTCGACGACGACATCGTCCAGACCGCGGGCCGCCTGGCCGCCGAGGAGATCGACGACCCCGACGAGGACGGCGAGGGCGCGACGATCGAGGCGCTGTGGGTCTTCGAGGTCCCGATGGCGCTACCCATCGACGCCCGGCTTCCCGAGGCCCAGCTCGAGACGGCCCGGACGGCGCTGCGCCGCGCCAAGGCCGTGGGGGAGGAGTACGGGGGCGTCGAGGTGGCCACGGCGACCGTCCGGGCCCGCCGCGCGGGGCACGCGATCGTCGAGGAAGCCAAGCGCCGCGGGGTCGAGCTGATCGTCCTGGCCGCCGACGAACCGTCCCGGATCCGCGGCGGCGCGATGCTGGGCGGGCGCGCCAGCATGGAGAACTTCGTGGGGGAGGCGACCAAGTACGTCGTCAACAAGGCCCACTGCCGCGTGATCCTCACGGCGCCCGCCGGGGACCGCCCCGAGCCGCCGCCCAGCTAAGCTCAGCCGCGTGTTCGTCCTCATCGTCGGCGCGGGGCGCGTCGGCTCCACGATCGCCCGCAAGGCCCTCGCGGCCGGGCATGAGGTGTCGGTCCTCGACGAGGACCCCCTCAGTCACGAGCGCCTCGACGAGGGGCAGACCACCTCGTGGGAGGACGCCGGCGGCCGCTTCACCGTCGGCCACGCCATCGAGATCGAGGCGCTCGAGGAGGCCGGCATCAACGAGGCCGACGTCTTCATCGCCTCGACCGACGGCGACAACACCAACCTGGTGATCGCCCAGATCGCCAAGCGCAAGTTCGAGGTCGACCGCGTCGTCGTGCGCGTCATGGACCCCGCGCGCGCCGAGTGGTACGCCGAGCAGGGCCTGCACACCATCTGCCCGACGAGCGCCGCCATCGCGGAGTTCAAGGCCGCGCTGGAGATCGCCTAGCCCATGTACGTCGTCATCGCCGGAGGCGGCAAGGTCGGCTGGAACCTCGCCCGCGAGCTCAGCGGCAAGGGCCACGAGGTCACGCTGCTGGAGAACAACCGCCGCCGCTACCTGACCATCGAGGAGGAGCTCGAGCACGGCGTCCAGTACGGCGACGCCTCCGAGCTGTGGGTCCTCGAGCGCGCGGGCATCCAGCGCGCCGACCTGGTCATCGCGGTCACCGGCGACGACGAGGACAACCTGCTGATCTGCCAGATCGCCCGCGAGAAGTACCTCTGCGAGCGGATCATCGCCCGCGTCAACAACCCGCGGAACCTGCAGTGGTTCGAGCTGCTGGGCATCAAGCCCGCGGTCTCGGCCACCGACCTCATCCTGCGCCTGATCGAGCACGAGGTGCCGTCCTACGGCCTCGTCCACCTGCTCGACCTGCCGGCCGAGCAGCTCGAGATCATCGAGGTCGAGGTCGCCGGCGAGGCGCCCGCGGCGGGCAAGGCCGTCGAGCAGGTCGACCTGCCCGAGGGCAGCCTGATCATCTCGGTCCTGCGCGGCGGCAAGGGCTTCGTACCCAAGGCCGACACGGTCATCGAGGTCGGCGACGAGGTCCTGCTGGTCCTCGATCCGGGCCTCGAGGAGGCGATCACGGCGCAGTTCGCGCCCAACGGCTCCGCGCCGGTCTAGATGGCCGACGTCGACGTCCTGCTCATCGGCGGCGGGGTGGCGTCGGCCGCGTGCGCGACGCAGCTGCGCGAGGAAGGCTTCGGCGGCTCGATCCTGCTGGCCGGCCGCGAGAGCGACGCGCCCTACAACCGGCCGCCGGTCTCCAAGGGCTACCTGCTCGGCGAGGAGGACCGCGAGGCGGCGCTCGTCCATCCGGGCGACTGGTGGGCCGAGAACGACGTCGATCTGCGCACCCGCGTGAGCGTCATGAAGCTCGACACCGAGGCCAAGCTGGCCACGCTGTCGACCAAGGACGAGATCACCTACGACAAGGCGCTGCTGGCCACGGGCGCCAACGTCCGCCGGCTGCCGGTCGACGGGTCAGACCTCGAGGGCATCCACTACCTGCGCGCGCTGCGCAACGCCGACGTCCTGCGCGACGACGTCGCCGACGCCGAACGCGTGGTGCTCATCGGCGGTTCCTACATCGGGACGGAGGTCGCGGCCTCGCTGACCAAGCTCGGGAAGCGCTGCGCGATCGTCATGCAGGAGGACGTCGTCCTGTCGGGCCTGGGCCCCCAGGCGGGCCGCTTCTTCCAGGGCGTCCTGGAGGCCCACGGCGTCGAGATCCACGGCGGCGAGGTGGTGGCCCGCTTCGAGGGCACCGGCGAGCGGGTCGAGCGCGTGATCTGCGAGAGCGGCCTCGAGCTCGAGTGCGGCGCGGTCGTGCTCGGCGTCGGCGCCGTCCCCGACGTGATGCTCGCCCGGGCCGCCGGCCTGGACATCGGCCACACCGGCGGCGTGAAGTGCGACACCGGCCTGCGGACCTCGGCCCCCGACCTGTGGGCGGCCGGCGACGTCTGCGAGTACGACAGCGGCCTGCACGAGGACTGGGTGCGCTTCGAGCACTGGGGCGTCGCCATCGAGCAGGGCAAGCACGTCGCCCGCGCCATGCAGGGCGCCGAGCGGCCCTACGAGGTCGTCCCGTACTTCTTCTCCGACCTCGCCGACTGGGCGTCGATGGAATACGTCGGCGGCGCCCAGCGCTGGGACACCACCGTCGTGCGCGGCTCGATCGACAGCGCGGACTTCTCGCTGCTCTACCTCGACCACGGCCGCGTCGTCGCCTCCCTCGCCGTCGGGCGCTCCGACGACATCGACCGCGCCCGCCGGATGATCGCCGGCCGCCAGTTCCTCAGCGGCGACCTCACCGGCCTTTAGAAAAGGGGTCAGACCCCCTTTATTTAGGTGTGGCGCTTATTTGGCCGTTCCTGCGTAGATTGCCCGCCGTGATCCGCGCTGCCATCGGGGTCCTTGCGACCGCCGCACTCTTCTCCGCCTCCGCCCACGCCGCCGCGCCCGCGGGGTACGGCGTCAACGACGCCGGTGGGTTCCACAACGTGCTGCCGCCCGGGCAGACCGGCCACATCACCGCGCTGCAGCTCGCGCAGAACCAGGCGGGCTACGCGCCGCCGCCGCACTTCGACGACCAGCGCGGGCTCTACAACGGGCTGCTCTACGCGTCGCCCAGCCTGACCGACGCCGACGTGCCGAAGTACTTCAAGGACGCGACGTTCGGCATCGCGGCCGCCGACGTCGAGCGCACCTACAGCCCGCGGCCCGGCGTGACCGTCGTGCGCGACAAGGCCTACGGCGTCCCGCGCATCTACGGCGACACCGACGCCGACGTGATGTTCGGCGCGGGCTACGTCGGCGCCGAGGACCGGCTGTTCCTCATGGACGTGCTGCGCCACACGGGCCACGGCACCCTGTCGTCGTTCGTCGGCGGCGCGGCCGGCAACCGCGAGATGGATCGCGTCCAGTGGGGGATCGCGCCCTACACCGAGGCCGATCTGCAGAAGCAGATCGACAACGCCCCGCGCATCTACGGCGCGCTGGGCACCGAGATGGTCAACCGGCTCGACGCCTACGTGGCCGGCATCAACGCCTACATCGCCGAGTCGCGGCTGAACCCCAACAAGCTGCCCGGGGAGTACGCGGCGATCGCCAAGACGCCCGCCGACTGGAAGCCCACCGACGTGATCGCCGAGGCCTCGCTGATCGGCGGCATCTTCGGCAAGGGCGGCGGCAACGAGGTCGGCTCGGCGGAGGTGCTCAACCAGCTCGTCAAGCGCTTCGGCCCCAAGCAGGGCCGCCGGTCCTGGGCCGACTTCCGCTTCAAGAACGAGGTCGAGGCGCCCACGACGGTGCTCGGCAAGGCGTTCCCCTACGAGACGAACTCGCCGTTCGCCAAGCGCGGGCTGGCCATCCCGGACGCGGGATCGCTCGAGCCGGTGACCTACGGCCCGGCCATCGAGCGCAGCGCGGCCGCGCGCGCACAGGGCGACGACGCGATCGGCGGCGACCTGCTCAAGGCCTTCCGCTCCCATCCGCTGTCGTCGAACTGGGAGATCGTCAGCGCCAAGGAGTCCGCGACGGGCCACGCCATCGGCGTGCTCGGCCCGCAGGTGGGCTACTACGTCCCGCAGATCCTCATGGAGGAGGAGCTTCACGGGCCGCACTTCGACGCCCGCGGAGCCTCGTTCCCGGGTGTCAACCTGATGGTCCAGCTCGGCCACGGCCGCGACTACGCATGGAGCGCGACGACCGCGACCTCCGACAACGTCGACACGTTCGCGGAGGTCCTCTGCCAGGACGACATGCACTACCGCTACAAGGGCAAGTGCCGGCCGTTCGAGGTCCTCGAGCAGCACAACTCCTGGACGCCCAACGCGCTGGACCAGACGGCGCCGGGCAGCGAGACGCTGACCGCGCTGCGCTCGGTGCACGGCATCGTCTACGCCCGCGGCACCGTCAAGGGCAAGAAGGTCGCCTACGCCCGCGCGCGCACGACCTACTTCCACGAGGCCGACAGCGCGATCGGGTTCTTCCGCCTCAACGACCCGACGTTCGTCAAGGACCCGCAGACGTTCCGCCAGGCCGTCGGCGGGATCAACTTCCTGTTCAACTGGGCCTACATCGACACCGACAACATCGCCTACCAGCTGTCGGGCGCCCATCCGGTCCGCTCGAAAGGCACGTCGGGCGACTTCCCGGTGCTCGGCACGGGCGCCTACGACTGGCAGGGCTTCGATCCCGACCTGTTCACGTCCAAGACGCTGACGCTCGCCCAGCGCCCGCACGCGATCAACCAGCGCTACCTGGTCTCCTGGAACAACAAGCAGGCGCGGCGGTTCTCGTCGGCCGACGACAAATTCACCTTCGGGCCGCTGTACCGCTCGCAGATGATCGAGAGGCGCGTCAAGCAGGCGATCGCCGGCCCGAAGAAGATCACCATCTCCCAGCTCGTCCAGGCCATGGAGGAGCCGGCGTCCGAGGACATCCGCGGCAGCCGCCTGGTCCCGGTGCTGGCCCGCGCGATCGGCACGCCCAAGGACGCGAAGCTGCGTGACGCGCTGGCGACGCTCAAGGCGTGGCGAGCGTCCGGCGCGCACCGCCGCGACCTCGACAAGGACGGCAAGGCCGACGACGGCGAGGCCATCCGCATCATGGACGCCTGGTGGCCCAAGCTGCTCGACGCCGAGTTCGGCCCCACCATCGGCGCCGACGCGATGAGCGCGCTGCGCGGCGTCAACGCCTACCCGCGCATCGGCGGCGAGGGGACGAGCCCGTCGGCGCCGGACTTCTCCGACGGCTGGTACGGCTACGTCGATAAGGACCTGCGCCAGCTGTTCACGCCGCGATCGGTGCGCGGCAAGTGGTCGCGGACCTACTGCGGCAACGGCAAGAAGGCGGCCTGCCGCGCGCTGCTGCGCTCGACGCTGACCGCCGCGCTCGCCGTGAGCATGCAGGAGCTCTACGGCCACGGTGACTGCGCGGACACGCCGGACTCCGCCTGCTACGACATGAACCGCTCGACCTCGGCCAGCGGCGTCGCGGTGCCGGCCATGCCGTTCCAGAACCGCCCGACCTTCCAGCAGACCGTCGAGCTCACGCGGCGTCTGCCTCGCTGAGCACGCGCGCCGCCCCGTCGAGGCGGTGCGTCGTGCACAGCTGGGCGAGCGTCTGGCGAGCGGCGCCCTGGTTGTAGGGCATCGCCTCGAAGGCGATCAGGCCGAGGCGCAGGTCGTCGAGGCGCATCGTCGGCGTCTCCAGGCTGGCCCGCGCGAGCCAGCGCACCGCGGCGCGCTCGAAGCGATCGTCGTCGCGGTCGCTCATCAACAGGCAGATGCGCAGTGCGTCGTGGAGGTCGACGTGGGGGAGCTCGGCCGCCGTCGCATGGACGAGCGCGAGATTGCCCGTGGACAGGGCGCGGCGGAAGCGGGCGTAGGGCGATCCGGATGACGACACGAACACATGTTCGCACACCGCGCAAGGGGCGATCCGGTCCGTCGCAGGACCAGCAACGCCCGTTGCTCGCGCGATCAACGGGCGTTGCTAGACGGATGTTGGAGGTTGGTGGTCCTCCAAACCGTCGATGATCGAAGGGGGATGCAGGTTCTTTCCATAACCAAGCTGCTCGGGTGGGCCACTCTCGTGGGCGGCGCCCTCTCGGCGGCGCTCGCGGCCCTGCTGTTCCTGGGTCCGATGCTGGGCTTCTACGAGTTCGGCGCCCATCCGGCGGGCCCGCGCACCACGGGCGCGGTGGAGCTGCCGGCTCCGCTCGTGCAGCAGTCCTCGGCGCCGCAGCGGGCCTCCCTGGGCACGACGCGCTCGACTCTCGGCACACTCGGCACCATCCCGGTCCGGGCGAGCGACGCCACCGTCGCCCCCGTAGCGCCGGTCACCCGGCGTGCGCCGCGCCCGCGGATCTCGCTCGGCTCGGTGACCGGGCCGGTCACCCAGGGCGCCGCGCTGCCGCCGGTGGCGCTCGCGCCCGCACCCGTGATCACCCCGGCGCCCGTTGTGCAGACGCCGGCGCCCGTCGCGGACCCCGCGCCGGTCGCGGCTGCCGCACCCACCACTTCGACGCCTTCCCGGCGTCCGGTCACGCCGTCGGTGACCACCTCACCCGACAAGCAGGAGGCGCCGGCCCGCGGGCCGGACACGACGGCGCACGACGACGCCAAGGCGGCTCGGGAGGCCGCCCGCGCGCAGCGTAAGCAGGACACGGCCGCTCCGGCCGGCCAGCAGCCGGACCAGTCCGGCGCGCAGGACCAGGGCGACGCGGGGGAGCGCGGCAGCCCGGACTACGACCACGACCAAGGCAGGGGCAATGGTCACGCACGACACGACGGGAAGGACTGGAAGGACTGACGCAGTCCTCGACGCTCTGGAGGCGCTGCAACGCGCCTTGTCGGTCAACGCCGAGCTCTCGGCGGCCATGGAGGACCGGATCGAGCGCGTGGCCCGCGGCCGCGGCGCCGGTCGCAGCTACCGCGAGATCGTCGAGACCGAGCGCGGACCGCTGGTCGTGGAGATGCTCACCGAGGCCATGCACGCCCTGGAGACGGCGGGTTCCGTCGTCCGCCGGGCCGAGGCCCGCGCGCTGCACGACGAGGGCATGACGATGGACGAGATCGCCGCGGCCTTCGGCGTGACGCGCCAGCGCGTCTCGGCGCTGCTGCGCGAGCCTCGCCCCTCGCCGCTCAAGCGCCGCCGCTGGACGGACTAGACGATCGTCACGGGCACGCCGGGACCGATCCGGCGGGCCAGCCAGGTGATGGCGCCACCGGCCAGGCGCACGCACCCGTGCGAGACCGCCGTGCCCAGGCGGCCGCCGACCTGGCCGCGCCCGTGCAGCGCGATCTGTCCCGGACCGCCCTCGAACTCCTGCAGCACGGCGGACCGGGCGCTGGTGGCCAGAGCGAACGGCGAGCCCGACTGCCACGCCGCGAGCCGCACGCTCTCCTCGACGAAGAAGTAGCCGCGCGGCGACGGCGTCGAGGGCGCCCCCACGATGGCCGCGAGGACCCGCACCGGCCGGCCGTCGCGGTAGACCACGACGCGACGGATCGCCCGGTGCACGACGAGATGCCAGGGGGTCTCGGCTCGCAAGGTGTCTGTGGTGCGGATCCAGCCCGTGGCCGGCGGGACCGCTGCGCCCAGCACGCGACCGGGCAGCCGCACGCGTACCCACGCGAGCCCGCTCTCGTCAAGGCGCCGGCCCAGCACGGGCAGCGTGGTGCGCTCGCCGGTGATCGGTCGCGTGGAGCGCACCGTGGCGGTGATGAGGCTCGTCGGCTGCGGCCCCTGGTGCACCGCGTGGTCGGCGTAGACCTCCACGAGCCTCTGGGTGCGCGGCACCGCCGCCGCGGCGGGCGATGCCGGGAGGGCGGCGAGAAGGGCAGCGACGCAGAACGCCGCCCGCATCATCCGGTGAATGCGGGCGGGGCCTGCGGGTTGCGCGCGGGGGAGACGACCGCGCTCGCGCACGCCTTGAAGCGCAGGCGCAGCGTTCTCGCGGCGCGCCCGTCGCTGAAGCGCACACGTGCGTGGACGATGCCCGAGCGGTCCGAGCGGACGACGAGCACCGCGAACGGTGCCATCACCTGCCGCGAGACGACCCGGCTACCGACCGAGAAGACCACGCTGCTGATGCCGCTGCCGGCAACGCTGGCCCGGAACGCGCGGCGGACGCAGCGCCCACGGGTGATCTGCGGCGGGGTGGCGGCGCCGGGCGTGTCGCCCTCGTCGACGCCCGGAGTCCCGTCGGTTCCGCCCCCCGTCGTGCCTCCGGTCCCACCGGAGCCTCCGGCGTCCGGCACGGTTCCCGCCGCGCACGCGGGACGGGTGATGACGTCGTTGATTAGCGTCACCGCGCCGTTGCGCGCCAGGACGCGCCCATCGACGGTCACGCCGTCGTTGAGCGTGACCGACTGCAGCGCGACGACCGTGCCGGCGAACACCGAGGACGTGCCCAGCGTCGCCGAGCTCCCGATCTGCCAATAGACGTTGCAGGCCTGGGCACCGTTGATCAGGGCCACGCGGCTGCCCGACGCGGTGGTCAGGGCCGAGCCGGCCTGCAGGATGAAGACCGCGTTGGCGTCGTTCTGCCCGTCGAGCGTGAGCGTCCCGGTCAGGCCGAGCGCGGAGGCCGACCGGTAGACGCCGGCGACGAGCGTCTGGTTGCCCAGATCGCCCGTGACGGTGGCGGCCGGGTTGCGGCCGGCGGCGTCGTCGTAGGCCACGGTCAGGTCGGCCTGGGCCTGCGCGGCGGGTGCGTCGGAGTTGTGGGTCGCGCCGTTGACCGTCCCGGGCGGGAACCCGGTGATCGACGTGCCGGGGCTGAGCCCGAGGTCGCCGTTGATGACCGAGGGCCCGGTGTTCGTCACCGCGGAGCCGGCGAGGACGCCGTAGCTGGCCGCGGTGCCGAGGCCGACGGGGGGCTGGGCCGCACCGGCGGCGGGGACGACGATCGCGAGTAGGGCGATCGCCAGGACGAACGGTGCCTTCTGCGCTGCGGTGGTCATGCGGACCGGCTCTCTGCTCTTCTCTTGACGTGCCGCCCCGAAAGCGAGAAGAGCCTGAAGACTCACCGAGCGCACCCTGGAGATTAGCAACGATTGCAACTAATTACGAGCCGCTCTACGACAAAGGCCCGCAAACGCGGGCCTTTGTCGACAGCTCCGGGACAGGGATTCGAACCCCAAATTTCTGCTCCAGAGGCAGACGTGTTGCCGTTACACCATCCCGGAAAGGACGGCGAAGAGGATAGCGCGGCCCTCTCAGGCAGCGGCCTGCTCGGCCCAGTCGCGGTAGAGGGCCCAGTAGGCGCCCTGCGCGGCCATCAGCTCGTCGTGGGTGCCCTGCTCGGAGATCCGGCCGCCGTCGAGCACGACGATGCGGCCCGCCTGGCGGATGGTCGAGAGGCGGTGGGCGATGACCACCGCGGTGCGGCCGGCCAGCAGGCGGCGCAGGCCCTCCTCGATGCGGCCCTCGGTGTGCAGGTCGACGTTGGAGGTCGCCTCGTCGAGGATGAGGATCCGGGGATCGGCGATCAGCGCGCGGGCGAAGGCGAGCAGCTGGCGCTGGCCGGCCGAGAGCTGGACGCCGCGCTCGCCGACCTCGGTGTCGTAGCCGTCGGGCAGCGCGGCGATGAACGCCCCGGCGCCGACGGCCTCGGCGGCGGCGACGATCTCCTCGTCGGTCGCGTCGGGGCGGCCGAAGCCGATGTTCTCGCCGACGGTGCCGCTGAACAGGAACGCCTCCTGCGGCACGATGCCCATCTGGGACCGCAGCGAGTGCGCGCGGATGTCGCGCAGGTCGATGCCGTCGACGAGGACCCTGCCCTGCGTCGGGTCGTAGAAGCGGGCGACGAGCTTGGCGAACGTCGACTTGCCCGCGCCCGTCGAGCCCACGAGCGCCACGGTCTGCCCGGGCGGGATCGTGAGGTCGACCTCGGCGAGCGCGAGCTTCGTGCCTTCGCGCGTCGAGTAGGCGAACGTGACCTCGTCGAAGCGGATCTCGCCGCGGATCCGCTCGAGGTCGACCGCGTCGGGCTTCTCGACGAGGTCTGACTGCTCGTCGAGCAGCTCGAAGATCTTGTCGAGCGCCGCCATGCCCGCCTGGTAGGTCGTGTAGAGCTGGGAGAGCTGGCCGATCGGGTCGAAGAACCCGTTGAGCGCCGCGACGAAGCCGACGAGGACGCCGACCTCGAGGTGCCCGTCGATGACCTGCTTGCCGCCGATCAGCAGGATGGCGACCGTCGCCAGCGCGCTGACGAACTCGACCGCCGGGAAGTAGCCCGCGTTGAGGTAGACGGTCTTCATGTTCGCGTCGAGGTTCTCCTCGTTGAGCGCGTGGAACCGCTTGCGGTGCCGCGGCTCCTGGGCGAACGAGCGGACGACCCGGATCCCGCTCAGCGACTCCTGCAGATAGCCGCTGATCGCGCCGATGGTCTCGCGCGTGCGCTTGTACGCGTCAGCCGACGCGATGCGGAAGGCCAGCGAGCCCAGCGCCATCACGGGGAAGATGCAGAACGTGATCAGGGCGAGCTCGACGTCGAAGCTCAGCAGGATGATGATCGTGCCCAGCAGCGTCAGCGAGGCCTGAAAGAGCGTGACGACGCTGTCGGTGACCAGCGAGTTGAGCGCCTCGACGTCGTTGGTCATGCGCGAGATGAGCACGCCGGCGGGCCGCTTCTCGTAGAAGCCCACCGGCATCGACTGCAGATGGCGGAAGATCTGGAGCCGCAGGTCCTGCAGGGCACGCTGGCCGACCCAGCCGGTCAGGTAGGTCTGCAGGAACGTGGCGCCCCACACGACCAGCGCGGAGACCACGAAGGCCACCACGATCCAGTCGAGCGTCTCGAGGTTGCCCGGGACGATGCCGTCGTCGATCGCGTGCTTGGCCAGCGGCGCGGGAGCCAGGGAGGCCGCGGTGCCGAGCACCAGCGCGACGAACATCGCCGCCACCCGCCAGCGGTAGGGGCGCAGCAGCACGAGCAGCCCGCGGAGCTTGCGGCCGCGGCCGCTGGTGCCGCGCAGGCGCCGGCGGACGTCGGCCAGACGCGAGTCCGTGCTCACAGGCCGGCCACCTCGCGCTCGATCGGCTTGCGCGTCAGGAAGACCTGGTCGGGCAGGCCCTTCTCGACGATCTCGCGGTACAGGTCGCTGACGCCCAGCAGCTCGTCGTGGGTGCCGTGCGCGGCAACGTGGCCGTCCTCGAGCACGACGATCTCGTCGGCCAGGGCGATGGTCGAGAGGCGGTGGGCGATGACGAACGTCGTGCGCCCGGCCATGACCTCGCGCAGCGCGGCCTTGATGGCCTGCTCGGTGGTGGCGTCGACGCTCGACGTGGCGTCGTCGAGGATCAGGATCCGCGGATCGGCGAGGAACGCGCGGGCGATGGCCACGCGCTGGCGCTGGCCACCACTCAGGGTCAGGCCGCGCTCCCCGACGCGCGTGTCGTAGCCGTCGGGCAGCCGCTCGATGAAGTCGTGGGCCTGCGCGCGGCGCGCGGCGCGCTCGACGTCGTCGGCCGAGGCCTCCGGATTCGCGTAGGCGATGTTGTCACGCACCGATGCGCTGAACAGGAACGGCGCGTCGTCGACCACCGCGATCGCGCGGCGCAGCGACGACGGCTCGACGTCGCGGACGTCGGCGCCGTCGACGAGCACGGCGCCGGAGGTCGGGTCATAGAGCCGGGGGAGAAGGGCGACCAGCGACGTCTTGCCCGAGCCGGTCGCGCCGACCAGCGCAACGGTCCGGCCGGCGGGCACCTCGAGCGAGACGCCGGTCAGGGCGTCGCGCGTTGCGCCCTCGTAGCGCAGCGTCACGTCGCGCAGTTCGACGCGGCCGGAGCCGTCGGGAAGTCCGGGCGCCATCGGGCCGGCGACGATCCGCGGCGCGCGATCGAGGACCTGGAAGAGCCGCGCTCCGGAGGCCGTCGCGCGCTGCGCCATGCCCAACGAGATGCCGAGCATGCGCATCGGCCCGAGCAGCATCAGCAAATAGGCGTAGAACGCGGTGAAGTCGCCGAGCGTCAGCGTGCCGTCGATCACCCGCCGGCCCCCGAAGAACAGGATCGCCGCGAGCCCGAGCTGCGGCAGGAAGCCGATGAACGGGTTGTAGTAGGCCTGCAGTCGCGTCGAGATCATCGCCTGGTCGAACAGCCGCGCGACCGCCCCGGTGAAGCGCTCGAACTGGCGCTCCTCGCGCGCGAAGGACTTCACGACGCGGACGCCCGAGATGTTCTCCTCGACCTCGGCCGTGACCTCGGCGATCCGCTGCTGGACCTCCTGGATCGCGGGCCGCCCGCGGCGGCCGTAGCGGGCCGCGACGAAGACGACGAACGGCACCGGGATCAGCGACAGCGCCGCCAGCCCGGGGTCGGTGGCGAACATCGCGGCCGACGCCAGCAGGATCGTCAGCGCCGACTGGATCATGAAGATCAGCCCGTAGCCAAGGAAGAAGCGCACGGCCTGCAGGTCGACCGTCGCCCGCGACATCAGCTGGCCGGTCTGCTGGCGATCGAAGAAGCCCAGCTCGAGGCCGAGCAGGTGGCCGTAGACGCGCTCGCGCAGATCGAGCTCGACGCCCAGCGAGACCTTGCCGGCGATCAGCCGCCGCGCGACGGTCAGGGTCAGGCGCAGGAGGCCCGCGACCGCGATGGCGATGACCAGCGACGTGAGGTCGGCGGCGTCGCTCGCGCGCACCCGGTCGACGGCGCGACCGGTCAGCCACGGGATGGCGACGGTGGCGCCCATCGCCAGCGCGGCGAGGACCAGCGACGCGACCACTCCGCGCCGATAAGGTCGCAGGAAGCCGAGGAGTCGTCGGAACGTCGCCACGTCAGATCAGCCTAGTTGTCCAGTCAACCATCAGCGGGTCTCTGCAACCTCTGCGCACACCAGCGCGTCGTGGGCAATACGCGCGGGTCGTCGTTCTCGATGTGCGGCCTGCACAAGACCGACCCGCGGTTTCCGAAGTACCCGCGACTGCCGGTGCTCCAGTGCGCCGGGTTCGAGGCTCAGGCGACCGGCTCGAGGACCATGTAGCCGCCGTCGGTGCCGGCGGCCTGGAACTTGAACTTGAAGTCGCGCTCGCTGGTCAGCGACTCGACGAAGTTGATGTCGGGTGACGACATCACGGTCTCCACGCGCGGCGGCTGGGGCGCGAGCGTGGAGTCGATCGGCTGCTTGAGCTGATCCTCGAGGTCCTGGCGCTGCAGCAGGACCGCCTGGTTCTGCGTCTTGGCGTACTTGCCGGTCTTGGCGTTGGAGGTGAGCGGCATCACCGCGACGACGTTGTCGGCGTCGGTGTAGTGGAACGTGTAGAGCGCGAGCTCGACGATCTCGCGGCGCAGCAGCAGCGCGCGTTCCATGCTCGGCTTGCCCGTGGCGATCCGGCAGTCCTTCGCGCCGATCCCGCACAGGTTGAAGAGGACGCCCTGCCCCCCGAGCGGGAAGTAGCTCAGGCCGGAGTCGACGATCAGCTCGAGCGGGGTCTGCTGGAACTGCAGCGGCCCACCGGTGACGTTGACGAGCTGCTTGCCGCTCTCGGTCTGGTAGCGCTCGGCGACGTACTGGGCGATCTCGGCGGGCGCGGTCTCGGCGGCCGTCGGCTTCCACGCCGACCACGGCAGCGCGTCCTTGTGCTCGGGCGCGCCGTTGACGGCCAGTGCCACGACCGCGGCGATCGCCGCGAGGCCCAGCGCGAAGAGCGCGCCGAGCAGGAACTGAAAGCGCGGGGAGTGCGGCGCCTCGGCCGGCGGCTCGTCGGGCGCGGCGGGCTCGGGCAGGAGGCCGTCGTCGCCGTACGTCGTCACCGGCGGCTGCGGCGGAGCCGGCGGGTCGACCAGGGGCTCGCGCACGGCGGGCAGCAGCGACTGCGAGTCGACCTTGGGCTTGGTGCCCGCGGGGTCGTCCGGGCGCGTGCGCGGATCGGGACGGTCGGGCTGCTCGGTGTCGTCGCTCACAGCTTGGGCCAGATCGTCTCGTCGGTGACGTCGATGTGCGGCGCCTCGAGGCCGGCGGCGTCGAGCACTTCGACGACCTCGTCGCCGTGGAGCTCCTTGCGCTCGACCAGGGTCTCGGCGATCCGCAGCACTTCCTCGCGGTTGTGGCGGATGAGGCTGACCGCGGTGATGTAGGCCTGGCCGAGGATCTGAGCCGCGGCGCGGCGCTTGGACGGGTCGCCGAGGATCGACGGGATCGGATCGCCCGACTCGCGCATGCCCGCGGCGCGGTTCATGATCATCAGGCCGATGCGCTCGAAGCGCTCCATGATCTGCTCCTCGAGCTCGCGGCGCTCCTCCTCGCCCTCCGGCCCGCTGCCGTTGAGCTCGATGGGCTCCGGACCCATGCCGCACATGCCGACCATCCACGCCGCCCGCGACGTCGCGCTCTGCACGTCGCCGCCGACGCCGGTGGAGTTCTCGCCGTAGAAGACGTGCTCGGCGGCCATGGCGCCGAGGGTCCAGACGAGCTTGCCGACCTCCTCGTGGCGCCAGCTCGAGAAGCGCTCCTCCTTCTCGATGGCCTGGTGATGGCCGAGCGAGCCGCCGCGCTTGCGGATCGACAGGCGCGTCGAGAGCACGTCGGCCATGTAGACGTGGGAGGCGACCGCGTGGCCCGCCTCGTGGATGGCGACGGCCCGCGTCTCGTCGGGGACGTACTCGATGCCCTGGGCGGTGCCCGACTCGATCGTGGTCATCGCCTCGACGACGTCGGCCCAGCCGAACGCCTCGCGCGCGTCGGAGTGCGCGAGGGTCAGGGCCTGCGAGCAGACCTGCTCGATCATCGCCGGCGAGTAGCCGTTGGTGATCCGCGCGAGCTCGTCGCGGCGCTTGGGGGTGTCGAGATCGGGGTCGTGGGAGACCTTCTCCAGGTACAGGTCGAAGATGTCCTGGCGGTCGTCCTTGGTGGGCGTGCGGAACCAGATGTGGCGGCCCATGCGGCCGGGACGCACGAGCGCGGGGTCGAGCCGGTCGATCGGCACGTTGGTCGCGCCGATGAAGTAGATCTGCTCCTCGCGCGGCTTGGCGTTGGGCATCCGCAGCGAGCGCTTGCCGATCCGGCGGGGCACGATGTAGCTGGCGTCGAGGATGTTGTTGATCCGGTTCGTCCAGAACTTGCGGAAGAACGGGGGCTCGTCGACGCCGTCCATCGCGATGAGCAGCTGGTTGAGCGCCATGCCGCCGCCCATGCCGCCCATCCCGCCGATGCCGCCGATGAAGTTGCCGATGCGCCCGTAGATCGCGGCCAGCCCCGGGGGCAGGCTCGCAGCCGGCGACGGAGCACGCTGCTCGAAGAGCCGCTCGCGCCAGGCGCGGGTCTCGAGGATCAGGTCGCCGCTGGGCGTCTGGGCGCCCCACGGGCCGTGGAAGGCGAAGTCCTCGAACGACGGCGTCCCGGCCGGGGAGAACGCGCCGGCCGTGCCGCCGCCCCCGAGTGCCGCGCGGCGCAGGCCGACGGCGTCGATCTCGTCGATGAAGACGATGCACTGCCCGCCCCACTTGCGGGCCAGCTTGCGCGCCTTGCGGATCAGGAACAGGACGGTGATGACGTCCATGCCGATGAACATCCCGGCGAAGCCCGACCCCGGCATGGTCACGATCGGGGAGTTGAAGCTGGTGGCGATGCCCTTGGAGAGCATCGTCTTGCCGGTGCCGGGAGAGCCGATGAACAGCAGGCCGCGCTCGGGCTTGCCGCCGGCCCTGCGGAACTCCTCGCCGCCCTGCCACAGCGTGATGACCCGGGTGACCTCCTCCTTGGGCTCCTTCTGCCCGCGGACGTCGGAGAGCTTGACGCCCCAGTCCGCGTCGCCCGGCTCGTAGCCCTTCATCTGCTTGACCGCGAAGACGAGCATCGGGCCGAACAAGATGAAGAAGTTGAAGAAGAAGAACAGCGGCAGCTGCAGCGCCAGCATCAGGCTCTGCGAGTTGCCGAACAGGTCGGTGAAGCCGGACCAGATCCCGCCGGGTGACGTCCCGAAGATCAGCGAGATCGCGCCGAGGATCAGCGCGAGCCAGATCGCCAGCTTGTACTTGCCGCGCCAGAACCACAGACGCCGCCGCGCCGTGGCGTCGGCGGCGAGCTCCTCGGGCGCGGCGCCGTAGAGGCTCGCGCGCGGGATCAGGCGGTGGGCGAGGATGTCGATCAGGCCGCGGAAGGCGGCGATCGCCAGCACCGTGATGAGCAGCGCCCAGCCCGGTGCGATGTCGTTGGTCGTGACCAGGACCGCGTACAGCGCGGGCGCCGTCAGGACGGCGACGAACGTGGCCACGCCGGACAGCCGCTTCCACTCGCGGGCAAGGGCGGCGTTGCGCTCGGAGAACCCGGAACGGGGGGAGACGATTGGTTCGGTCATGGACCTCTCGTGAGAGTACCGACAGGTCGCTTCAGCTTCTGGCGTCTCGTGCCGATGGAGGGATTGAGGCCGGTAGGAAACCGGTTTCGGCAAGCCCCCGGAGCAGGAAGGACCCAACCCTATGTCCGTCGTAACGCTGGCGTTCAGCGCGATCGTCGTCGCGCCGCTCGTCCTCCTGGTCGTCGACCTCGTCGGCCGCAAGAGCCCCGATCCCACTGCGCCGCCGGCGCATGGTGTGCGCGGCCAGGCCTGATCCACCGGACGTCGGTGCGCCGGACGGACGAATGGCCCATTGGCTTCCGTCCGGCAATTGACGAATATCCACTTATGGAGCTCAAGCCGCCCGCTGTCAGCTGCACCAGCTGCGACCGCACCTGGAAC
This sequence comes from Solirubrobacteraceae bacterium, assembly GCA_045805505.1. GTDB lineage: Bacteria > Actinomycetota > Thermoleophilia > Solirubrobacterales > Solirubrobacteraceae > BP-464. Next base: position 51,460 of record JBJMLA010000162.1, read on the forward strand.
AGCGCATCGATGGCGGAAGGCCTGCGTCTCGTCGGTCGCTGCCCCCGTTGTGGCGGCGTCCTGCAGTTCGCCGCCGACGAGCAGCCGCCGTCGCCGCTCGCACAGCTCGCGCCCGCCGACGCCGTGGCGCTCGCCCCGCACCTCGTGCTGGGCATCCCGCGGCGCTGATGCGGTAGAAGACACGGCGTGACGCCGTGTCGTGACCTCTTCGATCGCGCGATGGCCGCGATCAACGCCGGCGACGCCGAGGCGCTGCTGGCCCTCTACGCATCCGATGCCGTGCAGCTCGGCTACGACAGCGTGGTCCGCGGCCGCGAGGCCCTGCGCCCGCGCGTGCAGGAGTGGCTGGCCGCCGAGCCGTCGGTCGCCGAGGTCGCCTACGCCGAGTCCGACGACACCATCGTCTTCGAGGCCAGCGACGGCGAGACCCATGGCTACGGCACGATCGTCGTGCGCGACGGCCTGATCTGGCGCGAGACCGTCGGGACGTTCCCGCCGGCCGCCGGTGGTGTGGCCGCTGCGCCGCGCACCTTCGCCGTCGAGCTCGAGCCCTACGTCGCCTGGACCCCGTCGGAGGTGCCGGATCCGCGCACCGCGGGGCGCGACCGCCTGATGCCCGCGCTGCTCGAGATCGTCGAGGCCGAGGGCCCCGTGCTCGCCGTCCGGGCGTTCGGCCTGTACACGCGCGCGTCGGGCGGCAAGAAGCTGACGACGGCGGCCAAGGCGCCGCTGACGGGGTCGGCCTGGCGGCTGAAGATCCAGGAGCGCCTGCTCATCGGCCGCGAGGGCGCGACGACGATCGAGAACGAGGACGTCCTGCGCCCCTTCGACGGCCCGCCCGTCCGCGTGCGCGAGCTCGGCCCGCGCACGCTCGAGGAGGTGCCGCTCGACGAGATCGCCGAGCTCATGCGCCGCCTGCGCGCCGCGGGCGCCTCGGACCTCAAGCGCGCGGTGCTCGACACATACGGGCTGATCCGCATGACCGCGCGCGCCGAGCAGTACCTCGAGCAGGCGCTGGCGTTCTTGTCGCGATGACGACCTTGCCGTCGTTGCGGACGAACACGTCCTTCCAGGGCGGTCTGCCGAGGAAGCGCCAGTCGAACCAGCGGAAGTAGGGCGAGCTGGTCTTGTCGTGGGCGCCGGCGAGCGCCCGCGCGACGCGGCAGAGCACACGGTCGCGGCCGCGCAGGACGAGGACCGTGCGGAGCCGTCCGCCGGGATGCACCTCGCCGCAGTCCTTGGCATCGGCCGCGAAGGGGATGGTGGCGCGCGGCGGGGTGTAGGGCCGGACGTGGCGTGCGATGTAGCGAGCGAGCACGGTCTCGCCCTCGTACCCGATGTGTATGCCGTCGCCGGCGTAGTGGCCGGCGAGCCCCGTGGCCGCCCAGTCGATCAGGACGGTGCGGGTGGGGTGGGCGTCGTGAAAGGCACGCATGGTGGCCGCCGCCGATGCGGTGGTGGCCGGGGTCACGAGCGCGAGCCGCCCTCGCGCGCCGACGATGCGCAAGGCCGTGCGCAGCAGGGAGCGGTCGATGCCGCCGTTGGCGCCGACGTTGAGGGCGACCACGCGCGGGAGGGTCCCGGCGTGTCGTCGGGCGGCCATGATCGACACCGCGTCGCTCAGCGGCCGGCACCCGCGGGCGTCGGCCTCCAGGCCCAGTCCGACGAGCGGGGCGACCGCCAGCAGTGCCCCGGAGTCGCCGATGACCAGCGGCGGACGTGGACGACCGGGAGCCCGATGTGGCGCGCCGACCTTGCGGTTGGCGCACGGATCGCCCTGGGCGCGGGCGGCGGCAGGAGCGCCCGCGAGCAGCAGGCCACCGAGGAGCACGATGAGCGCGCGGCGCATCCGGGTGAACCTAGACGAAGGGCCTCCCGGAGGGAGGCCCTTCGCGTACGGCTGTGTTCGGGCGCGCTTCCTACAGGAAGTTCGCGACGCGCTTGGCGACGCTCGAGGCGGCCTTGCTGGCGCCGGTCACCGCGGTGGTCACCGTGTTGGTGACGACGGCGCCGACGAACTCGGCCTGCGCGACGAGCGGGCGGACCTGCTTCTGCGCGGAAGGCTTGTTGACGCTGCGCTTGGCGTTGGTCTTGGCGCGGCCGGCGCTGGACGCGGCCGACTTGCGGGCCCGGGTGCCGGCGGCCTTCTTGGCGGTCGTGCTGCGCTTGGTCGCGGCGGTGCGGCGCTTGACGGTCTGTGTCGTAGGCATGGTTCTGGCGTACCCCCGCTCGCCGGATGGAAACGCATGTTCGACTGTGCGTCGCGTCACACGGGCCGGCGCGAGCGCCTATGGTGGGAACTCGCTGGGAGGCGGCGATGACCTCCCATGCTCCGGATCTCCACCGCCCTCGCCTTCCTGGCGCTCGCCGCATCCGCCAAAGCCGACACGCTGGTCGTCGCCCCGACGCCGGTCCACGCCGTCTACGGCCAGAGCATCCGCGTGGACTACACCGGGATCCTCGACGGCGCCGGGACCCTGTACGCGACGGTCTTCACCTACGTGCAGCCCGGCCGCCGCGCCTGCGCCCGGACCCAGCTGCTTGAGAGCAACCGCCCGGCCTCCGAGCAGCTGCACATGTTCGCGCGCGGTCTCGCCGGCCCGTTCCTGGTGCGCCTGCGCATGGAGGGCTTCACGCCGGGCCTCTACCGGCTGTGCGCATACCTGCAGCACACCGCCACGACCGAGGACCGGCCCGACGCGCTGGCCACGGCGCTCGTGCGCGTGCAGAAGTCCCAGCGCTAGTCAACGCTCAACATTTCGGTGTGGGTTGCCGATACGCAACTCGGCGGTAGGACGTTCGTCCATGGGGGCCTTCACAGGCTGAATCCATACCGAGCGCCCTCCGCGCCCACACCGGCCGCCCGCACCGTGCGCAGCGTCCCCTTCCCCGGAGAGGTGTCGGATGCGTTCGCCCGTTGCAGCACTCATCGGAGTACTCGCCTGCCTTGCCCTGGCGCTGCCCGCCGGCGCCTCGGCGGCCATCGGCGACGGCCCGGGCGGCCCGATCCTGGTCATCGCCGGCGCCAACGACGACTTCGGCCGCTACTACGCCGAGATCCTTCGCAACGAGGGCCTCAACGAGTTCGACGTCAGCGACCTCTCGGCGGTCACCGCGAGCACGCTCGCCGATCACGACGTCGCGATCCTCGGCGACACCGACCTCACGCCTGCCGAGGTCCTGATGCTCAGCACCTGGGTGCAGTCCGGCGGCAACCTGATCGCCATGCATCCCGATGCGCAGCTGGCCGGCCTGCTCGGGCTGACCAGCGGCGCCGGCACGCTCGACGAGGGCTACGTCAAGGTCGACGCGACCACGGCGCCCGGCGCCGGCATCACGGCCGCGACCATGCAGTTCCACGGCACCGCCAGGCGCTGGACGCTCAACGGCGCCACACCGGTCGCCACGCTCTTCTCCGACCCGACGACGCCCACCGGCGATCCCGCGGTCACGCTGCACGGCGTGGGCGCCAACGGCGGCCAGGCCGCGTCCTTCGCCTACGACCTGGCCCGCTCGGTCGTCTACACGCGCCAGGGCAACCCCGCATGGGTCGGCCAGGAGCGCGACGGCGTGGGCCCGATCCGCTCGGACGACCTCTTCTACGGCAACGCCGCGGGTGATCCGCAGCCCGACTGGGTCAACCTCTCGAAGGTGGCGATCCCGCAGGCCGACGAGCAGCAGCGCCTGCTGGCCAACCTGATCGGCGAGATGAACGCCGACCGTTCGCCGCTCCCGCGCTTCTGGTACTTCCCGCGCTCGGAGAAGGCCGTCGTCGTCATGACCGGCGACGACCACGCCCAGGGCGGCACGGCCGGCCGCTTCGACCAGTTCGCCGCGGCGAGCACCGCCGGCTGCTCGGTCGCCGACTGGGAATGCGTCCGCGGAACCTCCTACCTCTTCAACGGCTCGCCGCTGACCGACGCGCAGGCCGCGGCCTACGAGGCCGCGGGCTTCGAGGTCGCGCTGCACGTCAACACGGGCTGCACGACGCAGACCGAGGCGCAGTTCGAGGCCACGGTCACCAGCCAGCTGGCCACGTTCGCGAGCGAGTACCCGAGCGCCCCGGCGCCGACGACCAACCGCACGCACTGCATCGCGTGGGGCGGCTGGCTCGATCCGGTCACGGTCGAGGCCAACCACGGCATCCGGCTCGACACGAACTACTACTACTGGCCTCCGGGCTGGGTGCAGAACCGGCCCGGGATGTTCACGGGCTCCGGCATGCCGATGCGCTTCGCCGACCTCGACGGCTCGATGCTCGACGTCTACCAGGCGGCGACGCAGATGACCGACGAGTCCGACCAGACCTACCCGTTCACCGCGGACGCCCTGCTGACCAAGGCCCTCGGGCCCGAGGGCTACTACGGCGCGTTCACGGCGAACATGCACACCGACAACGTCTCGAGCTCCGGCGCCGACGGGATCCTCGCGGCCGCCCAGAGCCGCGGCGTGCCGATCGTCACCGCGCGGCAGATGCTCACGTGGCTCGACGGCCGCAACGCGTCCTCGTTCGAGTCCGTCGGCTTCAGCGGCGACACGCTCAGCTTCAGCATCGCTCCCGGCGCGGGCGCTCGCGGCCTGACGGCGATGGTCCCGTCGGAGTCCTCGGCGGGCGTCCTGGCGGGCATCGAGCGCAACGGCACTCCGGTGTCCTTCGCCACCCAGACGATCAAGGGCGTCGACTACGCCTTCATCACCGCGGACGCGGGCGCCTACGAGGCGACCTACGCGCCGGCCCCTCCGGCACCGACCGGCCTGACGGACACCACGACGGTCCACTTCGGCGCCGGTGACACCGGCGGCGCCACGCGCGTGACCGACACCGCCGGGGGCGAGGTCGCGCTGCGGCCGGCCGTCAACGAGGACTTCTCCGGCGCGGCGCTTCCCGCGGGCTGGGTCAGCGGCGCCTGGAACCCCGGCGGCGCGGCAACGGTCGGCGGCGGCGCGCTGAGCGTCGACGGCGGCTGGGCGGCCACGAGCGCCTACTTCCCCGTCGGCCGCTCGATCGAGTTCGACGCCACCTTCGGCGCGGCGCCGTTCGAGCACGTCGGGTTCGGCGTCGATCTCAACGACGACCCGCACTGGGCGATGTTCAGCACGAACAACACCTCGGACACCCTGTGGGCACGGACGAACGGCGCCGGCGCGTTCAACACGCCGATCCCGGGCTCGTTCCTCGGCAGCTCGCACCACTACCGGATCGACTGGGACGCGCTCAGCGTGACCTTCTGGATCGACGGCGTCGTGGTGGCAACGCACAACATCTCGATCTCCGCGGCCATGCGGCCGATCGCCAGCGACTACAACACCGGCGGCCCGGCGGTCACGGTCGACGCGCTGACGATGAGCCCGCCGTACGCCGCGCCCGGCACCTTCACCTCGCGTGTCATGGACGCCGGCAGCGCCGTCGACTGGGACGCCCTGACGTGGACGGCGGACACCCCGGCCGGCACTTCGGTCGCGCTCAGCGTGCGGACCGGCGACACGTCGTCGCCCGACGGCAGCTGGTCGGCCTTCGCGCCGGTCGCGTCCTCCGGCGGCGCGGTCGCCGGCCAGTCGCGCTACGTGCAGTACCGAGCGGAGCTCGCGACGAGCGACACGTCCGTGACGCCCGTGCTGCGCGACGTCACCGTCAGCTACGGCGCCCTGGACACGACGGCGCCCGACACGCAGATCGACAGCGGCCCGACCGGCACCATCGCCACGTCCGCGGCCTCGTTCGAGTTCAGCGCGAGCGAATCGGGCGCGACGTTCGAGTGCCGGATCGACGGTGGGGCGTGGAGCGCCTGCACGTCGCCCAAGGCCTACGCCTCGCTGGCCGACGGGTCCCACACCTTCGAGGTGCGCGCCACCGACGGCTCGGGCAACACCGACCAGACCCCGGCCGCACGCACGTTCACCGTCGCCACCGACACGACCGCGCCGCAGACCCAGATCGACAGCGGCCCGACCGGCACCATCGCGACGTCGTCCGCGTCCTTCGGGTTCAGCGCGAGCGAATCCGGCTCGACGTTCGAGTGCCGGATCGACGGCGGGGCGTGGAGCTCGTGCACGTCGCCGAAGTCCTACGCCTCGCTGGCCGACGGGTCCCACACCTTCGAGGTGCGCGCCACCGATGGCTCGGGCAACACCGACGCAACACCGGCCCAGCGCTCCTTCACGGTCGACACGCACGGCCCGGTGGCCACGATCCTCAGCCAGCCGGCGACCCCGACGGCACAGACGGGCGCGACGTTCACCTTCCAGGCCACGGATCCCTCGGGCCCCGTGGCCCTGGCCTGCAGCCTCGACGGCGCCCCGTTCGGCGCGTGCACGTCGCCGCAGTCCTACGCCGGCCTGGCCGACGGCAGCCACAGCTTCCGGGTGCACGGCACCGACGCCGTGGGCAACACCGGCGCCGACGCCTCCTACACGTGGACGGTCTCGACGAGCGGCGGGCCGATCGTGACGATCGACTGGCCCAGGGAGGGCGGGCGCTACTCGGTCGACAAGCCCGTCGCGGCCGACTGGAGCTGCAGCTCGCCGATCGGCATCGCCCACCAGGACAGCACACCGGCCGCCGACGGCCAGCCGCTGCCGGCCACCCCCGGCGCGGCCACGTTCACCGCGACCTGCGAGGACACCGCCGGTCACGTGACGACCAAGAGCGTCCACTACACGATGGAGACCTTCGCCCAGATCGTCGGCGACGACCATCCGAGCGCGTATTACCGCCTCGGCGAGGCGGCGGGCGACGACCAGGTCAAGGACTCCTCGGGCAACGCGCATCACGGCGAGGCCAAGAACGCCACGGCGTGGGAGGAGTTCGGCATCTCCGGCGACGGCGACAGCGCGCGGCGCTTCATCGGCGACGGCGGCTACGTCTACGTCAACGGCATCGAGGCGCCCAAGTACGCGCTGACGCTCGGCGGCTGGGTCCGCTTCGACGACACGGGCGACGCCGACGTGCTCGATCACGGCTACGACGCCGGGATCTACCTGCGCGACGGCCACCTGAGCTTCCGCATGCTCGGCACGACGGTGACCGACCCCGGCACCGTCCAGGCCGGCCGCTGGTACTTCGTGGCCGGCACCTGGAACGGCGGCACGATGACGCTGTGGACCGCGAGCGGCCTGCCGTCGGCCGGCAACCTCGCGAGCGCCGTGGCATCAGGCACCCAGCCCAAGCGCCCGTCGGGCTACTCGACCTTCTACATCGGCTACGGCCAGGACGAGCCGTGGCTGCGCGGCTCGATGGACGAGGTCTTCTACTACCCGACCGCGCTGAGCGCCGGCCGCCTGCAGGAGCTGTGGCTGGCCGACCCGCCCGCCGCGCCGCGTGCCGGCGTCGCCAAGACGCACTCCGCCGACACCCCGCAGACCGTCTCGGCCCAGTCGAGCGCCTCGGCGGCCGACGTGGCGCAGTCCGCGGCCAAGGCACGCGCCACGGCGAAGGCGCGCGCGAAGGCCAAGGCGCTTGCGAAGGCCAAGGCGCGGGCGAAGGCCCGAGCGAAGGCGCGGGCCAAGGCGCGGGCGAAGGCACGAGCCAGGGGCCGCTCCTAGCGCCAACTTGAGCGTTCGTTCAGGTTTTTGGACGAATGGTCGATACCTTCACCACCGGTCCCTCTGTGGGAGGGGCCGCTCAGAGAGCTACGGGCCATTGCCCCTGATCTCCTGCCGTCTTGTCCAGCGCCGGCGTTCGGAGATCAGTTGTGAGCAGCCCCCAGTGCCGTGGACGCCTCGCCCTCACGGTGCTTGCGTGCCTGATCCTGGCGCCGGCGAGCGCGCACGCGGCGTTCGGCGAGCCCGCCGCCACCGAGGCCTACGTCACCGATGACTCGGTCGACGCCGTGCTCCAGGCCGGCACCACCACCTACATCGGCGGGCGGTTCACCCACGTCGCCAGGCGCAGCGGCCCCGGCGTAGGGATCGTGACCGCCGACGGCAGCAGCGCGGGCCTCCCCGAGGTCACCGGTGGTGCGATCATCGCCGCCATCGGCGACGGCAGCGGCGGCTGGTACATCGGCGGCGGCTTCTCGGCCGTCGGCGGCGTGGCCCGGACCAACCTCGCCCACATCGAGGCCGACGGCAGCGTCGATCTCGCCTATGCGCCCAATCCCTACGGCGCCGTGCGCGCGCTCGCCCTGGCGGCGGACGGCACCCTGTACGTGGGCGGCGATTTCACCTCCATCGGCGGACGCTCCCGGACTGCGATCGCCGCGCTCAACCCGTTCGGCACGGCGCTCTCGTCCTTCGACGCCCACGCGGGCGCCTACAGCACGGTCCGCACGTTGCTCGTCCACGCGCCCGAGGCGACCCCCGCCGGCACGACGGCCGACGTCGGCGCCGTGTTCGTGGGCGGGACGTTCAGCTCGATGGGCGGCCAGCCCCGTAACAACATCGCCTCTCTTTCGCCGGCCGGCACGGCACAGGACTTCAACCCGAACGCCAACAACGACGTCTACGCGATGCACTTCGACGACTACGACAGAGTCATCGTCGGCGGGGCCTTCACCAAGATCACCGACGGCAACCCCGACCTGAGTGGCCGCCCCGACCCAACCCGGTACATGGCGGCCGTCGACCTCCACACGGGCGCGTACGAGAGCTACTACTGGCCGGACGGGCCCGTCTACACCCTCGCCGAGTCCCCCGACGGCTCGCGCTTCTACGCCGGCGGCGTGTTCACGCAGATGCTCTTCGCGAGCCATACGCGGCTGGCGGCGTTCGACTACAACAACCCGAACAACCCCAGGACGTGGGCAGCCACGGCGGATGGGTGGGTCGGCGCGCTCGCGGTGGCCGGCGACGGAACGGTCTACGCCGGAGGATCGTTCTCGGCGGTCAGCGGTCAGAAGCGCTCCTCGATCGCCGGCATCGACCCCACGACGGGCGCCGCCACCTCGTTCGACCCGGGGGTCATGGGGAATGTCAACGTGCTGGCGGCGTCGGGCGCGACGCTGTACGCCGGCGGGACGTTCAAGGGCTTCCCGGCCAAGGCCCGCAGCCGCGTCGCGGCGATCGCGGCCGACGGCACGGTCACCGGGTTCGACCCAGGCACGAGCAGCGGCAACAGCTCCTCCGCTGTTCGCGCGCTCGCGGTCTCGCCGGACGCCGCCACGGTCTACGTCGGCGGTGACTTCACCACGGTCGGCGGTCTGGCCCGGACCGGCCTCGGGGCCGTCGACGCCGTCTCGGGGTCGGGCATCTCCTCCTTCGGCGCGAACTCCGACGGGGCCGTGCTCGCCCTCGCGGTCGACGACGACGGCACGGTCTTCACAGCCGGCAACTTCCATCACATCGGCGGCGCGTCACGCGACGCCTTCGCCGCGCTGAACCCGGCAACCGGCGCGGTGGATCCGGCTGTCGCGCTGGCCATCGGAGGGTGGAGCTACGCGTCGGCGCTGGCCATCAGCGGCAACACCGTCTACGTGGGCGGCTACAACGGTCTCGCGGCGACGGACACCGACGACGGCACGCTGCGCTTCACCGCGAGCGGCAACGGCGAGATCGCGTCGCTCGCCGCGGGCGGGGGCGACCTGTACGTCGGCGGCGAGTTCACGACGTTCGGCGGCACCCCTCGCAACCACATCGCCGCACTGGATCCAGGCACCGGAGCGGTGCGGACGTCCTTCAACCCCAACGCCGACGGGGCGGTCAGGGCGCTCGCGTACTCAGGCTCGACGCTCTACGCCGGCGGCGCCTTCACGACCATCGGCGGACGCGGGCGCACCTACGTCTCCGGGCTGAACCCCGCAACCGGCGCCGCCACCGGGTTCGCGCCGAAGCTCGACTCATGGGTCACGGCACTGAGCGCGTCGGGGGCCACGGTGCAGCTCGGCGGCTACTTCGACGTCGTCAACGGCTCACCCCGCGGCCACTTCGCCCGGTTCACCGATGCCGGCACGAGCGCGGCCGGCCCGGCCGTGCCCACGGCGCTGAGCACGTATCCCGACGCCTCGCCGGGCACGAGCCTCTCACCGAAGCTCGCCGGCACGGCCGAGGGCAACACGACGATCCGGATCTACACGAACCCCGGCTGCACCGGGACCCCGATCGCCAGCGGCTCCGCATACACGTTCAGCGTCACCGGCGGCATCCAGCTTCCGACCGTGGCCGGGAACTCGACCACGACCTACTACGCGACGGCGACCGACCAGAGCGCGGCGACGTCCGCGTGCTCGGCGGGCTACGCCTATCTCGCCGACGCCACCGCTCCGACGGTGACGATCACGACGCCCGCCGACGGCGGGCGCTACGACCAGGGCGCCCGCATAGCGGCCGCCTACTCGTGCGCCGACGCCGGCGGCTCAGGTATCGCGACCTGCGTGGGCGACGTCGACAACGGCAGCGCCGTCGACACCGCGACCGTCGGCGCCAAGTCGTTCAGTGTGTTGACGACCGACCGGGCCGGGCGGACCTTCACCCGCACGGTCCAGTACACGGTGGACACGGTCTCCGCGCCGCACATGGGGCCGGCGACCGACATCGCCGCCCCGATCAAGCCGACCGCGGTGACCTCCGGGGACCTCAACGGCGACGGTGATCCGGACCTCGTGATCAACGATCGCGGCAACGGTCCGTCGGTCCGCCTCGGCGCCGGCGGCGCGACCTTCGGCGTCGCCACGCCGCTTCCGGGATACGGCAACTACACGACGTCGGTGACCATCGCCGACGTCAACGGCGACCACAAGAGCGATCTCGTGGTGCCCTCCGACAACACGAGCCAGGTCAAAGTCGGCCTCGGCAACGGAGACGGCACGTTCATGACACCGGTCGCCTACTCCGTGGGTACCTATCCGGTCGACGCCGAGGCGGGGGACTTCGACGGCGACGGCGACCTGGACCTTGCCGTCGCCGACTACGGCGTCAACACCGTGTCGATCATGGTCAACGACGGGGCGGGCGGGTTCACCGCCGGCGCGCCGGTCACCGTCGCGCTGGGCCACGCCCTGGCCATCGCGGACTTCAACGGCGACGGCGATCCCGACCTGGCGGTCGGGAGTGACGAGTTCGGCGGCGTGAACGTCGTGCTCGGTACCACCGGCACGGGCTTCGGCGCCGCGACCCAGGTCTACGACCGCACCGCAAGGACGATCGCCATCGGCGACTTCAACGGCGACGGCGATCCGGATCTCGCGGTGTCGGGCAACGGCAGCTTCGGCGGTGCGAACTCCCACGAGGCCGCGGTCAGCATCGTGCTCGGAAGCACCGGTGGCACCTTCGCGAAGTCCGTCGAGTACGCGGCCTCCAGCGGCGCATGGGACATCGCGACCGGGGACCTCAACGGCGACGGGACCACCGATCTCGTGGTCGCCAACCACGATGCAGCCGACGTCTCGATCATGACGGGCCTGGCCAACGGGGCGTTCACGGGACCGACGCTCGTCCCCACGGGGACCGCCTCGAACGGGGTCACGGTCGCCGACTTCAACGGCGACGGCGACCTCGACATCGCCGAGATCCACGGCACCAACCCCGGGGCGCTGTCGATCATCCTCGGCGCCACCCAGCCGGGCCGTCCCACGCTGACCGCCAGCACGCCGGCCTCCGGCACCACGGAGACCAGCCCGAAGATCACGGGCACGGCCAGGGCCGGATCGACGGTGCGGCTCTACACGACCGCCGGCTGTACCGGGACGATCGCCGCCAGCGGCACGGCCGCGGCCTTCGCCTCCACCGGCCTGACCGTGACGGTCGCGGCCGGTTCGACCACGACGTTCCGCGCCACCGCCACCAACAGCGCCGGCACCTCAGCGTGCTCGTCGAACTCGGTGACCTACACCGCGGCGTCGCCGCCTCCGCCGCCTCCGCCGCCCGTCGCGACAGCGCCCGGGGCGACGACGGGCGGCGCCACCGCGACCTCGCCGACGACCGCGACGGTCACCGCCACCGTCACGCCCGCCGACGGCACCACCAGCTACTGGTTCCAGTATGGGACGGTCGCCGGCGCCCTCGATCACGAGACGACACCGGTCACCGTCGGGGCGGGTGGTTCCACCAGCCGTTCTGCCGACCTCACGGGCGTGATCTCCGCGACGTACACCTACTACCGGGTGGTGGCGCGCCAGAGCGGGTTCGCCGACGTGTCCGGCAGCATCGGCGCGGTCTACATCCCCGCTCCCGCACCGACGACGACGACGAGCCCACCGCCGACCACGACGACGACGAACCAGCCGCCGCCGACGACGACGCAGCCGACGACCACGACCACCAACCCGTTCCTCACGCCACCCGTCACGCCGCCGGCATCCGACGAGCCGACGACCGAGGAGATCCAGGCCGCGCTGCTCGCCGGCCTGGCGACCGTGGGTGCCAAGGCGAAGATCGCCCCAATCCTCAGGGCGGGCAGCTTCAGCGCACGCCTCGCGGCGCCGAGCGCGGGCGCGGCACGGATCGTCTGGAGCTTCGGCCGCACGGTCGTCGCCTCCGGTTCAGCCACCGCCCCGGGTGCGGGCGCGCTCGTGGTCCGGATCAAGCTCAGCACCAAGGGCAAGGCGCTTCTCAAGAAGGCCCGGAGCATCAAGCTGACCGCGGCCGGGAGCTTCACGCCGACGGGGAGCGCCAAGGTCGTGGCGCGTCGCACCTTCACGCTCAAGCGCTAGGCCGCGCCACTCGCCGGTGGCCCTGACGCCGGCGTCAGTCGCTGGGCGTCCGCGCCTCGGCCCCGTCGCCCACCGCGCGGCTGCGCACGAAACCCTCGGTGGCGATCTCGACGAGGAGCTCGAGGTCGTAGGCGCCGATGAGCCCCAGTACCTCGCTCAGGAGACCGTCGTCGTCGAGCTCGGCGAGCGACATCCATCCGCCGCCCTCGCGCATCGATCGCGCGACCGTCTCCGCCACGCCCTCGACGACCTGATCGTCGTCCTCCGCCATGCGCTGCGGGTACCCGCGAGCGAATCCCGCCCGCTAGGGGGTGTCATCCGCCGAACGGCTCGGCTCGAGCGGCTGCCCCGGCCCCCGGTCGTCGTAGGCGTGCTGCGCGGCGCGGACGTGCCACGAGCCCGGCGTGCGGGTCCACGCTCGCGTGACGGGATTGCGGCGCGACAGCGGTCCGAGATCGACGGGGATCGCCGACTCGCACCGCTCCCCCGGCTCGGCGCCGACGCGGGCGAAGCCGACCAGCCGCCGCACGGGAGGACCGGCCGCCTCGTCGGCGTCGTAGGCGTAGAGCTGCACGACCGTCGAACCCGGACGGTCGCCGGTGTTGCGCGCCGAGACGGTGGCCACGACACCGTCGGCGCCGTCCTCGATCCGCAGGTCGTCGAGCTCGAACGTCGTGTAGCCCAGACCGAAGCCGAGCGGGTAGGCGGCGCGGTTGCCCTCCCGATCGAGTCGCCGCTGACCGGCCCACGCGTCGTAGACGATCATCTCGGCCTCCGCGTCGAAGGGCGGCAGGTGCTCGGGATCGGCCGCGACGACCATCGGCAGGCGACCACCCGGCTCGCGGGCGCCGAGCACGACGTCGGCCACCGCTCGCCCGCCCTCCATGCCGGGATACCAGGCGAGCAGGATCGCCGGGACCTCCTCCCGCCAGGACTCCATGTCCAGCACGCTGCCTCCGATGACGACGGCGACCGTGCGCGGGTTGGCGGCGGCCACGGCGCGCACGAGTGCCTCGTCCTGCGCCGGCATCCGCAGGTCGCGCCGGTCGCCGCCCCCGGGGTACAGGCGCGGCCACAGCGTGCGCAGCAGCCAGGCGGTCGCGCGAGCGACCCGGCTGCGGGTGAACGGCGGCCCCGCGAGGGTCAGCGCGCGCGGGTCGCCGATGACGATGCCCTCGCCCTCGTCGTCGGGCCGCAGGCCGACCACCACGACCGCGGCGTCGGCCTGGGCGGCGAGCCGCGCGGCCGCCGCCGGGTCCTCGCCCGTGTCGTGGAGCACGGCGCCGGCGCCCAGCGCCTCGCGCAGGCCGTCGAGGACCGTCGAGGTATCCGGCGGGCGCACGTCGGAAGAGCCGGCGTCGCCCATGTTGTCGGTCGTGGCCAGCGCGCCGACGACGGCCACCGTGGCGCCGGCGAGGGGCAGGACCGGCGCGCCCGCGACGGGCTCGTTGCGCAGCAGGACCATGCCCTGCGCCGCGACCGCGCGCGCCAGCGCCCGGTGTTCCGGGCAGGCCACGACTGCGGGATCGGGCGCCGGCCCGAGCGACGCCGCATGACGCAGCTGCGTACCGACGATCCGCCGTGCCGCCGTGTCCACGTCGCGCCAGGACAGGCGCCCGTCGCGCAGCGCGCCGGGCAGCCGGCGCGCCCGCTGCTGGCGAAACGGCATCTCGACGTCCTGGCCGGCCGGCAGCGAGCCGATCGGGTCACGGACGCCCCACATGAAGTCGGTCATCACGAACCCGTCAAAGCCCCACTCGTCACGCAGGATCTCGGTGAGCAGCTCGCGGCTCTGCCCGGCCCAGATCCCGTTGACGCGGTTGTAGGAGGTGCCGACCGCGTCGGCGCCCGCCTCGACGACCGCGCGGAAGTGGGGGAGGTAGACCTCGTGCAGCGCGTGCGGGTCGGCCCGCACGTCGACGGTGAAGCGTGCGTCCTCGATCGAGTTCAGCGCGAAATGCTTGACGCAGGCCATGACGTGCGTGCGCACGCCGCGCGTCAGCGCCGAAGCCATGACGCCGATCAGCACCGGGTCCTCGCCGTAGGACTCCTGTGTCCGGCCCCACGCGGGATGCCGCGCGAGGTTCGCGACCACCCCGCCGAAGAAGTTGGCGCCCTGGGCGCGCGCCTCGGCGCCGATCACGCGCCCGACGCGCTCCTCGAGATCGCGATCCCAGCTCGCGGCGCGGGCGATCACCGCCGGGAACCCGGTCGACCGGCCCATGACCACGCCTCGCGGGCCATCGCAGAAGCGCAGGCCGGGCAGGCCGATGCGCGGCAGCGCGCCGGCCACGATCGGCTCGGTGTTGTAGGCGCGGGCCATCTTCAGCAGGCCGCGCCAGAAGCCGCTGTCGCCGTCGAGCAGCCACAGCCGCTCGTGCTCCTCGAGCTGGTCGACCAGCCGAGCGGTTGCCGTCTCGGCGTCGAGCTCGCCCGCGCGGACAGCGGCCACCGCGGCGTCGAAGGTCAGGGGCGGCACCGCCCCGTGATTCCCCGCTCACCGCTCGGGCCGCTGCGCCGGGTTGTCGCGCAACTCCGCTCCGTCTGGCGCCCGGCGCGCCGGGTACCTCCACGACGCCCGGCTGCCCGGGGCCCCACATGAACTCCGCTCGACCGCTCTCCAACCGCACCCTGCACTGGCACGCGGCGCGTGTCGCGGCGCCGCGCTACGAGCGCGGCGACCTGCGCCCCGGGGTCGTCCACCTGAGCGTCGGGGCCTTCCATCGCTCCCATCAGGCCGTCTACTTCGACGACCTCGCGTGCGCCGGGCGCAACGACTGGGGCGTCATCGGCGTCGGGCTGCGCCGGCCGGCCATGCGCGAGGCGCTCGCCGCCCAGGACGGCCTCTACACCGTGGTCTCGCGCGGCGCCGCCGGGGACGACGCGCGGATCGTGGGCGTGATGACCGACTACCTGCTGGCGCCGCGACAGCGGTCGGCCGTGCTCGCCGCGCTCACCGATCCGCGAACCGCGGTGGTGACGCTGACCATCACCGCCGACGCCTACGCGCGGCCCGCGGACCCGGAGCGGAGGATGAGCCGGCGTGAGCCATCCGACGCGGTGGAGTACCTGGTGCTGGCGCTGGACGCCCGGCGGCGCGCCGGCACCGCGCCGTTCACGGTCATCTCCTGCGACAACATCCCCGCCAACGGCGAGGTCGCCCGCGAGACGGTGCTCGCCCACGCCGCGCTGCGCAGCCCGGAGCTCGCCGCCTGGGTCGCCGACCGCTGCTGCTTCCCCAACGGGATGGTCGACCGCATCACGCCCCGAACGACGAGCGAGGACCGCGCCTTCGTCGCGCGCGAGTTCGGGATCGCCGACCGCTGGCCGGTGATGACCGAGCCGTTCAGCCAGTGGATCGTCGAGGGCCGCTTCTGCGGCCGCCGGCCGCCGCTCGACGAGGTGGGCGTGCAGTTCGTCGACGACGTGACGCCCTACGCGCTGATGAAGACGCGGCTGCTGAACGCCGGGCACTGCGCGCTGGGTCACGTCGGCTCGCTCCTGGGTTACGAGCGCGCCGACGAAGCGGTCGCCGATCCGCTCGTCCGCGACTATCTGACCCAGCTCATGGAAGACGAGGTGACGCCGCTGCTGCCGGCCGTCCCCGGGATCGACCTGGCCGCCTACCGCGCCTCGCTGCTGGAGCGGCTGGCCAACCCCGCGATCGCCGACCGCCTCGACCGGCTCTGCCGCTCGGCATCGGCGAAGGTGCCCGCCCACGTCGTGCCCTCCATCGCGGCATCGCGGCGGCGCGGACGTCCGTGCCCGCTGCTGACGCTCGCGGTCGCCGCATGGTTCCGGCACCTGCGCGGCGTGGACGACGGTGGCCGGCGCCTCCCGCCGCTCGACGATCCGCTCAGCGGCCGGCTGCGGACGCTCGCGCGTGCCGCCGGCGACGACCCGCGGCCCCTGCTCGCCGAGCACGCGCTGTTCGGCGACCTCGGCGCGGACCCGGGCTTTCAGGCGTCGGTGCGCGCCGCCTCTCAGACCATCGCCCGCGACGGCGTCCGTGGCGCACTGCGCGCGGTCGTCGCGCCCGGGGCGGTGATGAGCCCGTGAGCCGTGACCTCGTCCTCGCGCGCGTGGGGCGCAACTCGCTGCACGGCTGCTGGATCGACCGCGGCCAGCAGCGGAACTGGGACCTGATGCTCGTGCCGTATCAGGAGATGCCGCCGCAGGATCCGGCGGACTGCTCGGTCAGCGAGATCATCCCGGGGCCCAAGTGGGCCGGGCTGCGCGAGCTGCTCAACACCTGGGACGGGTGGCGTGACTACGACCACATCTGGATGCCCGACGACGACATCTTCACGTCGCAGTCGACGATCGGCTCGATGTTCGACATGGCCGCGGCGCTGCGGCTCGACCTGTTCGCGCCGGCCATGCACGAGACGTCGTACTACGCGCACTTCGACACGATGGTCAACCGCCGCTTCGGCGGCCGGCGCACCGGCTTCGTCGAGATCATGATGCCGGGCTTCAGCCGCGCCGCGCTCGAGCGCCTGCTGCCGACGCTCGACCTCACGCCGACGGGGTGGGGGTGGGGGCTCGACTCGCTGTGGCCCAAGCTGCTCGATTACCAGAACATCGCGGTGCTCGACAGCGTCCCGATGATCCACACGCGGCCGGTCGGCCAGATGCGCGACGCCGATCTCGCCGCACGGGTGCGGGCGGAGTCCGACGCGATCTTCGCCGAGTACGACTGCCGCCAGGTCCACACCACCTTCTCGGCCTTCGACGCGAACCTCGAGCCGCTGACGCTCAGCCCCGAGCAGCTGCTCGCCGAGCTGGTCCGCGGATCGGCCTACCTGATCGAGCGCGACCCGCGCCTGCTGGCCTGGCTGGTCGACTACCAGCGGCCGGAGGCGGGCTGGCCGGCGTACCCCATCGAGGGCACGCCCGGCAGCTGAGGCCTAGGCGGCGGCCCCGACCGCAGCCAGGACGTCCTGCGCGGCGTCGAGAGCCTGGCGCATGCAGTCGTCCATGTCGATGTAGACGTAGTTGGCCAGGCGGCCCGCGAAGAACGCCCGCTCCGGGCCGATCCGCTCGCGCAGGTGGTTCTGATAGCGGGTGTTGAGCTCCCTGTTGTGTGGCAGCTCGATGGGGTAGTAGCGCGACGGCGCGCCGGTGAACTCGAAGCCGATGACCGTGCCCTCGCACTCCTGGCGCGAGGCGTGCTTGGTCTCGTGGATTCGGACGAACGGGAACGCCTCGGCGGGGTAGTTGACGACCATCGCGCCCTGCGCGAACTCCCGGTGCGGGATGTGGACGTTGCGCACGTCGATGCCGCGCCACTCGAGGCGGCCGAAGCACTCGCCGGCGAAGACGTCGAGCGGGCAGGTCAGCACGACGAGGTCCGCGTTCTCGGCCTTCATGTGCGACTCGAGGTTCTCCAGCGTGACGTCGACGCCGCAGCGCACGGTGATGCGCTCGTCGTCGAGCAGCCCGTCGATGAGATCGGTGTAGCCGTTGGGGCCGGCCGGCCAGCCCTGGTAGGGGTCTGCCTCGAGCGGGAACAGGTACGGATCGTTGTCCCAGCGCACCGAGACGCGACGCGGCGCCCACTGCGCGGAGAGCTCGCGGGCGGGGCGGCCCCACTGCTTCTCCGTGTAGGGGCGGATGTAGCGGTCATAGAGGATCGGGCCCATCAGCTCGAGGCACCACTCCTCGAAGTTGGCGGCCTGCGCGCGCTGCTCGGCGTCGACGCCCTCGCGCTCGGCCAGCTCGCGCCGGATGTCCTCGCTGCGCGACTGCTTGTCGATGTCCGACAGCAGGATCGGCCAGTTGAGGAGCTTGTCCTCGATGACGATGTCGACGCGGTGGCGGTAGTCGTTGAACGGCGTCATCGCGTTGGCCAGCTCCCACACCTCCTGGTCGGCGGTGTGGAAGATGTGCGAGCCGTGGGGCTCGTAGAGCACGCCCTCCATAAGCTCCGAGCGGATCAGCCCGCCCGGCACATCGAGGCGCTCGAGGAGCACCGACTCGACGCCCTCGCGGGCCAGGCGGTGCGCCAGGCTGCATGCGGTCAAACCGCCACCGACGATCAACACTCGAGGAGCCATGCCGCGGTGCTCCCCCGAAGCGGCGTGTCTCCCTCGGGTTGCGTTCGGCCGGTTACGCGGAACCCCGGTTCCGCTTGGCGCGCTCGCAGTCTTGAAACGGCCTGGACCGTTTCTAGCTTGAGCGGTGGCCCGCGGCTGTTCACGGCGCGCTGGTCAGGAATGCCAATCAGAAGCTGCGGGGGTTCGGCTCGGACCGCTGCGGACTGTCAGGAAGATGAGAAGCACGCATGAACCCCACGACGCTGCTGGCCTCCACGGTCGGCGTCTTCGGCCTCGTCATGGCCGTGTCCCCGCTCCTGCAGGTCTCTCGCATCGTCCGGCGCGGGTCGTCGGCTGACGTCTCTGCGCTGCAGCTTGCGGTCGGCCTGATCGGCACGGGCCTCTGGTGCGCCTACGGGCTGACCCGCCACGATCAGACCATCATCGCCGCCAACGGGGTGGCCACGGTCGTCAACGCCCTGGCGCTGATGACCGTCCTGCGGTTCCGCGGCGCGCCCCAGCCCGCCGCGGCCTGAGCACTCCCGCCGCCTAGAGTGGCGGCCATGGCCGTGACTCGGAGGGCACGCCTGGTTGCCGTGCTCGGCGTCGTCCTGGCGGTGGTGGCGTGCGCGACCATCGGGGTCGCCGCAGAGCCCGCGGACCCATCGGGCTCGTGTGCCGGCGGACCGGTGACGGGCACGCTGATCGCCACCACCAACTACCCCGGGATCATCGTCCTGCACTACGTGGGCGCCGAGGGCGCCACGGTCACCTTCTACGAGTGCGAGGACGAGGGGCCGCGGACCCTGGGCAGCGCGCAGACGCCGCACCCCGACGAGCAGACCACCGAGCTCAGCCCGGCGACCTGGTGGCGCTGCGACCGGCTCGTGCGACGCTTCGCCGCCACGGTCACGCTGCCGGACGGCAGGGTCGACGGCGGCATCACCGACGTCCGCACCATGTCGTGCGCCCATCGCTTCGAGCTGCGCGCGCCCGCGCACGTCGCGCGCGGCGCGATGGCGCGGATCCGCGTCGTCGACCGCTGGAACCAGGGGGGCGTGCTGGCCAAGGTCTGCGCGACGCCGCCCGGCAAGCTCGCCAGCTGCCGGCGCGTGAGCCTCGGCGTCGGCATCAACGTCGCTCGCGCGGCGTTCCGCATGCGGTCGGCCGGACGCTGGCGGGTCAGCCTGCGGGCCCCACATGCGCGGCTGCACCAGGTCGTCGCCGTCGGGCCGCACGCCAGGCCCACGACGTCGCACCTGCCGGTCGTCCTGGCCACCGGCGACTCGACGATGATGGGCACCGAGAGCTTCCTGGCCGACGACCTGGAGGGCAGGGCCGACGTCATCAGCGAGGTCTTCCCCGGCGCCTCGATCGGCGCCAACGACTCATGGCTCGACAACGCCGTGCGGCAGGTGGGGCGGCTGCGCCCCCCGACCACCGTGCTGTCGATCGGCGCCAACGAGGGCTGGACCCAGAAGATGGCCGACGGCGACGAGGTCACGTGCTGCAACGACCCCTGGGGCGCGAACTTCCAGGCCATCTTCGAGCGCGCGCTGCGCACCTACCTCCAGCAGGGCCACGCGAAGGTCATCGTGCTCACGCAGCCCGCGCCGCGCGACCCCGATCGCGTGCCGATCGTCAACGCCGTCAACAAGGCGATCGTCGGAGCGGGCAACGACCTGGCCGGAGTCACCGTGCTGCGGATGGACCTGCTGTTCTCGCCGCACGGCTTCCAGAAGTCGATCGTCTACCGCGGGCGCCGCGTGGTCGTCCGCGAGCCCGACGGCGTCCATCTCAACGCCGCCGGTACCGCGATCGCCGCGTCGGTCGCCGCGGATGCCGTGCTCGGACGCACGTCCGCGCCGGGCTAGGCCCCGGCGGCCTGCGGCTCGCCGGCCAGTGCGCGGATGCGGGCCAGCGGCGCGACCGCGGTCTCGACGGCGGTGCGCGTCGTGTCGTTGGGCAGCGCGAGGCGGATGACCTTCTTCCACGCCGACGCCACCTGCTTGGGCAGCGGGCCGCTCGTGTAGGTCAGGTCGTAGCGCTCGAAGAGCTCCTGCACCTTCGGCGCGATCTCCTGGTAGCGGTTGCTGGGCAGGTCGGGGAAGAGGTGGTGCTCGATCTGGAAGGAGAGGTTGCCGGTCATCAGGTGCATGAACGGGCTGCCGGTGATGTTCGCGGCGCCGAGCATCTGGCGCAGGTACCACTCGCCGCGCGTCTCGCCCTCGATGGAGGTCTTCTCGAAGGTCTCGACGCCCTCGGGGAAGTGGCCGCACATGATCACCGAGTGCGTCCACAGGTTGCGCACGACGTTGGCGGTGACGTTCGCGCCCAGCGTTGTCAGGGCGGAGGGCCCCGACAGCAGCGGATGGACGACGTAGTCGCGCGTGACCTGCTTGCGGATCTTGCGCAGCACGCCCTTGGCCTGGCTCGCGAACTCCTGCTTGTCCTTGCGCCCCTTCATGACCTTGCCGACCTCGAGGTCGTAGGCGGCGATGCCGTACTCGAAGAGGAATGCGTTGATCAGGTTCCACAGCGGCTGGCCGAGGTAGAACGGGTGCCACGGCTGGTCCTCGTCGACGCGCATGATCCCGTAGCCGAGGTCGTTGTCGTGGCCCAGGACGTTGGTGTAGGTGTGATGGATCTCGTTGTGGGAGTGCTTCCAGTCCTCCGACGGCGTCGCGTTGTCCCATTCCCACGTCGTCGAGTGGATCTTGGGATCGCGCATCCAGTCCCACTGGCCGTGCATGACGTTGTGGCCGATCTCCATGTTCTCGAGGATCTTCGAGATCGACAGGCCGGTGGTCCCGGCGAGCCAGGCCGGCGGGAACAGCGAGAACAGCAGCACTGCGCGGCTGGCGAGCTCGAGCTGGCGCTGCGTCTTGATCACGCCGCGGATGTACTCGGCGTCGCGCTCTCCGCGACTGCCGAGGATCTGCTCGCGGATGGCGTCGAGCTCGTGGCCGAGCGTCTCGATGTCCTCGGCGCTGAGGTGGGCGGTCGGGTCGTGGGGCTTGCTCTGCATGGCGGTCATGGCGTCTTCCTCACAGGTCGATGTGGCAGGGGCCGGCCGCAGCCGACACGCAGGTCTGGACGAGCACTCCGTCGCCGGGCGAAGCCGTCGTCAGCTCCCCGGTGCGCAGGTCACGCACCGCGCCCTCGCGGAGCGGCGCGACGCAGCCGAAGCAGATGCCCATCCGGCAGCCCGAGGGCATCAGGACGCCGGCGCCCTCGCCGGCGTCGAGCAGCGAGCTGGCGCCATCGGCCTGCACCTCGCGGCCGCTGGCGGTGAAGGTCACGGTGCCGCCGTCGCCGGCGACGACCACGGTCGGCCGGAAGCGCTCGGTGTGCAGGCGCTCGGCGATGCCGCGCTCGGCCCAGTGGCCTTCGAGCATGTCGAGCATCCCGGCCGGCCCGCAGGCCCAGGTCTCGCGCTCGTCGGCGTCGTCGACGAGGGCAGCGATCGCGGCGGCGTCGAGCATGCCCGCCGCGTCGGTGTGCTGCTCGACGAGCCTCAGGTGCCCGCGCGAGGCGAGCATCCGCAGCTCGCCGCCGAAGATCACGTCGTCGGGCGTCGGCGCGGAGTGGACGAGCACGACGTCACGGAGCTCGGACAGCGCGTTGCGCAGGATCCCCATGACCGGCGTGATGCCGCTGCCGGCCGTGATGAACAGGACCTTCGCGGGCCGGGTGCGCGGGAGGACGAACTCGCCCGCGGCCTGATCGAGGTGGATGAGCGTGCCGGGCCGCGCGCGGCGCACGATGTGGTTGCTCACCACGCCGTCGGGGATCGCCTTGACGGTGATGGCGATGCAGCCGTCGCTGCGGTCGGCGGGAGAGGTCAGCGAGTAGGCGCGCCACTGGCGCACTCCGTCGACGTCGAGGCCGATGCGGATGTACTGGCCGGGGACGTGGCCGCCCCAGCCGCGGCCGGGGCGGATCACGACGCTCACCGCGTCGCGCGTCTCCGGGCGGATCTCGACGATCCGGCCGCGCAGGTCGGCGCCGGAGCGGAGCGGGTCGACCAGATCGAGGTAGTCGGCCGGCAGCAGCGGCGTGGTCATCAGCCCCACGAGGTCCTTCGCGCGATCCAGCAATGCGGGCATGGCAGGAACGTACCCGTCGTCAGGAGTATGTTCTTGTCGATGGCGCGTGGACTTCTGATCGTGATTTGTTCGGGGAGAACAGGATAAGCGAATCACCCACCACGCGCGGTGCGGCGCGCCTCGCGCTGGATGCCGCGATGGCCGCTCGGCTGCGCGCGCGGCTTCCCGCGGTGGCCGAGCAGACCGTCGAGGCGGTGATCGCCGAGGTCCCGGGCTACGCCGGCTCGTTGAGCGGCGCTCTGCGGGCCAACATCGAGGAGGCCGTGCAGATGGCGCTGCGCGGCTTCGTGCGGCTGGCCGAGGACACCACCGACGCCGACCCGGGGACGCCGCTGCAGCCCGCGCTCGCGGGGGCCTACGAGCTGGGCCGTGGCGAGGAGCGCGCCGGCCGCTCGATGGATGCGCTGCAGGCCGCCTACCGCGTCGGCGCGCGCGTGTCGTGGCGCGAGCTCTCGGCGGTGATGGTCGAGGAGGGCTTCTCGGCCGAGACCGTCGCGCAGTTCGCCGAGCTGGTCTTCGCCTACATCGACGAGCTGTCGGCCGCCAGCGTCGCCGGCCACACCGACGAGCGCGCGACGACCGGGCGGGTGCGCGAGCTCCAGCTCGAGCGGCTCGGGCTGCGGCTCGTCGAGGGGGCTGCGCCCGAGGTCCTCGAGGCGGCGGCGGAGCGCGCCGGCTGGGACCCGCCGCGCACGCTGACCGCGGTGCTCGTCGGCGAGGCGCAGGTCCGTCCCGCGCTCGCCGCGCTCGGCGCCGGCACGCTGCGTGTCGCCGGCGACGTGCTGGGTCTCGACGAGACCGCGATCCTGCTGGTTCCCGACGCTGCAGGCCCGCGTCGCGAGCGGCTGCTGCGCGCGCTGGCCGAGCGTGAGGCGGTGGTCGGCCCCGCCCGGCCGTGGACCGCCGTGGCCACATCCGCGGCGCGCGCGGCGCGTGCGCAGGCGCTGGCCGGCGGCGGTGTCGTCGACGCGGACGCCCACCTCGCCCAGCTCGTCATCGGTGCAGATCCCGACGCGCTGGCCGACCTGCGCGAGCGGGCGCTCGAGCCGCTCGCCGAGCTGCGCCCGAACGCCCGCGAGCGCCTCGAGCAGACGCTGCGCTCGTGGCTGCTGCACCAGGGGCGGCGCGAGGATGTCGCCGCCGAGCTCAACGTGCATCCGCAGACCGTGCGCTACCGGATGACGCAGCTGCGCGAGCTCTACGGGGATCGGCTCCAGGATCCCGCCGCGGTTCTCGAGATCGTTCTCGCACTCGGCTGATTTCCGGCCCCCCGGGGCCGGGTAGCGCCGGGGGGTGTACAGCCAGCGCAAGCTTCTTCCCTGGGTCCAGGCGCTGCAGGGGCAGATCGGCGACGTCGCCCTCTACGACGCCCACGTCCACGTCGGCCTCCACGATCCCGCAGGCCTCGAGGCGACCGCGGACGAGGCGGTCGCGGCGCTGCGCGAGCTCGACTCGAAGGCCCTGGTCTTCCCGCTCAAGGAGCCGAGCGGCTACGCGGAGGCCAACCAGACCGTGGCCGAGCTCGCCGCCGAGCATCCCGACATGCTGCGGGCGCTCGCGCGCCTGGAGGCCGAGGACGAGCCGCTCGGCCGTGCGACCGCCGCGCTGGACGCCGGAGCGGTCGGCGTCAAGCTGCACCCCCGCGGCGACGCCCTCGAGCTCGACGACCCGCGCCTCGACGACGTCTTCGCGCTCGCCGACGAGCGCCGGATGCCGATCATGATCCACGCCGGCGTCGGCTCGCCCGAGGTCGGCGACCACGCGATCCTCCGCGCCCGGCAGTTCCCCGGCGCGCGGCTGATCCTGGCCCACTGCGGGGTCGGTGCGTGCGAGCGCGTCCTGCCCCACACCGACGAGCTGCCGAACCTGTACTTCGACACGTCCTGGTGGAACCCGGCCGACATCATCGGCCTGTTCCGCTGCGTGCCGGTCGGGCGCATCCTCTACGCCAGCGACATCCCGTTCTCCAGTCCCGCCGGGGCGATGGTGCTGACCGGGCGCCTGGCGGTGCAGGCCGGCCTCGGCGAGGAGGCGCTGCGCAGCGTCTTCGGCGGCCAGCTCGAGCGGCTCGTCGCCGGCGACGAGCCGCTGACGCCGCCCGCGCCCGACCTCGAGACCGAGCCGCTGCATCCGCGCCTCGAGCGGCTCTACGTGACGCTCTGCAGCGCGGTCGAGCCGATGCTGCGCGGCGAGCCGCCGGGTCAGGGATTCGAGCTCGCGCGCGTCGCGTGCGGGCGCGCGCCCGACGGTCTCGAGGATCTCCTGCGCTCGATCGAGCAGCTGCTGGCGCTCTCGGAGGAGGTCGAGGATCCCGATCCGCTGCGGCCGCTGCGCACGCCGGGCTTCGATCTCGTGCTCACCGCCGCCGTGCTCGCGCGGACCCCGCGGGCGGCGGTTCCCGCCTAGCCACGCTCTCAGCAACTCTCAGACCTGACTCAGCCTGGTCTGAGCAAACAGCCCGACCCTGCGGGCATGCATCCTTCGGCACACCGCGGCCTGCTGGCCGGACTCGTCGCCCTCGTCATCGCTGTCTCCGGCGCCGTGGCGATCTCGGCCGGCGCAGGGGAGAGCGCCTCACCCGCTCCGGCCCCGGCGACCGCGGCCGCCCCTGTCGTCGTCAACGCGCAACTCGATGACGGGGACGTCGGCGGGCGTGGCTTCGCCGACGGTCGCCGTTTCCGCGACCGCGGCCGCTGAGCGATGCCCGCCGCCCGGTCAGGGTTCGGGCGCACTGCGCTGGCGGCGCTGTACATGGCGGTCATCCTCGTCCCTGTCGGGCTGATCGCGGGGACGGTCAAGCCGGGTGCCCAGGGTCGTCTCGTCGTGTTCGCCGACGCGGTGGGCTTCGGCGCCCTGTCGATGATCGCCTTGCAGGTGGCGGTCTCGGGACGCTGGGCGGCGACGACCCTGCACTTCGGGCTGCGCCGCGTCCTGTCGCTGCACCGGGTCGCCGGCAGCGCCGTGCTCGTGCTCGTCGTCGGGCATGTCCTGGTGCTCCTGATCGACGACCCTTCGCGGCTCGCGCTCTTCGACGTGGCCACCGCTCCGGGCCGGGCCCGGGCGGGCATCCTCGCGCTCCTCGGCCTGGTGGCGCTGTCGGTCACGTCGGTGTGGCGGACGCGGCTCGGCCTGAGCTTCGAGCGCTGGCGCGCGCTGCATCTGGCGCTGACGTGCGTGGTGATCGCCGCCTCGTTCGTCCACGTCGTCTGGGTGCATGCGTACACGTCGCTGCCGGCGGAGCGCGAGGCCGTCCTGGTGCTGGTCCTGGCGGCGGCCGCTGCGCTGTTCTGGGCGCGCGTGGCTCGTCCGTACTCATCCGCGCTGCGGCCCTACCGGGTGCGGGCGATCCGTCGTGAGCGCGGGCAAGCGGTGACGGTCGAACTGACCGCCGACGGCCACCGGGGGCTGCGTTTCGGGCCGGGACAGTTCGCGCGCCTTCGCCCGGCGCACGCGCCCTACAGTCTCGACGACCACCCGTTCACGCTGAGCTCGAGCGCAGACCGGCCGGACGCGCCGTCGTTCACGGTCAAGGCACTCGGCGACTTCAGCGCGTCGCTGGCCGACCTGCAGGCCGGGGAGGAGGTCCTCGTGGACGGGCCACACGGCGAGGCTGCGCACGATCGGGCCGGCGCGGGTGGACGCCTGCTGCTGGCGGCGGGCATCGGCATCACACCGGCGATGAGCGTGCTGCGCACGGCCGCCGAGCGGGGGGACCGGCGGCCGCACCTGCTGCTCTACGGCAACCGCCGATGGGAGGACGTGACGTTCCGCGAGGAGCTCGCCGACCTCGAGGGCCGCTTGGCTGACCTGTGTGTCGTGCACGTGCTCTCCAGGCCGGCGCCGGGCTGGGCGGGCGAGGAGGGCCGGGTGGGCGAGCGACTGCTCCTGCGCCACGCGCCCCGCGACGTCCGGCGCTGGAGCGCGCTGGTCTGCGGACCGCCGGCCATGGTCAGCGAGGTGACGACGAGCCTCGTCGGTCTCGGCGTCGCGCCATCGGCGATCCAGGCCGAGGGCTTCGACTGAGGGGCCGAGTCGCGTAGTCTCGGCGGCTTCCCGTCCCGCCGTTTCCGGAGGAGTCCCGCATGTCCCCCCGCCGCCTGCTGCCGCTGGTCGCGCTGCTCGCCACCGCAGCACTGCCCAGCACCGCCCCCGCCAAGACCTCGTTCCAGCGCATCGCCGGCTTTGACTCGCCGGGCACGCCGGCCAAGTACAACAAGGTCGGGATCCTCAAGATCGGCGCGCCGACGGCCAAGAACGTCCTGGTGCTCAACCCGGGCACCTCGGCGAGCGCCGCGTACTTCGCTCCGCTGGCCAAGGCGATCGTCGCCCGCGCCAAGAGCTGGCAGGTCTGGTCGGTCGAGCGGCGCGAGAACCTGCTCGAGGACCACTCCGTGCTCGACAAGGTCAAGGCCGGGACGGCGACGGTCGACAACGCGTTCGACTACTACCTCGGCTACATCAAGGACTCCTCGATCAGCCCGCACTTCACGACGATCCCGGACGCCTCGGTGGCCTACGCGAAGCAGTGGGGCATGAACACCGAGATCCAGGATCTGCGCCGGGTCGTGCTGCGCGCCGCGAAGCTCGGCGGCAAGGTCGTCGTCGGCGGCCACTCGCTCGGCGGCTCGATCACGTCGGCCTACGCCACGTGGGACTTCGACGGAACCGCGGGAGCCAAGGGCCTGTCCGGCCTGGTGTTCATCGACGGGGCCAGCAGCCCGACGCCGATCACTCCGGACGAGGCCCAGGCGAAGCTCGATGCGCTCAACGCGTCGGACGCTTCGCCGTGGCTGAGCTTCGGCGGGATCCCCGCGCCCTACACCGGGCTGTTCAACTCGACGGGCGCGCTGGCCACGCTGCTCGCGCCGCACGAGAAGTCGCGCGGCCAGGACTCCGGCCTGCTGCCGTCCAACCTCGTGCCGCCGGTCCCCGCCACCAACGCCGGCCTGTACGGGTACGCGCTGGACACCGAGACGTCGCCGGCCAGCCTCGCGGCGGCGCAGGGGCACCTCGGCCATCTCGCCGAGACCGGCGAGATCCGCGACTGGGTCAACGGCGGCGAGCTGACGCCGATCGCCCGCTTCGCGACGATGTTCTCGGGCTTCGGGCTCAAGGGCCTCGACGGCACGGCCTGGTATCACCCGCAGCGCCTGACGATCGACTCGGGCGTCGTCGCCGCGGGCAACAACAACGCGGGCCAGGCGATCATGGACGTGCACGCCACGCACGGGGCCGACCTGCCCCGGAAGCTGCGCATGCTGGCCTTCGGCGCGGCGCTCGGCGGCTCTCGCGTGCTCGACGCCACGAAGGCCCTCGCCGCGCAGTCGAAGATCAGCACGTCGCGGCTTGTCCTCATCGACGGCTCGGCGACCTACGCGCACAACGACCCGAACTCGGCCAGCCCGGCCAAGAACGAGTTCCTCAAGGCGCTGGTGCCGTTCCTGGCCAAGGTCGCGCCGAAGCGCTGACACGAAGAACCGGGGGCCCGCGGGCCCCCGGCCGCCCCGTGGCATAGTCCGGGCCATGTCCAGCCCGAGGCCCCGCATCGCCGTCCCGCGTGACCGTGAGGACGACTACACGCCCGCCGCCGCACAGGGTCGGCGGGAGTTCGTCCGCGAGCACACGGGGACCGACCTCGAGCACGTCTCGAGCTACTCGATCGACCCGGCGGTCCTGTCGGGCAACATCGAGCATTTCGTGGGCGTGGCCCAGGTCCCGATCGGGCTGGCCGGCCCGCTGCTGGTCAACGGCGAGCATGCCCAGGGCGAGTTCTACGTGCCGCTGGCCACCGCGGAGGGCACGCTGGTCGCCAGCTACAACCGCGGCATGCGGCTGCTCCACGAGGCCGGTGGCGTGACCACGACGATCATGGCCGACCACATGCAGCGGGCGCCGGCCTTCCTGTTCGCCAGCGCGCGCGAGGCGCGGGCCTTCGGCGAGTGGCTCGACGAGCACTTCGACGACATCAAGGGCGTCGCCGAATCGACCACCAGCACCGGCAAGCTGGTCGAGATCGAGCAGTACTCGGCCGGGCGCATCCTCTACACGCGCTTCAACTACACGACCGGTGACGCCGCGGGGCAGAACCTCACCGGCAAGGCGACGCAGGCCGCGGCGCACTGGATCCGCGAGAACCACCCGCCGATCGAGCACTTCTTCCTCGAGTCGAACTTCGCCACCGACAAGAAGAGCTCGCAGGTCAACATGCTGCGCACCCGCGGCAAGCGCGTGGTGGCCGAGGCGACGATCCCCAACGAGCTGTTCCAGCGCGTCATGCGCTCCGACTCGCGGCTGATGTACCGAGCCCGGCAGGTGTCGAACCTCGGGGGCTTCATGTCGGGCGTCAACAACAACGGCGCGCACTCGGCCAACGGCATCACGGCGATGTTCATCGCCACCGGGCAGGACGCGGCCAACGTCGCCGAGTCCTCCGCCGCGTTCGTCTACGCCGAGCTGCGGGAGAACGGCGACTACTACTACTCGGTCACCATCCCGTCGCTCATCGTCGCCAGCTACGGGGGAGGGACCGGGCTGCCGACCCAGCGCGAGTGCCTGGAGATGCTCGGCTGCTACGGCACGGGCAAGGTGCGCAAGCTCGCCGAGATCGTCGCGGCGACGGTGCTGTGCGGCGAGCTCTCGCTCGGCTCGGCGATCGTGGCGGAGGAGTGGGTCGATGCCCATGACCTGTACGGCCGCAACCGCCCCTGATTTGACACTGTGTCAAACTCCTGGGGATGCCGGCCATCGAGCACGCCACGGGCGCTCCCGTCACCGTCACGCGCATCCCGCGGCCGGACGAGCCCGTGCCGGCGATCGCCGCTCCCGCGGCGCTGGTCTTCGTCGGCGGTCTCGCGCTGTGGGGCGCCTCGACGGCGCTGGCGCTGACCGGAGCGTGGCCGCTGCTCGCCGCGGTCCTTCCGAACGCCGTGGCGTCGTACCTGCTCTTCACGGTCGCCCACGACGCGAGCCACCGGTCGCTGTCGAGCCACGAGGCCGTCAACGTCTGGCTGGGTCGCGTCTCGCTGTTCTTCTTCGCGCCCCAGGCGGGCTTTCGCACGTGGCGGTTCATCCACATGCAGCACCACCGCTTCACCAACCACGACGACGGCCGCGATCCCGACCAGTACACCCACCGCGGGCCGCGCTGGCAGCTCGTGCCGCGCTGGCTGACGATCGACCTCTACTACCTGCGCTGGTACGCGCCGCAGCTCGGCTCGCGGCCGCGCCGCGAGCGCATCGAGCTGGCGGTGTTCTGGGCACTGCTCATCGCGGTCGTGGTCGCCGCGGTGCTCGGTGGCCTGGGGCTCGAGCTCGTCGTCCTGTACCTGCTGCCGATGCGGCTGGCCATCGGCTGGCTGGGCTTGGCGTTCGACTACCTGCCCCACAACGGCCTGCACCTCACGCCGAGCGAGGACCGCTTCAAGACCACGCGCAACCGCGTCGGCCTCGAGCGCCTGCTCTCACCGCTGCTGCTCTACCAGAACTACCACCTGGTCCATCACCTGCATCCGACGATCCCGTTCCATCGCTACCTGGCCGTCTGGCGCCGCCACGAGGACCGCTACCTCGACGGCGATCCCGAGCTCACCGACGTGCGGGGCCGCGCCATCACGGCCGACGAGTACCGGCGGCTGCGCGAGCTCGCCGAGCATCACTGAGGACGACGTGCCTCAGTCGGGGCTGATGTCGAGCCGGGACGGACCGTCGTAGTCCTCGGGGTGCAGCACGAACGTCTCGACCGACAGGCCCTCGACCCGCGTGTCCGTGCCGCTGGTGAACGCCCGGACCTTGCGGCCGGTGGCCACCTCGACCGGGGTGATGAGGTCACGGATGCTCGCGTACTGAAAGAACGTCCGCATGTCGCGCAGGCGCTGGTGCTCGCCCAGCTCGACGAGGCGGCGCTCCGCCGGCGTCAGCGTGTTCTCCATCACCACGGTGATGGCGTCGCTGCCGTTCCAGTAGGCGCGGGCACTCGTGGGCCCGCGGCCGAACTGCTCCTTGAAGACGTGGACCATCGCCTTGGAGATGTCCGTCAAGACGGTCGTGCGCGGGTCGGCGTCGTTCGCCGCTTGATCTCCCGTGAGCATGGTGCAACCGGACGGTATCTCTCGACTGGAGTTGGCGCGCCGGAGCGCTCGTCCCTGGCGGGCAATCGGTATCAAGGCTTACGCAACCCCGCGCACCCCTAGGCAGTTGAAGCAGAGCAAAAGAGTTTGAAGTAGCGCTTGACACGGCCGCGGACCGCACTTACGGTGCAGGAGTGGCTCAGGAGCAGCGGCGCGGCGGCGGAATGGTCGTCCCGGAAGACGATCGGAAGCTGTATCACGACGCAGGCTTCGGCGGGCGCGTCGGACTGTCGAACCAGGTCGCGCTGCTGGTCATCGATGTCCAGTACCGCACGGTCGGCCACCAGCGCGTTCCCATCGACAAGGCGATGGAGGAGTACCCGACGGCCTGCGGCAACCGCGGCTGGATGGCGGTTGACGCGCTGGCCGGCGTGCTCGCCGCGGCGCGGCAGGCCCGCGTCCCGGTCCTGCATCCGCACGTGGCCCGCAAGACGACCGCGACCGCCGGACGCTTCCGCGAGAAGTCGCCGACCCTGGCCTCGCGCGAGGCCGACGCGTACCGATTCGTCGAGGAGACCGCGCCCGAGCCGGGGGAGCTCCTCGTTCCGAAGGACTTCCCCAGCGCGTTCTTCGCGACCCCGCTGCTGACGCACCTCATCGAGCTGGGCGTCGACTCGCTCCTGCTCACGGGGTGCACGACCAGCGGTTGCGTCAGGGCCACGGCCGTCGATGCCTTCTCCTACGGCCTGCGCGTCGGTGTCGTCTCGGACGCTGTCTACGACCGCACGGACGTCGTCCATGAGGTGTCGCTGTTCGATCTCGACAGCAAGTACGCCGACGTCATGGACTCCGCCGAGGCGATCGCGCACCTCACCGGTACCGCGGCATGATCGTCGACTGGCACAGCCACGTCTGGGAGGTCCCGCACCTCGAACCCGAGTGGGGACCGGAGCTCGACCACAACGTGTCGGCAACGCCGAGCCGCGAGGGCGGCTACGACTCGCACCGGCGAGCCATGGACGCGGCGGGCGTCGACGTCTCCATCGTGCTCGCCCTGGTGAGCTGTCACCTCGAGCTCGACATCCCCAACGAGTACGTGGCGGGGTTCGTGGAGGCCAACCCGGGCCGAGCCATCGGCTTCGCCAGCGTCGACCCGTCGGATCCGCAGGCGGTCGACAAGCTGCGCTATGCGGCGACCGACCTCGGCCTCAAGGGCCTCAAGCTCTCGCCGCCGTATCAGGCCTTCCACCCGCACAGCCCTGAGGCATGGCGTGTCTACGAGGCGGCCGCCGAGCTCGGGCTCGTCGTCACCTTCCACCAGGGCGGCGTGTTCGCTCGCCGCGGTGTGCTCGAGTACGCCTACCCGGCGCTGCTCGACAAGGTCGCCCGCAGCTTTCCGCAGATGAAGATCATCGTGGCGCACATGGGGCAGCCCTGGGTGCACGAGACGGTGGCGGTGATGTTCAAGAACCCCAACGTCTTCGCGGACCTGTCGGCGCGCTTCGGACGCCCATGGCAGCTCTACACGATCCTGTTGAACATCCTCGACTACGGGGTCATGGACCGGGTGCTCTTCGGCTCGGACTTCCCCATCTTCGATCCGTCGGAGTGCCTGGCGAAGTTCCGCGCGCTCGGCACCGAGGGCGCCGCCGGGCTGCCGCCCATCGACCCCGCGGTCATCGAATCGGTGATCACCGACCGCCCGCTCTCCCTGCTCGGACTGACGCCATGAACCCGGAAAGGACCGCATGAACCTCGACCTCGTGATCCGCAACGGCACGCTGGTGATCCCGCGCGTAGGCACCCGCGCCGGCGACATCGGCGTGCGCGACGGCAAGATCGCCGCCATCGAGGAGCCGGGCTCCGGGCTGGACGCGCCCGAGGTCATCGACGCGACCGGGCTGCACGTCTTCCCGGGCTCCATCGACCCGCATGCGCACATCGCCCTCGGCGGCGGAGGCGGGCTGGACGAGTACCGGTCCGAGACCGGCGCGGCCGCGCTCGGCGGCGTCACCTCGATCTACTACATGATGATGACCGGCGGGTCCTACGACGATCTGCTCGCCGAGCACGACGCGGTCGCCTCCGCCTCGGCCCACATCGACTACGGCTTTCACCCGACGCTGATGACCCAGCAGCACGTCGACGAGGTCGAGCTGATCCGCGAGCGCTGGGGCGTTCGCAGCTGCAAGTACTTCATGCACTTCCGCGGCGACGAGGGCAAGTACCTCGGGGTGGAGGGCACCCACGACGGGATGCTCTACCTCATGCTCAAGAAGCTCGCCGCGACCGGCGACGTGCTGATGATCCACGCCGAGAACCCCGAGGTCGTCTGGGTGCTCCGCGATGAGCTCAAGGCCAGCGGCCGCGACGACCTGGCCGCCTGGGATGACGTCCGGCCGCCGTTCGTGGAGGCCGAGGCGATCGCCAAAGCCTCCTACTTCGCCAACCATCTCGGTTGCGACGTCTACTTCGTCCACGTCAGCACCGCGGAGTCGCTGGACGAGATCCGGACGGTGCGCACGCGGTATGCGGACCTGCCCATCGCCGCGGAGACGTGCCCGCACTACCTCACCCACTCCACGGACTCCGACGTCGGCGTGCTCGGCAAGGTCAACCCGCCGCTGCGCCGGCCCGAGCACCTCGAGGCATTGTGGGCGGCGATCCAGGACGGCACGATCGACACGCTCGGCTCCGATCACGTCGCGCGTCTGCGTTCCTCCAAGGTCGGCTCGATCTGGGACGTCAGCGCCGGGTTCCCGTGCGCGCCCCTGACCATGCCGGTGCTGATCTCCGAAGGTTTCCACGAGCGCGGGATCCCGCTGGAGCGCATCGCCGAACTGACGTCGAAGCGCCCCGCCGAGTTGATGCGCTGCGCGGCCAGCAAGGGCGATCTGCAGGTCGGCCTCGACGCCGACCTGGCGCTGATCGACCTCGAGACCGCCCGTTCGGTCGACGCCGGCTGGCTGGGTACCTACTCCGACTACTCGCTCTACGAGGGATGGGATCTGCGTGGCTGGTCGCGGCACACCTTCGTCCGCGGCGAGGCTGTCGTCCGTGACGGCGAGCTCGTCGGCACCCCGGGGCATGGCGCGCCCATCCGTCCCAGCATCGACGCGGCCGTCCCGGCCGCCTGAAGAGGAGACCCGTGCGAGAAGCCAACCTGAAGGTCCTGCAGGACTACTTCGCCGCGATGGGCGCCGGCGACCGCGAGAAGGCAGCGACCTACTACCACCCCGAGGTGGTTCTCGAGGTTCCCGGCCACCATGCCGCGTCCGGCACGCATGAGGGGCTCGAGGGCGTCGGCCGGTTCGGCGCGGCGATGGCCCAGGCCACCGGTGGCACGTTCCGGCTCACCCCGGTCGACCTGCTGGCCAGCGATGATCACGTCGTGACGATCGGCAAGGCCTCGGCGACGGTGGGCGACCGCTCGATGGAGTGGGACCGTGTCATCGTCTCGCGCGTGGTCGATGGCAAGCTCGCGCACCTGCGGTTCTTCGAAGCCGACCAGGCCGCGGTCGACGCCTTCCTGGCTCCTTGAGGATCGTCACCGGCAAGCTCGTCTTCGCCGAGGACACGTGGATCGTCGATGGCGCGGTCGCCCACGAGGACGGTGTGATCGCGACGACCGGAACGGCCCAGGCCGTCCGTGCCGCGCATCCGGAGGCCGAGGTCGACGACTGGGGCGACGTGGCGATCGTGCCGGGCGGCGTCAACGGCCACGGTCACACCTTCCAGGTGCTCGTCCGCGGCTTCGGCGACGACCTCCGCTTCGCCGACTGGATGGGCGGGCTGGTGCATCCGACGGCCGCCACCCTCGACCGGACCGCTCTCGAGACCGGAGCGCTGTTCGACTTCGCCGAGATGGTGCGCTTCGGGATCACCACGGCGGTCGAGTTCTTCTACCTGCACGACAACGCCAACGACAACGCGATGGCGGTGATCGACGCGGGCCGGCAGGTCGGGCTGCGAACGGTCATGGCGCGCTGCATGTTCGATGCCGACCCCGGCCCCGCGCGCTATCGCGAGACGCCCGAGGAGTTCGAGCGCAACTTCCGCGAGCTCGCCGCGGCGCTCGACGGTGATCCGCTGGCGCACGCGCAGCCCGCTCCGCATTCCGTGCTCGGCACCAGCGCGGCGATGTTGCGGCTCGGAGCGGAGCTGGCCGCCGAGTTCGACGTCCCGCTGCACATCCATCTCGCCGACAACGCCGGCGAGGTCGCCGTGTCCCGCGAGCGCTTCGGCGCCTCGCCGATCGGCTATCTCGACGAGCTCGGGGTCCTGGACGAGCGCACGCTCGCCGTCCACGCCGTGGCCGTCGACGAAGACGACCTGGACCTGCTGGCCAAGACAGGCGCGACGGTCGTCCACAACCCGTCGACCAACGCGTTCCTGGGCGGGGGCATCGCTCCCGTGGTCGCCATGCGCGACCGAGGGATCCCGGTCTGCCTGGGCACCGATGCCGGGGGCGCCAACAACCGCCAGTCGTTGTTCGAGGAGATGCGCATGGCCGCACTGCTGGCCAAGGCCGTGGCGCGCGATGGCTCCGTCTTCACCGCCGAGGAGGCGCTGCTGATGGGGACCGCGGCCGGCGGCCGCGCACTGCGGCTGCCCGTCGGGCGACTCGCGCAGGGCTACCACGCCGACCTCGTCGCCGTCGACCTGACGGCGCTGTCGATGCAGCCGCGGGCCACCGCCACCCACAACCTCATCTACTCCATGCAGCCCGACGCCATCCTGCGGGTGGCGGTCGGCGGGCGTGTCATCGTCGAGCGCGGGGAGGTCCTCACCACGGACGTCGATCGGATCGCTGCGCGCGTCAACGAGCTGACGGCCGGGTGGAAGCCGCTGACCGGCGTGCATCCGCTGGCCCAATAGGCTCCGGTCCGAAGTCACTGAGCAACCATGTCTCCCGCCGACGCCAACGACTCCGCACCGCCGGACGACACCCCGCTCGAGGGCGAGCTCAGTCAGCGGTTGCGCGCGCTGCGCGAGCAGAAGGGGATGACCCTGCGGGCCGTCGCCGACGCGGCCGGGATCTCGGTCAGCTTCCTCTCCCAGGTCGAGACCGGGAAGGCGAGCCCGTCCATCGCGACGCTCATCCGCATGGCCCGGTCGCTCGACGAGAACGTCGCGGCGCTCTTCGAGCCGCGGTCGTCGAGCCACCTCATCCGCGCCGGCGACCGTCCCCGGCTCGTGCATCCGCAGCGCAAGTGGACCGAGCAGCTGCTCTCGCCGCGCGACTTCCGCCACCTCCAGGTCATCATCTCGACGGTTTCTCCCGGCGCCAGCTCCGGTGAGGAGGCCTTCGGCTACGAGGCCGCGGAGACCTGCGCGCTGGTCCAGTCCGGGAAGGTGTCGTTCTGGCTGGAGAGCGAGCGCTTCGACCTCGAGGTGGGGGACTGCCTTGCCTTCGACTCCCGTCAGCCCCACCGCGTCGAGAACGTCGGCAAGGTGCCGGCCGAGATCCTCTGGGCGAGCTCCCCGCCGGCCTACTGACCTTGGCCGAATCCCGTGACTGAGAACGGCAGCTCGTCCTCGGAGGTCACGCGGAGTCGAGCCCGCTGGGTCGCGATCGCCACGAGCCGGCCGGATTCGTCGGTGAGGGTCAACCGGCCCCATGCGTCATCTCCGTCGACTCCGGCGTGGACCAGCTGGTGCAGCCAGTCCGAGGTGGGCGAGGCCAGCAGCTCGACCGACATGGCGAGCGTCATGATCTCGAAGGGGAACTCGGCTGCCACGTCCATGAGCGCCGGGCCCAGGAGGTCGGCCGCCACGGGCAGCCAATGGCGGCCGGGGACCGCACCGTCGGCGGGACGGATGCGGGCCCGGAGCTCTTGCTCGCCGGACCCGGTCGGAGCCGATCCCGGCTGCCGGCGGTCGAGCCACGGATGCTCGGGGGACCAGACGACCTGCCGGTGCACGTTGGGACCCTCGACGACGGTGGCCGGCGGCTCGGCAGCGACCGGCGCGTCGGCTCGGTCATCCTCGCCGGCGGGGCGCGGGACGAAGAGCGCCCGCAGCGAGACCGTCAGCCGGCCCCGCTGGCGCAGGTCGGCGTTCGCCGCCACCACCGTCCGCCCTGAGCGGGCGATGTCGACGACCGCCTGCGCAGTCCCCGGCGCGGCCGGGTGGAAGAACGTCGCGCTCGCCGACGCCGGGACGAGGTCCGGACGATCCACGGCCCGCGAGCAGGCGCGCAGGAGCACGGCGAACGAGTAGCCGCCGAAGAGGCCTCGGATCCGCCAGCGCGGGTCGAGCTCGAGTGCGAAACGGCCTCGTTCTTCATGGCCGACGAAGGCATCGCAAGCGAAGTCGTCAGCCATGTGTGAAGTGTAGCTTCAAATTTGTCCAGTAGTCCTGTAATGTCTGCCGCCCCGAGCCAAGGAGCGCGCAGTGCAGTTCGACTACCTGTTCACGATGGACAACCCCGGCAACGTTCATCCGTACCGGACGTTGCTGGACATGGCCATGGAGCAGGTGCTGGCGGTCGAGGAAGCCGGCTTCGGGACCATCTGGCAGGGCGAGCACCACTTCGGCGGGGAGGGCTTCGAGATCAACCCGAACCCGCTGATGGCCGGCGCCTGGATCGCCTCGGTCACCTCACGCATCCGCATCGGGACGGGCGCGGTCACGCCGGTGTTCTGGCACCCGTTGCGCCTCGCCGAGGACATCGCGTTGCTCGACCAGATGAGCGGGGGACGGCTCGACTGCGGCGTCGCCCGAGGCATCCAGCCGCGGGAGGCCACGAACTTCAACCTCGACGGCGACCGTCGCGACGAGCAGCGCAACTGGCGGTTCTTCCTCGAGATCATCGACATCCTCAAGCGCGCGTGGACCGAGGAGGCCTTCACCTACGAGGGCGAGTTCTACCGGTTCCCTCACCCGGGGGTGAAGGATTCGGCGACCTGGCATCCGCGCAATCCGCTGTGGCGCTCGGAGGACGGCGAGTACATCGCCATGTCGATCATCCCCAAGCCCCTGCAGAAGCCGTACCCGCCGATGTGGAACCTGCTCGACAAGACGCCGGGCTTCGTCGTCGCCGCGGAGCAGGGCTTCAACGTCATCACGTGGCTGCGGTCGCGCGAAGGGCTGCGCGAGGTCATGACGACCTATCGGGACGCGCTCACCGAGAGCACCGGAACCCCCGCGCAGGCCGGCGACGGCTTCTCGCTCATGCGCTGCGTGTACGTCGCCGAGACGATGGAGCAGGCGCGGGCGGAGGCCGAGCCCCTCATCGAGCAGCTCTACAGCTACGTCGGCGGGGTGCGCAGCCGCGAGCTGTTCGCCAACCCCGGCGAGAAGCTCACCGACGAGGAGCAGACCGGCCCCTGGTATGACTTCCTCTTCGACCGCGAGCACCTGTTCATCGGGACGCCGGAGTCGGTGACCGAGCAGATCCGGCATCTCCGCGACGAGTACGGGATGCGCCGCCTCGTGACCTGGATGTGGCTGCCGGGGCTGACCCAGGAGCAGGTCATGCGCTCGCTCGAGCTGTTCGCGAACGAGGTGATGCCGAACCTCCAGGGCGACGGCCCGCCCACCATCCTGCCGGCCCTGCCCGAGGGCGGCCTGGCGCCGCTGACGGGAGACTGACGTGCGCCGCATCCTTCGCAATCCCGTCGGTCCCCAGTACGACGACTCCTATCCGCTGTCGCAGGGCGTCGAGACCGAGACCATGGTCTTCGCCAACGGGATGGCCTTCGACAACGACTCGCGGACCCGGATGGCCGAGGCCGCGAGCATCGCGGACGAGACGCGCATCGTGCTCGACAGCCTGCAGGCCGTGCTCGGCGACGCCGGCTGCTCGCTGGCCGACGTGGTCAAGACGACCGTCTACCTGTCCGAGCGGGAGTTCTACGACGAGATGAACTCCGTCTATCGGAACTACTGGCAGCCGGGCGAGTTCCCGACGCGTGCCACCGTCTACGTCGGCATCGGCAGTGAATGCCGGGTCGAGATAGACGTCGTCGCCGTCAAGGGAGCGTCAGGATGAGCGGGCGCGACGAGGTGCGCGAGCTCCCCGAGCCGCTGTGCTTCATCGGCGGCGAGTGGAGGCCGGGAGGCGGCGAGGTCATGCCGGTGCTCGACCCGGCGACCGGCGAGGTGCTCTGCGATCTCGTCACGGCGTCCGGGGCCACCGTCGACGCCGCGGTGGCCGCGGCTCGCGCCGCGCAGCCCGCATGGGCCGCGACGCCGGCCACGGCCCGGGCACGGGTGCTGCTCGAGATCGCGGCGGGGCTCACCCGCCATGCCGACGAGATCGCGCCGGTGATCACGATCGACAACGGCAAGTCGCTCGCCGATGCGCGCGGCGAGATCCAGCGCGCGGTCGATCATCTGGAGTCGGCGGCGACCGCGCCCGCACTGCTGCACGGATACGGGTCCCAGGGCATCGCGACGGGCATCGACGCCAGCGTGCTGCGCGAACCGCTCGGCGTCTGCGCCGTGGTGGCCCCGTTCAACTTCCCGATCATGACGGGGCTGATCTACCACGCATGGGCGCTGGCCTGCGGGAACGCCGTGGTGCTCAAGCCCTCTGAGCAGGCCCCGCTGGCCGCCACGCTCTTCGCGAGGATCGCGACCGAGGCTGGCCTGCCTCCAGGGGTGTTCAACGTGGTGCACGGCGGCCGTGACGTGGTCGAGGCGCTGACCGATCACCCGGACGTCGCCTCGATCTCGCTCGTCGGCTCGAGCGCGACCGCACGTGCTGTCTACACCCGCGCCGCGAACAAGGGCAAGCGCGCCCACGCGGCCGGCGGCGCGCGGAACTTCCTGGTCGCCATGCCCGACGCGGACATGGACGGCACGGCGGCCGGTGTGGTTGCGTCGGTGTTCGGCATGGCCGGGCAGCGGTGTCTGTCGAGCAGCGTGCTGGTCGCCGTCGGCGACGTCTACGACCGCCTGCTCGGCGACGTCATCGACAGGACGAGGGCACTGACCGTCGGCAGCGGCTTCGATCCCGCGTCGGACGTGACCCCGCTCATCTCCCAGGCGGCCGTCGATGGTCTGGGGGGCACCCTGTCCGCTGCGGTGGACGCCGGAGCGCGCGTGCTCCTCGAGCCCGGCGCGGTGCCCGCGCAGGGTTTCTTCTCCGCCCCGGCCATTGCGGAGATCGACGGGACCGACAGCCCGCTGATCCAGCGTGAGACGTTCGGTCCGCTCCTGGCCGTGCTGCGCGCGGCCGATCTCGACGAGGCGCTGGCGTTGTGCAACGCCAGCCCGTTCGGCAACGCCGCGTCGATCTTCACGGCGAGCGGCGCGGCTGCGCGCACGTTCGCGCTGGGCGCCGATGTCGGCAACATCGGCGTCAACATCGGCGTGGCGGCGCCCGCGGGGCAGTTCGCGTTCGGCGGCCGCAAGGAGTCCTTCTTCGGGACCGTCCACTCGCAGGGCCAGGAGGCGGTGGCGTTCTACACCGACCCGAAGTCGGTGACGGTTCGGTGGCCGAGCTGACCCAGCTCTTCGAGCCGGTCGTGCTCGGGCCGGTCCGGCTGCCCAACCGCGTCTTCGTGGCGCCGCACACGACGAACTTCTCGGTCGCCGGCGAGCATCACGTCACCGATCGCCACGTCGACTATCTGCGCGCTCGCGGAGCCGGAGGCGCCGGGCTGGTGATCACCGAGGGCATCCGCGTGCACCCGACGTCCCTGCGTCGGCTGGGACTTCAGGCCTACGAGGACGACGCGGTGCCAGGGCTCGCGCGTCTGGCCGACGCCGTTCACGAAGGCGGGGCCGCGCTGTTCGCGCAGTTGCTCCACACGGGGCGCCACACCGGCGATGAGCGCTGGGGCGCCTGGGCGCCGTCGGCGGTGCCGTGGACCACCGGCGCCGCCGTGCCCCACGCCATGCGGCGACAGGACATCGCCACCGTCGTGGACGGCTACGCGGCCGCCGCCGGGCGCGTGCTGTCGGCGGGCTTTGACGGGATGGAGGTCCAGCTCGGTCACGGCCACCTGCCGCAGCAGTTCCTCTCGCCACTGACCAACGACCGCGACGACGAGTACGGCGGCTCGGCCGAGAACCGTCTGCGGTTCGCCGAGGAGATCCTGCGTGCCGTTCGCGAGGTCGTGGGGGACCGGGCGGCGGTGGGCATCCGCATCAGCGCCGACGAGCTGCTGCCAGGCGGCCTCGGGCCCGACGAGATGGTGGAGGTCGTCGGCGCGCTCCGCGCCACGGTGGCGATCGACTTCCTTCACGTCAGCCACTCGGCCTACGTCGGCGCGCCGAGCCTCGACACGCAGATGGCCGACATGACCTTTCCGACCGCGGCGTTTCGCGCGTATCCAGCTCGGTTCAAGCGCGAGTTCCCCGACGTCCCCGTGCTGGCCGTCTGCCGGATCGACGACCTGGCCACCGGCGCCGACATCGTCGCCGCAGGCGACGCGGACCTCGTCGGCATGGCCCGTGGGCACATCGCCGATCCCAGCATCGTCGCCAAGGCGACGGGCGCGGCGCCGGGGCGCGTGCGCTCCTGCATCGCCTGCAACCACGGCTGCAACTCGAACCTCGAGCTGGTCATGCCCATCACGTGCACGGTCAACCCGGAGGCCGGGCTGGAGCGGCGCTGGAGCGCGGCGCGCGACGTTCCCGCCGACCCGCGTGACGTCCTGGTCGTCGGAGGCGGTCCCGCGGGACTCGAGGCTGCTGTCGCCGCTGCCCGCCGCGGTCATCGGGTGCAGCTCTGGGAGGCCGCCGCGGTGCTCGGCGGCCGGGTCCGTCATGCCGCTGCGCTTCCCGGCCGGTCCCGCTTCGGCCTCCTCATCGAGGAACTCGCGCTGGAGGCCGCCGACGCCGGCGTCGAGATCGTCCTCGCGCGCCGCGCGACCGCGCCGGCCGTGATGGCGGCCGGAGTGGACACGGTCGTCCTGGCCACGGGAGCCGTCGAGCCGCCGGTTCCCGCGAATGCCGCGATCCCGGTCCGCGCCGTGCTGGAGGCGGTCGAGGACCCAGGCTCGCTCGGCGGGCACGTCCTGGTCATCGACGAGCTCGGCACCTGGGTGGCGGCCGGCGTTGCCGAGCTCCTGGCCGAACACGGGGCGCAGGTCGATCTCATCGCCGGCGGGCCGGGGCTCGCCTGGAACGTCACGGTCTACTCGCGGCTCTCGCTGCTCGATCGCCTCGCCGATCGTGGCGTGGCCCTGCGGCCGTTGCGGCGCTACGTGGGAGGCGCAGAGGGAACGGCGCAGCTCGAGGACGCGTGGGGGAGCCCGGCGGAGGTCCTGACCGGCCTCACGGCCGTCGTGCGTGCGCGCCCGGCGGAGGCCGACGATCTGCTGCTCGACGATCTCGAGGCGCTGGGCTACACCGGCGAGGTCCACGTCATCGGCGATGCCTACGCACCGCGCACGTGCCTCGAAGCCGTCTACGACGGTCGCGTCGCCGGCACGGCGATCGGTGCGCTGCCCGACCCCGCGCTGACGGCCCTGGCCGCCCGCCGTCCCTACGCGACGGGGCGGGCGGCATGACCTCCAGCGTGCCGCTCGACAACCGGGTTGCGCTCGTCACGGGCGCCGGAGGGGCAATCGGCCAGGCGATCATCTCAGCGCTGGAGGACGCGGGCGCCGTCGTGGTGGGAGCCGATCTTCCGGGCGCCGCCGCCGTTGAGCTCGACGTGCGTGACGACAGCTCCTGCCGCGCGGCGGTCGACGCGGTGCTGGCCGAGCATGGTCGCCTCGACCTCCTGGTCAACAACGCGGGCGTCATGCTCCGCGCAACGGCGCTCGAGACATCGGCGGACGACTTCGCCGGCGTCGTCGACACCAACCTGACCGGCACGTTCCGGATGTCGGTGGCGGCGAACGCCGCGCTGGCCGCCGGTGAACCCGGGGTGATCGTCAACGTGTCCTCGACCCACGCGTTCCTGGCCGCTCGCGGAGCGGTGGCCTACGCCGCGAGCAAGGCCGGCGTGAGTCACCTCACTCGCGTCCTGGCGCTCGAGTGGGCGGAGCAGGGGATCCGGGTCAACGCCGTCGCACCCACCGTCGTGCCCTCGGCCATGACCGCGGATGTCCTGTCCGACCCCGCCTACATCGAGCGCAAGTTCGCGGCCATCCCGCTCGGCCGGCCGATCGAAGCGGCGGAGGTGGCGGCCGCGGTCGTGTACCTGGCCGGCCCCGGGGCCGGTTCGGTCACGGGACACGTCCTCGTGCTCGACGGTGGCGAGAGCCTGGCCTGATTGAAGTGTTCATGAACAAAGTTCGATCACACTTGACACGTTGCGGGGCAGCGTTTACGTTCGCCGCAGCAATGACGCACCGTGAGAACGAACGCCGGATGCGGGCGCCAGCGACACTCTGCCGGGGCCGCGCATGAGCGCGAATGGCCCGGTGTCCATCATTCCGCCGGAGCGTGTGGCCGCGGTGGAC
Source organism: Solirubrobacteraceae bacterium (assembly GCA_045805505.1). Lineage (GTDB taxonomy): Bacteria > Actinomycetota > Thermoleophilia > Solirubrobacterales > Solirubrobacteraceae > BP-464. The sequence continues at coordinate 94,625 of JBJMLA010000162.1, forward strand.
GCCGCCGCGGATTCCCTCGCTACGGGGGGGATGGCCATCGTCACCGGCCCCGCGGGCGACGGTCACGAAGGTGTGTTCGTCCAGGCCGCGCAGCATGTCACCGCGGAGGACCTCCGGTTCCTGGGCGCGACGGCGGGCGGGCTGACCACCGTGGCCGTTCCCGCCGAGCGGCTTGCCGATCTCCGGATCCGGGCGATGGCCGATCGCGCCGAGGCCGACGACCTCGGAACACCGACCATGCACGTCGGCGTCAACCACCGGTCGCGCAGCACCGGCGGAGTCTCCTTCCGCGACCGCGCCGCCACCGTGCGCGCGCTGGCCGACTCGTCGAGCGTCGCCGGGGACTTCGTGCAGCCCGGTCACGTGTTCCCGCTGGCCTACACCGCCGGTGGCGTGCTGCGCCGGCCGGGGCACACCGAGGCGGCTCTCGACCTCGTCCGCATCGCCGGCCTCGGGGACGCGGCCGCGCTCTGCGACATCGCGCGGGCCGACGGTGAGATGGCCGACTTCGACGAGCTGGCCGACCTGGCGGCGACCCACGGCATTCCTCTGGTCCGCACCGCCGACGTGGTGCTGCACCGTCTGCGCCACGAGGCCTCTGTCGAGCGCGTCGCCGAGGCCGTGCTTCCGCTGCCCCAGGGAACGTTCGTCGCCGTCGGGTACCGCGAGCGCGACTCCGCCCGTGAGCACATGGCCCTCGTCCTCGGCAGCGTCCACGGTGCCGGCGACGTCGCCGTCCATCTTCACGCCGAGTGCCTGTGGGGTGACGTGTTTCGCTCCAACGCCTGCGGCTGTGCCGCCGACCTGGACGCCGCCATGGCCCACGTGTCTTCACTCGGACGCGGAGTGATCGTGTACCTGGCGGCCCCCGAGGCACGTGCACCCAGCGCAGCCATGGGCCATCGCCCCGGCGAGCTCGACGACGAGGTCGGCGCGCAGATCCTGCGCGACCTGGGCGTCGTGAGCGCCCGCGGTCTTGTGTCCCTTTCCGATCCCGGCGTCAGGACCCACCATGGCTGAGAAGCTCCTCTACACCGCGGGCGCGCATGTGACGGGTGGCCGCAACGGCCACGGCGCCACGACCGATGGCGCACTCGACGTCGACCTGCGCCGCCCGACCGAGATGGGCGGCGAAGGCGGAGGAACGAACCCCGAGCAGCTCTTCGCCGTCGGCTACGCCGCCTGCTTCAAGGGCGCGCTCGACGTCGCGGGGCGCCGTGCGCGGATCGACGTCGAGGACGCCACCATCGACTCGGAAGTCTCGCTCTTGACCACCGCTGATCGAGCGTTCTCGATCGCGGTCTCGCTCTCGGTCCACATCCCTTCCCTCGATGACGTCGCGCAAGCTGCGGATCTGGTGCGTGCTGCCCATGAGATCTGTCCTTACTCACGTGCGACGCGCGGGAACGTCCCGGTCTCTCTCACCGTCAACGGGCAGCACATCGACACCACCAGCTAGGAGCAACATGAGGATGCAGATGAGCAGGCACAAGGTGCTTACGGGTCTCGCGGTCGCGCTCAGCGCGGGCGCACTCGCGGCATGCGGATCAGACGACAAGGACACGAGCAGCACGGCGACGTCCGGCGGCACGAGCACGACGGCGACGGCGGCCAAGGACGGCCCCAAGATCGCGGTGCTCACGCCTGCCCCGAGGAACGACGGCGGGCTCGCGCAGTTCGTCATCGAGGGTGCGGGCGAGGCGGCCAAGTCCACCGGTGGTGAGCTCGCGGCGATCGTCGACAACGTGACGGATCCGCAGAAGCAGATCCAGGGCCTGCGAAACTTGGCCGAGGACAACGACATCGTCATCGCCGCCAGCGGTTCGCTCAACCAGGCGACCGAGGCCGTGGCCGACAAGTACCCCGACACGATCTTCATCCAGTTGCTCGCTCCGACGAAGACCTTCCACAAGAACGTCACCGCGGTCGTCCCGCAGCTGGGTCTCAACGCGATCGTCGCCGGCGCCGTGATGGCGACCGGGTCGAAGTCCAAGAAGCTCGGCGTCGTTGCCGGCCTCGAGATCCCGGCCTCGACCGAGGAGGTGGCCGGCATCAGCCAGGGCGCCAAGCTCGTCGATCCCTCGGTCGACGTCGCCAGCACCTTCACGGGTGACTACAACGACGTCGGCAAGGCCAAGCAGGGCGGCGCCGCGCAGATGGCCGACGGGGTCGATCAGATCCTCGGCGACCTCGACTCCGGCATCCGCGGCCTGACGCAGGCGGCAGAGGCGGGCGACGCCGAGGTCTACCAGGTGTTCGGCCTCACCTGCGACGCCAGCTCGAGCATCACGGGTTCGGCCCGGGTGAGCTTCGCCGCCCTCGCGAACTCGGCGATCACCGATGCCGCAGCCGGCAGCCTCGAGCCCGGTGCGCTGTTCATCACGCTCAAGGACCCGGACAAGATGCGCTTCGAGTTCTGCCCCGGGAAGGGCACGCCGGAGCAGAAGAAGATCGCGCAGGAGACGACCGACAAGCTCGTCTCCGGTGAGATCACGCCTGACGAGGGTGTCGTCGATCCCGACCCGGGCTACTCGCTCACCACGCAGTAGCCAGCAGCACGTGACCCGCCCCGATGCCCTTTCGGGGCCCCATGGAATCGCACAGGCCGGTGCCGTCTCCTCGACGGCGCCGGCCCTGCGGTTGACGGGCATCACCAAGCGCTTCGGGCCGGTCGTCGCCAACCGGGACGTGAGCCTTGAGGTCATGCCCGGCGAGATCCATGCGCTGCTGGGCGAGAACGGCGCCGGCAAGACGACCCTGATGCGGGTGGCCGCCGGCGTCTATCAGCCGGACCAGGGCCAGATCGAGGTGCACGGGCGTCCCGTCAAGCTGCGCAAGTCCGAGCACGCTCTGGAGGCCGGGGTCGGGATGGTCCACCAGCACTTCACGCTGGTTCCCACGCTGACGGTTGCCGAGAACGTCGCGCTGAGGCCCGCGCGCTTCCCGCGTCCCACCGACCTCGACGCCGTCGTGCGGTCGACCGTCGAGCTGTCCCGCGACATCGGGTTCGACCTGGACCCGCACATGCAGGTCGCAGAGGCGTCGATCTCGGAGCGCCAGCGGCTCGAGATAGTGAAGCTGCTCTACCGCGGCGCCGACATCCTGATCTTCGACGAGCCCTCCGCGGCGCTGTCGCCGGCGGAATGGGAGGAGCTGGCCCGCCTGCTCCGGCGGCTGGCCTCCGAGGGCCGGGCGATCGTGCTGATCACCCACAAGATCGACGAGATCCTGCAGGTCGCCGACCGCTTCACCGTCCTGCGGGACGGGGTCGTCAGCGGCGAGGGAAACATCGCCGAGACCAACCGCGATCAGCTGGTCGAGTTCATGGTCGGGCGCGCCGTCAAGCTGCGGCCCGACCGGCTGCGGCTGCCGCCCGGTGAGCCCGTACTGGCGGTCGAGGGTCTGACGGTCCCGGCCGCCGCCGGGACACACGGTGGCCGCCCCGACCTCGAGGACGTGACCTTCGACGTGCGCGGGTGCGAGGTCGTCGCGGTGGCCGGCGTCGCCGGCAGCGGCCAGTCGGCGCTCGTCGACGCGCTCCTCGGCCTCCGGTCGGCCTCGGCGGGAACGGTGGCGCTCGGAGGCCAGGAATACGAGGACCGCTCTCCGGGCGAGTTCGCCGTGCGCGGCGGCGCCTACATCCCCGAGGACCGCCACCACGCGGGCGTGGCCGACGAGCTGACGGTCTGGGAGAACATCCTGATGCGCGACGCCGTCCATGCCCCGATCGCCAGCCGCGGGGTCCTGCGCGCCTCCGCGGCACGTCGCCGCGCGGCGGAGCTGATGGAGACCTACGACGTTCGTGCCAGCGGACCCACCGCGGTCATGCGCCAGCTCTCGGGTGGCAACCAGCAGAAGGCGGTCATCGCTCGCGAGCTGTCGCGAGCGCCCCGGCTCGTCCTGGCGGTGCAGCCGACGCGCGGCCTCGACGTGCGCGCCTCGGAGTTCGTCTACGAGCAGTTGCTGGAGGTCAAGCGGGCCGGCGGCGCGGTGCTCCTCATCTCGTTCGACCTCGAGGAGATCCTGGGCCTCGCCGACCGCGTCGCCGTCCTTGCCGATGGCGCGCTGGCCGGCGTCCTCGACATCGATCAGGCCGACGTCCACTCGATCGGCGCGCTGATGACCAAGTCGAGGGGCGCATGAACGCGCTGCGGGTCGGCCGCCTGGGGCCGCTGGCCGGGCTGACCGCGGTCATCGCGGCAGTGGCGCTTGTGGCCGCGCTGCTGATCTCGCTGGTGGGCGCCTCGCCGGCCGACGCGCTCCAGGAGTTCCTCGACGGCGCCTTCGGATCGCCCACCAACGTCGGCCAGACGATCACGGGCGCGGTTCCGCTGCTGCTCGTGGCGCTCGGCTGGATCGTCACCTTCCGCGCCGGGCGGATCCATGTCGGGTTCCCGGGCCAGATCCTCATCGGCGGGCTGTGCGCGGCCGCCGTCGCCCTCAACGTCGGCGGCCTGCCGTCCGCGCTGCAGCTGATCCTCTCGCTGCTCGCGGGCATCGTCGGCGGCGGGCTCTACGCCGGCGTGGCCGCTTGGCTCTGGGCGAGCCGCGGCGTGCAGGAGATCGTCTCGACGCTGCTGCTCAACCTCGTCGCCCTGCAGGTCGTGGCCTGGGCTGTCCGCGGCCCACTCCAGGAGACCGTGGGAAACCAGCCGCAGACCGATCCGTTCCCCGACGGCGCGCGTTGGCCCACGGTCAGCGGCATCGAGGGGCAGACGCTGTCCTGGGACGCCATCCTCATCCCGCTGGCGGTGATCGCCGTCGTGTTCGTGCTGCGCTGGACGACCGCCGGCTTCCGGCTGCGGCTCGTGGGCGCCAACGCCGTCGCGGCGCGTCACGCCGGCTACTCGCCCGTGCGCATCGGCGTCATGGCCATGATCGCCTCGGGCGCGCTGGCCGGGCTGGCCGGGGCGTGCCTGCTGCTCGCCGGCGACACGCCGGGAATGACGGAGAGCTTCGAGGCCGAGAACGGCTTTCACGGGATCGCGGTGGCGCTGCTGGCCTTCAACGGTCCGGTCGGGGCGATCCTGGCCGCGGTGCTCTTCTCGGCGCTGTCGCTGGGAAGCGGATCGGTGGAAGCGGCGCTCGACGTGCCCTCCACCATCGCCACCGTCATCCAGGGACTCGTGATCCTGCTCGTCCTGGTCGCCGCGACGGTGCTCGCACGCAACCCGCGTTCCACGAGTGCGGAGGACACCTGATGGACATCGCTCCCTTCGACGCTGCACTGGTCGCCTCGATGCTGGTCATCGTGGCGCCGCTGCTCGTCGCCGCAACCGGCGAGATGGTCTCCCAGACGGCCGGGGTGCTCAACATCGGCCTCGAGGGCATGGTCCTCGCCGGGGCGTTCACGTCGTTTGCCGTGATGCACTCGACCGGCAGCATGACCCTGGCGTTCGGTGCAGGTCTCGTCGGCGGCCTCCTGTGTGCCGTGGTCATGGCGGCGCTGTCGATCGAGGCCCGGGCCGACCAGATCGTGGTCGGCATCGGCATCAACCTGCTCGTCATCGGGCTCACCTCGTTCCTGAACGCCGATCTGTTCTCCGACAACTCGGGGGACCCCCTGGACACGCTCGGGACGCTGAAGATCCCGCTGCTGTCCGACCTCGGCGGAATCGGCAAGGCCCTCTTCGACCAGGACGTGTTCGTCTACGGGAGCTTCCTGCTCATGGGCGTGACCGCATGGGCGATCAACCGCACGGCGTGGGGGATCGGCCTGCGGGCGGTGGGGGAGAACCCGCTGGCCGCCGACGCCGCGGGCATCAGCGTCCGTGCCGTGCGCTGGGCCGCCGTGCTGATGGCCGGCGGCTGTGCCGGGCTTGCGGGTGCCTATCTGTCGGTCGGTCAACTCGGCGTGTTCCGGGACCAGATGTCAGCAGGGCGAGGCTTCCTGGCCCTGACCGCAGTGCTCTTCGGCCGCTGGCGCCCGTGGGGCGTCCTCGGCGCGTGCGGTGTCTTCGCCTTCACCGATGCGCTCCAGCTGCGGCTCCAGGGCTATCACCAGATCCCGGAGATCACCTTCTATCTCGGAGCCGCGTTGGTGACCGGCGCGATCGTCTGGACCGCATTGCGCTCGCGCACCGGTCTGGCCCGTCTGGTGCCGGCCGTTCTTGCGGCCGTCGGCCTGCTGCTTCTCGGCGTGCTCGGCACGGCCGTGTCGGTACCCACCACGCTCTGGCTCGCCGCGCCCTTCGTCTTGGCGCTTCTGGCCCTCGCTGCCGCCGGCGTGCGGCGCACCGCGATGCCCTCTGCCCTCGCCATCCCGTTCACCCGCGGTGAGTGACGTGGGGGAGCCCGCGCAGGTGGATCCTCAGACGTTCCGCCACGTCCTCGGGCATCTGCCCACCGGGGTGGTCGTGATCACGAGCTCCGGCGAGGACGGTTCGGTGGCCGGGCTCGCGTGCAACTCGCTCACATCCGTTTCGCTGGATCCGCCGCTCGTGCTCTTCTGCCCGGCGCGGACGTCAGAGACCTGGCCGTTGATACGCGACGCGGGCGCGTTCTGCGTGAACGTGATGAGCGAGCCCCTCGCCGACGTCACGCTGAGCTTCGCTCGCAAGGGCATCGACCGGTTCGCGGGCATCGATCAGCACGAGCGGTCCGGCGGGCCTGGTCTTGACGCGGCGCTGGCCTGGCTGGACTGCCGCATCCGCGACGTGCATGAAGCGGGCGATCACTTCATCGTGGTGGCCGAGGTCGTGACGATCGACGTCAGCGCCTCCGAGAGCGTGAACCCGCTCGTCTTCTATCGAGGCTGCTACGGCACCTTTGCCGGCCGCGAGACGGAGCGAAAGGCCTCGTGATCGTCGAGGTCGATCTCGCCGCGGTGCCTCCGACGACCGTGCTGCGGGAGCCGGACGACTTCACCAGCTTCAAGGTCGTGGTGCGGGCCGGCGATGCGGCGTGGGTGCCCCGAGACGCGCTGCTTGCCCTTGCCGGGGACCGCGCCGCCGAAAGCGAGTGGACGGACCAGCTCGGAGCGATGCTCGAGTACGCCGCGACGCGCGGCTGGATCGACGAGCACGGTTCGGTGAAGGCGCACATCGAGTTCCCCTGACAGTCAGCGCCGCCGGCGGGTGACAGCGGTCGCGGCCCCGGCAGCGCTGACCGCGACGGCGCCGATGCGCGCGCGGTGCTTCGTGGCCCACCAGGTCAGCGACCGGCTCCGGGCTTCGTCGCCGTAGGGGCCACGGGACCCGCGGTCGCCCGGCAACGGAGATAACAGGTAGTCGGGACGGCCGGGCGCGATGGGCGTCTCGGGATCCTGCTGGTCTTCGACGTTCGAGCGCGCCAGCACGCGGTCCGCGATGCGCGGCGCGAGCTTGTTGCCCAGGACGGTCAGGACGGTGGCGCGGGCGACGAAGAGCTCGCGGCGCGGATGCCGGCTGGCCCACACGACGGCATCGGCGGCGACCTCGGGCTCATAGAACGGAGCGACCGGTTTCGGCCGCCGCAGGCAGGTGGTGCGCACCCACTCGAACTGCGGTGTGTTCAGCCCGGGCAGGTGCACGGTGGTGACCTTCACCGCGCTGCCCTCGTGCATGAGCTCGACCCGCAGCGAGTCGGCGAACGCGCGCACCGCGTGCTTGGCCGCGCAGTAGGTGGCCTGCAGCGGGATCGCGCGGTAGGCGAGCGCGGAGCCGACCATCACGATCGTTCCGCGGTTGCGCGGGCGCATGCGGCGCAGGGCGGCGAGCGTGCCGTGCACGAAGCCCAGGTAGGTCACCTCGGTCACGCGGCGGAACTCCGCGGGTGTCGTCTCGTGGACGAACGCCAGGGTGGCGGTCATGGCGCAGTTGATCCAGACGTCGATCGGGCCCAGCTCGCGCTCGACGCGGTCGGCGGCGGACTCGACGGCCTCGGCGTCCGCGACGTCCACCGAGCAGGTCATCACGCGCCCGCCCGCGGCCAGCAGCTCCTGCCGCGCCGCCTCGAGCTTGTCCTCGCCGCGCGCGAGCAGCGCGACGGCATCCCCGTCGGCGACGAGCCGGCGCGCCACCGCGCGCCCGACGCCGGCCGAGCCGCCCGTGACCACCACGACGCGGCTCACGTTCGCGCCTCGCGCAACGCATGGGGCAGGGCGGCCAGCGTCGCGGCCGTCGACGCGAGGCACCACGAGCACAGCTTGCGGTGCACGAAGAGCTGGTCGCCGGTCAGCTTGAGCGCATAGGCGGTGTCGACGCCGGCCTTGAGCCCGAGAAGGCGCCGGGGCCAGGCCGGACCGTCGTCGCTGAACGTCAGCCCGGCGAGCGCCATCGTCGTGGCGTTCGACAGCAGCGCGAGCAGCGCGTCGGGCATCTCGAGCAGCTGGTAGGCCTCGGCCGCCGCGTCGACCTCGCGGGCCTCGAACCGGTCGAGCGGGAGGTCGGGAAGGTCCTCGAGGATGCCCGTCTGGTAGAGCGCGACGACCGCCATCGGGACGCTGGCCAGCAGATAGCGAGCGATGATCCGGCGGCGTCGCTCGAGCCGCGGCGTGTCCCCGTCGCGCCACGTCACGCTGGCGCGGGCCGCCCGGCGGGCCTCCACGACGGCCGGGGGGAGGGGCGGCAGCGTCCCTCCCAGGCTCGGTCTCATGCCGGCCTCCGCGAACGCGCCTCGGTGATGGCCACCGCCGCGGTGACGAGCCCGACGTGCGAGATGGCCTGGGGCGTGTTGCCGAGCGCCTCGCCGCTGGCGAGCTCGACTTCCTCGGCGAGCAGACCGACGTCGTTGGCCGCCCCCGCAGCGCGGGCGAAGACCGCGTCCGCGCGATCGAGCGCGCCGGCGCGCGCGTGGCACTCGGCGAGCCAGAAGGACGCAAGCAGGAACGCGCCGTCCTCGGCACCGGTCCAGCGACGCAGCAGTCCGTCATGGCCGAGCTCGTCCTCGATCGCCGCGATCGTCGAGGCCATGCGCGGGTCGTCGGCGGGGAGGAACTCCACGAGCGGCATGAGCAGGACGCCGGCGTCGAGGTGATCGGATCCGAGCGAGCCGGCGAACGCGTTGCGCTCCTCGCACCATGACTCTCGGAGGATGGTCTCGCGGACTTCGTCGCGCGCCTCCGCCCAGGCTGCGGCGTCGCCGCCGAGACGATCGGCGAGCCGCACCGCCCGGTCCAGCGCGGTCCAGCAGCCGAGCTTCGACACCGTGTAGTGGCGCTCGTCCTCGCGCCCCTCCCAGATGCCCGAGTCGGGCTCGCGCCATTCCTCGGCGGCGCGGTCGGCGAGCTGGCGCAGGAAACGGCGGGTCACCGGCTCGCCGAGGTCGAGGTCGTCGCGCAGGACCCAGGCGCAGTCGAGCACGTGGCCGAGCACGTCGAGCTGGGTCTGCTCCCAGGCGGCGTTGCCCACGCGGACCGGCCGCGCGCCGCCGTGGCCGTCGAGGTGGGTGAGCTCGTGCTCGCTGAGGTCGCGCTCGCCGTCGACGCCGAAGACGACCTGCACGTGGTCGTCGTCGCTGCAGCCGGTTCCGGCGTGCACGATCCAGTCGAAGTACCGCACCGCCTCGTCGCTGCACGTCGCGATCGACAGCGCACGGGCGATCATCGCCGCGTCGCGCAACCAGCCGTAGCGGTAGTCCCAGTTGGAGTGGCCGCCACGGATCTCCGGCAGCGAGGTCGTCGGCGCGGCGACGACCGCGCCGCTGGGCTGGTAGGTCAGGCCCTGCGTCACGATGCCGGCGAAGCGGACGGCGTCGGCGTGCTCGCCCTCGAAGTGCTCGTGGAGCTCACACCACGAGCGCCAGGCGGCTGTCGTGTCGGCGATCGCCGCGTGGGGATCGAGCAGCGGGGGTGCCTCGGCCAGCGCGCCCGCGACGCGGTGCACGATCCAGCCCACGGTCTCTCCGGCTCGCAGCATGAAGGCGCCGCGAGCCGACGACTCGGCGGCCTCGAGGGGACGGTCTCCGCGCAGGAACAGCCGCTCCGGGCCGCCCCGCGTGGCGAGCCCCTCGTCGTCCTCGACGAGCTGGGGGACGGCCAGCCCGTACTCGGGCCGCGGCACGAACTCGACGGCCAGCTCGACGTCGCCCTCGATGCCCTCCACCACCCGCGCCAGCGCGTGCGGGACGTCGCGGCCGATCTCGTGCCCGCGTGCTCCGTGGGCGAAGACGAGCGCGTCGATGACCTTCACCGCCCCGGTCTCCGTCTGCATCAGGGTCTCGAGGACGAGCGTGTCATCGCGGTAGCGCCGCTCGGACTCGAACGGCTCGGCGGGGCAGATCGTCCAGTGGCCCGCGTCGTCGTCGAGCAGCGCGGTGAACGCGCTGGCGGAGTCGAAGCGCGGCGCAGGCCACCAGCTGACACAGCCCCCGGAGCTGACCAGCGCCGCTGACTGGCAGTCGCTGAGCAGCGCCTGGTCGCCGACCGACAGCCGCACGGCGCTCAGGCCCGGTCCTCGGCGGCCTTGTACGCGAGCTGCAGGACGTCGGAGATCGTCTCGGCGACATAGATCCCGGCCACGAACCGTGTCGTCCGCGGGGCCGCGACGGCACCGACCGCGAAGCCCGCGGCCACCCACTGGGCCAGGCAGTAGGGACAGACGAGCAGCTCGCCGAGCGCCAACTGCATCCCCGTGCCGCGCGGAGCCTCCTCGAGCTCGCCGTGCCCGGCGGCCTCCTGGTAGCGGGTGAACGGGGCCCGGATGAAGCTGGTCACGCGGTCCTTGGCGATCAGCCGGCTGACCTTGTGCGTCGCGATGCCGCCGAGGACGAGATCGCCGGCGGTCGGCCGCTCGGGAAGTTCGCGACCTGACTTGCGCAGCGCGACCAGCGCGGTCCCCAGGGCGGCGCCGAAGGTGGCGGTCATGGCGGCGTAGGACGCGAGGGGGCGGTCCTGGCCCGGGGCGTAGCTCGACATGCGTCCGGGCTACCCGCCCAAACCGGCGAGGGCACATGGCCGCCGCCCGCTTACCCTGTGCCGCGCGGTGGACCATGTCGAGCTCGTACTGCTGTTCCTGCTGGTCGCCGTCGCCGCGCTGACCTGGCTGGCGGACGCGATCGACGTGCCCTATCCGATCCTGCTCGTCGTCGGCGGCAGCGTCCTGGGTTTCATGCCGGGCATCCCGGCGGTCGAGCTCGATCCGGACGTCGTGCTGTTCGTCTTCCTGCCGCCGCTGCTGTTCCACGCCGCGTACTTCTCGTCGCTGCGCGATCTGCGGGCCAACGCCCGGCCGATCATGCTCAACGCGGTCGGGATGGTGCTGCTGACGATGTGCCTGGTCGCGGTGATCATGCACGCGGCGATCTCCGGGCTTTCGTGGGGCGCGGCGTTCGCCTTCGGCGCGATCGTCTCGCCGACCGACCCGCTGGCCGCCACGGCCATCGCCCGGCGCCGGCGTCCCGCGACGGATCGTCGTGCTGATCGAGGGCGAGTCGCTGATCAACGACGGCACCGCGCTCGTCGCCTACAGCACCGCGGTCACGGTGGCGCTGGGCGGCTCGTTCAGCCTGCTGCACGCCGCCGGGGACTTCGTGCTCGATGTCGCGGCGGGCGCGGCGATCGGCGTCGCCGTCGGGCTGGTCCTGCACGAGGTGTTCAAGCGCATCGACGACGAGGTGCTCGGCGTGACGGCGTCGATCATCGCCGGCTACGCGGGGTACCTGCCGGCGGAGGAGATCGGTGTCTCCGGCGTCATCGCCGCGGTCGCCGTCGGCCTCACCCTGGGACAGCGCGCCACCGAGCACACGAGCTACGGCAGCCGTCTGCGCGGGTTCGCGTTCTGGGACGTCCTGGTCTTCCTGCTCAACGCGGTGCTGTTCGTGCTGGTGGGCCTGCAGCTGCCGACGATCCTCGACCATCAGGATCGCTCGGCCGGCGAGCTCGTCGGGCTCGGCGCCGCGGCCGGCCTGTCGGTGATCGCGACGCGCATGGCCTGGTCGCACTTCATGCCCTACGTGGTCCGGGCACTCGACCGCCGCCCGCAACAGCGCGCCCGCCGAGTCGGGTGGCGGGAGCGCACGGTCAGCGCCTGGTCCGGGCTGCGCGGCGCCGTCTCCCTGGCTGCGGCGCTGGCGCTGCCTCAGGGTTTCCCGGAGCGCGACCTGATCATCTGGCTGACGCTGTGCGTCATCGTGGCCACGCTGGTGCTGCAGGGCCTGACGCTGCCGCTGGTCATCCGCGCGCTGGGTGTCACCGACGACGGGACCGAGGCGCGCGAGGAGCTGATCGCGCGCAAGGCGGCGACGCGGGCGGCGCTCGCTCATATCGAGGAGCTGCGCGAGGAGCAATGGACGCGTGGGCCGACGCTCGATCGCCTGCAGGCGCTGCACGACTTCCGCTACCGGCGCCTCGCCCAGCGCGCCGGCGCGGGGGGCGACGAGGAGGAGAACCTCGACGAGCGGTCGCTGGGCTATCAGCGAACCCTGCGTTCGCTGCTCGACAGCCAGCGCGAGGAGGTCGTCCGGCTGCGCGACACGGGCGAGATCTCCGACGACGCGATGCACGCCGTCATGCGCGAGCTCGACCTCGAAGATGCCCGGCTCGAGATCTGAACCCGTGTGCTGAACTCTGCGCCGCACCGCTGCCCCGAGGAGAGACCATGAAGTCCTGTCGTGCCCTGCCGCTGCTGATGACGCTGCTCGCCGTCGCCGTGGTGGCGCCGAGCGCCGGCGCCGCCGGGCGCTGTGGCGATCCCGCGCAGCGCCCGTGGTGCAACACGGCGCTGAGCCCCGACGATCGGGCGCAGCTGCTGCTCGCCGCGCTGACGCCCGACGAGCGGATCGGCCTGCTGGGCGGCGATGAGGTCAGCGGCGTGGCTGGGGGCGAGGGCAAGCACACAGGGACCCAGGACGGCGTGCCGCGGGTCGGCTTCCCGACGATCTACTACTCCGACGGTCCGCAGGGTCCCCGGCAGGGCAAGGTCACCGGCATGCCGTCGCCGATGGCCGACGCGGCGACCTGGAGTCCGGTGACCAACCGCACCTACGGCCGGCTGGTGGGCGACGAGGTGGCGAAGAAGGGCAACGACATGGTCTACGCCCCGACCGTCAACCTGCTGCGCACGCCGCTGTGGGGCCGCGCCTTCGAGACGTTCGGCGAGGACCCGTACCTGACGGCCCGCACCGCCGTCGCGTGGATCGACGGCGCGCAGAGCAGCGGCGTGATGGCGAACGTCAAGCACTTCGCGCTCAACAACCAGGAGGGCCGGTCTGCCTGCTGCGCCGACAACGTCAAGCCGGGCGACCAGCTCGCGGCGATCACGCCCTACCCCGATCTCGAGGGCGGCCGCATGAACGTCAACGTCACCGTCGACGAGCGCACGATGCGCGAGACCGAGCTGCTGGCGTTCGAGGCGGCCGTCAAGGAAGCGAACGTCGCTTCGATCATGTGCTCCTACAACAAGGTCGGCGGTACCTATGCGTGCGAGAACGACCATCTGCTCAAGGGCGTCCTCGACGGCTGGGGCTTCAAGGGCTTCGTGCTCTCCGACTACCTCGCGGCACACGACACCGGCGCGTCGCTGCGCGGCGGCCTCGACTTCGAGCCGTGGCCGGGCTTCGACGTCTACGGCCCGGTCCCGGTCAATGCCGCGCTGCTCAGTGGCGACGCCACCATGGCCGACGTCGACCGCCACGTCCGGCGCATGCTGCGCACGTTCTTCGCCTACGGCGTGCTCGACCGCGTCGCGTACGCCGACGACACGTCCTCGATCCCCCTGGAGGCGCACCGCAAGATCGCCCAGCGCGTCGAGGAGCAGGCGATCGTGCTGCTGAAGAACCGCGGGCGGATCCTGCCGTTGCGGGCCAACCGGCTCAAGAGCGTCGCGGTCATCGGCGCCGGAGCCGACACCTTCATCACCGGGGGCGGCTCGGGCAACGTCACGCCGTTTCGCTACGTCTCGCCCCGCGCGGCCATCGAGGCCCGGGTGGCGAAGGGGACCAAGGTGCTCGTCGACGACGGGTCGGACGCGGCGCGCGCCGCCGGCGTCGCCAAGCAGGCCGACGTCGCGCTCGTCTTCGCGCCCGTCTACACGACCGAGGGCGTCGACCGGCGCTGCCTGTCGCTCGAGTGCCCGCCGAACTTCGGCGACCAGGACGGCCTGATCCGCGCGGTCGCCGCGGCCAACAGGCGCACCGTCGTCGTGCTCGAGAGCCCCGGTCCGCAGCTGACGCCCTGGCGCGACAAGATCGGCGGACTGGTGGAGGCGTGGTATCCCGGGCAGGAGGGCGGCACGGCGATCGCCCGCGTGCTCTTCGGCGACGCCGAGCCCGGCGGCCGGCTGCCCGTCACCTTCCCGGAGTCCGAGGACCAGACGCCCACCGCGGGCGACGCCGAGAAGTACCCGGGCGTGGGCAACGAGGAGACCTACAAGGAGGGCGTGTTCGTCGGGCACCGCTGGTACGACGAGCACAGGCTCAAGCCGGCGTTCCCGTTCGGCTTCGGGCTCTCCTACACGACGTGGAAGCTCGACCGGTTGCGCGTGACGGGGCGGACCGTGACGGCCCGCGTGCGCAACACCGGCAGCCGGAAGGGCTCGACCGTCGCACAGCTCTACCTGGGGCTGCCGTCCTCGGCGGCGGTGCCACAGCCGCCGCGCACCCTGAAGGGCTACCGCAAGGTCGCGCTGCGGCCGCACCATGCGAAGACCGTCCGGTTCACGCTCAGCGACCGCGACCTGGCCTACTGGAGCGCCGACGCGAACGGCTGGCGCATCGCCGCCGGCCGCTACCGCGTCGAGGTCGGCTTCTCGTCGCGCTCGGTCAAGCGCGCCGGCACGATCAGGCAGGCGACGGAGGCAGCCGCTCGCTGACACGCAGGTCAGCACTCGCCCGCCCCCTGGTTGTCCTGCGTCGTCGCGGGTAGCGCCTCGGCATGGCTACCACCAAGCAGCGAGAGGCCGCCCGCAAGAACGTGAAGAAGGCGCAGGCGGGGGCGAAGAGCAAGCAGACGCTCAAGCACCTGAACGACTCCACGCGTTCGGCCCTGGGCAAGGAGGCCGCCGCGGTGCGCCGCGGCGACGAGCCGACCCGCAAGGATCTCGAGGCACAGGCGCGCAAGCTCGACATCAGCGGCCGGTCGAAGATGGGCAAGTCCGAGCTCAAGCGCGCGGTCGCGCGGGCCAAGGGCTGATCCGCGTGAGTGGCTACTCGATCGTCGACGCCAACACCGCCAAGGACGCCTACGCGGACAGCGACGTGCCAGGCGAGTTCCGCTCGCTGACCGACGGCCTCGGCGCAGAGCAGCTCGCGGTGACGCTGATGCGGGTTCCTCCGCACAGCGACTTCGAGCAGGGCACCGGCCACCATCACGACGAGCTCGAGGAGGTCTACCTAATCACGTCGGGGACACTGACCATGCGCTTCGGTGACGAGATCGAGACGGTCGGCCCGGGCTCGGCGGTGAGGGTCGGGCCCCCGACGGTGCGCTCGCACCGCAACGAGGGTGACGAGCCGGTCGAGCTCTGGGCCATCTCTCGCAAGATCGACCGGTCGGAGTCGACCAAGGTCGAGGACTTCTGGGAGGCCTCGCCCGAGGCGGCGCGGACGCGGTAAAGCGGTCGCGAACCGCCGACCGGGGGGTTCTCGCACGGCGGCCGGCCCTGCGGCTGATGCTCGCCGGTAGCGTCGCCCCATGAGCATGGACGTCGGCACGCTGCTCGTTCGCGAGTCGGTGCGGGAGCTGCTCGGCGGCTACGTGCACCACATGGATCGCGGGCGCACCGAGGAGTTCCTCGAGCTGTTCGCCGAGGACGGGGTCTGGGAGATCGTCAGCGACGGCTTCGACGGCGGCCGCTTCGCCGGACGCGACGCGATCCGCTCGCACCTCGAGTCGATGAAGACCGCTTCGACCGACGACGTCCCGCTGCGCCATCACGTCACCAGCGTCCGTGTCTGGGTCGACGGGCCCGGCGAGGCGCGGGCCGACGCGTACTTCACCGCGTTCACGACCACGGACGGTCCTGACCACTGGGGCCGGTACCGCGATCGCGTGGTCGAGGACGGCGACCGCTGGCGGTTCGCGCAGCGGTCGGTGATCCACGAGGGGCGCGTTCCCGGCGGCTGGCTGGAGCGGCGCAACGCGGCGGCGGTGGCGCGATGAGCACCGCACCTCGGGCGGTGGCCCACGTGGGGATCACCGTCCCCGACATCGCCGCGGCCGCGGCCTGGTACTCCGAGATCTTCGGGCTGCGGCTCATCGGGCCCATCGCCGACATCGACCAGAGCCAGGGCGGGGCCTTCCACGGCCCGGTCGAGGACATCTTCGGCCCGCAGCTGCGGCTGATGAAGATGGCGTCGCTGTCGTCGGCCAACGGCTGCGTGATCGAGCTGTTCGAGTTCGAGGACCCGCCCTACGAGGCGCCCGAGGACCCGTTCCCGTACCTGCGCGGCGGCATCACCCACGTGTCGTTCGTCGAGCCCGACGTCGAGGAAGCGGTGGGGCGGATCGTGGCGAGCGGCGGCCGCCAGCGCAGCAAGCTGTGGACGTTGTTCGAGGGCCTGCCCTACCAGGCCTGCTACTGCGAGGACCCGTGGGGAACGGTCGTCGAGCTGCTGTCGCACAGCCACGAGCAGACCTTCGCCAACCTCGGCTGAGCCGACGCGCTAGGCCACCGCTGCGCTCTCCGAGTGCTGCGGCTCGGACGCCTCCCGCGCCGGGGCGGGCACGACCAGCAGGGGGCTGTGCGCCTCGTGGGCCAGGCGGTGGGAGGTGCTGCCGAGGACGACCGACTTCGCCGCACCCCATCCGCGCGAGCCGACCACGGTGAGGTCGACTCCTTCGGACAGCTCGACCAGCGCGGTGCCGGCGCTGTCGTTGACGACGGTCGTCGTCGCCGGGACCGACAGCGATGCGGCCCGCCCATCGATCGCCGAGCGCGCCGCGGTGAGATCTGCCTCGAGCAGGCCCGGCCAGTCGATGGCGTAGGCGTTGGCCGGCACGAACGGCGTCGCGGTGGGTACCGCCATGCAGAGCTGCAGCCCGGCGCCGAGCTGGGCGGCCAGGCGTTCGGCCACCAGCAGGGCGGCCTCGGCCTCCGGCGTCTCGTTGAAGCCCAGGCCGATGCGCTCGATACGGCCCGCGCCGTCGCGGTATCCGGCCGGAGCGACGGCGGTCATGCAGTGCGCGGCGTCAAGCGTCGTCCGCGCCACGTCCCCCAGGAAGATCCGTCCCGCCGTCGTGCGGTGGCAGGCGCAGACGACGATGAGGTCGGCGGCGAGATCGTCGGCAACGAAGTGCAGCGCGCGGGCGGGGGAGACGTCAGCGATGACACGCCGTTCGACGCCGCTGTCGCCGACCCAGGCGGCCAGCGACTTCTCGGCCTCCTCCTCCATCGCGTTGGCAAAGCCTCCCACGGACCCGCGTGTCGGATGGATCTCGTACGGATAGGCGTGGACGGCGACGATGCGCGTGTCCGCGGACGCCAGGGCGCGGGCCAGAGCGAGCGCATCCTGCCCGCCCGATCGCCCGTCGAGGCCCACGACAACTGTCTTGAACATGCCCGCTCCTTGGATTGACTGGGGCGAACCTACGCCGGGTCGCGCGGTGCGCCATCCGGGGCGAGCCGCGACCCTGCTGCGGGATCTCCGCGGGCTCTAGCCCACGTGGAGCAGCGCGCCGAGGGCGGCCGTCGCCACTGCCGACGCGGCCGCGGCGGCCAAAGCGCGCCGCAGACCACCGGACCGAGCAGCGGCGGGGATCGCCTCGATCGCGATCAGCGCGAGCATCGCGCCGGCGGCGAACCCGAACGAGAGCCCGAGGAGGGAGCGGGTCGCGTCGACCAGTGCGTAGGCGAGGGCCGCGCCGACGGGCTGGGGCGCGCTCGTCAGCGTCGCCAGCCAGAACGCCCGTGGCCGCGACACGGAGGCCTCGCGCAGTGGTATCGCGGTCGCGGTGCCCTCCGGGATGTTCTGGATGGCGATGGCCAGGAAGACGAAGGCGCTCAGGCCCACGGTGTCGCTGGCGAACGCCGCGCCGAGCGCCAGGCCCTCGGGCAGGCTGTGGACCAGCAGGACCAGGAACACCAGTGGGCCGCGGCGCGCTCCGGCGCCCGTCAGGGATCCCAGGCTCGGCTCGTGGTGCCCGAGGAACCGCCGGGTCATCAGCAGGAAGGCGACGCCCGCGAGCACGCCGGCGACGACGGTGAGATCGCTGCTCTCGGCGAACCCGGGCAGGAGCAGGCCCTGCACCGACGCGACGCCCATGACCCCGGAGACCACACCCCAGAGAACGGGACGGACCCCTTCGGCACGCGCTCCCAGCCAGTAGACCGGGAAGATCCCCAACCCGGTGGCGAGGGCGGTCAGCGACGCCAGGAAGATCACCTCGGCCATCAGGCGAGCTCGAGCACGATGAGCGCCACCACCGAGGCCGCGATGAGCGCGATGGTCAGCCCGGTCGTCGCCCGTTCGGCGCGCCCGAGCCGGTACTCCCCGAGGACCGCTTCGTCGGCGGCGAGACTGCGCAGGAACGGCAGGACCGCCAGCAGCAGCAGGGCGTTGAGCGCCTGGGAGAGAAAGAGGATCGGCACCAGCGGCGCTCCCGGGATCAGCACGAGCGCCGCGCCGAGGCCGAGCATCCCGAGATACGTCGCGTAGAACAGCGGGGCCTGCCGGGGAGTGTCGTTGATGTCGGCGGGACGGCCGGCCGCCTCCGCGAGCGAGTACGCCGAGGACAACGGCAGGATCGCGGCGGCGAGCAGCGCGGCCCCGAGGAAGCCCAGACCGAAGAGCGTCGAGGCAACCGACCCGGCGAGCGGCTCCAGCGCGCTGGCGGCGTCGGTCGCCGACTCGACCTCGATGCCCTGGCGATGGAGCGTCGCGGCGCAGGCCACGACGACGAAGAACCCGATGATCCCGGTCATGACCGCGCCCGCGATCACGTCGACGCGTTCGTAGCGCAGATCGCCGGGTCCGAGCTTCTTGTCGACCGCGTAGGACTGGATGAACGCCGCGCCAGCGTGGTGCCGAGCGTGGCGACGGCAACCAGCACGGCGTCTCGGGTCAAGGGGATGTCGGGGACCACCAGCCCACGCGCCGCCTGTCCCCAGTCGGGTCCGGCGACGAAGCCGGCGGCGATGTAGGCGACGAAGACGGTGCTGAGCGCCAGCAGCACGTGCTCGACCCGGTGGAAGGAACCGCGCAGCACGAGCGCCGCCACCGCCAGCGCGGCAACCGGCACGCTGACCCCGCGCGGGACGCCGCCGAGCAGGTGCCCTGCGGCGGCGATGCCGGCGAACTCGGCGCACGTCGTGCCGAGGTTGGCCACCAGCAACGCCACGACCATCGTGCGGGTCGCATGCACGCTCCGGCGCTCTCGCACGAGGGTCATCAGCCCCTTCCCGGTCACGGTGCCGAGTCGTGCGCTGATCTCGTGGAAGACGACCAGGGCGGCCGTCGACAACGTCAGCACCCACAGGAGCTGATAGCCGTACTTGGCCCCCAGGATCGAGTAGGTCGTGATGCCCGCCGGGTCGTCGTCGGAAAGCCCGGCCAGCAGGCCGGGACCGGTCACCGCCAGCAGGGCGGCCAGCGACCCCTTGGCCACCCGCGGCCGGTGCCCCTGCAGTCGCCGATGCCAATGCCGTCCCACCGTCGCCCGGCCGCGGACCCCTGGATCGAGCGGTGGCATCGGTGCGAACGCTACGGCGGCCTCCAAGCACGTAACAGCGGGTTTTCCCGAGCACGGCCACGCGTCGATGCGGGTTTCCCGCAATCGGTCCGCGGCGGCCCACCGTTGCCCGGCACCCCGGTTCCGGCGACCGTGAGCCCATGAGCTTCGACACCGACAACCAGCCTCCCACCATCGAGCCGATCATCATCGCGGGAGTCGTCTTCCTCGTCTCGGTCCTGCTGATCCTGGCCCTTTTGCTCGCGTCCGCCTGACGCTCACGAGTGCGTCCGCGCCGCCAGCCAGTCTTCGCGCCATGCCCGAGCGCGCCCGCGACGTGGAGGAAGTGGTCCGGACGTGGCTCGACGCCAAGCAGGCTGCCGACCCGCAGGGGATCGCGCGGCGGCTGTCGGCCTACAAGGGCGTCCTGGCCATCGGGACCGAGGCCGGCGAGTGGTGGCCGGGGGTCGACGCCTTCGCCGACGCCCACACGGGAGGCGGCCCGTTCAGCGGGACGGTCAACACGGTCGAGGCGCACCGCCACGGCCCGGTGGCCTGGGCCGCTGTCGACGCGACGATCGAGACGGATGAGCCGGACGGCGTGTCCGTGAGGCTGACGCTCGTGCTGGTAGAAGAGCTCGACGGCTGGCGGATCGTGCAGTCGCACGCGTCGACGCCGGACTGACCCCCTCGGCTAGGCCGGCCCGGCGTAGGCGACCTTCTCGAACGGCCAGTCCTCGCGCAGCCAGCGGGAGACGAGCTCGCGAAGCGCGGCGTCGCGGTCGGCGTGGGTGGCGCGCACCCACGACGTGACGCCCGCGTCCTCGTCGCCGCGGTTGTCCGGGTAGATGTAGACGCAGCCGATCACGTCGCGGTCCGACGGGTCCAGCACGGTGTAGGTGAAGCCGGTGCGGGCCGCGAAGTCGCGCGCGTGACGCTCGAGATCGGCCCGGTTCTCCTCCGGGGTCATCTCGCGCGGCCAGGTGCCGTCGGGGAACCCCGGCGTGGCCCGGATGTGGTCCATCGACGACGACCACGCCGCGTGGTCGGCCTCGTTGTGCTGCGGGCCCAACGGCTCGAGGATGAAGCCGGCCGCCACGAGCTCGAGCGGTGGCCGGAAGTCCTCGGGCACGAAGGTCATTGCGGGCTGGTCGAGGGAGCGGGCCGCCCCAGGTGGTAGCCCTGCGCGTAGTCGACGCCGAACTCCTTGAGCAGCTCCAGCGTCTCGGCGTCCTCGACGCCCTCGGCGATGGTTTTGAGCTCGAAGCCCTTCGCGAGCATGACCGTCGACTGCACGAGGTGCTGGTTGGTGCGGTTGGCCGGCAGGTCGCGAACGAACGAGATATCGATCTTCAGGTAGGTCAGCGGGAACTGCTGGAGATAGGTGAAGCTGCCGAAGCCCGTCCCGAAGTCGTCGAGCGCGAGTGGGCAACCGAGGTGGGCGAGACCGTTCGCGAACGCCTGGCCGTTCTGGAGGTTGGCCATCAGTGCCGTCTCGGTGAGCTCGATGGTGAGCTTCGACGGATCGGCGCCTGTCCTCGCAAGCTCCTGCTCGATCCAGCGCAGGATGCTGAGCGTCGAGATCGAGTTCGCCGAGATGTTGGCCTCGACGTTCCGGCCCCCGGCCACCAGCTCGACGGCCCGGGAAACGACCCAGCGATCGATGTCCTCGATCAGGCCGTACTGCTCGGCGACCGGCAGGAACGCTCCCGGAGCGATGATCTCGTCGCTGTCTCGGCCGCGCATGCGGATCAGCAGCTCCTCGCTGTACTGCTCGCCGCTCGCGATGTCGAGGATGGGCTGGGAGAACAGGACGAACCGGTCCTCGTCGAGCGCCTCGCGGATGCGGCCGACCCAGGTGAGCGCCGCGAGCTCGCGCTTGCTGCGCTGCGCCGCCTCCTGCTCCTCGGTGATGTCCCGGAACACCACGACCGCGCCGCGCACCGATGTGTCACCTCGCACCGGCGCCGCCGAGTAGGCGACGGGGATGATCGTGCCGTCCTTGCGCGTGAACGCATCGTCGGCGATGCGGATCTCGCGGCCCTCCTGGTGCGCCCTGGTGATCGGGCACTCGTCCTCGGAATGCGGCGTGCCGTCGGCGTGCTGGAAGTGCAGACAGGCATGGTGCGCTTGGCCACGCAGCTCGTCGACCGACCATCCGAGCAACGAGGCCCCCGCGGCGTTGACGTGCTCGACGGCGCCGTCCGGGCCGAGGATCATCAGGCCCTCCGCGATGGTGTCGAGGACCACCGAGTGCAGCTCGGCGGCCTGAAGCGCGACGACCGCGTCGTGGAGCTGGGTGCGCGTCTGCTCGCGATCGGTGATGTCACGGATGGAGGCGATCGTCATCGGTCCGTCGGGGCTGGCGACCGGACTGAGGCTCACCTCGACCGGGAACTCCTCGCCGTTCTTGCGCAGCGCCCGGAGCTGACGGTCCTCACCCATGGAACGGATGCCCGGACGCGCCATGAACCCGGCCCGCAGGTTTATGTGTTCCTCGTGGTAGCGCTGCGGCAGCAGCGATTCGACGGGCCGGCCCATCAGCTCGTTGCGGCCGTAGCCGAAGATGTGCTCGGTCTGTGCGTTGACGCCGGTCATGATCCCGTCGGCGTCGGCGATGATGATCGAGTCCGGCGCGTACTCCACGAGCGACGCCGCGAACCGCCGCGCCGCCTCCCGGTCGGCATTGGCCTGGACCTCGAAGGACACGTCCGTCGAGAAGAACAGGAACCCCTCGGGCTTCCCGGTGGCGTCCGGTCGCTGGGTCGCCGTGACCTTCGCCGGGAACAGAGTGCCGTCCTTGCGCCGGCGATGGCGCTCGCCGCTCCAGGTGCCCTCGCGGTAGAGCGCCTGCAGCACGTCGGACTGCTCGGCGCTGTCCGGGAGCTCGGCGTCGAGGTCGAAGATCGGACGGCCGATGATGTCCGACGGCTCGTAGCCGTAGAGCTTCCGCGCGCCTTCGTTCCAGAAGCAGATGACGCCCTGGAGGTCCGTGGCGATCAGGGAGCAGCCCGTCGTGGCGGCCAGGAGGCCCTCGACGAACTGCAGATCGGACTCGGCTCCGTTTCCCGACGGCCCTTCACCACCGCGCCAGGCGCTGATGAGGCTGGTGGCATCGAGGGCGCTCATGCGTCGCGTACCACTTTCATCGGCAGGGCTGTCTTCCGTGCATCTCGAGGCATGGCGTATCTCCTGCTTGGGTTAGGCCCGCGCGCGCGTGACGCGGTGCGAAGGCGCTGCCGTGTCCCGCCACCGCCGGCCACGACCCACGAGGCGGTCGGGGCGGGCGTCGTTGTAGGTCAGGCCCCAGTTGGCGGCCACGAGCGTCGGATCGGCTGAGAAGTTCGGGTTGGCCTGTTTGCGGGGCAGCAGCGTGCCGCTGCTGGCGGCATGGGAGATAGCCGGGAACCGCTGGATGAGCTGGCCGATGATGTAGGCCAGCACGACGGCGGCAGCAACCTTGGTCACGACAGGGCCCCACGCCTTCTGCAGCACGCAGTAGTCGAGCCCCTCGCTCTTCGGCGGGCAGCGATGGTCGACGTTGGCGACCGGCAGCCCCCACATCAGACCGATGCCAAGACCGGCCGCGAAGGCGATCATGTCCCACCAGCGGCTCACCCGGGTGCGACCGCGACGGACCCATTGCCGAGGCGCGTGGTGCTCGACGGCTGCCGCTGGAGCGGGCGGGGCGAACCCCGGAGCAGGAGGCGTGTCAGGCACAACGGCGAGGGGGACCGCCGGCGGATCCACGTGCCCGTCATCCATGAGGCCGAGCCGCGCCCACTCGGCCGCGACCTTCTCCGGAAGCATCAGCTCGGGCGCCGCGGGCACGTCGGCGGCCACGGGCGGGCTCGCGAGCATCTCCCGGTGCGTCACATCGACGGCCGGAGGGTCTTCGACGATCGCCTGCGATCCCTCCTGGGCCTCGGGGCCCAGGAGTCCCAGCGCCGCCCATTTCGCCGTGACGTCCTCCGGGTGGGTCTCGGGCAGCGCCGTGGGACCAGGCGCATCGGGCGTGTCGGGGGCGCGCCCGATCTCGTGGTGATCCTCGAGCACGCCCAGGAGGCCCCTGGCCGCGGTGGGGCAGAACTGGGTGCCGGCGTTCTCGGCGATCGCCTTGGCGGCGATCTCGGGATCGATGGCCGGGCGGTAGGGACGGTCGCGCGTCATGGCGACGTAGGCGTCGCAGACGAACACGACACGGCAGGCGAGCGGGATGTCGTTGCCCCCGATGCCCAGCGGATAGCCGAGCCCGTCCCAGCGTTCGCTCTGGGCGAGCAGCAGTGGACCGAGCTCGGCGAGCCCTGGGAGCTCGCCCACCATGCGGGCGGCGTGCTCGGGGTGGCGGCAGAGCTCGATGCGCTGTTCCGGGGTCAGCTCGCCCGTGGCGTGCAGCACGTCATCGGACAGGGCGAGCTTGCCGGCGTCCTTGAGCAACGTGAGGAGGCTCACCGCCGAGCGGACGTGGTCGGCGACGAACACGCGCGCGCTGACGTGCATGGCCAGCGATTCCAGCCGCGCCGTGTGGCCGAGGTTGTGCACGCCTCGTGCCGAGAGCAGCGAGACGATGCCGTCGATGGCCGACTGCGTTTCCTTCGACCGCCGGTCCACCCGGAGCGGCATTAGTCCGACGCTTCCGCGGCGCCGACCGTGGCAAGGGCGGTGGCCACCGGACCGAGGTCGTACTCGGTGGCGGCGCGCGGCATGCCGAGCAGGTAGCCCTGGATCGCGTCGCAATCGAGCTCCTCGAGGATCTCGAGCTGCTCCTGATGCTCGATGCCCTCCGCGACGACAGAAAGTCCCAGGGCCTGTGCCAGCGGGACGATCGCCTGCACGATCGCGGCGGTCCGCGAGCTGCCGGTGAGGCGCGCGGCGAAGGCGCGATCGAGCTTGAGGATGTGCACCGGCAGGCTTTCCAGGTAGGTCAGCGAGGCGTAGCCCGTGCCGAAGTCGTCGATGGCCAGCTCGAAACCGATCTCCCCGAGCGCGGTGAGCACTGTTATCGCGTGGTCGAGGTCGGCGATCGCGCTCTCCTCGGTCAGCTCGAGCACGAGCGACGAGGGGCGGATGCCCGCTGCCGCGACGAGCTCGGCCGCCTTCTCGGTGAAGCCGGGGGAGAAGAGGTCGACGGACGTGATGTTGACCTCGACGACGACGTCGCGACCCTCGGCCTGCCACGTCGCGATCTGCCGGCTGGCCGTCGAGATCACCCACTCGGTGAGCTGGCCGAGCATGCCGGAACGCTGCGCGAGCTCGATCACGACCGGCGGCGGCACTCCGCCGAACGTCGGATGGTTCCAGCGCAGCAACGCCTCGTAGCTCTCGTGCTCGGGCCGCTTGAGCCAGACGATCGGCTGATAGGCGAGGTACAGCTGACCGTTCTCCATCGCTGCCGGAAGGTCCGCCTCGAGGACCTGGTCATGCGTGCTCTGCTCCCACAGCGCGGCATCCAGCACGACGACTCGCTGCTCGTCACCGGCGGCCCGCTGGAGGGCGAGGCACGCGCCGCGCACGACGTCGCCCGGCTGCTCGAGGTCCTCGGCCGGCGCGATGCCGATGTGGACCTGGATCGACAGCTCGTTGCCGTCGACGACGAAGGGAACCGCCAAGGCTTCGAGCATCTGGTCGGCCAGCTCAAGGGCGCGCTTGCGGTTGCCGCTGAACAGCACTCCGAACTCGTCGCTGCCGAACCGCGCGCATTTGCCGTCGTAGCGCACGACCTCGGCGATCCGGTCCGCGATCATCCGCAGGAGCCGATCGCCGACGATCTGGCCCCACACGTTGTTGACGGCGTTGAAGCGATCGACATCGACGATCATCAGCGCGGTGCTGTGCCGATGGGCCGGGTCCTCCATCGCCTCGTTGAGCCACGACAGAAGGCGGGACCGGCTGGCCAGCCCGGAGACGTGATCGTTGACGGCCGCAGCCGCGGCCTTGCGCTGCGCTCGGCGATCGTGTGCCGCGATCGAGCCGGTCACCAGCGCGCCGAGGGACATCGTGACGATCAGTCCCTGGACCTTCTCGAACTGCGCACCCGAAAGGGTGAGGTGGCCGACCGTGACGAAGATGATGTTCGTCGCTGAAGCAGCGAAGGCCGCACCCACCAGGCCGTGCCGGTAGGACACCGCCAGCAGCGGGATGAGCGTGAGGTATGCGAGCCGCGTGCCCGAGCCCTCGATCACCAGCATCAGCACGGCGACGACCACCAGGACGCCGAGCTCGATCAGGAACCGACGGGAGATCAGACGCCGCACGATCGGGCCCTTCAGCATCATCACCAGCACCAGCGGTGCGATGGTCACGACGCCGAGAGCGTCACCCAGGAACCACGTGCGCACGCCGTCCCAGTAGCTCTGGCCGCCCATCGCGTCGGCCCATTCACGTACGCCGATCCCGCCGAAGGCGGTGAGGCCGGGGCCGAGGATGACGCACGTGAACATGAACAACCACAGCGTCTTGGGATCGCGCAGCGCCGCCCCGTTGCCAAGGCGCGCCCGCATCCACGCCGGGCCGACGCTCAATCCCACGCCGATCAGCAGTGCGTTGACGACGAGCTGCACGACCGTGAACGACTCGTCGACGTTGAAGATGACGATCGAGCTCACGGCCTCGGCAAGCACCGCTAGCGGAGCCCATCGCACACCGAACGCGACTACGAGCACGATCGTCAGGCCCGGCGGCGGATACCACGGCGTCGCGGGCCCGTTGATCAGCTGCTTGCCCCACCACGCGGTCAGGAGGTAGAGGCCGAAGTAGGCGGCGACCACCGCTCCCATCGGCATCCGTGCCAGCGGGCGAACCGTCCAGTGGGACTCCGTGGGACGACGGCTCATCAGGTTCGAGCCGATCGTCTCTGAATGTCATGGCGATTACAAGTCTTGTTCGCCGTCAGCGTCGCGGACCGCTGTACTCCTCGTCGGTGACGTGCTCGCCCCAGGTCACCGGGCTCCCGGTGTCGTCGGCTTCCTGCATGGCGATGTGGACCATGAAGCGGTTGGGCGCGGCGCCGTGCCAGTGGTTCTCGCCCGGCTCGAAGAAGACGCTGTCGCCCGGGCGGATCTCCTCGATCGGCCCGCCCTCGCGCTGGCAGAGCCCGATTCCCTCGGTGACGAAGATCGTCTGACCGAGGGGATGGACGTGCCAGGTGGTCCGGGCGCCGGGGGTGAAGTGCACGACCGCGGCGCCGAGCCGTGACGGCGCCTCGGGGCCGGGGATCATGTCGACATAGGCGTCGCCGGTGAACCAGTCGGCCGGACCCTTGAGGGTGTCGGTGGTGCCGTGGACGACCTTCATCGGAGCGTCGAGCTGTCGATGACGAAGCGGTAACGCACGTCGGAGGCCAGGACCCGCTCCCAGGCCTCGTTGACCTGGTCGGCGGAGACGACCTCGATCTCGGCGGTGATGCCGTGCTCGGCGCAGAAGTCGAGCATCTCCTGGGTCTCGGCGACGCCGCCGATGGCGGAGCCGGCGAAGGTGCGCCGCTGGGGGATCAGCGCGAACACCGGGACAGAGAGCGGCTCCGGCGGTGCGCCGACGTTGACCAGGGCGCCATCGGTGCGGAGCAGGCTCAGGAACCGCCCCATGTCGAGAGGCGCGCTGACCGTGTTGATGATCAGGTCGAAGCGTCCGGCGAGCTCGGTGAACGTGGCGTCGTCGCTGGTCGCGTAATAGGCGTCCGCGCCCAGCTTGAGGCCGTCCTCCTGCTTGCGCAGCGACTGCGAGAGCACGGTCACGTCCGCGCCCATGGCGTGGGCGAGCTTGACGGCCATGTGGCCGAGCCCGCCGAGGCCGACGACCGCGACGCGCTTGCCGGGCCCGGCGTTCCAGTGATGCAGCGGCGAGTAGGTGGTGATGCCGGCGCACAGGAGCGGCGCCGCGGCGTCGAGCTCGATGCCGTCGGGGATCCGCACGACGAAGTCCTCGTCGACGACGACGTGGTCGGAGTAGCCGCCGTAGGTGATGGTGCCGTCCCGGTCGACCGAGCCGTAGGTCTGCGTGTTGCCGGCGAGGCAGTACTGCTCGTTGCCGGCCAGGCAGTTCTCGCACTCGCGGCAGGAGTTGACCATGCAGCCCACGCCGACGCGGTCACCGGCGGAGTAGCGCGTGACCTCGGCGCCGACTTCGGCGACGATGCCGGCGATCTCGTGACCGGGCACCGCGGGGTAGGGGATGTCACCCCATTCGCCGCGGGCGAAGTGGATGTCGGAGTGACAGATGCCGCAGAACCGGATGTCGATGCGGACGTCCTTGGGGCCGACCGCGCGGCGCTGGATCTCGAGGGCGCCGACCGGAGCATCAGGCGCCATGGTCCCCACGGCGCGGGCGGTGGTCGTCGCGCCGGCGGGGCTCGTCGGTGAGGTCTGTGTGTCAGTCATGTCACGGGACGCTAGATACCGGCCGGGGCACTACGGGGGTGCTGCGAACCCCCCTCACGGGTAGCCTCGGAGCCCTGGATCGACGGGGTGACATCCGGGAGTTCCTCGTGTCTCGGCGCGCGAAGCTCACGCCCGAGGAGATGGGCCTTCGGGTGGTCGAGGCCCGTCCGCGGCGGGTGCCCGGGCTGCGGCGCGAGGAGGTCGCGGAGCTGGCGGGCGTCAGCATCGACTACTACACGCAGCTCGAGCGCGGCGATCTGCAGGGAGCGTCGGACAGCGTGCTCAATGCTCTGGCCCGCGCCCTGCGACTCGACGACGCCGAGCTCCTGCATCTGTTCGATCTCGCCCGGCCGGGGTCGGCTGCGCTCGTCCCGCCGTCGCCCGATGTCATCCGGCCCAGCGTCCAGCGCGTGGTGGATGCGTTCACCGAGGGCATGGCGCTCGTGCGCAACCGCCGCTGGGACTACCTGGCCGCCAACGCGCTCGGCCGAGCGGTCTACGAGGAGATCTTCGACGGGACGACGGGTGTGCCCAACCACATCCGTTACGTCTTCCTCGACGACCGCGCACGCAGCTTCTTCGTCGACTGGCCGGCGGTCGCCCACGACACCGCTCGGCTGCTGCGTTCCGAGGCCGGACGCGATCCCCACGACACCGGTCCGGGGGAGCTGATCGACGAGCTCACCGAGGCCAGCGCCGAGTTCCGGGAGGTCTGGGAGCAGCACGACGTGCGGCTCCCGGCGGCGGGCCGCCACCACTTCCACCATCCCCGGGTCGGCCACCTCGACCTGGTGTTCGAGTCCGCGGCGCTGCGTGCGGACCCCGGCCTGACGTTGCTGCTGGCCACCGCCGAACCCGGCTCGGAGACCGAGACGGCGCTCAGAGCGCTTCGGTCACCGGCGTCGGCGGGCGCCTGAAGCGTGCGGTGCGCAGCGGGCGGCTGCGCACGAGCGCCGCATACGACCAGGCCGCGAGCGCCATCGGGGCGACGGTCACGATCCCGAGCGGCAGTGCGCTGCCCGACCCGGCGAGTCCGATGAGCGGAGCCGCGAAGCCGCCGAACCCGAACCGCGCGAGCCCCAGGAGGGAGCCGGCCGTTCCGGCCATGTCGGGGTAGCTCGCCAGCGCCAGGGCGCTGGCCGGCGGGGTGATCGCCGCCACGCCGCTGACCATCGTCAGCAGCGACAGGAGCACCGCGACAAGGGGCAGGTGCAGCGTCGCGGTGAGGAGCATGCCGCTCGAACCCACCAGGCACATGACCAGGCCGGCCGGCAGCGTGCGAGCGGCCGACCAGCGTTCGGTGGCGCGGCCGGACAGGAACCCGAAGATCATGAAGCCCAGTGAGTTCAGCCCGAAGGCGAGCGAGTAGCCCTGCGGTGAGAGCCCGTAGATGTCCTGCAGGACGAACGTCGCACCGCTGAGATAGGCGAACAGGGCCGCGTTGGCGAAGCCGGTGACCAGCACCGCGCCGAGGAACACGCGATCGCCGACCAGCCGCCGGAAATCACCGACCGTCTGCCCGAGCCCTCCGGCGATCCGGCGCTCGGGCGGCAGGGTCTCGCGCATGACGAACACCACCGCGGCGAGGATCACCGCCCCGACCAGTGCGAGGAACAGGAAGGTGCCGCGCCAGTCGGTGACCTTCGCGAGCTGCCCGCCGGCCACCGGTCCCGCGATCGCGGTGAGCCCGCCGAGCATCGTGAGGCGGCCGTAGTACCGCGCCAGCCGCCCGCCCGAGTAGATGTCTCGCCCGGCCGCCTGCGCGATGACGATCCCCACCGCGCCGGCGAGCCCCTGAACGAAGCGCGCACCCACCAGCACCTCCACCGACGGGCTGATCGCACAGCCGATCGAGGTCGCGATGAAGGCGACCACGCCGACGAGCAGGGGCCGCCGCCGGCCGAACCGGTCCGAGAGCGGGCCGGCCACGACCTGACCCAGCGCCAGGCCGAGCAGACAGGCGGTGATCGTCAACTGCGCCACCGAGGTCGCCGTCCCGAGCTCGTCGGTGAGCCGCGGAAGAACCGGCAGGTACAGGTCCATCGAGATCGGGCCGAAGATGGTCAACAGCGCCAGGACCGCGGCCAGGGCGCGGCCGACGGAGTCGGGCGCGTGAGTCGAGTCGGCGGTTCGCATGCGTCGCACTCAAGCGCGAGGCACGCGGACTAGGGAGGGCCTGTCAGCACCACCCTGGGGAGAGGCTTTGTTAGGGTCCCCTAAGGATCATGACCTTCGCGCAGACCGTCGCTCTCGGTGCCATCGCCGGCTCCACGATCTTCCTCGGGCTTCCCGTCGGGCGCATCCGCGGGCTCAGCAGCCGCGCCCGCGTGGCGCTCTCGATGCTGTCGGCGGGCATTCTCGCCTTCATCTTCATGGACGTCGGGGCCGAGGGCCTCGGGATCGTCGAGACGCATCTCGATGCCTACAAGGACCACAGCGCGACGCTGTGGCCGGTCATCGGGCTGTTCGCGCTGCTGTCGGCGGGCTTCCTGATCGGAGTCGGTGGGATCCACACGTTCCAGCGCCTGCTCGGCCGCACGACACCGACGGGCCTTCCGCCCATCGCGGGAGGGCAGGCCGCGACGGCGGTCCCGCCCGCGGAGCTCCCGGCGTACGTCCGCGCCGGCGAAGATCTCGAACGGCGCGCGCTGCGCACGGGGATGACGATCGCCGCCGCCATCGGCCTGCACAACTTCGCCGAGGGCCTGGCGATCGGAGTGTCCGCGCAGGCCGGAGAGGTCGGTCTGGCGACCGTGCTGATCATCGGCTTCGCTCTGCACAACGCCACCGAAGGGTTCGGCATCGTGGGGCCGCTCGGCGGGCTGCGGCCCTCGTGGCGCTGGCTGGCCACGGCCGGCTTCGTCGGCGGGGCGCCGACGTTCGTCGGGTCGATGCTCGGCTACCAGGTCTCGAGCGATGCCCTCGAGCTGCTCTTCTTTGCGATGGCCGGCGGGGCGATCCTGTACGTCATCGGGGAGATCTGGGCCGGCGTGCGGCGCCACGGTCACGCCGAGCTGGGCTTCTACATGCTCGGCGTCGGATTCCTGCTGGGCATCGCGACAGATCTCGTCGTCGCTTACGGCGGCGGCTGACCGCCGACTGTTCACCCGACCAGACGGAGTCCCTGCTCACCACAAGCGCGTGTCACCCGACTGTGGCCGCCGGCAGCCGCTCTGCCAGGTACGGAGCCGTCCGGCTAAGCCGGGACCTGGCGACGTCCTCGGGGGTGCCGGTCGCCACGATCGTGCCGCCTTCGTCCCCGGCGCCGGGGCCCAGGTCGATGATCCAATCCGCTGCGGCGATGACGTCGAGGTGGTGCTCGACGACGACGACCGTGTTGCCCGCGTCGACGAGGCGGTGCAGCTGGCGCAGCAGCAGCTCGACGTCGCTCGGGTGCAACCCGGTCGTCGGCTCGTCGAGCAGGTAGAGCGCGTGCCCGCGACGCCCGCGCTGCAGCTCGGTGGCGAGCTTGATCCGCTGCGCCTCGCCGCCGGACAGCTCGGTGGCCGGCTGGCCGAGCCGCAGATAGCCCAGCCCGACCTCCCGCAGCGTCTCCAGGCTGCGCAGGGCCGCCGGCACGTCGGCGAAGAACGTGGCCGCCTCGTCGACGGTCATGCCGAGGACGTCGGCGATCGACCTGCCCCGGACGCGGACCTCGAGGGTCTCGGGCTCGTATCGGGCGCCGTGGCAGGTCGGGCACGGCGCGTAGGTCCCGGGCAGGAACAGCAGCTCCACAGCGACGAACCCCTCGCCGCTGCACGTCTCGCAGCGGCCGCCGGGGACGTTGAACGAGAACCGCCCCGGCGCATAGCCGCGGCGCTGCGCCTCCTCGGTCGAGGCGAACAACTTGCGCACCGCGTCGAACATCCCGGTGTAGGTGGCGAGGTTCGACCGCGGGGTGCGGCCGATCGGCTTCTGGTCGACGCTGACGAGCCGGTCGAACGCCTCGAGGCCGAGCGCGTGCACTCCGGCGGCCGCCCCCTCGGCGCGGTCCTCGACCTCGAGCTCGGCGTCGTCCGGGGCGGCGGGCTCCTGGCCGAGCCAGCCCGCCACGACGCCGGCGAGCACCTGGGTGACGAGGGTCGACTTGCCCGACCCCGAGACGCCGGTCACCGCCGTCAGCACGCCGAGCGGGAACTCGGCATCGACGTCGTCGAGGTTGTGGCGCGTGACGTGGTGCATGCACAGCCAGGACGACGGCTCGCGGCGCCGGCGGTCCAGCGGGATCCCCGGCCCGAACAGGTAACGCCCCGTGACCGATTCCTCGACGTGCTCGAGACCGTCGACCGGCCCGCTGTAGAGCACGCGACCGCCATGCTCGCCCGCTCCCGGTCCGACGTCGACGACCCAGTCGGCGCGGCGGACCACGTCCATGTCGTGCTCGACGACGAAGAGCGAGTTGCCGGCAGCCTTGAGCTGCTCGAGCACGGTCATCAGCGGCTCGGCGTCGGCGGGGTGCAGGCCGGCCGACGGCTCGTCGAGGACGTAGACGACACCGAAGAGCCCGTTGCGCAGCTGCGTCGCGAGCCGCAGGCGCTGCAGCTCGCCGGGCGAAAGCGTGGTGGTCGTGCGGTCCAGGCTCAGGTAGCCGAGCCCGAGATCGGCGAGCACCTCGATCCGCGCACACAGGTCAGCGGCGATCATCACCGCGACCTCGGTGGCCTCGCCCGACTGCGGCGAGAGGTAGGCGGCGCCGGGGTTCTCCAGCTCGGCCGTGGGCCGCAGGACCGCCGCCAGCTCGGTAAGCGGCAGACCGACCAGCTCGGCGATCGTGCGCCCCGCGAACGTCACCGCCAGCGCCTCGGGCCGCAGTCCGGTCCCGCCGCAGACCGGGCAGTCGACGGTCCGGACGAACCGCAGCGCGCGCTGTCGCATGGCCGCGCTCTGCGAGTTGGCCAGGGTGTGCATGACGTGCCGCTCGGCGCTCGAGAACGTGCCGTTGTAGGTGTAGTCGGCGTCCGTCGGGTACTCGTCGGGATCGATGAACACCGTGGGCTGCTCCTCGGTGAACAGGATCCACTCGCGGTCGCGCTTGGAGAGACGGCGCCATGGCTTGTCGATGTCGAAGCCGAGCACGACGAGGATGTCGCGGAGGTTCTGGCCCTGCCAGGCGCCGGGCCAGGCGGCGACCGCGCGCTCGCGGATGCTGAGCGACGGATCGGGCACGAGCGTCTCCTCGGTGACCCGGTGGATCTTCCCCAGGCCGTGGCACTCCGGGCACGCGCCGATCGCGGTGTTCGGCGAGAACCAGTCGGAGTCCATGACCTCGGTCGCCTCGCGCGGGTACCGGCCGGCGCGGGAGAACAGCATCCGCAGGAGGTTCGAGAGCGTGGTGACCGTGCCGACCGAGGAGCGCGAGCTCGTTCCTCCCCGGCGCTGCTGCAGTGCCACGGCCGGAGGAAGTCCCTCGATGTCATCGACCTTGGGCGCGCCGGTCTGCTGCAGCAGGCGCCGGGCGTACGGGGCAACCGACTCGAAGTACCGCCGCTGTGCCTCGGCGTAGATGGTCCCGAAGGCCAGCGAGGACTTGCCGGACCCCGACACTCCCGTGAACACGGCGAGCGTGTTGCGCGGAACCGCCACGCTGACGTCGCACAGGTTGTTCTCGCGAGCACCGCGGACGCGGACGCAGTTGTCCGGGGCCCCCGGGTCGGTGCCGTTGGAGCTCACGACGAGCCAGGCGTACCCGATCGCCGCCGCTCCTGACAGGCGGGGTCAGGACCTCGACGCCAGTGAGGAGCCGCGGACGACTGAACCGGCCGTATTCGCATTCTGGGCCGGGAAAGCAGTCACTATCGCTGCTTTCTCAGCCCAGCTTGGTGGTGGCCGAAACTAGGCTGGGCCGATGTCCTCGTCCCGACGTTCCTGGCTGTTGCTCGTGTGCTGCGTCGGCGGTGCGGCGCTCCAGGCTCCCGCCGCGCTGGCGGCGCCCGAGACCGTGATCTTCAACCTCTCGGCGTACCCGTTGGTCCAGCCGGATCGGTATTTCTTTCAGGCCAACGGTGGCCCATACCTGGGCAACATCGTGTGGTCCGACTGGGGAACGGATCAGGCGACGGGCTCGGGCACATACAACGGCTGTGCCGAGGACGGCGGCCCCTTCTGTGACCCGATCGAGGCCCCGGCGCGGTTCACCCTGATCAAGCCCGTGGCCTGCCCGCGGCTGGGCCCCGGCTCGACCACGTACACCGACGGCACCATCGAGATCGACAAGCCGACCGGCACGAAGCGCGTCGACTTCGACGAGATCGTGGACTTCTGTGCGCTCAGGCCGACAAAGCAGCAGGCGGCGGCGGCCATCAAGGCCCGCCTGCGGCGCCGCGGGAGCATCAGCCACGTGACCCTGACGTGCTCTCCGGCGCGCGGCACCGGTAGCGACATCGCCCTGGACTGCACTGTCCGCTTCAACCAGGGGGGCCGACGTCGGACGCGGTCATTCGAGGTATCCGGGCGCATCGACGGCCCGCCACGGCTCGATTGAACTCATGCCTGGACCTCGACGTCGGCGTCGGTGAAGGCGAGCGATGAGGACAGGTCGCGGTGGGCCTCGACCTGGGCGAGCAGCGTGTTGGCCTTCTGCTCGACGGCTTCGACGGCGTCTGCGCCGGCGACCCAGCGCGCGGGCGGCTGGTCTGCGTCGATGAGCGGGATGAGGGCGGCGGCGAGCTTGGCGGGATCGCCGGGCTGCGTGCCGTTCATGCCGTCCCAGGCAACCTTGTTGGCGGCGGTCTGGTCGGCGTAGTCGTCGATCGAAAGTTCAGACCAACTCGTGGACTCGGGTGTCAGCAGCTCGGTGCGGAAGAACCCGGGGACGACCGTTGTCGTGGCGATGCCGAACTGCTCGACCTCGGTGGCGAGGGATTCCATGAACCCCTCGACGCCGAACTTGGCGGCCGCGTAGGCGGTGCAGTTTTGCTGGCCGACGATCCCGGCGGTCGAGGAGATCGAGACGATGTTGCCCGCGCGCTGAGCGCGCATCGTCGGCAGGACGGCGCGGGTGACGTTCATCGTGCCGAACAGCAGAGTCCCGATCTGCGCCTGGACCTGGCCGGGTGAGAGTTCCTCGAAGAAGCCGGCGATGAAGTTTCCGGCGTTGTTGACGAGCACGTCAATGCGTCCGAAGCGATCGACGGCCGCCCTGGCTGCGGACTCGGCCTGCTGGAGGTCGGTGATGTCGAGCGCCAGGACGAGCAGCTCGTCGTGCGTGCCGAGAGCCTGAGTGATGGCGCCGGGGTTGCGGCCGGTAGCGACGACGTTGTGGCCGGCGGCCAGCGCGGCATTGGCGATGTCGACGCCCAGGCCGCGACCGGCGCCGGTGATGAACCAGGTCTTCTTCTCAGTAGGCATGGGTTCAGAGAAGCACCGTCTGAGCGACCTTGGGAGTCCCTGTCGAAGGAGGTACTGGCAGGGTCTCCCAGCCGCCTGCGACCGGGTCTACGCTGGATTTCGTGGAGACCAAAAAGGAGATCCAGGAGTTTCTGACCTCCCGCCGCGCCGCGATCACGCCCGAGCAGGCAGGCGTCTCGTCCTACGGTCCGCGGCGCGTCCCGGGGTTGCGCCGCGAGGAGGTCGCGGTCCTGGCCGGCGTCAGCGTCCCTTACTACACCCGCCTCGAACGCGGCGACCTCAGCGGCGTCTCCGAAGGCGTGCTGGAAGCACTCGCCGGAGCGCTGAAGCTCAACGACGCCGAGCGCGCGCACCTGTTTGACCTCGCTCGCGCTGCGCACCCCACCGGCGCACCAAGGCGCCGGCGCGCGCCCAAGCCGCGGATCCGCCCCGACATCCAGTGGACGCTCGACACGATCACCGGCGCCGCCGCCTACGTCGGCAACGACCGCCTCGACATCCTCGCCACCAACGCGCTCGGACGAGCGCTGTTCTCCGAGCTCTACGCCGCGCCGACCCGGCCGGCGAACTTCGCGCGCTTCTGCTTCCTTGACCATCGAGCCCAGGCCTTCTACCCCGACTGGGACGAAGCCGCCCGAACCACCGCCGAGATCCTCCGCGCAGCCGCCGGGCGCGACCCCAACGACCGAGAGCTGTCAGACCTCGTCGGCGAGCTCGCGACCAAGAGCCCGGAGTTCCGTACGCACTGGGCGGTTCACAACGTCCGGTTTCACGCATCCGCCGGCAAGCTCTTCAACCACCCCGTCGTCGGCGAGCTCACCCTCAGCTTCAATCGCCTCGACATCGCCGCCGACCACGGCCTGACCCTCTTCACCTACGCAGCCGAGCCAGGCTCGCGCTCCGAAGAGGCGCTGAACCTTCTCGGCAGCTGGGCGGCGACGACCCACGCCGCCGAGCCGGAACGATCTACCGACCAGATCTGAGACCTCCGCGCCTCTGGCCAGGCGGAGCCCTCCTACTCCGCTTCTGGGAAGAAGCGGGCCTTCAGTACCCGCTCGAGCTCGCGGGCGATGCTGGAGTCCGAGCTCTTGCCGGTGCGTTGCTGATCGATGAGAAGCTCGCTGAAGGCGCCGAGGATCACCGAACGCTTCTCGCCGAGCGGCGCGCGCAAGAGCAGGCCGCGCTGCTGGACGTCGTCGACGCCGCGGTGATCGCCCTGGGCCCCGACCGCCGCGTCACCTACTGGAACACGGGGGCGGAAGCGCTCTACGGCTGGAAGGCCGAGGAGGTCGTCGGCCGCAGTGATGCGACTCCAGGAGGGCGATCGGGAGCGCCTCAAGGCGCTCGTGGAGGGCATCGTTTGGACACCAATGGGCACTGGAGCCGCTGGCGACAACTCCGAGGTTGTCGAATACGAAGTCCCTGCAAACGACGAAACCCCCGCAGGTGCGGGGGCTTCTGAAGATAGCTGGGGGGAGACTCGAACTCCCGACCTCACGATTATGAGTCGTGCGCTCTAACCAGCTGAGCTACCCAGCCATGCCGGCGAAAGTCTAGTGTCGGGAGCGGTGCTCTTCGCGGTCCCCAATGTCTCCGAAGGCCGCGACGCTGCGGCGATCATCGGCATCGGCCAGGCCTTCGCCGCGACGCCCGGCGTCAAGCTGCTCGACGAGCACGCAGACCCCGACCATCACCGCTCGGTGTTCTGGCTGTCGGGGCGTGAACCGGGGCTGCTGGCCGAGGCGCTGGTGCAGGGCGCGAAGGAGGCGGCGGGCTGGATCGACCTGACGCAGCCGCGCGGGGTGCATCCGCACGTCGGCGCGCTCGACGTCGCGCCGATCGTCTGGCTCGACGAGGCCGATCGCGGGGCAGCGTGCGCCGAGGCGCTGCTGGCGGCGAGCCGGCTGGGGGAGGAGGCCGGGCTTCCGGTCTACCTCTACGGCGCGCTGGCCGGCGGGCGCACGCGCGCCGAGCTGCGCCGCGGCGGCCTCAAGTCGCTGCGGACGATCCCGCCGGATTTCGGTCCGCGCAACCCGGATCCGCGCAAGGGCGCGGTGCTGGTGGCCGCGCGTCCGCCGCTGATCGCGTTCAACTTCGAGATCGAGGGCGATGAGGAGACCGCGAGCGCGGTGGCGCGCGAGATCCGGCAGCTGCCGGGCGTGCTCGCGCTGGGACTGTGGCTCGAGACCGGCCGGGTCGCGCAGGTCAGCGTCAACGTCGAGGATCACCGGGCGATGCCGCTCGCCACGCTGCTCGAGGAGGTCCGTTCCCGCGCGCGCGTGCGTGAGGCCGAGCTCGTCGGGCTCGCTCCCGCGGCGGCGTTCGACGGGTGGCCCGACAGCGTCACGATCCGCAACCGGCGCACCATCGAAGAGGCAATAGGCTCCTAACGGCATGGCCCAGACCAAGAAGAAGCGGCGGACGAAGCACCGTGGCAACGCCGCGGGCATCGTCGAGAACCGCGGCAGGACGGGCCGCAAGCCGTCGGACTCCGAGCGCAAGCTCAGCGCCAAGGAGGAGGCCAAGGTCCGCCGCCAGGACCGCTCGACAAAGCCGCCGACGTGGCGCGCCGCCATCAACCGCGCCGGCATCTCCGCGGTGCTGTTCGTGGTGCTGGTCATCCTGCTGTTCAAGCAGGACATCGGGCCGGCGCTGGGCCTGGGCGCGTTCGTTTTCCTCTTCTACATCCCGCTGGGCTACTTCACCGACAAGTTCGTCTACGAGCGCAAGCTGCGCAAGCAGCAGCAGTCGAGCTGATGGAGGTCCGGATGTTCACCGTCGGGCCGGTGCAGGAGAACTGCTTCCTGTTCCGCCGCGACGGCAGCGACCGCGCCCTGATCGTCGACCCGGGCGAGGAGGCCGACCGCCTCCTCGGAGCGATCGACGAGCTCGGCGTGACCCTCGAAGCCATCCTGCTGACCCACACCCACTTCGACCACGTCGGCGCCGTCGCGCCCGTGGCCAAGGCGACCGGCGCGCCGGTCTACTGCCCCAAGCTCGAGGTCGCGGTCCTGCAGGACATCATGGCCTACGTCCCGTGGGCCGGCTTCGGGCCGTATGAGTCCTGGGACCCGGAGGAGACCGTCGAGGGCGGCGAGCGGCTGGAGCTCGCGGGCTTCGAGATCGACGTGCACTTCACGCCGGGCCACAGCCCGGGCCACGTCACCTACGCGATCGACGACGAGCAGGCGCTGTTCTCCGGCGACGTCCTCTTTCAGGGCAGCGTCGGGCGCACCGACCTGCCGGGCGGGGACTGGCCGACGCTGGCCGCCTCGATCCAGTCGCTGCTCGACGCGCATCCCGACGAGACGACGGTCCACCCGGGCCACATGGGCCTGACCACGCTGGGCCGCGAGCGCGCGTCGAACCCGTTCCTCGCCGAGCTCGCGCGCTGATGGCCGAGAAGATCCAGGCGCCGCGCGGCACGCAGGACGTGCTGCCCGAGCTGGCCGCGGGCTTCCACGTCGTCGAGGACGCCGCGCGCCGGCTGTTCGAGCCCGCCGGCTACCGGCGTATCGAGACGCCGACGTTCGAGGACACGACGCTGTTCGCCCGCGGCGTCGGCGAGTCGACCGACGTCGTGCAGAAGGAGATGTACACCTTCGACGACGGCGGCGGGCGCTCGATCACGCTGCGGCCCGAGGGCACCGCACCGGTCGTCCGCTCCTACCTCGAGCACGGGATGCACAAGCTGCCGCAGCCCGTGAAGCTCTGGTACTTCTCGAGCTTCTTCCGCTACGAGAAGCCGCAGGCCGGCCGCTACCGCCAGTTCTGGCAGGTCGGCATCGAGGCGATCGGCAGCGAGGACCCGGCGGTCGACGCCGAGGCGATCGTCCTGCTGGCCACGCTGCTCGGCGAGATCGGCGCCGACGGCGTCCGCCTGCGCATCGCCAGCCTCGGCACCCCCGAGACGCGAGCGGAGTACCGCACCGAGCTGCAAGCCCACCTGCGCGCCCACGAGGACCAGCTCTCCGACGAGGTCCGGGGCCGCATCGATCTCAACCCGCTGCGCGCGTTCGACTCAGACCATCCGGGCACGCAGGAGGTCATGAAGTCCGCGCCGCTGCTCGTCGATCGTCTCAACGAGGAGGACCGCGCGCACTTCGCCGCCGTGCTCGGGATGCTCGACGCCGCCGACGTCTCCTACGAGATCGATCCGACGCTGGTCCGCGGCCTCGACTACTACACGCGCACCGTCTTCGAGTTCACCTCCGACGCCCTCGGCGCCCAGAGCGGCGTGGGCGGCGGCGGCCGCTACGACGGCCTGATGGAGCTCATCGGCGGGCCGCCGACGCCCGGCGTCGGCTGGGCCGCGGGCGTCGAGCGGATCCTGCTGGCCGCCGGCGGCGTTCCCTCGCGCGACTTCCCGGTCGACGTCTTCGTCGCCTTCGAGGAGCCGCGCCGGACCGACGCCTTCACGATCGTCACCGGCGCCCGCCGCGCGGGCCGCGCCGCGCAGATGGAGCTCGCCGGCCGCTCGCTGAAGGGCCAGCTCAAGCAGGCGACCCGCACCGGAGCGCGCTTCGTGGCCATCCTGCGCGAGGATGGGTCGGTGCTCCAGGACACCGAGACCAACCAGGAGATCCCCAGCGATCCCACCCCCGACGGCATCGTCGCCGCCGTGCTGCGCAACCTGGGGACGGGCCTGTGAGGGGCGCGCCGCGCCCCAACGGCTTCCGTGACGCCTGGGCCGGCGACCTGCGCGCCGCCGACGTCGGCCGCGAGGTCCGCGTCTCGGGCTGGGTGCACCGCCGGCGCGATCACGGCGGGCTGATCTTCATCGACCTGCGTGACCGCAGCGGCCTGCTGCAGCTCGTCATCCACCCCGGCGAGGGCTTCGACGTGGCCGAGCGGCTGCGCCCCGAGCACGTGCTCACGGCTCGCGGACAGCTCACCGCTCGCGAGCCCGGCAACGTCAACCCGAACATCGCCACGGGCGAGGTCGAGCTCAACGTCGCCGAGATCGAGCAGATCGCCGAGTCCGAGACGCCGCCGTTCCCGCTCGACGACGACAGCATCGAGGTCGACGAGGTCCTGCGCCTCAGGCATCGGTCGCTGGACCTGCGCCGCCAGGCGATGCAGGACGTCCTCGCGCTGCGCCACCGGATCGTCAAGACGATGCGCGACGTGCTCGACGAGCGCGACTTCCTCGAGGTCGAGACGCCGATCCTCACCAAGTCCACGCCCGAGGGCGCCCGCGACTTCCTGGTGCCCAGCCGCCTGCAGCCCGGCAGCTGGTACGCGCTGCCGCAGTCGCCGCAGCTGTTCAAGCAGCTGCTGATGGTCGGCGGCTACGAGCGCTACTTCCAGATCGCCCGCTGCTTCCGCGACGAGGACCTGCGCGGCTTCCGCCAGCCCGAGTTCACCCAGCTCGACGTCGAGATGTCCTTCGTCGACGAGGAGGACGTCATCGAGACGACCGAGGCCGTGATGGCCGCGGTCTTCGCGGCGGCCGACTTCACGGTGCCCCCGACCCCGTGGCCGCGGATCTCCTACGCCGAGGCGATGCTGCGCTTCGGCTCCGACAAGCCCGACGTCCGCTACGGGCTCGAGCTTCACGACGTCGGCGAGCTGCTGCGCGGCAGCGAGTTCAAGGTCTTCGAGAGCGTCCTGGGCGGCGGCGGCACGATCCGCGCGCTCAATGCCGGGGCGCGGGAGATGAGCCGCTCGGAGCTCGACGGGCTCAACGAGGTCGTCCAGCGCCACGGCGCCAAGGCGGCCGCTCCGATCTACGCGAGCGCCGACGGCTGGGCCGGCAACCTCGCCAAGTTCTTCACCGCCGAGCAGATCGCGGCGGTCAACGCCGAGCTCGGAGCGTCCGAAGGCGACCTGCTGCTGTTCGTCGCCGACTCGCTCGAGGTCGCGCCCGTGGCCCTTGGCGCTCTGCGCGTCGAGCTGGCCGAGCGCTTCGGCCTGGTCCCGCAGGACGAGCACAAGATCGTCTGGGTCGTCGACTTCCCGATGTTCGAGCAGACGGGCGACCCCGCACATCCGTGGACGGCGATCCACCATCCGTTCACGGCGCCGTCCAGCGGGACGTTCGACGAGCCCGGCGCGATGCAGGCACGCGGCTACGACCTCGCGCTCGACGGCGTGGAGATCGGCGGCGGGTCCATCCGTATCCACCGCCCGGAGGTCCAGGCCTCGGTGTTCGAGGTTCTCGGGATGGCCGAGGACGAGGCGCAGGCGCGCTTCGGCTTCCTGCTCGACGCCCTGAAGTACGGCGCGCCGCCGCACGGCGGCATCGCCATGGGCATCGACCGCATCGTGGCGATCCTCGCCGGGCGCGAGTCGATCCGCGACGTCATCGCCTTCCCGAAGACCGCGTCGGGCGGCGATCCGCTGACCGGAGCTCCGGCGCCGGTCGACGCGCACCAGCTGCGTGAGCTGGGCGTTCGTCCAACCTGAGCCCGTTTGCTCAAGGGCGCGCCGGTGGTGCGCCGATGGCACGGGGGATGGATCAGATCTCGCGCCCACTGCTCATCGCACTGATCGCCGTCGCCGGCTTCGCGGGCGCCTGGATGACCGTGCTGCGGCCCAAGGCGGCCGACGAGTCAGCGGCCGCCCAGCCGGCTCCGGCCGTGACCCAGCCCGCGCCGGCGCCTGCGCAGACCGGGCTCGGCCGTGCCGTCGACAAGGCGAAGGGCGCCGTCGCCGCATCCACCGCGAGCGCGCAGGCGTCCGAGGCGGCCGCCGGCCAGGCGCAGGCCCCGGCAAAGCCCGCCGTCACCACCGCGGCGCCGCAGCCCGCCCCGGTCGTCACCAAGCAGCCCGAGCCCGCACCCGTGCCGAAGGTCGATACCCGGCCGACGATCCTGCTGTTCGCCGGGGCGGGCGCCGACGATGCCGTGGCCCGCGACGTCGTCCGCTCGTTCCGCGGTCCGGACGTGCACGTGATCGTCGCCCGGATCGGGGACGTGGCGAAGTACCGCGAGCTGCTGGGATCCGTCCAGGTCGCGGCGTCGCCGACGATCCTGGTCTACGGCGCAGACCACCAGGCGCAGATGATCCAGGGCCTGCCCGACGTGGCGCAGGTCCAGCAGGCCCTGCGCGCCGTCCGCTAGTCCGCGGCCGGCTCGACAGCGCCGCGCGAGGGGCCTGCGGCGGCGGCGGTCTCGACGCGATTGCGTCCGAGCTCCTTGGCCGCGTAGAGCGCGCGGTCGGCCATCCGGACCAGGCCCGTGCCGCCGGCGGCCACGTCGGGGAACGTCGCGACGCCGATGCTGGCGGTCAGGCGGTGGTCGAGCCCGGCCACCTGCAGCGACTCGATGGCCGCGCGGAGGTTCTCGCCGAGGACGGCGGCGCCCGCCGCATCGGTCGCGGGGGCCAGGACGATGAACTCCTCGCCGCCCTGACGTCCGGCGAAGTCGCTCTCGCGCAGGCTGTCGGTCAGCAGCGCGCCGAGCGCGGCCAGGGCCTCGTCGCCGAGCTCGTGGCCGTAGAGGTCGTTGATGGTCTTGAAGTGGTCGAGGTCGACCATCAGCGCGCTGAGCGGCGCCATCGTCCGGGACGCCTGGGCGATCATGCGCTTGAGCGTGTCCTCGATCGCCCGCCGGTTGGGCAGCCCGGTGAGGGCGTCGGTGGCGGCACGCTTCTCGGCCAGCGCCAGGTTGCGCAGGTTGGCGAGGGCGGGGGCGGCCTGCGCGACCGAGTCCCGGAGGCGCTCGCGATCCTGCGGGCCGAAGTCGCCGTGGCGGGTGACGAGCACCGATCCGATGACCTCGCTGCCCACCACCAGCGGGCGGCAGGTTGCCGCCCCGGCGGACTTGCCGCAGAGCTCGCAGCTCATCAGCGGCGTCTCGGTCGAGTCGCGGTGGTTCTCGCGGCCCAGGCGAACGGCGAGGCATGACTTGGGCTGGGCGCCCTCGAGGCGCTCGGCGAGGCCGGCGTCCTCGACACGGGTGCCCGGCTCCAGGCGGTCGGCGCTGTTGTTGCGGTTGAGCACCACGACCTGGGTGTCGGGAACGCTGCGCTCGACGTGGCGGCGCAGCAGGTCGTGCGCCTCGCTCTCGTTCTCGGCCAGCTGCATCGTCTCGATGAACTCGGTCTGGCTCTCGCGGTACTGATGCTCGCCGGCGCGCCGTTGCCTGGCCTCCTTGACCTGGCGGCCGATCACGAAGGCGCCGGTCGAGCCGATGAGCAGTGCGAGGAACAGGCTGATGACCGCAGACAGGATGGACGCCAGGCGGGTGTCGTGGGCGCGGTCGCGCTCGAGCTCGTCCTGGAGCGACATGACGCTCTGGCGGAAGCGGTCGAAGGCCTGCTTGCGCGCGAGCGCCCGGCTCAGGCTCACGGCATCGCGCGCGCCGTGCGTGCGGACCGAGGCGATGAGCTCGACGGCCTGGCGCTGCCATGTCTCGGCGGTGCCGGCGGTCTGGGCGAGCCGGGCGCGCGCCGTGCCCTCCGTGATCTCGCCGCGCAGATCGCTCAGCGCGTGGTCGTAGGCCGTCAGGCCGCTGCGATACGGGTCCAGGAAGTCCTCACGCGCGGTGAGGAGGAAGCCCCGAACGCCCGTCTCCTGGTCGAGCATGCTCGTCAGCAGCGACTGGGCTCCGAAGCTCGCCTCGCGGGCATGGTCGGCCGTGTTGCGCTGCACCGTGCCGGAGACCCAGACGGCCAGGCCGATCAGGAGCGCGGCCAGGACGAGCAGGGGTCGGGTGCGGCCGAGGAGGGACAACGACCATATTTTCGGCATATCGGCGAACAAATTGAGCGCACGTAGACTCAGGCCGTGGCCGACGAGCGCTTCGCCGAGCACCTCGAGCACCCCGTCGGGCGCGCGCACGTCCCCGTCGGCGCCCACGCCGGCGCGGCGGGCGGAGCGGCCTGCGGCGACCTCGTCACCTTCCAGATCGCCGTCGACGGCGACAGCGTCTCCGACGCCGGCTTCGATGCCTCGGGCTGCGGTGCCGTGGTGGCCGCCGGCAGTGCCGCGGTGGCCCTCGTCCGTGACCGGCCGCTGCTCGACGCCGCGCGGATCGGCACGCATGCCATCGCCGGCGAGCTCGGGGGCCTCAGCCCGGGCAAGCTGCACGCCGCCGAGCTGGCCGCCGATGCGCTGCACCGGGCGCTGGGCGCCGCGGCCCGCGCCGACGCCGCCAGGTCGCCGGTGCCCGGCCGGATCCTGGTGGCCATGAGCGGCGGGGTCGACAGCGCCGTGGCGGCGCTGCTCAGCGCTCAGGCGGGCAGCGACGTGGCTGCGGTGACGCTCGAGCTGTGGCGCGACCCCGAGAACGACGGCGAGCAGTCGTGCTGCTCGGCCAGCGCCGTGCGCGGTGCCCGCGCGCTGGCCCACCGCATGGGCATGCCGCACTTCACGCTCGATCTGCGCGACGAGTTCCGGGCCGGCGTCGTCGAGCCGTGGCTGGCCGATCACGCCGCGGGACTGACGCCGAACCCCTGCGTGCGCTGCAACGGCAGCGTGCGGCTCGACGCGATGCTCGAGTTCGCCGACCGGCTGGGGGGCGAGTTCCTGGCCACCGGGCACTACGCGCGGGTAACGGAGGACGGGCTGCTGCGCGCGGCCGCCGATCCGGCCAAGGACCAGGCCTACATGCTGGCCGCCCTAGACCCCGCGACGATCGCCCGGATGCGGTTCCCGCTCGGCGCCCTGACCAAGCCGCAGGTCCGGGCCCTGGCCGCCGAGGCGGACCTGCCCGTCGCGTCGAAGCCCGACTCCCAGGACCT
Source organism: Solirubrobacteraceae bacterium (assembly GCA_045805505.1). Taxonomy (GTDB): domain Bacteria; phylum Actinomycetota; class Thermoleophilia; order Solirubrobacterales; family Solirubrobacteraceae; genus BP-464. Next base: position 139,556 of record JBJMLA010000162.1, read on the forward strand.
CTGCTTCCTGGCCGGCACGGGACGCGCTGCCTTCCTTGCGCGGCACGGAGGCCTCCGGGACCGGCCGGGAGATCTCGTCGATCGCCGCGGGGTTCGCGTCGGCCGTCATCGCGGCCATCACAACTTCACGGTCGGCCAGCGGCGGGGAATCGGCGTCGGCGGCGGCGATCCGCTCTACGTCCTCGAGACCGACGCCGACACCAACGCGGTGGTCGTCGGGGTCCGGGAGGAGCTCTCGATCACCGACGTCACGGTCCGCGACGTGCGGCTGCACCGGGGCGCGGACGCGGTCGACGCGGTCAAGCTGCGCTACCGCTCCAAGGCGCTTGCCTGCCGCCTCGACGGCACGGTCGTGCGCCTCGCCGAGCCCGTCGGCGGGGCCGCTCCGGGACAGGCCGCGGTGCTGCTGTGCGGTGACGTGGTCGTGGGCAGTGCGACAATCGCCTGACCACATGACTTCTGACGAGATCCGCGAGACCTTCCTGTCGTACTTCGAATCGCGGGATCACCTGCGGCTGCCGAGCGCGCCGCTGGTGCCCACCGACTTCGACCCGTCGACGCTGTTCATCATCGCCGGCATGCAGCCGCTCAAGCCCTACTTCCTGGGGCTGGAGAAGCCGCCGCACCACCGGCTGACCGACTGCCAGAAGGTCATCCGCACCAACGACCTCGAGAACGTCGGCAACACGACGCGACACCTGACGTTCTTCGAGATGCTCGGCAACTTCTCGCTCGGCGACTACTTCAAGCAGGGCGCGGCCGAGCAGGCGTGGGAGCTGTCGCTGGAGGGCTTCGGCCTCGATCCCGAGCGGATCTGGGTCACGGTGTTCGAGGGCGACGAGGAGCTGGGCCTCGGTCCCGACGAGGAGGCCATCGAGGCGTGGAAGCAGATCGGCGTGCCCGCCGAGCGGATCGTCCTGTGCCCGCGCTCGGAGAACTTCTGGCAGAGCGGCCCCACGGGACCGTGCGGCCCGTGCAGCGAGCTCTACTACGACCGCGGCGTGGAGTGGGGGACCGAGGACGATCTCCCCGGCGGCGAGAACGAGCGCTTCCTGGAGTACTGGAACCTCGTCTTCATGCAGTTCAACCAGGATCCGATCGGGACGCTGACGCCGCTGCCGGCGCAGAACATCGACACCGGTCTGGGCCTCAACCGGATGGCGATCATCAAGCAGGACGTGGGCAGCGTCTTCGAGACCGACCAGTTCGCGCCGCTCATCGCGCTGGGCCGCGAGCTGGCCGCGGTCGATCCCGACGACCGGGCGCTGCGCATCCTCGCCGACCACTCGCGCGCGATGACCTTCCTCATCGCCGACGGCGTCGTGCCGTCCAACGAGGATCGCGGCTACGCACTGCGGCGGATCATGCGCCGGGCGATCCTGCAGGGCCGGCGGACCGGGATGGAGCCGGGCTTCCTGCCGAAGTTCACCGACCGCGCCATCGAGCTCATGGGCGCCGGCTACCCGGAGCTCGCGCGCGAGCGCGACGCCATCAACCGCTGGGCCGAGACCGAGGAGGCCGGCTTCGGCCGCACCCTCGAGCAGGGGCTGAAGATCCTTGAGGACGTCATCGCGCGCGCCAAGGACCAGGGCCTCGAGGGCATCGGCGGCGACGAGGCGTTCCGGCTGCACGACACGTTCGGCTTCCCGATCGAGCTGACCCTGGAGATCGCCGCCGAGCACGACCTCGGCGTCGACAACGAGGGCTTCGAGCGCGAGATGGCCGAACAGCGCACACGCGCCCGCGCGCAGACGCGCGGCGTCGCCGGTGAGGGCGGGCTGCGCGCGCTGGAGGGCCCGGCCAACGAGTTCGTCGGCTACGAGCTGCTCGAGAAGGCCACGACGGCCGTCGCGGTCGATGAGGTCGGCGACGGCGAGTTCGCGGTCAAGCTCTCGGAGTCGCCGTTCTACGCCACGGGCGGCGGCCAGGTCGGCGACACCGGCCGGCTGTCGTGCGCCGACGACGGCTGCGCGATGGAGGTCATCGACACGCGGCGCGTGGGCGACGACGTGATCGTGCTCGCCAAGGGCCGCCCGCCCGAGCAGGGCGCGCAGGTGCTCGCCAGCGTCGACCGGGCTCGGCGCCTGGCGACGCAGGCCAACCACACCGCGACGCACCTGCTGCACGCGGCGCTGCGCGAGGCCCTGGGCACGCACGTGCGCCAGGCCGGCTCCTACGTCGGGCCCGACAAGCTGCGCTTCGACTTCACCCACGGCGCCGGGATGAGTGCCGAGGAGATCGCGCAGGTCGAGGACCGCGTCAACGAGTGGATCCTGCGCAACGATCCGGTGCGGCCGATCTCCACGACGCTCGACGAGGCCCGGTCGCTCGGCGCGATGGCGCTGTTCGGCGAGAAGTACGGCGACGTCGTGCGCATGGTCGAGGTCGGCGACGGCTCCTACTCGCGCGAGCTGTGCGGCGGCACCCACGTGCGCTCGACGGCGGAGATCGGCGTCTTCAAGCTCACCACCGAGACGTCGAGCGCGGCGAACGTGCGGCGCATCGAGGGCGTGACCGGGACCGAGGCCGTCGCGCTGCTGCGCCATCACGACGCGGTGCTGCAGGAGGCGGCGCGCACGCTGCGCAAGCATCCCGAGGAGGTCGCCCGCGCGGTGGCCGACCTGCGCGAGAAGGCCAAGCAGGCGGCCAAGGCCGCGCCGGCGGTGACCGTCGACGTCGACGCGCTGATCGCGGGGGCCGCGGACGGCCTCCTGGTGCAGGCGGTGCCCGCCGTGCCCGCGAAGGCGCTCGTCGATCTCACCGAGCGGGCGAAGGCCAAGCTCGGCCAGGGCGCCGCGGTCGTGCTGGGCTCGGTCACCGACGGCAAGGTGTCGCTGGTGGCCGCCGTGTCGCCCGAGGCCGTCGCGCGCGGCGTGAAGGCCGGCGACATCATCCGCATCGCCGCGCCGATCGTCGGCGGAGGCGGGGGAGGGCGAGACACGATGGCCCAGGCCGGCGGCAAGGATCCGGCCAAGCTCGACGAGGCCCTGGAGGCCGCGCGCTCGGCCATCGTCGCCGCCCTGTCGTAGGGTCATGCGCGTGCTCGCCTTGGACTACGGGTCGGCCCGCTGCGGCTGCGCCGTCAGCGACCCCACGGGAACGCTGGCGACGCCGATCGAGGCCGTGCTCCAGCCCCGGTCGAAAGCCGGCCTCGCGCGCCTCACCGCGCTGGTGACGGAGAAGGACATCGAGCGCGTGGTGGTCGGTCTGCCCGTCAGTCTCAGCGGCGAGGACACCGACCAGACACGCGAGGCGCGGTCGTTCGCCGACTCGCTGCGCGGGCGGCTCTCGGTGCCGGTGGAGATGTACGACGAGCGCTTCACGACGGCGATCGCCGCGCGCAGCGGCGGCTCGGCGACGTCGGAGGACTCGCGCGCCGCGGCCGTGATGCTCGAGGACTGGCTGGTGCGCAATGCCTGAGCGGACGCCGGAGCAACGCGAGCAGGATCGCCTCGAGCGCGAGGCGCGCCGGGCCAAGAAGGAGGGCCGCGCGGCCCCTGCGCCCGATTCGGCACCCGTGCCCGAGCCTCCCGTCCTGCCCTCTGGGCCACAGACCCCGCCCATCCAGGACGCGACGCCTGAACCGGCCCCGCCGGCGACCAACCGCGAGTGGCGCCGCGCCGCGGGCGAGCCTGACCCGGACCCGCCGCTGGTGCGCCGCGTCGAGGATCGCGAGCCGCGCGAGGAGGTCCACGCGGCCGCCGAGCCGATCCCCGCGCCCGAGCCGACGCCGGCACCCGAGCGGCGCATCCCGCCGCCGCCGCCCATCGCCGGGACCGAGCAGGCGCTCGGCACCAAGCGCGTGGCGGCCGGCAGCCGCATCCACCGCCCGCACCTTCCGCAGCGGCGGCCCAGGAGCGCCGCCGCACCGGGTCCGCCCAGCTCGCGGCGCACGCTCGGCCGACGGGTCGGCGCGCTGCTCGCGCTCGCCGCGGTCGCCGTCGTCATCTGGTTTGCCGCGTCGCTGTTCCAGCCCTTCGCGGGCGACGGGGGCGCCACCGTCGTCGTGACCATCCCCAAGGGCGCCAGCGTCAGCCAGGTCGGTGACCTGCTCGCCGAGAAGGAGGTCATCGGATCGAGCTTCTTCTTCAAGCTCCGCGCCAAGCTCGAGGGCAAGGACGACCAGCTGAACTCCGGCCGGATCACGCTCAAGCGCGACATGTCCTACGCCGCCGCGCTCGATGGGCTGACCCAGGAGGCCAAGGCGGCACCCAAGCCGACCACGAAGCTGACGATCCCCGAGGGGCGCTCGCGCGACGAGATCGCCGACTCGGTCAAGGCCGCCGGCATCACCGGCAACTACGTCACGGCCTCGCGCAGCTCCAAGACGCTGAACCCGCGCCGCTACGGCGCGCCGAAGGGCGCGACGCTCGAGGGCTTCCTGTTCCCGGCGACCTATGACCTCAAGAAGGGCGACGACGTCAACGACCTCGTCTCCGATCAGCTCGTCGCCTTCAAGCGCAACTTCGACACGGTCGACCTCAAGCGCGCGAAGTCCAAGAACCTGACGGCCTACGACATCCTTGTCATCGCGTCGATGATCGAACGTGAGGCGGGCATCGCCAAGGACCGGCCGCTGATCTCGGCGGTCATCTACAACCGCCTCAAGGACGGCATGCCGCTGGGCATCGACGCGACGCTGCGCTTCGAGCTCAAGAACTGGACCGACCCGCTGAAGGTCTCCGAGCTCGAGCGCGACTCGCCGTACAACACGCGCACGCGCACGGGGCTGCCGCCGACGCCGATCGGCAACCCGGGCCTGTCGTCGATCGAGGCCGCGGCGCACCCGGCGAAGGTCGACTACCTCTTCTACGTCGTCCGGCCCTGCGGCAACGGCGCGCACAACTTCAGCTCCACCGACGCCGAGTTCCAGGCGGACGTCGACGCCTACAACGCCAAGCGCGAAGAGCTCAACGGCAAGAGCCCCGTCACCTGCAAGTGAGCCGGTACGGGGTCCTCGGCTGGCCGGTGGCCCACAGCCGGTCGCCCGCGATGTTCCGGGCACTCGGCGTCGCCTACCAGCTGCTGCCCGCACCGCCCGAGCTGTTCGGCGAGATCGTGCCCGCGCTCGGCGCCGCGGGCTACGGCGGGGCCAACGTGACGATCCCGCACAAGGAAGCCGCGCTCGCGCTGGCCGATCACCCGAGCGAGCGAGCCGTGGCGATCGGCGCGGCGCACACGCTCACGTTCGCCGCCGACGGGATCCACGCCGACAACACCGACGCGCCCGGCTTCCTCGCGGCGCTGCCCACGGACCCGGCGGGCAAGCGCGCGCTGGTCCTGGGCGCCGGCGGCAGCGCGCGGGCCGTCGTCTGGGCCCTGCGCGAGCGCGGGGCGGAGGTGCTCGTCTGGAACCGGACCCGCGAGAAGGCCGAGGCGCTTGGGGTCACGGTGGTCGACGAGGTCGTGGACGCCGACATCCTCGTCAACTGCACGTCCATCGGACTGGGCAATTCGTCCAGCTCCGAGGTACCCGATTTCAAGTTGCTGCCCCTTGCGCCCGATGAACTGGACGAGTTCTCGTACGTGGTGGACCTCGTCTACCGGGCAGGCGGCACGGACCTCGAGCGCGCGGCACGCGAGCGGGGCATTCCGACAGTCGACGGCCTGGAGATCCTGGTCCAGCAGGGTGCGCTGAGCTACGAGTCATGGTTCGGCCGCGCTCCGGACCTCGACGCGATGCGAGAAGCCGCGCGCACCTTCGATGCACCTCAGACCGCTCCCGACACCTGATGACGCAGCCCGCGACGCCAGCTGGGACGGCGTCACGCACCCCGCCGGGGTCGGCGGGACAAGCCGCTTCCTGACCGACGTCATCGTCGAGCTCGGGCTCGCGCCGCGCGACCGCGTCGACGACGCGATCTCCGCCGCCCGCCAGGCGCAGACGACGCCGGAGAGCGTCCTGGTCGAGCGCGGTGTGCTGACCGCCGACGCGCTGGCCCGCGCGGTCGCCGAGCGCCACGGCCTCGACCACCTCGACCTCTCGGTCTTCACCGTCGACATGGCGGCGGCCAACCTCGTCAGCACCGGCTCCGCGCGTCGTTACGACGCGCTGCCCGTGGCCTTCATCGACGAGCGCACGCTGCTCGTCGCGATGGCCGATCCGGCCAACGTCCGCGCGGTCGACGACCTCGCGGTGATGACGGGCTACGAGATCCGCCCGGCGGTCGCCAGCGCCGAGGACATCTCCTCGGTGGTCGCCCGGCTGACCCAGCTCGACGACGCGGTCATCGACGCCGCCGTCGAATCGGCCGAGGAGGAGGGCGCCGAGGTCGTCGACCTGCGCGAGAGCGCCGACGACGCGCCCGTCATCAAGCTCGTCAACCAGATCGTCGCCCAGGCCGTCGACCGTGGCGCCTCCGACGTCCACCTCGAGCCCGACGGCACCCAGCTGCGCGTGCGCTTCCGCATCGACGGCGTGCTCGTCGAGACCGCCAACGTGCCCAAGCGGATGGTCGCCGGCGTGGTCAGCCGCGTGAAGATCATGTCCGAGCTCGACATCGCCGAGCGGCGCATCCCACAGGACGGCCGCGTCGGCCTGACCATCGACGGCCACCACGTCGACCTGCGCGTCGTGACGCTGCCGTCGGTCCACGGCGAGTCGGTGGTCATGCGCATCCTCGACAAGGACAGCGTCGTGATGGACCTCGACAAGCTCGGCATGGCCGAGGCCGAGCGCGACCGCTTCCGCCGTGCCTTCAACCAGTCCTTCGGCGCCGTGCTCGTCACCGGGCCGACCGGTTCGGGCAAGTCGACCTCGCTGTACGCGGCGCTGACCGAGCTCAACACGCCCGAGAAGAACATCATCACGATCGAGGATCCGGTCGAGTACCAGCTCACCGGCATCACCCAGGTCCAGGTCAACCCGAAGGCCGGCCTGCATTTCGCCACCGGGCTGCGCTCGATGATGCGCGCCGACCCCGACATCATCATGGTCGGCGAGATCCGCGACCGCGAGACCGCGCAGATCGCCGTCGAGTCGGCACTGACCGGCCACCTCGTGCTCTCGACGCTGCACACCAACGACGCCCCGGGCGCGATCACGCGCCTGATCGAGATGGGCATCGAGCCGTTCCTGGTGGCCAGCGCGATCGACTGCATCGTCGCCCAGCGGCTCGCCCGGACCCTGTGCGCGAACTGCAAGGAGCGCACGATCCTCAGCCGCGAGGTCCTCGAGGACCACGGCTTCCCGGCGATGGCCGACGTCGAGGCCTACACGCCGGTCGGCTGCACGCGGTGCGGCAACAGCGGCTACAAGGGCCGGATGGGCCTCTACGAGGTCATGCAGATCAACGAGGAGATCCGCTCGCTGGCCGTCCAGCGGGCGTCGGCCGACGAGATCGCGCGGGTCGCGGTGGCCAACGGCATGAAGCGCCTGCGCGAGGACGGCCTCGACAAGGTCCGCCTCGGCGTGACGTCGATCGCCGAAGTGGCGCGCGTCACGGGCACCTCCTGACACCGCTTCCAGGTGGTTTGATGCACCGGCCGTCCGTGGTCAGAGTGGCCCGAACCCCGGAGTCGCCGGGCCGTTCCCAAGGAGCCACATGTCTCATCTCGCAACGCGCCGGCCGTCCCCGGCCATGGTCGTCGCCTGTCTTGCCCTGATCGTCGCGCTCGGGGGCACGGCCGTTGCCGCCGGCGTCCTCGACGGCGCCAAGATCAAGAAGCATTCGATCTCGGGCAGCCGTCTGAAGAGCAACACACTGACCGGTGCGCAGATCAAGGAATCAAAGCTCGGGGTCGTGCCGAAGGCGACCCATGCCGACAACGCCGACACGGCGGCGGCGGCGGTCAGGGCGACCAACGCCGACGCGGCCACGAAGGCGACCAACGCCGATCACGCGACGGCCGCCGACAGCGCGACGAACGCCACCAACGCCACCAACGCCACCAACGCGACGAACGCCAACGGGCTGACCATCTTCCCGGTCAAGCGGGTCAGCGCGGCGGCCGATCAGGCGAGCGCGCCGAAGGAGCAGCTGGCCGTCAAGGGCCCGTTCACCTTCTATGCCAAGTGCTTCACCACCGGCGCCTCGACCAAGGCGGCCATCTACATCGAAGTGGCCAGCGGCAACGCCACGTTCGGCACCGAGGGCGAGGACAGCGCGGCGAGTCTCACTCCCGCCACGCCGGAGGACGAGCGTGAGCTGATGGTCACGACTACCGGGGCGAACTCCATCGGCTCCAACGGCGACGACATGGACTTCCGCGCCGCAAGCGTCGACACCGCCGTGGTCGGGGTCGTCGGCATGGCGCTCGTCAAGACCGGCACGCCCGCGACGGGGGACGGCCCGTTCCTCGCCGGGAGCTCGTGCATCTTCACGGGGGCGATCTTCGGCTAGCGCTTGCGACCGGGGAGCCGCTCCGCCAGCCGGCCGATGCGCTCGGCCGCGGGTTGGAGCGGCTCCACGACGTCCCTGACGCCATCGAGGTCCTCGGCGACGTGGTCGAGGTCCGCGACCACCGGCTCGAGGGTGTGGCGCAGGGCGGCGATCTCGGGCGTCATCGCATGGCGCAGGGCCTCGATCTCGTCGCTGGAGCGGGTGAAGGCGTCCTGGAGCCCCTCGATCTCGCCCGGCACGTCATCGATGCGCGACAGCCGGCGCTCGACGTCCTTGAGCGTGCGGTCGATGCTCTCGAGCGCCGTGACGGCACGAGGAATCGCTCCGAGCAAGGCAAATCCGAGTCGTTGGGGCAGCAGCAGGGTTTCGACGAGGGATGCCATTCGCTCCTGGATACGCACTACCCGGATTTCGGGATGACCGTCCGCACGGGAGTACCGTGAAGCGGATGCCTCGGCGCCTCCCGGTCCTCGCCGCCGCCCTGACGCTCCTCTGGGCCGGCTCGGCCGCGGCGGCGGAGCTCGACGATCCCGTCGACCAGTGGCTGCCGTCCTCCGACACCGCCGATTGGGTCTACGCGTGGGGCAACACGACGTACTCGGTGCCGCGCAAGGAGCACCTGACCGTGCAGGCGCGCAGCGGCAACAGCTTCCGCCTGCGCTGGGACGAGGTCGATCCGCCGGCCGACCAGACCCCGACGGCGGGCATCGTCGACTTCCAGCGCACCGACGCCGGCCTGATCAACCTCAACTACCAGAGCACGCCGCCGCCCTCGAACTACCCGATCCTGTGCGCGAGCTCGACGAACTGCGGCAACAGCCTGGCCGGAACGGAGTTCCTGCTGATCTGGGGCACCCGGTCGCCCACCCTCGCCGAGCCGCTGCTGCGCGGCACCCGGTGGAGCTCGCTGGGCGGGCAGAGCAACGACGTGGCCAGCGACAACCGCTACGTCGGCCAGACCAAGGTCGTCGTCCCGGCGTTCCCGGCCGGCGTCGTGGCGTCGCAGGTCGACTCGACGATCACCCAGGCCGGCGCGCTCGGCGATCCGTTCGGCAGCGGTGTGCGCACCGTCTACTGGGTGCGCGGCGTCGGGCCCGTGCGCATCATCTTCCGCCACACGAGCGGCGAGACGAGCCAGGCGGAGCTGCAGAGCACGTCGCTGACGCCGCTGCCGCCGCCGTCCGACGCCAACTACTTCCCGCTGACCAGCGGCACGAAGTCCACGTTCCGCTGGCGCAACAGCAAGCACATGAGGCGCTGGTCCACGCAGCGCTTCACCGTCTCGCAGGTGGTCAACAACTCCGCGCGGATCGACGTGAAGTCGCTGTCGGGCCCGATCAAGGTGGCCGGCAGCTACGCGTTCTCGTCCCGCCTGAGCGGCGTGACGAACATCTCGGCGTTCACCAAGGCCGCCAGCCGGGCGACGTTCCCCAAGCTCGGGCCGTCCAGCGCGGCGGTCTCGGACCGCCGGCACCTGTTCACGCCGTATGACTTCATGACGTTCGGCTTCAACCCGGTCCTCTCGGTGGCTCCAGTGACGGGGGAGACGTGGCGCAGCTCGCGCGTCGGCCGCGACTGGAAGATCTTCGGTGTCACCGGGACCACGACGGCGCTCGCGCCGCGCAAGATCAAGACCCCCGCCGGGACCTTCGACGCGGTCGGCTTTCGCTCGTCGCTGACGCAGGCGAGGTTCCCGTACGGCAGCGGAACGCGCACCAGCTGGTTCGCCGCCGGCAAGGGGCTGGTCAAGCTGGTCTTCAAGCACCGCGACGGCAGCGTCTCGACGATCGAGCGGGTCGGCTGATGCGTCGTGCGCTGGGCGTCGTGGCCCTTGTCGTCGTGAGCGCCGCAACCGCGGCGGCGGCGACGTTCCCAGCCCCGAGTCTCACCCTGCAGTCGAGCTTCAGCCCCCCGGTCGGGATCGCGCGGACCGACCTCATCGACCAGACGACGTCGACCCCGTACGCCAACGCGGTCTCGGGCGACCGCTTGATCACCGTCGGCGAGGCCGGGAGCGGCAGCAGCGGCGACATCGGGATCGCGGCCCATCGCTTCGACGGCACCCTGGACCCGGCGTTCTCGGATGACGGACGGGTCGTCGTGGTCATCGCGGGCACCGAGGACCGCGCCCTCGACCTCGCCGTGCTGCCCAGCGGTGCGATCCGCGTGCTCGCCCAGGTCGGCGCGACCACCAGGATCGTCGGGCTCACCTCCACGGGCGCCGTCGACACCAGCTTCGGAGCGGCCGACGGCACGCCGGACGACGGCCAGATCGTCATCAACGCGCTGACCCCGACGGCCATCGCGGTGGCCGGCGACGGCCGCCTCGCCGTGACGGGAACGTCGACCAACGACACCGTCGTGGCGATGTTCAACGCCGACGGCACGCCCGTGACCACGTTCGGCATCAACGGCTTCGCCACCATCAACCGCAGCGGCGACGCCACCCCGGACGGCGGCGCGGACATCGCGTTCCGCCCGGGTGGGGGCGTGCTCGTGCTCGGCGCCATCGGCAGCGGCGGCACCGGCACCGCTTTCCTGCACGCCCTCAACGACGCCGGGGCCGACGACCCGGGCTTCTCCGACGACGGCGACCTGGCCCTCGCCATCGGCGACGCTCCCACCGAGCCGCATGCGCTGGTGGTCTACGCCGGGCGCTACTGGCTGACCGGCAGCACCCGGACCGGCACCGACACCAACGCCTTCCTGGCCCGCGTGGAGGCCGACGGCACGGGCCTGCAGTCACGCCAGTTCGACATGCGCGGTCAGCTCATCGACCCGGCAACCGCCGTCACGAGCGTGGGCGACTCCCTGGCCGTCGTTCCCGGCACACCCGACACGCTGGTGGTGTCGGGATCGGTGGCCTCGGCGTCGGGGACCGACTGGGCTGCAGCCGCGTTCAACAACCTCGGTGGCGACGTCAACGCCGCGAGCTTCGGCGACATCGCCATCTCCGTTCCTGGCTCGGGCGGGATCAACAGCGTGACGGCCGGGCCCGCGGGCTCGGTCTTCGTCGCCGGTCCCTACCAGGAGACCGTCACCACGCCGTCGAGCTCGATCACCTACACGCGGATCGGCGAGGCGAAGCTCGTCATCGACGCCGAGAAGGCCTGCAACCTCACGCTGACGGTGCCAAGCCCGCTCGAGCTCGTGCTGCGCCCGGGGGTGGCGGGGTCGGTGGACGTGAAGGTCACCAACCAGGGCACGCGCGCCTGCGCCGGGGCGATCACCGTGCCGCCGCGCTACGCGATGGGCTACAGCGGCCTGATCGGGCCGATCGCGACCGGCTCCCTGGCCCCGGGAGAGACCTTCACGGCCAAGGGTGTCGCGCTCGCCTACAGCGGGACGCTGCGTCGCCAGGACAGCGTGTCCTTCACCGTGACGGCGACGGGTGACTCGGATCTCACCGACAACTCCGGGGTCCTGGCGGTGCGCTTCAGCTACTGCGACCTCGGACTGGCGGCGGCCGGAGCCCGCGCGTTCATGCCCGACGAGGGCTCCAGGCGCTTCTCGTTCGTGGTGCGCAACCGCGGCACGCTCGCCTGCCGGGGCGTCCGCGTCGGCGTCGGCGGGCAGGCCCGGCCCGGGGCGCGGCACCCCAGCTACGTCCTGGCGGCGGGACGCGACGTCGCCGACACCGCGTCGGCGCGGCTGCGCAAGCCTGCCGAACCCGGTCAGCGGGTCCGGATCTCCTTCACCGCCGGCAGTGCTCTCGACCCGGACGCCGCCACCGCGAACAACCTCGTCACGCTCACGCCCGTGGTGCTCGGCGTGGGGGACACCGACGCACGGCGCCCACGTGGCGCGGCGCGCACCTTGCAGGGCATCGCGCGGGGAGGTCGCGGCCCCGCGTCGCGCAAGCTGCGCGCGGTGAGCAGGGTCAGCGTCGCGGTGCGGCGTCTCGGCGGCGGCTGCCGGTGGCTGTCGTCGGCGGCCAAGCCGCGTTTTCGCACGGTCAAGGCGGGGGCGAAGGGCCGCTGCACCCGCCCCGTGTGGCTTCGCGCGGCGGGCACCACGAGATGGCGCCTGAAGACCGCAGGCCTGCCCGCCGGCGACTATGAACTGCTTTCCCGTGCGTCCATTCGCGCCGGGCTCGACGAGGCGTCCTTCACCGCGGGCGACCACAATCGCGTGTCCTTCACCGTCCGGCCCTAGAACCGGGCGCGTTGCCACCCAAGACTCCCCAGAAATGGGGGGAAGACCCACACTTCTGGGGATGGTGCCCGAGCGGTGTTCGGGCGATACTCAACGTGGCCGCGCGGGCACGCCCCGAGACTCCGCAAGGCCGTCCCCACTACTTGCTTCCCCCGGCCCCGTCAGCAGTTGCCTTGTCGCGCGACGCCTTCGCGCTGCCGGTCCGTGGACCGAGCATCATCGGCGTGCGCGAGAGCCGCTTCGCCCGGCTGCTCATGCTGCTCGGCCTCTTCGCGCTGCTGGCCGGTTACCTGCTGCCTTCGGCGGCGACGATCTTCGCCGACACCCCGAGCCCCGCCCTGCCGGCCCTCGAGACGCCGACCCTCGAGTTCCCGGTGGTCAAGACGCCGAAGCCGCCCGCCCAGAGCCGGACCGCCAAGCCCGCGCCCGCGGTGCCGGCCGTCCCGGCCGCCGCTCCGGCTCGCGCAGCGACGGCGACGGGGCTCCAGGCGGCACCGGCGATCGCCGCGCAACCCGCGAGTCGCCCCGCCCCGGCGCCGCGGATCCAGCTGCCGGTGATCAGCAACCGGTACGCGCAGGATCCCGCCGCCACCGCGAAGCCGGCCAAGGACCCGTTCGCGAACGTCCCGGTGGTCGAGGCCTCCACCGGGCCGGCGCCGGTCTTCTCCGACGACGCCGACACCGCGGGTCACGCGCAGGTCGTCGAATCGACCAGCCCCCTGGACGCCGCGGCTGCGCAGATCCCCGCTCCGCAGGTTCCCGCGGCGATCAGCCGCGTGGTCGCCGAGGCTGCACCCGAGGTCGAGGCTGCACCGGTCGTCGAGGCTGCACCCGAGGTCGAGGCTGTGCCGGTGGCCACCGAGCCCGCGGCGACCGAGCCTGCTCCGGCGCCCGAGGCTCCCGCCGAGCCGGCGCCCGCCCCGGCCGCTGAGGCGCCCGCGCCGGCCGCCGAGCCCGCGACCGTGACGCCCGATCCTGCGCCGGTGATCGCGCCGACCACGCAGACGACGATCTCCGCTGCACCGGCCGCCCCGGTCCTGGTGGCCGCTCCGGCACCGGTCGTGCCGATCGTCGTGCCCGTGTCCGAGCCGCTGCTCACGGCGACGGCCGATGTCCTGGCCGCCGCCACGGCGCCCGATCCCGCGACGCTCACGCTGTCGGTGACCACGGACACGCCGGCACCCGCCGCCGGCGCCCCGCTCCTCGTGCCGGCCGACGCCGGCGACGCGATCGGGCCCCTCGCACCCACGGAGACCATCGGCGCGCCGTCGGCGTCCGGCGTCGCCCCCGACCCCGCCGCCCCCGCGGCCGGTGCCACCGCCGGCGCTGCCGCGCCCGCGGGCTCCGGCGACGGCCCCGCTCCTGCCACCGTCGAGACCGACGCCGTGCTCGCACCTCCCGCGGGTTCGACGATCGCACCCGGCAGCACCGATCTGATCACGTCATCCGGTACCGAGCAGGCGACCGCGCGCGGTCCTCCCGCCGGCGCCGTGCTCATCACCGCCGCCCAGGGCGGCAGCGTCTCCTCCGGCGCCGCCACGCTCACGTTCGCGCCCGGCAGCCTGCCGGCGGACGCCTGGGTCACCGTCACGCCCGTGCAGGTCACGCTTCCCGGTGCCCACACGACGACCACCGCCTATGACCTCGTCGCCATCGACGTCCTCACGGGCCAGGTCATCGAGCTCTTCAACTCGCCGCCGGTCCTCACCGTCGCCGGCGCCGCCACGCCCGGCGCCGCGATCTACTACCTGCCGCCGGGAGGCGCCCCCGAGCTGATCGCGTCGACCGTCACGCCCGACGGCACCGTCAGCGCCGGGCTTCCGCACTTCTCGACCTACGTGGTCACCAGCGGCGGACCGTCGCCGGCGCCCCAGAACGACATCCTGACCATCACGCTGAGCAGCGAGAAGGACCGGACGATCCTGGTCACCGCGACCCAGGTCACCGTCGCCGAGGAGAGCACGACGATCGTCTACACGTACTCGATGAGCGGCATCACGACGCTGATCATCAAGGCGGCCGACGACGACGAGCAGGACGACACGCTGGTCATCAGCATCGCCGACGGCCCCATCGCCGCGACGATCACCTTCGAGGGCGGCGAGGGCAAGAACCAGGTCTCGCTCGTCGGCCTGGGCTCCACCTCCACCTCGTCGACCTGGACGATCGGCGCGCTCACGGCGGGCAACAGCAGCGTCAGCGTCAGCGTCGTCGCCGGCACCACGGCCTTCAGCTTCAAGGACGTCAACGAGATCCGGGCCGACGGCACGGACGACAAGATCGTCGGGCCGGACCGCGACACGACCTGGCGGATGTCGGTCGAGAGCAAGGCCGGCGCGGTCTCGGTGGTTCCGGGCTTCGTCACCTACGACGTCTTCTTCTACGGCTTCGAGAAGCTGGCCGGCGGCGTCGGCGTCAACTCGCTCATCGCGCCGACCGCCGCCGACATCACCGCCGCCACGCAGGTCCTCGGCACCACGACCTGGACGATCACCGGCGCCAACGCCGGAACGGTGATGGGCTTCACCTTCACGGGCATGGACGTCCTGACGGCCGATCCCGCCTCGACGCACACCACCGACCCGGGCTTCGCCACGGGCATCGCGATCTCGGCCACCGGCGGCACCTGGACGGCCACGTACGGCGACCAGGTCACGGCGCCGCTCGCCTTCGACATCACGGCGTCGGCGCTGCAGGCGGCGCTCGAGGCGCTGAGCAACCTCGCTCCCGGCGACGTCACGGTCTCGGGTTCGCCCACCCTCTTCACGATCACCTTCCCCAACCGCAGCGGCGACACCCTCACCACGGACGCCGCGCTGCTCACCGGAGGCGCCGGCACGGCGACGGTGACCGTCATCACGCAGACGGCGTCGACCACCCTCGACCACAAGGACACGCTCGACGGCCCCGCCGGCCCCACGGTGTGGACGGTCGGCTCCGACAACCGGTCCGGCACCGTCGCCGGCATGTCCTTCTCCGGGTTCGACATCCTCGTCGGCTCCGGCAGCGACTCGATGACGGGCCCGGACGCCGGCCTGACCTGGGCCATCACCGGCACCGGGGCCGGGACGGTCCAGCTCATGACCTTCACCGGGTTCACGTCGCTGGGCGGCGGCACGGGCACCGACGTCGTCGAGGGGCCCGCCGGGACCTGGACCTGGACCGTCACCGACGCGACCGGCACCACGGCGCTGACGGTGGCCTCGATCGCGCTGACGGGCTTCGACCGGCTCATCGGCGGCTCGGGCACGGACACGCTGATCGCGCCCCCGAGCACCGCCTGGACGCTGCGCGGGCCGGGCAGCGGCTCGATGGGCGATCTGCTGTTCAACGGCTTCGAGACGCTCGACGGCGACACCGGCAACACGCTGTCGACGCCGACCGACGTGACCTTCTCGGGCGGCTCGAGCACCGCGCCGGTCCTGGGCATGTCGCTGATCAGCTTCGTCAGCATCGTCGACGGGGTGCTGGTCGGCACGCCGCAGGCCGAGATCGAGATCGCGGGCGGCAGGGGCAACGACAACATCGTCATCTCCGCCGGCGGCGCCGGCAACACCGTCGTCCAGATCAACGGCGGCACGCCTTACACGATCATCAACCCGACGTCGAAGCTGATCATCCTCGGCAACGGCGGCGAGGACACGATCACCATCAGCGGCCTCGGATCGGGCTTCTCGGCCGACTTGCTCATCTACGGCGGCGAGCGGCTTCCCGCAGACGCCGCGACCACGACGCCCGCGCTCGCGCAGTGGATCGCGAAGTTCATGGACGTCTCCGACGTCGACGACACGATCATCGTCTCGGGCGACATCAACACCGGCGGCGGCGACTTCTTCGCCCTGGGCACCACGTTCACGCTCCAGGCGAACGCGTCGATCAACACCACCAAGACCGGCACGCCCGACACCTACGGCGACGTGACGATCTGGGCCCGCAAGCTGGGCCTGTCGATCGAGAACGCCTCGCCGGGCTTCGGCACCACGACGCGCAACGCCACGATCACCATCGAGGACGGGGCGACGATCACCGCCGGCGCCATCTACCTGCGGGCCTACACCGACGACATGGTGTCGCTGGCCCAGGCGCTGGGCGCCACCAACATGGCGCAGGTCCTCGCGCTCAAGGCGCTCGAGGCCCTCACGGCCATCGTCACCGGGCTGCTGCCGGTCAAGGCGCTGGTCAAGGAGAGCGCCGCGAAGATCTTCATCAAGGACGCCACGCTCACCGCCAAGACCGGGCCGCTCGACCTCCTGGCCAGCTCCTACGTCAACAGCGTGGCCGCGATCAACATGCTCGTCTTCGCGGTGCTGGGCTACGTCCACGCCATCGCCACCGCCGAGGTGGACATCGCGACGGGCGCCACCCTGACCGCCGACACCGGCCGCATCGAGATCGTCTCCGACGCCCGCGCGACGTCCAAGCTCGAGAGCACAGGCGCGCTGGACCTCGATCAGCAGATCGCCGTCACCGGCGCGGCCGACCAGTTCGTCGTCGCGATCGCCACCGCCTACGCCAAGTCGGTCTCGCACGTCACGCTGCACACCGGCGCGGTCGTCGATGCCAAGACCAACTCGGCGAACCTGCGTGCCACGGGCGCGGTCTCCGGGACCACGATCGCCATGGCCAGCGGCCTGCCGGACGGCACCGCGTCCGTCGCCTTCTCGATCGAGATCACCGAGTCCGACATCGAGGCCAAGGTCGAGGGGTTGGTCACGTCCGGCGCGACGCTGTCGACACCCTCGTTCCAGGTCGCCTTCAACCCCAACGCCGGCGGCGGCCCCAGCTGGGACGAGGCCACCGACATCGTCACCATCGGCCCGCACGCCTTCAAGACCGGCGACAAGGTCGTCTACCGCGTCAACGGCGGCGATCCCATGGGCGGGTCCGCGGCCCTGTTCCCGCTGATCGACGGCGAGACCTACTACGTCATCTACATCGACGCCACGCGGATCCAGCTCGCCGACACGCTGCTCGCCGCGCTGGCCGGCCGCGCCCACGACATCGCGTCCTTCACCGCCGGGGTCAACGCCAAGACCTTCGATGCCGGCGACGTCGACCCGAACACCGACACCATCAAGCTCAGCACCCGCTACGGCGGCGACGACCCCGCGAGCTGGAGCGTCTGGCCCAAGGCGATCTCCAACGGGCAGGCCCTGGCCTACACGCAGGGCACCTCCGTCATCGGCGGCCTGACCAACGGCGGGGTCTACTACGCGATCGTCGACACCGGCGCCATCAACCTGACCGGCGACTACACGCTGCAGCCCCGGCAGATCCTCAAGCTCGCCCGGACCTACGCCGAGGCCCTCGCCGGCGTCGCCATCGACCTGACGATCACCGCCGGCGCGACGGGCTACGGCTTCACGGTCCTGCACCAGCTGCTCTCGGCCTCGGCCAACGGCATCGGCGTGGTGTCGGCCCTCGACGCCGAGGACCACTTCGAGGCCAAGGCGGGCCTGGGCAAGGAGCGCCCCGACAACATCCTCGAGACCTTCGTCAAGGGCCTGTCCCTGGTCAAGTGGGCCAAGGCGACCGGCAAGGTCGTGGCCGCGGTCGTCGCCTATCCGTTCAAGAAGTTCTTCAAGTGGGCCCTGTCGCTCAGCGACGACGCCGCCAAGATCACCGAGCTGGGCATGGCCGGAGCCGTCGCCATCGGCTACGGCAACCACGACGTGACGACGACGGTCGGCAACCTGGCCGTGCTCAAGTCGAGCCGCGATCTCCTGATCACCGCCGACATCGTCCAGCGTCAGCAGTCCGCGGTCGACGCCTGGATCAAGCCCGGCAAGGCCCACCAGTCCCTGGGCCAGATCCTGGACATCCTCAGCATTCTCAGCCCGACCCCGGGGCCCGACGTCCAGAAGGACGACGCCGTCAGCTTCGCCATCGCCGTCGGCGTCATCAGCAACGCCGCCAAGGTCAACGTCCTGGGCGGCACGAGCTCCGCGAACTCCGCGAACCTCGACGCCTCCCGCGCGCTGCGCATCGCGTCCGACGTCTCGATGCCCTTCCTGGGCCGCATCGACGGCATCCCCGGCTCGATCAACGCGCTGATCGCCGGCCTGCGCAGCGGCGGCATCGGCTCGATCAACGCCCTGCTCAGCCCCCAGGGCGCCGCCGAGCTGCTGCGCAAGACGTTCGTCAACACCTGGGCGCGGTCCTCGGCGCAGGGCAAGAACCTCGGCGTCGCACTGTCGCTCAACAGCCTGACCATCGGCAACACGGCTGAGACCAACGTCGGGGACGACGTCGACATCAACAAGGTCGCCGCGCTCAACACCGACGACCAGCTGGTCGTCATCGCCTCGCGCAACCGCTCGCAGCTCATCGAGGTCGCCGGCAACTTCGACACCCTCCTCAAGGACCTCTTCGGCTCGGCCGGCACCTCCGGCAAGAAGAAGGGCGTCGGCGCCGCGGTCGCCGTGACGGTGCTCACCAACTCGACCAAGACCGTCACGGGCGGCTTGAACATCACCGTGGGCAAGAACGCCGGGCTCTTCGTCACCGCGGAGGAGGGCGTGTTCCACCTGCAGCTCGGCCAGTCGGGCGGCTCGTCGGAGACCCTGGCCGTCTCCGGCACGCTGAGCTCCTTCACCCAGAGCAGCACGACGCTCGCGCAGCTGGGCATCGGCTCCGTCGTCGGCGGCGGTCCGGTCGCGGTCCTCGCCGGCTCCAACAGCGTGGTGCTCACGTTCGGCGGCGACGTCACCAAGGGCGAGGGCGCGGGCATCGGCATCACCATCGTCAACAACAACGTCCTGCGGTCGACCAAGGCCGTGATCGGCGACGA
Organism: Solirubrobacteraceae bacterium; assembly: GCA_045805505.1. Lineage (GTDB taxonomy): Bacteria > Actinomycetota > Thermoleophilia > Solirubrobacterales > Solirubrobacteraceae > BP-464. The sequence goes on from JBJMLA010000162.1 coordinate 158,843, forward strand.
GTTCCTCACCGGCGCGATCACCGCCACGAACATCGACGCCGTCGGCGGGATCCGCGTCGAGGCGATGTCGGACGGGTCGATCTGGACGCTCTCGGTCGCCGCGTCGATCATCGACCAGAGCCCGACGCCGCCCACCGGCACCGACCCGTCCAAGACCGCCGTCGCCGGTGCCGAGACCGCCGCCAAGAACGCGTCCGGCTTCGAGAACGCGTGGGGCGTCGCGGGCGCCGTCTCGGTCAACGTCTTCGACGACACGACCTACGCCATCTTCGACTCGGCCGGCCGCCTGGGCAGCACCGCCACCACGGCGATCGCCATCCGTGCCCGTGACGACGCCGACGTCATCTCGATCACGGGTGCCGCGGCCTTCGTCAGCTCGAGCTCGCCGACCGCCGGCAAGAGCAGCACCGCCCTGGCCGGCGCGATCAGCGTCGTCGTCGTCGACCTCGACACGCAGGCGCTGATCTACGGGCCGACGATCCTCGGCAAGACCACCGGCTCGTCGCTGACCGTCGAGGCCACGCGCACCGGCATGCTGATCACCGGCGCGATCGGCGCCGCCGGCTCGAAGGTCAACCCGGCGATCACGACCTCGGACACGATCACCGGCTCCTTCTCGGTCAACATCGTCGACAGCACGACGACCGCTGCCGTCCGCCGGTCGCCGGCCATCACCGTCTCCGATGCGCTGAACATCACGGCCTACGACGAGACGCTGATCGTCGCCGTCGGCGGCGCCGTGTCGATCGACCCGGCCGGCCGGTCCGGCACCGGCGTGGCCATCGGCGTCGTCGTGATGGATCGCAACACCCAGGCCTCGCTCGAAGGCGCCGTGGCGGGGACCACGACCGTCAACGCCGGGTCGCTCTCCATCAAGGGCGAGAACTCCGGCAAGACGGTGACCGTCGGCCTGTCCGTCGGCGTCGGCCAGAACGCGGTGGCCTTCACGATCGCCATCAACGTCATCGACACCCAGGTGGGCGCCACGCTGACGCGCTCAGCGGTCACCGCCAAGACCGGCGACGTCCTCATCGACGCCTACGACCACACCGGGCTCTACTCCGGTGTCGGCGGCGTGGCGGTCTCGCTGGTCAAGCCAGACCCCAAGCGCGGTTCGCTGCGCATGGCCGTCGGCATCTCGATCGCCGTCAACGACATCACCCGCCAGGACGCGCTGGCGACCGTCGACAGCTCGACGGTCACCGCCAAGGGCGCGATCACGGTGACGGCCCGGGCCGAGGGCGAGATCTTCAGCCTCACCGTCGCCGGCGTCGGCTCGGGCGGCGCCGACCCGAAGGCCAAGATCCGCATCGTCGGCGCCGGCGCCATCAGCGTCAACTTCATCACCGGCAAGGTCCAGGCGCGGGTCCTCGGGACCGGCAGCGTCCTGCGCAGCGGCGACAACACGGTGTCGGGCGGCAGTGGCCGCGACACCACCAAGGCCATCACGATCTCGGGCACCGACACGACGACGATCACCGCCAACGCGGGCGCCGTCGCGCTGCTCTTCGCCGGCCCGGGCCCGTCGGACTCCACCAACGTCACCGTCGGCGCCGCCGCCGCCCAGAACGAGATCGACAAGACCGTCGAGGGCAGCGCGACCAACGCGACGCTCGACGCGGGCGGCGACCTCGCCCTGGCGGCCTCGGCCGACGGCTACATCTGGTCGCTCGCGCTCGGCATCGCCGGCACGGTCAGCGGCGCCGCCGGCAACGGCCTGGCCGGCGCCGGCAGCGGCACGGGCAACTCGGTGACCAGCACCGTGCTCGCCCTCCTGACCGGCGGCAGCGCCACTGCGGGTGGCAACCTCACGCTCACGGCCACGGACTCCTCGCAGATCGACGGCAGCTCCGGCGGCATCGCGTTCCAGTTCTCGCGCGGCCCTCCCAGCGGCGGTGGCAGCGCAGCGATCGGCCTCTCGATCGCGCTCAACACCCTCACCCCGACGATCACCGCCAAGGTCGACGGCACCAAGCTCAAGTCCACGGGCAAGATCGCCATCAGCGCGACCACCCCGTCCACCGCCTCGATCACCGCCGTGGCCATCGGCGGAGCGGTCAACGCCACGCAGGGCAGCGGCACCACGGCCAGCGTGGCCGTCGGCGGCGCCACCGCCCGCAACGAGATCGGCGGCTCGGTCACCGCGACCATCGTCAACGTCAGCGGTTCCGGCATCGACATCGACGCCGGCCAGGCGCTCGAGATCACCGCGGTCTCGCTCAAGGAGATCACCGCCGTCTCGATCGGCGGCGCCGTCGCCATCGGCGGGAGCACCGGCAGCGCCGGCGCGGTGTCGATCGGCCTGGCCATCGCGCTGAGCCGCATCACCACCACGCTCGAGGCCTCGCTCGTCGACAGCACCGTGAAGGCGGCCGCCTCGGTCCTCGTCAAGACCCAGGACGAAAGCACCATCTCCGCCAGCGCCGCGGCCGCCGCGATCGGCGTGGCCGCCGGGCTCGGCAACGGCGCCGCGGTCGGCGGCGGCGGCGCCGAGGCGACCAACGTCATCCTCACGTCCGCCAAGGCGTTCGTCTCCGGTACCCCGCTCGGCACCTCGAGCGCCAAGATCGGCGGCGCGGTCACCGTCCAGTCCACGAGCGAGGGGACGATCAAGGCCCTGATCCTCGCCGTCAGCGTCCAGGTCGGGCTCGGCGTCAGCAACGGCGTCGGCGTGGCCATCGGCATCTCGGTCGCGCGCAACGTCATCGGCTACGAGCCGGCCGAGCGCACCGACTGGATCAGCGGCACCTCCGCGCCGACCAAGCTGACCAACGGCCAGAAGGTCCTGGTCACGACGGGCGCGCGCGCCAACGAGACCTTCACCTACATCGGGACCACGACCACCGGCCTGCAGCGCCAGACCTTCACCGACACGACCAAGTGGGAGGCGCTGACCGGGACGCAGACCGCGACCTACACCGCCAACGCCACCACGACGCCGTCGGTGGTGCTGACGGGCCAGATCGTCCTGGTCGGCACCAGCTACTACAAGGCCAAGGTCGACGTCACCACGACGATCGACCTCTCCGCCGAGAACTACTCGGATACCGCGAAGTGGCAGGCGTTCGCCACGTACCGCAGCGCCCCCGCGCCCGGGGATCCGCTCACCGTCAAGACGCTGCTGACGGGTGACCGCGTCACGGTCACGTCGGGTCCGATGACCGGCGACACCTTCCGCTACGTCGGGGCCACCGTCACCGGGCTGCAGCAGCTCAACTACGAGGACACCACCGCGTGGGTCGAGGTCGCCGACTCGACGACCGCGACGTACTCGACCGACGACACGCCCGACAGCGTCGCCATCAACGCGGTCGTGCTGGTCAAGGTCGGCGCGAAGGCCGGCAAGAAGATGAAGGCGCTGAAGGTCGCGACGCCGCGGATCGACCTGTCGATCCAGAGCTTCGGGGACCGCACCTACTGGGAGCGCGTCTTCGGCACCCCGCCGGCCTCCGCCGGGGCCGTCGAGGCCTACGTCCTCAACAGCGACGTCTACGCGACCGGCGAGCTCAAGATCGTCGCGCTGGCCACGCAGACCATCGACGCCGACGTGGTCGCGGTCGCCGCTGCGGTCGGCGGCGGCATCGGCACGGGCGTCGGTGTCGGCGCGGCCGGCGTCTACACCGACAACACGATCCGCAACGACGTGCGCGCCTACCTCAAGGGCAACGGCAGCACGGGCGTGACCGTCGGCAGCCTCAACATCGAGGCCAAGCACGCCGCCGGCATCAAGGTCGTCGCCGTCGCGGCGGCCGCGGGCGTCGGGCTCGGCGCCAGCAACCTCGGCGTCGGCATCGCCATCGGCCTGTCGATCGCCATCAACGACGTCGCCGGCGACGTCACCGCCTACATCGACAGCATCGGCGAGGGCGTGCGCACCACGTCCTCCAGCGTCGTCGTCAAGGCGTCCTCGCCCGGCCGGCCGCTGGCCGACGGCATCGCCGATCAGGTCAGCCTCGCCGGCATCACGGGCTCCGACCTCGAGACGTGGGCCGACGTCAACGGCGACACGCCCCCGCCGGCCCTCGTCGACGCGTTCTTCACCGCCGGCATCCCGCTCCCGGCCGACCTCACCATCACCTCGCTGGGCACCGTCGAGGGCTGGCAGGTCGTCAGCGGCACCGACACCTGGATCGTCACGCGCGACGGCGAGGGCTTCACCGCCGTCAAGGGCGGGACGACGAAGGACCTCATCAACTACCCGGGCCTGTTCCGGACCGCGACGACGGTCGACATCCCGACCGCGCTGCGCACCGCGCTGAACGCCCGCAACACCGACCTGGCCCTGCCGACCGGCACCAAGCTGACCCCGATCGGCAACGGGACGTTCAAGCTCGTCACGGGCGGCGTCACCTACATCCTGGCCTCCGACGGCACCGCGCTGCAGCTCTCTCGCGACGGCGCGCCGGTGGTCTGCAAGCAGACCGGCTCGACCTGCACCAACAACCAGCCGATCTCGGTCACCACCGTCACGCTCGGCGATCTCATCGTCGCCACCACGAAGACCGTCAGCTCCGCGCTCGTGACGGCCTTCGGCACGCAGGGGGTCACGCTGGCCACCACGGCCACCGTGCGGCCCAACAGCGGCGCCGGCTGGACCGTCACCGACGGTTCGACGGTCTACGCGGTCGCACAGGACGGCGTCACGCTGCGGGCGACCTGGACCTCCGCCACGTTCTCGGTGACCGACGCGACGCTCCTGTCCGGGCTCTCCGGGCTGACCGCCGCGGTCGTGGGCACCGTCGGCTCCGACCTCGTCACCGCGTTCGCCGGCCAGAGCGTCACGCTCGCCGCAACCGCGACCATCGCCAAGCTCACGGCGACGACCTGGCGCGTCGTCGACGGCTCCACGATCTACACCCTGACCAGCGACGGCACGAACCTCGCGGTCGGCGGCGTCTCGGCCTTCTCGCTCTACGACATCGGCGCCGCGCTGCGCTCAGCCGCCCAGACCTCGGGTGGCACCACCGACGCCCAGCGCACCGGTGGCGTCAGCCAGGCCGTCGCCGACGCGTTCCTCGCCCAGAGCGTGACGCTCGTGGCGGCCGCCCAGGTGAGCCCCCTGCCCTACGGCGCCTGGCGCGTGGTGGCCAACGGCACCACGACGCGGACGTGGGTCGTCACGGTCAAGGGCACCGCCGTTCTCACCGGCGCCGACTCCGCCACCCTGACCGGCCTCACCGGCGCGGACATGTACGCGGCCGCCCAGGGCACGCCGCCCACCGCGCTCACCACCGCGCTGCGCACCGCCAATGCCGGTGCGCTCAAGCCCTACCTCAGCTACGCCGCCAAGCTCGCCAAGACCGGTGACGGCGAGTGGAAGCTCGGCTCGGCCGTCGGCACCTACGTCATCCGCGGCAGCAGCACGCTGACGCTCTCGGGCTCGACGATCAGCGCGCTGGCCGTCGCCGCCTCACTGGCCGCAGGCTTCGGCGCTGCCGGGGGCGTCGCGGTCGCGGGTGCAGGCGCGGCGGCCATCAACGAGATCAAGCGCCACGTCTCGGCCTACGTCAAGGACACGTCGGTCAGCAGCGAATCCGGCGTCGAGGTCCGCGCCGCCGCGTCCTCGGCGATCACCTCGACCGTCGGCTCCGTCGCCGCCGCGGTGGCCGGCGGCGCATTCGGCGTCGGCGTCGGCATCGGCGTCTCGGTCGCGACCAACATCATCGGCCGCCCGAGCAGCGACGCCAGCAAGGCCATCCAGGTCTACGCCTACGTCAAGGACTCCTCGATCCTGGCCAAGGGCGCGCTGGCCGTCACGGCCGACGCCGCCCAGTCGATCTCGGCGGTCGTCTTCAGCGCCGCCGCCGGCATCGGCATCGGCGGCACGATCGGCGTCGGGGTCGCCGGCTCGGGCGCCGGCACCGGCAACGACGTCGTCGCCGCCGTCCTGGCCTACATCGACGGCGACGGCGCCGACGGCATCACCTCCGCCAGCACCACGGTCACCGCCACCGACGACTCGCGCATCCAGGTCCGCACGGGCGCGCTGGCCATCGCCGGGGCGTTCGCCGGCGAGATCGCCGTGAGCGTCGCCATCGCCGTGGCCATCGCGCACAACAGCATCGCCAACATCGTCAAGGCCTACGTCACCGGCACGGACCAGGGCCTGGCCAGCCGCGGCAACATCACCATCTCCGCGTCCGAGACCTCCTCGATCGACGCCTACACCTGGGCGGCGTCCGTCGCCGCCGCCGTCGCCGCGATCGGCAGCCTCGCGCTGGCCGGCGCCGGTGCCGACGCGATCAACGACATCAACAACGACGTCGCCGCCTACATCGACGGCGGCACGGTCACCGCCGGCGCCGCCGACTACCTGTGGACGGCGACGCCGACCTCCATCGCCACCAACGGCCGCGTGCGCCTCCAGGACGGCCGCGTCTACCAGTACATCGGCAGCACCACCCTGACCCCGTCGGTCGGCACGACGCTGGACCTGACCAAGCAGAGCTACACCAACACCGCGCTGTGGAGCCTCGTCTCCGGCGACCTCTCCGTGCTCGCGACGAGCTCCGCCGATCTCACGGCCGAGGTCCTCGCCGTCTCCTCGGCGCTCAGCGGTGGCCTCTTCACCGGGGCGGGCAGCGTCGGCGTCGCCATCGCCCGCAACTTCATCGGCTACACGGGGACGCTGGACACCACGGGCCTCGACAACAAGGTCCAGGCCTGGGTGCACAACGCGACGATCCGCGCCGCGCGCGACGTGCTCGTCAAGGCCACCTCGACCGACACCGTGTCCACCAGCTCGGTCGGCAGCTCGACGGCGATCGCCATCGGCCTCGGCGCCGCGGTCGCCGCCGCCGGCGTCGAGTCGACGAGCAAGATCGGGACGAAGGTCCTCGCCGAGCTCACTGAGACCACCGCCCAGGCCGGCCGCGACCTCGTCGTCCAGGCCGACTCCTCGGCGCAGATCACCAAGTCCAAGTCCGTCGGCGTCTCGATCTCGACGAGCCTCGCGGCGCTGTCGATCGCCGCATCGAACGTCGTCAACAGCATCATCAACGACGTCCGCGCCTACATCGTCAGCGCGACCGGCAAGACCGTCTCGGCGATCCGCGACGTGTCGGTCCGCGGCCGCATGACGAACGCGCGCATCGGCTGCCCGGTCGGCACCGACGAGGACGAGGACTGCATCTACGCGACCGTCGCGTCGATCTCGGTCGGCCTGACCGGCGCCAGCGGCGGCGGCCTGGGCATCTACAACACGGTCGACAACACGGTCCAGGCCTACCTCGGCGGCAGCGATACCGGCGCGAACACCACGTCGGCCTCCCTCGGCGTCCTGGCCGGCAACGACGTCCTGGTCGAGGCCTCCGAAGTCGCCTACACGCGCGGCGACGCCGCCGCGGTGACGCTGAGCGTCAGCCTCGGCCTCGCGCTCGGCGTGTCGGTCGTGCGCAACACGATCTCCAGCGACGTCAGCGCCTGGGCGCTGGGTGTCTCGATCGTCTCGACCGACACCACGATCGCGGCCTCCGCCTCGGCCACGGTGCCCGAGTCCAAGGCCGTCGGCGTGTCGGCCTCGCTCGTGGCGGGCAACGGCAACTCCTCCCAGGTCGAGCTCTCGACCGTCGTCAGCGCCTGGGCCCAGCGCGCGGTCCTCACCGCGACGGGCACCGTCAGCATCACGGCCGACGCCACGAACACCGGCTTCGTCGAGGCCCACGGCGGCACGCTCGGCGCCCTGGCCGTCGGCGGCATGGAGGCCAAGATCCGCCTCGGCCGCGGCGACGGCGTCAACGAGGTCGCGGCAAGCCTGCTCGCCGGTACGCAGGTCCTGGCCGGCACGCTGGCCATCGCCGCCTCAAGCACCGACGACATCCGCGCCTCGGCCACGGCCGCCGGCGCCGGCCTCATCGACCTGTCCGGCGCCGCCGCCTACGTCGACAGCGACCAGGCCGCCCAGGTGACGATCGCCGCGCAGACGACGATCACCGTCGGCGTCCTCGACCTGCGCGCCGATCACTCCCAGAACGTCGACGGCCGCGGCGACGCCTACTCCTTCGCACTGGCCTCGGGCAGCGGCGCGGGCGTCGGCGTGACCATCAACACCAAGGCCAACATCGACATCGGCGCCACCACGATCACCAGCGTGGTCGTCGCGATCGCCGCCAAGAACACGCTGCGCAAGCGCTTCTACTCCGACGCCGACGACTACAACCTCAACTCGGGCTCGGTCAGCGGCGGCGGCATCACGATCCTGGCGAGCACGACCAAGATCGGCACCAGCAGCAACCCCTTCCAGGCCGTCGTCACCATCGGCTCGGGCGCGTCGATCACCGCCAACGGCACGGCACGCACGCCGGGCTCGATGCGCATCGAGGCGGCCACCGACGTCATCGCCATCGACTCGATCAGCGCCCAGGGCGTCTCGTTCTCCCTGGGCGCCACCGTCGCGGTGTCCGAGATCATCACCTACACCAAGGCCGCGGTGAACATCACCGGCGCCGAGCTGCACAACGCGACCGGCGACGTCGCCATCGCTACCCGCGCCGACTCGGGCGTGCGGCCGAGCGCCAGCCTGCTGGTCGCCAACAGCGTCAGCGGCGCCGTCTCGGGCACCGCGCACGGCGAGTCCAACAACGAGCAGTCGATCACCCTCACGGACACGTCGATCAAGGGCAACAACGTCAAGATCTACGCGGGCCGCAACGCGACCCAGGGCGTGCCGAACCTGCTCGACGCCAACGCGAACGTCGAGATCATGTCGATCTCGCTGTTCGCGAACATCGCGCTGCCGCTGCCGATCGCGGTCATCAACGAGACCAACACGGTCACGCTGAACGGTGCGACCACCATCAAGGCACTCGGCGACGTCGACATCCTCGCCGTCCGCGGGCTCGGGACCGATCGCGCCAAGGAGAGCGGCACCACGGTCTCGCTCTCGCTGGTGCCCTACGGCTTCGACTCACCGAACAACGCCGACGACAACAGCACCAACGCCGTGGTCATCGGCACGTCGACGACGATCGAGGCCGGGCTCAACGCCAGCACGGTCGTCCTGGTCCGGCCCGTCGCGTCGCTGCCCACCGGCCGCACGTTCGGCGACGCGGTGACCCTCGCCGACAAGGCCGCCCTGCGCGCCGCCGGCATCGCGATCTCCGACGACGTCGCCTACTCCTACGCCGCGCTGAACCTGACGACGATCAAGTTCGCCGTCGGCACCGGCGACGTCATCAAGGACGGGTCGACCTACTACCAGTACATCAACCAGTCCCCGCCCGCCGGCGGCATCGACCTCGAGAACGAGAACCTCAACTCGAGCGACTGGCGCGTGCTGACCACCAGCTCGGTGGCGGCCACCAACACGCTGCCCTACGGCCCGACCATCGCCGAGGTGGGGGAGAACTACTACGAGAAGACGGTCACCTCCAGCCTCAAGCTGGGCCTCGCCGGCAAGTTCTTCGTCATCAAGCCCGACTCGCTCGACGCGCCGACGCTCGTCTACCAGAACGTCGGCAACCTCCTGCTCCAGCAGCGCGAGCAGATCCTCGAGTGGATGGCCAGCCACGCCACCAACGCCGAGGCCGTCGCGCGCTACCAGGTCCAGCTCGAATCGCTCGATCAGACCATCGCCGACATGGGCATCGCCCAGACGATCATCGATGTCGTCAGCGGCAACAAGATCCTGGCGCCAAACAAGAAGGTCTACTCCTTCATCGGCGGCGCGAGCGCCAAGATCTCCCTGCGCGAGGAGGACTTCCTCAACACGTCGCGCTGGAGCGAGGACACGAGCGCCGGCGCCGTCGAGACGCCGAACCTCAACAAGGTCAAGTGGATCAACACCAACCTCGACACGATCTTCCTGCAGCTGCCGTCGATCTACGCGGCGCCGGGCTCGATCTTCATCGAGGGCGGCAGCGTCAAGGACCAGAACGGCGCGACCGTCGACCTGGCGGCCAAGATCACCAGCGGCAAGCTCAACGCGCGGGCCGGCGGCAACGTGACCGTCAAGAACGAGTCGGCCTTCGGCATGAAGGTCGGCGACGTGATCATCCGCGACAACAAGCGGATCACCGTCGTCAACGGCGCCCTGACCGTCCTTGCCCCCGGCAACGTCTACCTCAACGGGTCGGTCATCTCACCGCGCACGGCCTCGACGGCCACGCCGCAGATCACGATCACCCAGAACTACTCGCCGGTCACCGACCCGCAGTGCGCCGGCAACAGCCTCTTCACCTTCTGCGACGGCCTCGGCCACAACGTCGCCCTGCCGCCCATCGACCGCGACCTCTACGTCGTCGGCGACGTCGTCAACGAGAACGGCGCGCTGACGATCAGCAACCAGGACGGCAGCATCAGCGCCTCCGGCGAGCTGCGCGCGCAGACCGTCAACGTGTTCTCGGCGCGCGACTTCAGCCTCAACAACGCGGGCTGGCTGCACACCAACAAGGATCCGCGCCAGTACCTCGACTTCCAGACGCTGCGCGCCGCGGTCTTCAACACCAACGGCGACACCAAGCAGCTCTGCACGACGCCCCGTTCGACCACCGTCCTGAACGTCACCGTCGTCACCTGCCCCGACGTCACCACCGCCTACGCGACGTTCGACACCGCGCTGTCGAACTCGATCAACACCGACGTCACCCGGATCCTCGCCCAGGGCCGCATCACGATCACCGCGCGCTACCTGAACATCAACGGCCTGATCCAGTCGGGCGTGCAGACGATCGAGCTCAACATCGCGGCGAACTTCGCGCCCGGGCGTGCCACCGAGCTGGCCAACGACGACCTCTCGCCGATCGCCGGCGTGAACTTCGGCACCGACGGCATCCCGGTCTCGGGCCGCTTCGATCCCGTCACCGGCACGATCATCCTCGACGACATCGTCTCCCAGGGCGGCCAGATCTCGATCGCCGGCCAGATCCTCAGCACGGGCAACGGCGAGCTCAAGGTCGCCTACGGCTACACCGGCCTGACGATCACCAACCTGTCGGGCTACACGCTGAGCCTCGGCCGCGTCGACGTCACCACCAACCGGGTCGGTCGCATCACGATCGTCGACACGGCGCAGGACGGGATGCCCAAGACCGTCTACGAGATGACGGCCGGCGGCGCGGTCAAGAAGGTCTACTCGGCGTCGCTGAACACGGCACTGCCCACCGACGGCAGCGGCGACGCGGTCATCACCGGGATCACCTACACGCTGACGAGCACCTCGTCCGCCGTGGCCAACGACCCTGACGGCAGCAACGAGGCCTACACCTACAGCCCGCGCACCGGCCTGCAGTACGTGTGGGTCGAGGGCCAGGCCAAGACCTCGACGGTCGTGACGGTCTTCGAGAAGAAGAGCTTCAACCTCTTCGGCGACAACGGCTTCGGCGACCTGCTCGTCGCCGACGACGGCTGGACCTCGCGCGACATCTTCTTCACGGACAGCCAGCCGCTGCTGGAGTCCGAGACGCTGACCGTGTGCGCAGCGGAGTGCCCGCCGCTGCTGGCCTACAACCAGGTCTACACGATCCAGTACTTCCAGAAGGCCGACAAGACGACCAACGTCGTCTTCGGCTCGACGATCATCAAGTACACGGCCAACAGCAAGCGCTACCGCCACAAGGTCGACTCGACCGGCACGGTCACCGAGCAGCGCTTCCTCCTGCCGAGCATCAACTTCGCGACCGACACCACGAACTGGGAAGAGGTCACGACCGGCTCGAGCTTCGACTTCCTCAGCACGTACGAGAACGCGTCGCGGACGGTCGATCAGTGGACGACGGGCGGCGGCTGGCTTCGCAAGAAGACCATCCACACCAAGATCACCGAGATCACCGGTCTGAAGGACTACTACACGCACACCCTCAAGGCCGACGTGCCGATCGCCATCAGCTTCGTGCGCGGTCCCACCGCGCCCGGCGTGTCGATCCTCAGCAAGGGCAGCGTGCTGCTCAAGGGCAACTTCGACGTGCCCACCAACGGCACGATCCGGATCGAGTCGACCCAGGGCTCGGTCACCTCCGACGACGCGGTCGGCCTGTTCGGCGCGCCCGTCGAGATCGTCGCCTCCGGCGGCGAGATCCGCGTCAACGTCCAGGGGACGTCGGTCAGCGACGGCAAGGCCGCGCACAGCTTCACCGCCCTGGGCAACATCGTCGTCAACACGGTGGCCAGCGGGGCGAGCACCAACGGGCAGGTCCGGGCGCAGAGCGCGCGGCTGTTCCTCTCGCGCGCCGTCAGCAGCACGGGCAACGTGTTCCTCAACGCGCCGGGCGGGATCGCCGTCTGCTCGAGCTGCAGCACGCTGATCCAGGGCAACCGCGTCGAGCTGTCGGCCACCGGCGGCACGCTCGGCACGGCCTCGAACCCGCTGCAGGTCACCACCAACACCCGCGGCACCGGCGGCTTCGGGGCACGCGCCCAGGGCGACATCCGCGTCGTCGAGGGCGGCACCGACCTCGTGCTCCTGCTGCCGGTCAAGTGGGCCCCGACCGGCTCGGTCGTCTCGGCCACCGGCGGCGTCTGGCTGACCGCGACCAACGGCTCCATCCTCGACGGCATCTACGAGGCCCTGACGCCGACCACCGCGGCCGACGCCACGGCGCACAACAACACGCTCAACACGCTCAACGGCCGGATCACCACCACGACGACCATCACCGTCGTCAAGGGCGCCGACTACACGACCACGGCCGGCGGCAAGACGACCAAGCACTTCAAGATCAAGCTCTCGGCGCAGCCGAACGCCGCGATCGGCGAGACCATCGTCGTCCGCGTGATCTTCGACGACGACGACCTGCAGCTCAGCAGCGCCGACGTGCGCTACGGCGGCGGCGTCGCGCGGTTCAGCGCCGCCGACTGGAACCAGGACATCACGTTCACCTACTGCAACGTGGACTCCGCGACCGACCGCTGCGATGCGACGACCGGCGACTCCTCGAGCGTGACCTTCAGCCAGGTCTCCGAGCACCAGCGCCCGGCCTTCAACACGGCCTCGCTGCAGTTCCCGCTCTCGGTGGCCCTGATCCACTACCTCTACCCGCAGCTGACGGTCCCGGCCTCGTCGGGCGGCTCGACCGAGCTGGCCAACGTGGTGGGCTCGACGATCTCGCTCACCGCCGGCGGCAGCGCCGGCCAGGTCGGCCGCATCTCCGGCATCGAGAACCTCGACCTGACCAACGGCGGCCTGCCCGGGCTGACCACCCAGCAGCAGGGCTACCTCGCGGGCGCGACCACCAACGACATCCTCGGCAAGTTCCATGCGCTCTACCGCTGGACCGGCTCGGCCGCCACCGGCGTCGACCTGTCGGCCCAGAGCTTCGGCACCGGCAGCTGGGTCAAGGTCAACCCGACGTACCTGCTGACCGCCGCGTCGCAGAGCGTCACGCTGGCGTCCGGCCAGACCGTCCTGGTCCAGCGCCGCGGCATCTACGGCCTCTACGAGTTCCGCGGCACCGCCGGCGGCGCCGACCTGGCCAACGAGAACTACGCGAACTCCGGGCGCTGGACGCGGCTGACCAACGCCGACGGCCTGCCGATGGGCTCGCCGCTGACCAGCGCCCTGACCACGGCGAGCATCGTCAACGGCAGCCTGGTCGCCGATACGAACGTCCTCGAGCGCCTGACGCTCCAGCTCGTCGACGACGTCGACATCCTCGGCCTCAACGGCACGAAGGTCACGCTGACGATGAGCACCCCGGGCGGCGCGGCGATCCAGACCAGCGACGCGCTCGAGATCGCCTCGGTCGTCTCGACCGGCACCGCCGACGTCCGCCTGCGCGCCACCGGCGCGATCACCAACCTGGCCGGCACGACGGCGGCCATCACCACCGCCGGCAACCTCGTCCTGGACTCGGGCGCGTCGATCGGCACCGCGCTGACCCCGCTGCGCACCGCGATCGGCACCAACGGCGCCCTGGTGGCCACCGCCAACGGCACGATCACGCTGCGTCAGCTCGGCGGTGCCCTGCAGGCCGAGGAGGTCTTCGCCACCGTCGACGTCGCGATCACCGTCGTCACGGGCGACCTGAAGGTCGGCCGCATCGAGGCAAGCGACCACGTCACCCTGACCACGCTGGCCGGCTCGATCCTCAACGGCCTGGTCGACTCGGCCTTCAGCGACGGCAACGTCCTGGTCGCCAACGCCGTCTTCTCCGCCACCGGCGGCACGATCGGCACCGCCTCCAAGTTCTTCGACACGACGATCACGACCTCGCTGAGCAGCTCTGCCACCGGCGGCGTCTGGCTGCACAACCGCGTCACGCTGACCGCGGTCTCGGTGGGCACCACCACGGGCGACGTCACGATCAACGTGATCGGCGACTTCCTCATCGGCGGCATCAACGCCACGGGCAACGTCTTCGTCACCGCGACGGGCTCGATCTTCGCTCTGGCCGGCGACACGACCGTCGACATCACCGCGCTGAGCGCCCGTCTGATCGCCGGCACGGGTATCGGCACGTCGTCCGATCCCATCGAGACGGCGGTCAGCCTCCTCGAGGCCTCGACCACGACCGGCGGCATCCGGCTCAGGAACACGGGCGCGCTGACCATCGGCGGCGTCTCCTCGCAGGTCGGCCTGGCCGCGGCCGGCACCATCGACGTCCGCACCACGGGCACCATGACCGTCGACGAGGCCGTCGACAGCGCCGCCGGCCCCGTGAACCTCGCCGCGACCACGACGCTCACCGTCAACGCGCCGATCACCACCGGCGGCGGCGCGGCGACTCTGACCGCCGGCACCGCGATGACCTTCACGTCGCTCGGCTCGATCGACGCCGAGTCCGGCGCCCCCGGCGTCACGCTGACCGCGCAGGCCGGCGGCATCGGCATGGACGACGGCTCGGTCGTCAACGCCCGCGGCGGCCTGATCACCCTGACCGCCACCGGGCGGATCCGGCTGAGCCTGCTGACGACGACGACCGACGTCACCGTGACCTCCTCGGGCGCCGACATCGTCGACAACGCCACCGAGGCCACGGTGCTCGACATCTCGGCCACCAACGCGCTCCTGCACGCGGCGACCGGCATCGGCTCGGCGAGCAACCCGCTCGAGCTCGCCGTGACGCGCCTGGAGGCCGACGCCGGCTCCGGCGGCCTCTACGCCGACGACACCGACGGCCTGATCATCGGCGGCATCACCAGCAGCGCCCTGCCCGGCGCGGCCACGACCACGGGCCTGCGCGCCGCCGGCACCATCCTCGTCACCACCACGGGCTTCCTGCGGATCGTCGAGAACGTGACCTCCACGGGCGCCGACCTGACGCTGCAGGCCATCGACTCGTCGATCGTCACCGCGGCCAACGTCGTGATCCCCGACACCTTCGGCGAGCGGACCGCCACCAGCGCCGCCGACGGCACCGACGCCGACGAGGACCTCAGCGTTATCGGCGCGACGATCAGCGCCGCCACGACCGCCACGCTGCTCGCGGGCGACGACATGCTCATCGATGCCACCTCGGCGGTCATCGGTGGCAACCAGGTCACGCTGCGTATCGACCACGGTGACGCCGACGCCGGCACCGGCGCGCGCTTCGACCTCCTCGGCGCGCTCACCGCCCCGGAGATCCTCGTCACGGGCGCACGCAGCGGCGACGTCTTCTACCTGCACCCGGCCGGCCTCGGCGGCCACGTTGCCGTCAAGGGCGACGTCGACGGCCAGACCGGCGGCTCCGACGTCTTCATCCTCGATCGCCTGCCCAGCATCGACACCGCGCACAAGCTGCTGACCGGCGTCACGGGCCCCGGCGCGCTCGTCACCGGCAACGAGGTCTCGCCGGTGCGCTTCACGGTCGACCTCGACGGCCGCGGCGGCGCCGACGAGTACTTCGTCGACGTCACCGGCGCCAGCGACTACATCGTGCGGGTCTCCGACAGCGGCCTGGCCGACGACGGCGCCGACATCCTCACCATCAACGGCACCCAGGCCACCGCCAACGTCTTCCTGGTCCGCGCGGGCTTCGTTGCCCGGATGCAGCCCAACGGCCCGGCCGCGTCGGACTTCGCCTCGACCTACGAGCGCATCAACTACGACGCGACGATCAACGTCATGCGGCTCAACGGCGGCGACGTCGTCGACCGCTTCTACCTCGACGACAACAGCGCGATCCTGACCGTCGACGGCGCCGGTGGCGACGACAAGTTCCAGGTCGGCCAGCTCTACGGCTACGACCGCCTCTCGACCACCGGGCCGACGCCGAGCTGGGTCACGCCGGCGAGCACCGTCCCGCCGCAGGTCGCCACGGGCGACGAGATCGGCACGGTCCAGACCACGCGCGGCTTCCTGAGCCGAGGCGTCAGCTACTCGACCACGATCTACGGTGGCGAGGGCGACGATTCGTTCCTGGTCTACGGCAACCAGGCCGTGCTCAAGCTGTTCGGCGAGAACGGCGACGACGAGTTCGTCATCCGCGCCTTCGCGCTGGCGGGATCCACCGAGAGCGCCAGCGAAGAGACGGAGATCGCGGGCGGCGCCGGCGACGACCACATCGAGTACAACGTCAACGCCCCGGTCGGCATCGACGGCGGCGGCGGCTCCGACACCGTGGTCGCGGTCGGCACCGAGTTCTCCGACGACTTCGTCATCACCTCCGACCGGATCATGGGCGCGGGCCTCAACGTGCTCTACGCCAGCGTCGAGCGCGTCGAGGTCGACGGCATGGAGGGCAACGACCACTTCTACGTGCTCAGCACGAGCGCGAACGCGGTCACCGTCATCTCCGGCGGCGAGGGCAGCGACACCATCGACGTCGGCGGCGACGTCACCGGCCGCGTGGTCGCGCTGTCGGCCGAGGGCGTCAGCGGCCAGATCAACCACGCGGTGACGAGCACCGACCCGAACTTCGACGGCATCCTCGCGCCGGGCCTGAGCCTCAACGTCGCGGGGATCGTCACCAATGTCGGCACCGTCTCGGTCGTCCAGACCGACGGCACGCGCGTCGCCGAGGGCAGCTCGGCGACCGACAGCTACACGATCAAGCTGGCCGGGACCGCCCCCTCGGTCACGGGGACCACGGCGTTCCTGACGATCTCGGCCGCCCAGGCGCCCGCCGCGCTGCTCGCCCAGCACGCGCGCAGCGTCGAGCTCTCCGCCGACAACGGCACGACGTGGGCGACGAGCCTCGTCCTGCGCTTCGAGGTCGGAGCGGGTGGCGCCACCGATTGGAACCGGACGCAGGAGATCCTGGTGCGCGCCGTCGACGACGCGGTGGCCGAGGGTCCGCTGACGGTCACGATCAGCCACTCGATCAGCAGCACGGCGACCGCGTTCAACAACCTGATCATCAGCAACGTCGACGCGATGGTCATCGACAACGACCGCGCTGATCTCGTCGTCACGCCCGACGACGCGCGCACCGCGGTCACCGAGGACGACAGCTCGACGAACGACACGTACACGCTGTCGCTGACCCGCGCGCCTTCGGCGGGGGAGACGGTGACCATCACGATGGTCTTCGACTCGACCCAGCTGGTGCTCTCGCGCACGTCGGTGACCTTCGACAGCACCAACTGGAACACCCCGGTGACGATCACCGTCTCCGGCAAGTCCGACGCGCTGCCCGAGAACACGCAGCTGCTCTCCATCACCCACCTGGTGACGAGCACCGGCGGCACGGGTGTGTTCGCCGGGATCACCGACGAGTACGAGCTGCCCGTCGAGCTCACCGACGACGACGCCGGCGGCGTGCTCGTCACCCAGACCGGCGGCAGCACCATCGTCTCGCCCGGCACCACCGACGAGTACTCGCTGCGGCTGACCCGCGCCGTCGCCGCGGGCAAGACCGTGACGATCACGCTGATCACCGACGGCAAGACCATCGTCAGCGCCGCCGACCCCAGCGACACGCGCTTCACCGCCGCCACGTCCACGAGCGCCGCCACGGTCACCTTCGGCCCCGGCGACTGGTCCACGCCGTTCCGCGTCAAGGTCGCCAACAACGACGCCTACGTGCCGTCGAACCCGAGCCAGCCCACGCAGGTCTTCCCGGCGCAGTCGCACACGCTCGACCGGATCTTCGGGCCGCTGATCATCGAGGGCGGCGACGTCCTGGCGCGGCCGCTCGACGTCGGCGTCCGGCTGCCCACCGAGCTCGATGCCAGCGAGCTCTTCGACGGCATCGTCCACGTCGACGAGTCCAACAACACGGACACGCTCAACATCTACAACGACTCCACCGTCACCAGCGGCACGGCGAGCTCGACCGGCAGCCTCCAGGCGATCTCCGCCGGGGCATGGACCGCGCTGACCGAGATCTACGGCGGCGCCTCGACCACCCCGGCGATCGGCAGCTTCGGCCGGATCAGCGGGCTGGCCATGGGCACGCAGCTGGTCCCCGGCGGCTTCGAGCGCGGGATCACCTACCACGGCATCGAGGTCGTCGACATCCTGCTCGGCCAGGGCAACGACACCTTCGACGTCAGCCACACCGTCGCCGGCTCGATCACCGTCGTCCAGGGCGGCGGCGGCGACGACACGCTGACCGTGTCCGCGGCGCCCGGCTCGACCACCGGCGGTGCGGCCGCCCCGCTGGTCCTGCTCGGCGACAGCACGCAGGACGGCGCCTTCTACAACGTCACGACCTTCCTGCTCAGCGCGCTGGGCCGCGCCGCCCGCGGCCGCGTCTTCACCAACCCGGGCAACGACCTGATCGATGCGCGCCTGGCCACCGGCGCGGTCACCATCTACGGCGGCGCCGGCAACGACGTCATCTACGGCAGCGCCTTCGACGACCAGCTCGCCGGCGGCTCGGGCAACGACGACATCCAGGGCGGCCTCGGCAACGACCACCTCTACGGCGACAACGGCTTCAACCTCAACCTCTCGCGCCGCCTGAGCCTGTCGGTCCAGCCGCTGCTGGTCGCAATCGAGCCCGGCGTCGCCGACACCGCCAGCGGCGACACCCTGGTCGTCGGCAACGACTCGCTCAACGGCGGCGGCGGCGACGACATCCTGCTCGGCGATATGGGGATCATCGATCAGATCGCCGGCACCAACCGGCTGCTGAGCTCCGGCTCGGTCATCCGCGTCACCTCGTGGCGCCCGAGCGCCGGCGGCAACGACAACCTGTCGGCGGGCGCGGGCAACGACATCGTCATCGCGGGCCGCGGCAACGACGTCCTCAACGCCGGCGACGGCACCGACCGCACCGGCGGCAACATCCTCATCGGCGACAACGGCACCGTCACCCTCGACGGGTTCGGCCGGCTGCTCTTCGTCGCCACCAGCGATGCGCTCTACGGCGGCGCCGACGAGCTCTTCGGTGGCGCCGGCAACGACATCCTGCTCGCCGGCACGGGCGCCGACACGATCAACGACGCCGGCGGCGACAACCTGGTCATCGGCGACAACGGCAGCGTCACCCCGGGTCCGAGCACCACGCTGGCCTTCGGCGAGCTCCTGCTGGCGCTGCCGCTCGGCACCGTCCGGACGACCGACGCCGACTACGGCGGCAACGACCGCATCACGACCTACGTCGGCGACGACCTCGTCTTCGGCGGCCTGGGCAACGACACCATCAACGCCGGCGCCGGCCGCAACGTCGTCTTCGGCGACGGCGGCATCGCCCGTTACGGCGCCAACGGGATCGTGGAGCTGACCGGCGACACGAGCGGCGGCGACGACCGCATCACCACCGGCACCGGCGCCGACCTGCTCCTGGGCGGCCTGGGCGCCGACATCCTCCTGGCCGGCGACGGCGCCAACGTCCTGATCGGCGACATCGGCCACATCCTGCTCGACGACGCCGGCACGCTGCTGCGCGTCGAGACGCTGGCCAGCACCGGCTTCGGCGGCAACGACACCCTGACCGGCGGCAACGGCTCCGACGACATCCTCGGCGGCGCCGGCAACGACACGATCCTCACGGGCGAGGGCGCCAACGTCGCCCTCGGCGACGACGGCGTGCTGCTCTACACCGCGGGCGTCCCGACCGACATCGCCAGCACCGACACCGGTGAGACGAGCGAGGCCGTCGGCGGCGACGACACCATCACGGGCGGGGCCAGCGGCGAGGTCCTCATCGGCGGCATCGGCAACGACCGCCTCGACGGCCAGGGCGGCGACGACGTCCTCATCGGCGACAGCGGCCGCGTCCTGCGCGACACCGCCGGCCACGTCACCACCGCGGCGCTCATCGCTCCGGGCTGGGGCGGCGACGACGTCCTGGAGGGCGACGGCGGCAACGACGCCATCATCGGCGGTGCCGGCTCGGACGCCATCTACGGCGGCGAGGGCAACGACATCCTTCTGGGCGACGAGGGCATCCTGGCCTTCACCGGCGGCCGCGTCACGCAGGCCACCTCGAGCCCCTTCGCGGACGCCAGCGGCGGCGACGACACGATCTACGGCGAGGGCGGCGACGACCTCGTCCTCGGCGGCGGCGGCAGCGACGTCATCGACGGCGGCGACGGCAACGACGCGCTCGTCGGCGACAGCGGCATGGGCGAGATCGGCGCCGACGGCGTCATCACCCACCTGCTGACGCTGGCCGCGGCCTTCGGCGGCAACGACTCGATCACCGGCGGCGGCGGCAACGACGTCCTGCTGGGCGGTTCGGGCTCCGACGCCCTCGACACCGGCGACGGCACCAACCTCGCCATCGGCGACGGCGGCCAGGTCAGCTACTCCGGCGGCGTCCCCTCCAGCGCCTGGAGCACCGACACCGGTGCCGACCAGGCCGCGGCGGGCGCCGGCGACACCATCACCGGTGGTGGCGGCGACGACGTGCTCATCGGCGGCGTGGGCGCCGACACGATCACCGCCGGCGGCGGCACCGACGCGGTCGTCGGCGACAACGGGCGCGCGATCTTCACCGGGGGCTTCCTCCAGCACATCGAGACGACCGCGCCGGGCTTCGGCGGCAACGACACCGTCAGCGGCACCGGCAACCTCTTCGCCTTCGGCGGCACCGGCTCGGACACCATCGACCACGACGGCCTCAACTCGATCATCCTCGGCGACGACGGCTTCGTCGACTGGGTGATCGGCGCCGCGGGCCCGACCTCGATCTCGATGATCGCGCCGACCGACACCAAGGACGGCGCGGCCGACACCATCAACGTCCGCGGCCTCGGCAACAGTTACATCATCGGTGGCGCAGGCGGCGACAAGATCTTCGGTGGCAACGGCAACCAGCTCGTGTTCGGTGACTTCGGCGTGATCTCCGGCAACGTGCCGCTGTCGCTGACGGTTCCGTCGGTCCCGGTGCCCTTCACCTACACGTCGGTCTACACGTTGAACACCGACCTGCCCAGCAGCGCCGACGACACCATCTGGGTCAGCGGCGGCCGCAACATCGTCATCGGCGGCCAGGGCAGCGACACCATCACGGGTGGCACGGGCAACGAGGACCTGATCGGCGGCCACAACGTGCTGGTCGGCGACAACGGCTTCGACACGATCAACGGCGTCGGCGGCAACGACGCGATCGTCCACGGCAACGGCTCCGTCTCGCTGCTGCGCCGCGACACCGCAGCTACGGCCATCGTCGATGTGTTCAATGCTTCGCCCCAGACCGGCACCGGCCCCGCGCGTGAGACGACCCCGTTGAGCGCGCAGGCCAAGGCCAAGGCCAAGGCGAAGGCCCGCGCGAAGGCCCGGGCCAAGGCCAAGGCCAAGGCGAAGGCCAAGGCCAAGGCCAAGGCGAAAGCCAAGGCCAGGGCCAGGGCCAGGGCGAAGGCAAAGGCCGAAGCACTGGCGAACTCCAGGAACACGCGCACTGCGCACTGACACACAGCCGGACTCCCCGCCGGCTCCGCAAGAAAGAGAACTCATGTCCCACCCGTCCCCCCGATCGCGACTCCTGCCCGGAACGCGCCTGCGCTGGGCCCTGCTCGGCACGTGCGTGGCCGCCGTCGTCGGAGCGCCGTTCGCCGTCGGCCAGGCGATCCAGCGCAAGTCGGTCATCGCCGGTACCCGCACACCCGTGACGGGTCACGTGCTGACGCCGACGCTTCTGGCCACACAGGTCGAGACCTGGGGCCTTGACGTTGTCAACGAGTCCAAGCGCGGCGGCGCCGCGCAGCTCTCCTGCCGGGCCATCTTCGGGACGCGCCGCAACGCGTGCCTGCGCACCGTCAACCGGGCCAACGGCCTGAGCTTCCAGTTCGACTTCCGGGGCGCCATCGGCGGCCTGTTCCGGGTCGGCAACGACATCGACAAGCCGTTCCCGGACGCGCGCCCCTTCGTGACCAACGCCACGGGCGTCGCCACCGGCCTCAACGCCGACCGGCTCGACGGCTTCCACGCCCAGGACATCATCGATCAGGCCGTCGCCCAGTCCAGCGTCCAGGTCGGCCCGCAGGGCCCGCAGGGGCCGGCGGGCGCCCAGGGCTCGCGCGGACCGCAGGGCGCGCAGGGTCAGAGCGGGCCTCCCGGCACGCCGCTCGTCGCTCGCGTCTCCACGCCGGCGAGCAGCAACATCGCCTACGGCAGCCGCCAGGTCGTCGACCTTCCCAGCCGGGACCTGAGCTCGTCGGAGCCGGCCACGTCCAGCCAGGGTGCGGATCTGCTGCCGACGCGCTCGATCGTCCTCGATCCCGGCACCTACATCATCCAGACCACGTTCCGGGCCTACGACCTCAGCCAGGAGGGACCCGACCCCTTCGTGCAGTACGGCGTCGCGGGCGTGTTCCTCGACGGCCAGCTGCAGACGACGCTGTGGACGCCCGACATCCCCGCCGACGGCAACAACGCCGGCATGGCGTCGGACACCACGGTCGTGGCGGTCTCCACCGGCGCTCCGGGTGTCGTGACGGTGCGCGGCGTCGTGCGCCAGAACGCGACGGGCTCCGCGGGCTCCACCGCTGAGGGCGGAGTCAGCGTCATCGTCACCGGCGTCAACACGGGCTGATCGTCGTGGCGAACCGCTTTCTCTCGCGGCTGACACCGGCGACCGCACTGGCGTTCGTCGCGCTGTTCGTCGCCCTGGCCGGCGGCGCCTTCGCGGCGGCCGAGAAGCTCGGCCGCCACAGCGTCGGCTACAACGAGCTCAAGCGCAACTCGATCACCAGCGGCAAGGTCCGCGACGGGTCGCTGCTGGCCATCGACTTCCGCCGGGGCCAGATCCCGGCGGGTGCCACCGGTCCGCAGGGCCTGCAGGGCGAGACCGGCGCGACCGGTGCGTCGGGCGCGAAGGGCGACACCGGCGCCAAGGGCGACACCGGAGCCACCGGGCCGACCGCGGGCTTCATGGCCTACGACGGCACGCTGGGCTCGGCCGCGACGACGACCGTCATCAGCTCCCCGGTCACGCTGCCGGTGGCCGGCAAGCTCTCGATCACCGCGGTGTCGGGCGGCCAGCTGGCCTGCAGCAGCGTCGTGCGCTGCGGCGAGCTCTACCAGCTGTTCGTCGATGGCAACGCGCTGCCGGGCAACGGCGTCTCGTCCTACGACGCGCCGGCGAACTCCACCACCGGGTTCAGTGTCACCGTCGTCGGCCTGTCCGGAGCCCTGACCGCGGGCGACCACGTCATCACGCTCAAGCGGGGCATCAACACCGGCTTCCCGACGCTCACCAACCTCGGCGGCACCTCGTCGATCTCGTCGATCCTGCTCGGCGGTTGAGGGCGCTGACCCTGCGATAGCCTCGACCGGCATGCCGCGCCTGGTCCGACGAGCCTCACCGATGCTCGTCGCGCTCGGCGTGGCCGTGCTGGTGGCCGGCTGCGGGGGAGGGGCGAGCGACCGCGACGCGGTGCGCGCCTACATCGCCGACGCCAACGCGGTCCAGCAGGACGGGTCAGGCGACGTGACCGCGGCGAACGCGGCCTATCGCCGTTTCGCCCGCGGCAAGAAGCTCGGCACGACAGCGGTGACCGCGCTCCAGGAGACGCCGGACCGGCTGCGCAGCACCCGCGACCGCCTGGCCGGCCTCGAGGCCCCTGAGAAGGCGGCCGGACTGCGACGCCGGCTGCTGGCGGTCTTCGATCGCGACATCGAGCTGGCCGACGAGGCGGCGCTGTTGGCCGCCTACATCCCGGCGGCCACCAATGCGATGTCCGGGCTGCCGCGGGCCAGCCGCGCGCTGCGCCGCGGACTGGGCGACAGCGCCGGGCCCGAGGACCAGGAACAGGCCCTGGGAGCCTTCGTGCGGCGTCTGGAGCGCCTCGAGGGCGCCATGCGACGTCTGTCGCCTCCCAAGGTGCTGCTGCCCAGCCACCGCAGCCAACTGCTCAAGCTCGATACCGCCGGCCGGCTGGCGGAGCGCCTGAAGCGGGCGGTGGCCGCCGCCGACGCCGCGCGGGTGGCCTCGCTGCTGCTGCGCTTCCGTGACGTCTACGAGGAATCGGGAGTCGATCTGCAGGTCCAGCGGGCCGCGGTCCGGGCCTACCGCGCGCGGCTCGGCGCCGTCAACGACGCCGTCGCTGACCTGACCCGCGAGCAGCAGCGGCTTCAGCGCTCGCTCGGGTAGACAAGGACCCAACGCGCCTGCGTCCGGAGCGTTGTGCTGTACGAGGAAACATGGTTCACATGGTTGCTTCGAGATGCCGATGACAGGAAGGTGTGGTCCGTGACCCGCCGCTCCGCGCTGCCATTGGTCCTCGCCGCCGCCCTGCTGGGGCCGGCCGGCGCTGCCGTGGCCGCCGAGGCGCCCGGGGCCGACGTCCTCGTCGACGTGCGTGAAGGCCCGCGCGCGGAGGCGATCGCCGAACGCCGCACCGCCGGCGACGTGCCGGCGGGCAGCGAACGCGCCGCGCGCGCGCTGGTGCGCCGGCAGGGCGCGCTGACGACCCTCGAGGCCGACCCGACCACGCAGACCGTGCGCTCGCTGGTGGACCTGAGCGGCGCGCTGAGCGGCGTCACCGACGGATCGCCGGTGCGGATCGCCCGGGACTACGCGATGGAGCACCGCGTCGCGCTGGGGCTGACCGCCGCCGACTTCGACACCTTCAAGCTCGCCTCGGCCGACATGGGCCTCGACGGCGTGACGCACGTCCGCTGGACCCAGGAGATCGGCGGCGTGCCCGCCTACGACAACGGTCTCATCGTCGACGTCGACCGCGTGGGCCGGGTCATCAGCGTCGGGGGTTCGCCGTTGCACGACCCGGAGCCCGGCACCGCCGCTCCGAAGCTGAGTCGCGCGCAGGCGCTGGACCGCTTCGCCGACCGCGTGGGATCCGGCGCAGGAAGCGCCGACGACAGCGCCCGCCTGGTCCAGTTCGACGCCAACGGCGCGCTGCGCCTGGCGTGGAGCATCCGTCATCGCGCGAGCTCGACCGAGGACTACCAGGCCGTCGTCGACGCGACGACGGGCCGGGTGCTCCGGCGGGTCAACCTGGTCAGGTTCGCTGCTGACGCGAAGATCTACCGACACTTCCACGGCGCGGCGGTGGGCGGGTCTCAGGTCGACGTGAATATCGACAGTTGGCTCTTCTCGCCGAGCACTGCCACCACGCTGACCGGGCCGTACGCGCGCGCCTTCAGCGATCTCGAGGATGACGACCAGCCCGCTTCCGGTGAGGAAGTCGATCCGCAGTCGGCCTACACGCTCGATACGACATGGGCCCACAACACGTCGGGCGGCTGCGGCCTCACAGGCCCCCTGTGCTCGTGGGACTCGGCCCTCGCCGACAGTTGGCAGGCGAATCGCGAGCAGAATGCGGTTCAAGCCTTCTGGTTCGTCAATCAGTACCGCGACCATCTGGCTACAGCGCCCATCGATTTCACCCAGGCGACCGGCGGGTTCGAGTGCACTCCGCCTACCTGCTCGGATCCCGGGGATGACCGTGTGATCGTGCAGACCGATGACGGCGCCGACACGGCTGGTGGCCTTCCGGACGGCGACCATGTCAGCAACGCCAACATGTCGACGCCGCCTGACGGGCAGGCGCCGACAATGCAGATGTACCTGTTCTCATCTACCGACTCCACTGATTTCCGCGACATCAACGGCGGCGACGCGGCAGAGATCGTCTACCACGAGTACTCACACGGGCTCAGCAGCCGTCTGGTCCACGATGCGAGCGGAGTGCAGGCCCTCAATTCCGCCCAGGCCGGAGCCATGGGGGAGGCCTGGAGCGACTGGTACGCGATGGACTTCCTGACCCGGACCGATGCCGGTCCGGGCGCGCCCTACGTCGCCGACGTCCC
This sequence comes from Solirubrobacteraceae bacterium, assembly GCA_045805505.1. Lineage (GTDB taxonomy): Bacteria > Actinomycetota > Thermoleophilia > Solirubrobacterales > Solirubrobacteraceae > BP-464. The sequence continues at coordinate 184,863 of JBJMLA010000162.1, forward strand.
CGGTGACCCCGGCGACGTCGACCTCGGCGCCTACACCGACAACGGCGTCTTCGCCATCCGCACGCAGCCCTTGGACTGTCCCGTCGGCGACGCGGTGCCCGGCGTCTGCCCTGCCGGCGGCTACACGTACGGCGACTTCGGCACCATCGGCAGCGGCCCCGAGGTGCACGCCGACGGCGAGATCTGGGGCGAGACGCTGTGGGACCTGCGCGCGCGGCTCATCGTCCAGCAGGACAACGACCCGATAGCGGGCTCCGACCTCGCCGAGCGGCTGATCACCGGCGGCATGCGGCTGTCCGTTCCCGAGCCGTCGTTCCTCGACATGCGCGACGCGATCGTCGCCGAGGCCAACGTGCTCGCGACGTCGCCGAGCCCGCCGCCTCACGCCGACCAGCTCGTGGACCTCGTCTGGGAGGTCTTCGAGCACCGCGGCATGGGGTTCTTCGCGGGAGCGACCGACGGCAACGACACCGAGCCGGCGGAGTCCTTCGACCAGCGGCCGCAGTCGGATCAGTTCGGCGGGGTGGCCGGGAGGATCACCGACGCCGTGACCGGCAAGCCGCTTCCGGGTGCGACGATCGCGGTTCCGGGCCACGGGACGTTCACCGCGACCAGCGGTGCGGACGGCGGCTACGCCATCGCCGGCCTGCCGGCCGGCACCTACCCCAAGCTGGTGGCGAACTTCGGCGACGGCCACGACGGCGCCGTCGCCACCAACGTGATCGTGACGACCGGCCAGACCGTGCGCGTGGACTTCAGCGTCCGGCGCAACTGGGGCGCGACCGCGGGCGGTGGCGCCATCTCGGCCGACACCGACGACACCGGCGCGCCCTACGCCTGCGGCGCGGCCGCGCTGATCGACCAGTCCCGGGCGCTGGGCTGGTCGGCCTACAACCCGGCCAACCCCGACATCCCCGCTCCGGACGAGACGAACCACCTCGTCGCGGGCCAGCAGCCCGTGGCCACCATCAAGCTGCCCCGGCCGGTCGACATCTCCGCGTTCGGGGCCGACCCGGGCAACACGTGCGGCGATGCGCCGTCGGCCACGACCAAGGACTTCCGGATCGAGACGTCGCAGGACGGCACGACGTTCACCACCGCCTTCGACGGCACGACCGCCGACACGCGCTTCGATCCCGCTGATGCCGGAAGGGTCAACCTCCTCACGCCGACGGCCGGGGCCCAGGCCGTGCGCTACGTCAGGCTGACGCTGCTCTCGCCGCAGAACACCTGCTCGAACTGCGACGGGCGCAAGTTCATCGACTTCACCGAGCTGGCCGTCTACGGCAACGCGGTCCCGACCGGCAGCCTCGCGGTGCCGGCGTCGGCCACCACGGCGGACGTCGTCCCGCTCGACGCGTCGTCGTTCACCGACGACAGCGCCGTGACGTCCTACGCGTGGGACTTCGACGGCGACGGCAACGTCGACACGACGACCTCCGGCCCCAAGACGACCCACAACTACCCCGTCGCCGGCGCCTACGCGCCCGCAGTGCGGGTCACCGACGACACCGCCGGGTCGAGCACCGCGTCGGGCGCCATCGCGGTCGCCCAGGCGCCGGTCGTCGTGCCGCCGACGGTCAAGCACGTCAAGCCGCGGCTGACGCTGCCGCGCCAGAGCGCCAATCGCGCGACCATCGCCGTGACCTGCCAGGTGCGGTGCAGGATCACCGCGTCGTTGAAGGCCGGCAAGAAGCTGGCCAGGCGCCTCAAGCTCGAGCGCTGGGGGGCGGGGGCGGTCCGCGTCACCCGGTCCAAGGGCCGCTCCACGGTCCGCGTGCCGATCGCCAGGCCGATCCTGCGCAAGCTCCGCGCTCGCGGGATGCGCCGCGTGACGCTCTCCTTCAGCGTCCGGGTCAGGGACGCCAACGGGCTCGTGAGCACCGTCCGGCGCTCGCCGCGGATCCCGATCTCCAGGCGCTGATGGGCGACATCACCGACAACCCCGCCGAGTCCCGGCTCGAGCTCACCGTCGACGGGGAGCTGGCCGGCTGGCTGGACTACCGCCCGGCGGGCGAGAGCACGATCATCGCCCACACCGAGGTCCTCGATCACCACGAGGGCGAGGGGCTGGCCGGCCGGCTCGTCCGCGCCGCGATCGAGCGGATCGTCGCCGACGGCAAGTCCGTGATCCCGACGTGCCCCTTCGCCGCCGGCTACATCGCCAAGCACCCCGAGCTCGAAGAGGCCGTCCTGCCGTCGCTGCGCCGCCGCTGACGGCCCTGGACGCCCGCCGCACCCCCGGACATCCGTCCACGATCGGCCGGTTTGCTGCATGAGCGCCCGCGCGGGACCCGATGCAGCGAGGGATGCGTTTCGACCTGGCCGACCTGCTGCTCGACGTCGTCGCCCGCAAGGCGTCTGACCTGCACCTCACCGCGGGTGCCCACCCGACCGTGCGCGTGCGCGGCCGGCTGGTCGCGCTCGAGGACTACCCGGTGCTCGACACCCAGGACACGCGCGAGGTCGTCTACTCGATCCTCAGCAACGATCAGCGCCAGCGCCTCGAGACCGACTGGCAGCTGGACTTCGCCTACACGATCCCGGGCCAGGCCCGGTTCCGCGTCAACGCCTACTTCCAGCGGGCGGCGATCGGCGCTGCGTTCCGGTTGATCCCGTTCGAGATCACCAGCATCGACGAGCTCGGCCTGCCGCCGATCGTCCACGAGCTGACCAAGAAGCCGCGCGGCTTCGTGCTCGTCACCGGTCCCACCGGCTCGGGCAAGTCCACGACGCTGGCGTCGATGATCGACGCGATCAACGAGACCCGCGACGAGCACATCCTCACCGTCGAGGACCCGATCGAGTTCCTCCACGGCCACAAGCGCTGCATCGTCAACCAGCGCGAGCTCGGCTCCGACGCCCAGTCCTTCGCCGCCGCGCTCAAGGCCGCGCTGCGCCAGGACCCCGACGTGATCCTCGTCGGCGAGATGCGCGACCTCGAGACGATCCACACCGCGCTGACCGCGGCCGAGACCGGCCACCTGGTCTTCGCCACCCTGCACACGCAGGACGCGCCGCAGACCATCGACCGCATCATCGACGTGTTCCCGGCTTCGCAGCAGGGGCAGGTCCGGACCCAGCTGGCGGTCGCGCTGCAGGGCGTCATCACCCAGCAGCTGCTGCCCACCGCCGACGGTGGCGGCCGCGTGGCCGCCTGCGAGGTCCTGGTGCCCACGCCGGCGGTCCGCAACCTGATCCGCGAGGGCAAGACCCACCAGATCTACTCGACGATGCAGACCGGCGCACAGAGCGGGATGCAGACGATGGACGCGGCGCTGGCCCAGCTCGTCCGAGCGGGCAAGATCAGCGCCCAGCTGGCCGAACAGCGCTCCTCGACGCCCGAGGAGCTCAGGCGCCTCATGGGCTCGAGCGCCGCCGCGTCGGGCATGGCCTTCGCCGCATGACGCGATGAGCACCTACGTCTTCAAGGCGATGGACGTCGCCGGCCTGCCCGCCAAGGGCGAGGTCGACGCCGACTCCAAGCAGCACGTCGCCGAGCAGCTGCGGGCCAAGGGCCTGATCGTTCTCGACATCGCCGACAAGCACTCGTCGCGCGAGATCAGCCTCGACTTCATGAAGAAGGTCAAGGCCGACGACCTGACGATCATGACGCGGCAGCTGGCCACGATGGTCAGCTCGGGCATGAGCATCCTGCGTGCGCTCTACGTGCTCGAGGCCCAGACCGAGAACGAGAAGCTCGCTGACACGATCGTCGAGGTGCGCAAGGACGTCGAGGCCGGCCTGCCGCTGTCCGACAGCCTGGAGCGCCATCCCAAGATCTTCAGCCGGCTGTTCGTCGCGATGACGCGCGCGGGGGAGACCGGAGGCATGCTCGACGCCGCGCTCATCCGCGTCGCCGATCAGCTCGAGAAGGAGGCGTCGCTTCGCCGCCAGATCAAGTCGGCGATGATCTACCCGACGGTCGTCATGACCGTCGCCTTCCTGGTCCTGTTCGTCCTCGTGACGTTCCTGGTCCCGGTCTTCGTCGGGGTCTTCAAGGACTTCGGCGGCGAGCTTCCGACGATCACCAAGTTCACCGTCGGGATGTCGAACTTCGCGAAGGGCTACTTCTGGACGATCCCGATGATCGGCTTCGGAACCGCGTGGTCCTTCCGCAAGTGGAAGGCCTCTGACAAGGGCCATCATCAGTGGGACGCGCTGCGCCTGCGGCTGCCGTTCAAGATCGGCACGATCGTCCAGAAGGTCGCGCTGGCCCGCTGGTCGCGGACCTTCTCGGCGCTGATCACCGCCGGCGTCCCGCTCCTGCAGGCGCTCGACATCACCGGCAAGACCGCCGGCAACGCGATCATCGAGGACGCCATGGAGGCGGTGATCGTCTCGGTCAAGCAGGGCGGCACCATCGCCGACCCGCTCAAGCAGGCCGACATCTTCCCGACGATGGTCAGCCACATGGTCGGCGTCGGCGAGGAGACCGGCGCGATGGACCAGATGCTCGCCAAGATCGCCGACTTCTACGAGGACCAGGTCGAGGCCGCGGTCAAGGCCCTCACGTCGATCCTCGAGCCGCTGATGATCGTCGTCATCGGAGCGATGGTCGGCTTCATCGTCATCTCGATGTACATGCCGCTCTTCAAGGTCTACGACTCGATCAAGTAGCGCGAACCGATGAATTGCGTGGAGGCGGGCAGTCTTACGCGCATGTCCTCGATCACCGCACAGACACACGCGACGCTTGACGGCGTCATCGACGCGTCGCCCGCCGACGCGCTCCTGCCGTACATGAGCGACGCCGGCCGGCAGGGGGCGCTCGATCTCGCCGTGAACGCCGACGCGCTGCTGCTCCCGCGCGAGACCTGGCAGGGCCTGGCCCGGGCGTGGCGCGATCAGACCGGCCCGATGGCCGAGCGGCTCAACGCGATGCCGAAGTACGTGGTGTCCGCGACGCTGCGTTCCGCCGACGAGTGGGACCACACCACGATCGTCGGCTATGACGACATCGCCGGTCTGCGCGAGCGCGAGAAGCTGCTGACCTACGGCTGCGGGCGCCTCGCACGCGATCTGCTGGCCGACGGGCTGCTCGACCTGCTCGTGCTGTCGCTCACGCCCGTGGTGGCCGGCGCCGGCCGGCGGCTGTTCGACGATCCCGGCGAGCTCGTCCGGCTGCGCGTCACCGACACCACGACCTTCGAGACCGGCGCCGTACGGCTGTTCCTCGAGCCGGATCCGGCCTGACCGCGATTCCGGAACCCCACTTCCGGAATCGCGGGGGTCCCACAAAGGGGGGATTGTGGGCCCCACCCGGGCCCGGCATGCTGTCGCGGGCATGTGTCGTGTCTTCATCGCCGACGACGTCCCCGCCATGCGCAGCCTGTGGCGCCTGTTCCTCGAGGAAGACCCCGGCATCGCCGTCGTCGGCGAGGCGGGGGACGGCGACGCGGCGCTCGCGGGTGTCGAGGAGACGCGGCCTGACGTGCTGCTGCTCGATCTGTCGATGCCCGAACGCGACGGGCTCGAGGTCATCCCGGTCGTGCGCACGGCGTCACCCGAGACGGCGATCGTCGTCGCCTCGGGGTTCACGGCCGCGCGGATGGCTCCGCAGGCGCTCGAGCTCGGCGCGGCGGCCTACTTCGAGAAGGGCGGCTCGTCCGACGTGCTGCGCCGGATCGTCCGCGACGCCTGCGCCTAGACGGGCAGCTTCTCGCGCTCGGGCAGGGCCACCACGGGCTCGTCCTGCACCTGCCGGCCCTCGAGTGAGACGTTCGGCAGGATCCGGTCGAGCCATCCCGGCAGCCACCAGGCCCGGTCGCCGAGCAGCGTGACCACCGCGGGGGCGACGATCATGCGCACGATCAGCACGTCGATGAGGATCGCCAGGCCGAGACCGAGCCCGAACATCTTGCCGATGGTGTCATCCGCGGTGACGAAGCTCAGGAACACCGCGGCCATGATCAGCCCGGCGAAGAGGACCACCTTGCCGATGCGGCCCATGCCGTGGATGACGCTCTCGCGCGGCCGGTCGCCCTCGTTGTAGGCCTCGTGGATCCGGCTGAGCAGGAAGACGTTGTAGTCCATGCTCAGCCCGAACAGGATCGCGAAGAGCATCACGGGCAGGAACGAGATGATCGGCACGCCGGACTGGGCGCCGATCAGGCTCGCGCCCACGCCCTCCTGGAAGACCGCCACCACGACGCCGTAGGCGGCGAGGATCGACAGCAGGTTGAAGACCGCCGAGACCAGCGGGATCCACAGCGAGCGGAAGGCCATGATCAGCAGCAGGACCGAGAGCCCGATGACGGTGGCGATGAACACCGGCAGCCGGCCGGCCACCTTGTCGGTGACGTCCTCGAACCCGGCGGTGTTGCCGCCCACGTAGACCTTCAGCGGCGTGCCCCTGACCGCCTGCGGGATGACGTCGGAGCGCAGGTGGTCGAGGAGGTCGGACGTCGCGGCGTCCTGGGGTGCCGTCGTCGGCACCGCGAAGATGGTGGCCATCTCGCCGTCCTTGCTCACGGCGCCGGGTGAGGCCGACTCGATCCCGGGCGTGCCGGCGACGGCCTTCTGCAGCGTGGCGAGCTGGGCTTCGGTCTCCGGCGCGCCCTTCGGCGTGTCGACGGCGAGCAGGAACGGGCCGTTGGAGCCCGGCCCGAAGGCCTCGGTGAGCTGGTCGTAGGCGACGCGCTGGGTCTGCGACGTCGGCTGGTTGCCGTCGTCGGGCTGGCCCAGGCGCATCTGTGTGACCGGCGCGGCGAAGACCAGCAGCAGCGCGATGCCCGCGGCGATCGACACCCACGGCCGGCGCGTGACCCGCTCGCCCCAGCGGGCGAACGCCGGCGACGCCTGCACGTGCTCGGGCTTCTTGGGCACCAGCCGGCGTCCGAAGGCGCCCATCATGATCGGCAGCAGCGTGAGCGCCGAGATGACGACGGCGCCGACGGCGAGCGCCGCGCCGATGCCCATCTTGCCGATGTAGGGCACGCCGATGACCAGCAGGCCGGCGATCGCCACCATCACGATCAGGCCCGCGGCGACGACCGTGGTCCCGGCGGTGGCCGCGGTGCGGCCGGCCGCCGTCGGGACGTCATCGCCGGCGGCGCGCTGCTCCCGGTAACGGCCGATGATCAGCAGCGCGTAGTCGATGCCGGCGCCCAGGCCGAGCATCACCGCGATCTGCGCGGCGAAGTCGGGCAGGCCCAGCGGCTTGGCGAGCGCGGCCAGCAGGATCTGGCCCGCGGCCACACCGAACAGCGCGCCGATCAGCGTCGCGAACATGGCGGCGGCCGAGCGGAACAGCAGGCTCAGCAGGATGATGGCGATCAGCACGCCGACGATCTCGCCGACGGGGGCCGACTGCTCGCTGGCCAGGTCGATCAGCACGCCGCGCTCCTCGACGCGCACCGCCGGCTCGGCGGACTCGGCGGCGTCGATGAGCGCCTCGCCGTCGGACTTGTCGATCTGCGCGGGGTCGGTCGAGTAGCGCACGTCGACCGTGGCCAGCGTCGCGTCCTTCGAGACGCCCGCGTTGCCCTCGAACGGGCTGGTGGCCAGCTCGACGCCCTTGAGCTCGCGGACCTTGGCCAGCGCCCCTTCGATGGCGGCCCGGGGCGCGGCGTCGGTGATCTTGCCGTCACCGACGGTGAAGACGAGCGTGGAGTCGGCGCCGCCGAACGCGGGGGAGTGCGCGCGGAACAGGTCGATGGCGGCCTGGGACTCGGTTCCCGGGACGGAGTAGTCGTCGGTGGCCTTGCCGCCGGCGCCGGCGGCCACGATGAGCAGCACGAGCACGCCGATCGCGGCCAGCAGGCTGCGCTTCCAGTGCGTGGCGAGAGGGCGCGCGAGACGCGCGAGAAGCTGAGACATCGGGGGACCGAGCGCTTTCTTCGAGAACCGCCACGAGGCCATCCGGGCCCACGTGGCGAGGGGGACGTTCCACGCGCAGGCTAACGGGCCGCCGGGCGGTATCCGCGCTAGCGTGGCGGGCCGTGGCCGAGGCACACCCCCCCGACAACGAGCGCCAGCTGGCGCTGCTCGTCGAGAACGTCACCGACTACGCGATCTTCATGCTCGACCCGGGAGGCCACGTGCAGACGTGGAACCGCGGCGCCGAGCGCTCGAAGGGCTACACGGCCGACGAGATCGTGGGGCGGCACTTCTCGACGTTCTACACGCCCGAGGACCGGGCCCGCGACCATCCGGCCAACGAGCTGCGGGTCGCGCTGCGCGACGGCCGCTACTCCGAGGAGGGATGGCGCGTGCGCAAGGACGGCTCGCGCTTCTGGGCTGCGGTCACGATCACCACCGTCCGCGACGAGCACGGCACCCACATCGGCTTCGGCAAGGTCACGCGCGACCTCACCGAGCGGCGCCTGTCCGAAGACCGCCTCGAGCAGTTCCGGCGCCTCGTCGGCAGCGTGCGCGACTACGCGATCTTCATGCTCGACCCGAGCGGGCGCATCGCCACGTGGAACGCGGGCGCCATGCGCCTGAAGGGTTATGAGGCCGACGAGGTCATCGGCCGGCACTTCTCGCTCTTCTACACCGATCCGGATCGCGAGCGCGACCATCCGGCCTTCGAGCTCGAGGTCGCGTCACGCGACGGCAGCTATGAGGAAGAGGGCTGGCGCGTGCGCAAGGACGGCACGCAGTTCTGGGCCAGCGTGACCATCACCGCCATGCGCGACGACGACGGTGAGCTGCTCGGCTACGCGAAGGTCACCCGCGATCTCACCGACCGCCGCGAGGGGGAGGAGAGGCTGCGCGCCGCCAACGCCGAGCTCGACCGCTTCGCCTCGGTCGCCGCGCACGACCTCAGCGATCCGCTGCGCACGATCACCGGCTTCGCCGAGCTGCTCGAGCGCCAGGAGCTCAGCCCGGAGGCCCGTGAGTACCTCGCGTTCATCAGCTCGACGTCGGCCCGCATGCAGCGGTTGCTCGACAGCCTTCTGGCCTACGCGCGCGCCGGCGAGGACGCCCAGCCGCCCGAGCCCGTGGCGCTGCGCTCCGCGGTCGAGCACGTGCTCGCCGGTCTGACGGCGGCGGTCCAGGACCGCGGAGCCGAGGTGGTGGTCGACGTCGCCGACGAGGCCGTCGTCCTGGCCGGGCCCTCCGACGTCGAGCTCGTGCTGCAGAACCTCGTCTCCAACGCGCTGAAGTTCAGCGACCAGGACAACCCGCGCGTCGAGATCCTCGCCAGCCGCCGCGACGACACCTGGGAGGTCGTCGTCGCCGACAACGGCGTGGGCATCGCCCAGGAGGACCGCGAACGCATCTTCGACGCGTTCGAGCGCGCGCATCCCGAGCTGGGGCGCGACGGCTCGGGTCTCGGGCTGGCCATCTGCGAGCGGCTGGTGCGCCGCCGGGGCGGCAGCATCCGCGTGCAGTCAGAGCTCGGTCACGGCAGCCGGTTCTCGGTGCTGCTGCCGCCGGCCGTCGCCACGACGTAGAGACGCTCGGTCAGCTCGGCGGCCGTCGCGCCCTTGTTGCAGAAGCCGTCGGCGCCGGCCGCGTTCGCCGCGTTCTGCAGCGCCTCGTTGTGCAGGCTCGAGATCATCATCACCCGCAGCGGCGGATGGCGCTCGCGCAGGGCGCGCACCAGCGCGGGCGAGTCGGGCGCATCGGGCAGGACGAGGTCGAGCACGATCGCGTCGGGGTGCTGCTCGGCGACGATGTCCTTCGCGCGCTCGCCGCCGGTCGCCATGCCCACGACCTCGAAGCGCCCGTCCTCGCGCAGCCATGTCCGCAGCAGCGTCGGGAACCCGAGCGAGTCGTCGCAGATCACGACACGAAGGGGCGACTCCACGCCCCGGATGCTACGCGTCGGCAGGCCGCGCCCGCGGGTCGACCTGCAGGCGGCGGTCAGGACCGATGCCCAGCGTGAGGTTGCCCTCGAGGAGGTCGATGAGCTCGGCGCCCACCAGCTCTCGCCGCCACCCGGCGAGCGTGCGGACCTCGGGCTCGGGCTGGCCGTCACGGACCGCGAGCGCGATACGCTGCAGGTCGGCCTTCGCCGCGATCAGCTCGTAGGCGATCTTGGACTCCAGCGCGCGGGCCCGCACCAGCGACTCGCCGAGCGCTATCAGCACCGCGTCCTCGGGGTGCGGCTGCGCCGGGCGCTCGCCCTCGACCGGGATCGGGTCGTTGTCGCGGGCGCGTTCGACGACCTCGATGAGCTGCTTGCCGCGGCGCTGCATCGTGCCCTCGTTGATGCCGCGGATCTGACGCAGGCGCTCGAGCGACTTGGGGCGGCGCTTGGCGATCTCGATGAGCCCGGCGTCGGAGAGGACGGTCTGGATCGGGCGGTCGCTCTCGCGCGCGGTCTGCTCGCGCCAGGCGGCCAGCTCGCGCGCGACGGCCCGCTGGTTGGGATCGAGCGAGTTGACCCGCGGCAGGCGGTCGAAGACGGTGTCGATCTCGCGGATGTCGGTGGCGTCCTCGAGGAACCGGCACTCCTCGCGCGCCCATTCGAGGCGGCCCATGCCGGCCAGGCGGTCCTGGAGGGCCTGGGCGAGCTGGATGAGGTGCAGCACGTCCTCGCGGGCGTACTCGACCTGCTCGGGCGAGAGGGGGCGGGCGTCCCAGCGCGTGAAGCTCGCCGACTTGCGCAGCTTGACGCCGATGACCTCCGACAGCAGCGGCTCGTAGCCCAGCTGGGCGCGCAGGCCGGCGAAGCCCGCGGCGATCTGGGTGTCGAAGACGTTGGTGACCTCGGTCTCCCAGACCCGCCGCAGCAGCGCCACGTCCTGGCGCCCCGCGTGCATGACGATCTCGATCTCGGGATCGGCGAGCACCTCGGCCAGCGGCTGGGGGTCCAGGCCGCCCTCCAGGGGGTCGAGGACCTCGACCCGCTCGCCCTCGTCGACGGCGACCTGCACCAGGCACAGCAGCGCGCGGTAGCGCCCTTCGCCCATGAACTCCGTATCGATGCCGAGCCGCCCGGTCGCCCGCGCGCGTTCTGCCAGTTCCTGGACCAGACCCATGCGCTCCGACCCTATCGGCCCGGGGGAGCCTCGTCGGGCCAGTGTCCGTGCTCGTCGAAGTAGGTCCGCGCGCGCTCCTCGGCCTCGCGGTCCTCCTCGGCCGAGGCGCTGAGCCGGTAGAAGAAGTTGAGCAGCCCCACGGCGAGCCCGGCGCCGATGATCGCCGCCCCGCCGACGTAGCGCTCGTCACCGGGTCCGACCAGGACCATCGCCACGACGCCCGCGGCGATGACGGCGAGCGGCAGCGCGTAGCGGACGATCTTCATCCGATCACCCAGGGCTCGGTCGGCAGGGCAGCGGGATCGAAGGCCGCGAGCAGCTCGTCCATCGATGGCTCGCCGCCCGGCAGGCCAAGGCTCTCGGCCAGCTCCCCACGGACGCGCGCCGGGCCCTCCGGACGGTCGGCGAGCGTGAAGTCGCCGTGGCGCTTGGCCAGGCGAGCGCCGTCCGGACCGAGAACGAGCGGTACGTGGCGGTGGTCCGGCACGGGCAGGCCGAGCGCCTCGGCCAGCCAGACCTGGCGCGGCGTCGTCTCCTCGAGGTCGGCGCCGCGGACCACCTGCTCGATGTGCTGGGCTGCGTCGTCGACGACCACAGCCAGGTTGTACGCGAATCCGCCGTCGTTGCGACGCACCACGAAGTCGTCGATGCCGTCGCCGGTGCGCACGCGCAGGGCCGGCGGGCGCCCCGACGCCTCGCGCTCGGCGCGCTCGGACGCGGTCATCTCCCGGCACGTGCCGGGGTAGGCGCCCTCGGGCAGCGCGCCGTGCGGCGCCGAGGCCGCTTCGCGGATCTCGGCCCGGGTGCAGAAGCACGGGTAGGTGTCGAGCCGCTCGAGCGCGGCGGCGTAGAGCGCGTGGCGCTCGGACTGCCGCACCGGCTCGCCGTCCCAGTCGAGGCCGAGCGCCGCGAGATCGGCCATCTGGCCGGCCTCGTGCTCGGGCCGCGAGCGCTCGCGGTCGAGGTCCTCGATGCGCAGCATGAACTCCGATCCGGCCGAGCGCGCGAACAACCAGGCGACCAGCGCCGTGCGGAGGTTGCCGAGGTGCAGCCGCCCCGTCGGGCTCGGCGCGTAGCGGCCCCGCACTAGGAGGAGGGCGCGACGACTTCCAGGTCCGACCCGCGCACCTGGCCGAGGGTGTGCAGCGCGTCGTCGTTCCAGCGCCGGTCCGGGGCGCCCGTGATGTACCAGGGCGAGCCGTTGTCGGCGAGGATCATCCCGTAGCGCTTGAGGGCGACCAGGACGATCCGGGCCTGGCGCGGGAACTTCGAGACGTCGAAGCTCTTCTTGAGCCGCACGCGCAGGCCCATCGGCGGCAGCGCCGGGCTGTCGTCGGAGGAGGCGAAGTGCCGGGCGGGTGGGATGAAGGCCCGCCGGGTGTCCGGGACGGTGAAGCGCAGCGCGTGGCGGATGGCGCCGTGCGCGGCCTCGCCGTAGCGGGCCAGGCCCGGCACGATCGGCAGGCCGGCGGCGTCCGCCGACGTCCAGCCCTTCGGGCGCTGCTTGTTGGACCGCAGGTCCCAGATCGCGCCCGAGCCGGCGTGCCAGCCGCTGCCCCGGCGCTCGGCGGCGTAGAGCTCGTAGAGCCGGCAGGCGTCGCGATCGACCATCAGGATGTGGCGGTCCGAGCCGTTCTCGACCTTCGGGTCGGCCGGGATGGGGTAGGGGCCCTTGTCGGACTCGTCGGCGTAGTCGAAGCTGACCCGCGTCCGCTTGGTGGCCTTGCCGACCACCTCGTAGGGGATGCCGTAGACGGTCCCGAAGTCCGGGTGCAGGCCGGTCGACGCGCCGATCGTCTCGATCAGCCGGGCGCTGTCGGCGGCCACCGGGCGCTGGTCGACGCGCTGGTTCCAGGCGTTGGACGCCGGGAAGATCGGGCAGCCCGCGATGCGCGGCGGGGACGGGGCCGCGGCGACCGCGGGGACCACGAGAGCGAGGGCCAGGGGGACAGCCGAAAGGGCACGCATGCCCACGGGAGACTAGATCGCGTTAGCCTGGCGCGCTCGTGGCCACCGACACGCCCCCCGAACCCGTTCCCTGCTCGCCCTGTCGCGGGACGGGCAAGGTCATCTCGAACCTGGGCGGCAGCCCTTCGGAGATCGACTGCCCCTGGTGCGACGGCACGGGCATGTACACCGCGGGCCACGACGCGCAGTCCCGGCACCGCCCGGAGGCCTCCGACTAGGACGAGTGTCCAGTTTTGACGACGACGGTCGAGTCGTCGTGCAGTGGGTCCGAACTATGTCGTGTGCCGTAGCACCGGCCGAGGTGTCCAAGGGCAAACCACCCGCGAGGGTGGGACGCAAAGCCACGGGCCTCACATGGATGTGAGGAAGCCGGGTTGCCACCAAGTGGCCGAGGACTCAGGACGGGGCGAGGGCATGGATACAGCCCAACCGGATCCATAGGAGATCACCCCACATGCTCGACCGTATTCGCAAGGACGAGGGCGGCTTTACGCTCATCGAGCTCCTTGTCGTCATCCTGATCATCGGCATTCTCGCCGCGATCGCTCTTCCGTCGTTCCTCGGCCAGCAGGACAAGGGCAAGGACGCCTCGGCCAAGTCCAACGCACGCAACGCCTACAGCCAGGTCGAGTCGTGCCTGGCTGACGCCAGCGCCACCGTCGCCGGCTGCACGGCCCCGACGGGCACCGGCCTGACGTTCGTCGGCAGCGCCGCCACCCCGGCCGCCGGCGAGGTCAAGGTCACGCCCACCACGGGTTCCGGCTACACCATCGACGCCGCGTCGGCCACGGCCGGGAACGTGTTCACCATCACCAAGGACGGCACGACCGGTGTGGCGACGCGCAGCTGCACCACGCACGGCAAGGGCGGCTGCCCGTCCGACGGCAACTGGTAGCCGACCAACGATCAGACGTACCGCACGAGGCGGGCCTCCGGGCCCGCCTCGTTGCGTTTAAGCGGCTGGACGGGTGTCCGACAAAATGGCCTCTGCGGTCCGCAGGAGCGCTCCGGCTGCCGATGCCTCACCCATGCGGTGGCGCGGGCAGGAGGGATTCACCCTCCCGGAGCTTCTGGTGGTCGTGGCGATCCTGCCGGTCGTCCTCCTCGCGCTGCTCAGCGCGCTGAACACCACGACCAAGCTCGCCCCGCGCAGCATCGAGTACGCCAACGCGGTCCAGGAGGCCGGCAACGGCCTATCCCGGGCGATCCAGCAGATTCGCCAGTCGACGCGGGTGATCGCCACCACCCCGAACTCGCTGACCTTCGTGACGTCGTCGGGGGGCGTCGACAGCCAGGTCAACATCTCGTGCGGCGTGACCTCGACGTTCACCGCGCCCGACGGGTCGGCGCTGCGCCGCTGCGTGAGGACGTCGGCCCCCCTGACCGGGTCGTTGCCGTCTCCGTCTACCGGCGCAGTACTCGTTGACCGGCTCGTCAACGGCACCATCGCCGATCCCGTATTCGAGTTCTCGCCGAGCCCGATCGCGCCGACCTACGTCCGGTTGCTCGTCAAGGTCCCGCCGCGCGGCGCCGGCCGCCAGGGCACCCGCTCAACCCCGATCATCATCGATGATGGCACGCTGCTGCGGAACTCCACGGTCGGCAGCTGAGCGCCGGGGCGAGCGCGGCTTCACGGTCGTGGAGCTGCTCGTCGCGATCCTCGTGCTCGGCTTCGTCGCGCTCGCGGCGGGCGCCGTGCTGGCCAGCGGCACGCGCAACGCGTCGAAGTCCGAGACCCGTCAGAACCTCGCCCACCGGGCCCAGCAGGAGGTCGAGCGGATCGCGTCGCTTGACTACGACACCATCGGGCATCCGGCGGCGCCCGCGTCCGGCTCGACGAACACCAGCAGCCCTCTCTACTGGTACAGCACCAGCACCGGCAAGTACCGGTGGGATCGCGCCGCCGCGGGGGCCACCACTGCGGAGCCGCTTGTCATCGACGCGGCCAACGGCATCGTGCCCGTGCAGAGCGCCTGGAGCGATGGCACCGCCAGCGGCAAGCTCTTCGTCTTCGTGACGTGGGTCGCCGACGGCAAGTGCGGCACCGGCTGTCCGTCGACGAAGAACTACAAGCGCGTGACGGTCGCGGTGACGGTCGATTCCGGGGCCGAGGCCGCGGCGCCGGTCTTCGTCTCGTCGATCGTGGCCGACCCCCACGCACTGCCGGCCGGCAAGATCGTCAACGGCAACGCCAACCCGCTCGCCGATCCGAACATCACCTGCAAGGACGCCTCCGGGGCCACCGTCGCCTGCACTGCCAGCGTGGGATCGGCCAACGTCAACGAGTGGTACCTGTCCGACAGCCCGGCCACCGGCTCCTACACGGCCCCGACGGTCTCACACGCGACGCACCCTACGATCGCGCCCTTCGGCACCTGCACCGTCGTCACGACGACCGGTTGTCCCAAGCCCGACCTGCTGAGCACCACGGCGCCGCCGGCTCCGGCCGAGGGCGCCCCGGCACCCCCGCTGCTGGACTACTCGACGGACCTGACCAGCCTGCCGCATCCGGGTGGCCGCGTGCTGGCGCGCGACGTCAACTGCGCGGCGACCCCGTCGGCGCTCGACAACTCCAAGGGCGCGATGTGGGTGACCCAGCCCCTGACCGCCACGACCGCGCTGACCGGCGCCGGCGGCATGACGGTCCACAGCCAGACCGTCGGGGCCACCACGGCCGCGGTGACGCTCTGCGTCGGGATCTACGCCGTGCCGCCGTCGCTGACCAACCTGATCGCGGTGCCGCCGGTGCGGCTGGGCGTCGTGGCCTACGCCGTGGCCGAATGGCCCGCGGCACCGACGCCGATCTCCTTCAGCTTCGACTTCGTCACCGGCGGGACCGTCAGCGTCTCGGCCGGCTACCGCATCGGCGTGCGCGTGTGGGTCGCCGCCAGCTCCGGCGCGGATCTCGTCCTGCTCTACGACCATCCGGAGCGTGCATCCGTGCTCCAGCTCAACTCGCAATGACCGGCCGCCGGCTCAATCTCCGCTCCGAGGACGGCGTGGCGATGATCGTCGCCATGGGCGTCCTGGCCGTGATGCTCGTGCTGTCGGCCACCGTCGTCAGCTCCTCGTCGCTGCTCAGCTCTGGGACCACCAAGGAGACGGCGCGCAAGCGCGCTTTCGAGGCGGCCGAGGCCGGGCTCCAGGCCACGGTCTACCGGCTCAACATGCTCGCCCCGTCCGCGGACAAGTGCATCGGCGGCAGCACGGTGACCGTCCAGGCGCCGACGGGCGCGGCGTGCACGCCGTACTCCGAGAGCCTCGGCAACGGCGCCACCTACACCGCGTGGACCACGGCTTCGCTGAGCACCGGGGGATCGTGTGCCGGGACCCAGGTCGGCGCGTCCACCTCGATCGCCGAGCGCTGCGTGACCGCCTCCGGCACGGTCGACGGCGTCACCCGCCGCGTCCAGACGCGCGTGGCCTCCTACGCATCGGCGCCGATCTTCCCGCTGGCCGGTGTCGTCGGCCTGTCGCAGATGACGTTCTCCAACAACGTGCAGGTCGTCGGCGGCATCGGCAGCAACGGCGGCATCTACATGTCCAACAGCGCCGCGGTGAGCAACACCACCATCGGCCCGTCGGCGCCCACGCCGACCACCTCGAACTCCGCGACGACCGGCGTCGTGACCCGGCGCACGGCCGCCCAGGGCCCGTTCGCCCTGGCGCCGGTCGATCCGGGCAACAGCGTCACGGTCAACGACAACGGCCGCATCGCCAACGCGCTGCGCAACCCGCCCGTCCAGCCGGCCGACACGATCACCGTCAACGGCGGCGGCGTCAGCTACGACGCGACGACACGGATGCTCTCCACCTCGGGCAACGCGACGCTCACGCTGGGCGGCGGCATCTACAACTTCTGCGGCCTGTCGACGTCGAACAACACCACCATCCGGCTGGCGCCGGGGGCGCGAACCGCCATCTACATCGACTCGCCGGCCCGCCCCGGGTCGGGCTGTGCCGCCGGCAGCGGCTCGTTCAGCATGGCCAACGGCACGGCGTTCGACAACACGTCGCCCGCCGTGCCGAGCACGGGCTTCGCCCACGACCCGACCGCGCTGCAGCTCTACGTCGTCGGCGGTGCTGGGTCGTCGGTCAACCTCGTCAACAACACCGCGTTCTACGGGACGGTCTACGCACCGAACTCGACGGTCAACCTCAGCAACAGCGGCATCATCTACGGCGCCGTCGCCGCGGGCTCGATCAACATGACGAACTTCGCGAAGGTCGTCGCCGATCCCAACGCGACGAGCATCAGCACGTCCGGCGGCGGGGTCTACTTCCGCTCGTCGTGGCGCGAGTGCCGCAACACGCCCACTACGACCGATCCGAGCTCCGGATGCTGAGGCGCGCGCTGCTGCTGACGGGCGTCTCCGTGCTGGCCGCGGCCGGTCCGGCGGCCGCCCGGATCAACCCGGTGGCCGCGCTGTCGGGCCCCGCGACGGTCAAGGCCGGCCAGAAGGCCACCTTCGACGCCAGCACGTCGCGCGCCGACCCGTCGGGCTCGATCGTCGAGTTCGCCTGGGACCTCGACGGCGACGGCACGTTCGACGAGATCCGGCAGGGGCCGCGCATCACGATCGTCCCGGAGGTGCCGGGCGAGCAGGTCATCGTCGTGCGCATCACCGACGACGCCGGCGCGCGCTCGACCACCGAGGGGCACTACCTCGTCGAGGGCCAGCCGCCGGTCGCGCGGGTCGACGTCCCGTCCTCGGTCACCGCGGGCGCTCCCGTCACGCTCGACGGCTCGGGCTCGTCGTCGGAGTCCGGCGACATCGTCGCCTACGCCTGGAACGTCGACGGCGACGGCTTCGGCCCCGAGAGCGCCGATCCGACGCTGACGACCGTCTTCGCCGCGGGGGGCACCCACACCGTCGTGCTGCGGGTGCGCGACGCGGCGCAGGGCCAGGGAACGCTGCGGGTCCCGATCGAGGTGGCCGAACCGGGCGGCCCCGCGGCCCTCGGCGGATCGCCCGAGCTCGGGATCGCGCCGCTCGACACGCTCGCCCAGCGCTGGATCAAGGTCGGCAGCCCGCGTCGCTTCGCGGCGATCGGCGGGGCTGCGCGCCGGCGCATCGGCGCCGTGCGCCGCGGGCTGTGGGTCAACGTCCTGGCTGATCGCGCCGCGCGCTTCGACCTCGCGGTCCATGTCCGCCGGGCCGACGCGCGACGCCTCGGCCTGCGAGGCCCGAGCGTCCTTGCCGGCTACGTGCGGGTGGCGCACAGCTCCTACCGGCTGCGGGTGGCCGGCCAGCGCGCGTTCAAGCTCGTGCTGCCGCGCTCGGTACGCCGCAAGCTGCGCGCGCCCGTGAGCCTGCTCGTCCGCGGCACGGCGACCGACGGCCACGGCAACCGCAGCCGCGTCTCGCGCTCGTTCGCGCTCCGTCGGTAGCCGCGGATAGCGTGGCGGACATCTGATGGGCGCACTCGAAGCGATCCTCGCCGGCGTGGCGGGCCTGTTGATCGGCTCGTTCCTCAATGTCGTGGCCTACCGCCTGCCGCGCGGCGAGTCCGTGGCCAGCCCCGGCTCGCGCTGTCCCGGCTGCGGGTCGCCGGTCAAGCCCTACGACAACGTGCCGGTCCTCTCGTGGCTGCTGCTGCGCGGGCGCTGCCGCAACTGCGGCGAGCCGATCTCCGCGCGCTACCCGCTGGTCGAGCTGGCCACCGGGCTGCTGTGGGCAGCGGTGGTCCTGGCCCGCGACGACGCCGGATCGATCGCGCTCGGGCTGATCCTGGTCACCGCCCTCGTGCCGATCGTGCTCATCGACCTCGAGCATCGCCTGATCCCCAACCTGATCACGGCCCCCGCCGCCGTCGCCGCCGTCATCGCCGGACTGCTGCTGGATCGCGACTTCCTGCCCGAGATGCTGATCGCGGGCGCCGCGGCCGGCGGGTTCTTCCTGCTGGCCGCGATGGCCTATCCGCGGGGCATGGGGATGGGCGACATCAAGCTGGCGGGGGTCATGGGCCTGTGCCTCGGCCGCGCGGCCGCCCCGGCGGTGATGGTGGCGCTGATCACCGGCGTGCTCGTCGGCGGCCTCATCATCGCGCGCCTGGGGGCCAAGGAAGGCCGCAAGACCAAGGTGCCGTTCGGGCCGTTCCTGGCCGTCGGGGCCGTGTTCGCGCTGTTCGCCGGCGACGCCATCGTCGACTGGTACCGCGACACCTACTTGTAGTCCTGGCGTCCAGCCGTCTGGACGAATTACCCATGTGAGCCGGTTCGGCTTCCCGGATACGGCCCGGGCTGCCGATGGAGACCGTGCAGTGCAGCTCTCCATGCCACAGATCCGCCGCGCCCCCAAGGGCCGCACCGTCACCGGCCTCGACATCGAGCCCGGGGCCGTCCGCGCCGTCCGCGCCCGCACCGTCGCGGGCCGCATCGTCGTCGATCAGGCCGTCAGCGCGCCGCTCGAGCCCGGCATCGTGCGTGACGGCGAGGTCGTCGAGCCCGAGGCCCTGGGCGCCGTGCTGCGCGACCTGTTCGACGAGCACAAGCTCGACCGCCGGGTGCGGATCGGCGTGGCCAACCAGCGTGTCGTCGTGCGCCACCTGCTGCTCCCGCCGATCACCGATCCCAAGCAGCTGGCCACCGCGGTGCGCTTCATGGCCGCCGACGAGATGCCCATGCCCATCGACCAGGCCGTGCTCGACCACGTCGTGCTGGGGCCGGTCGAGACCCCGGAGGGCCCGCGGACCCGGGTGCTGGTGATCGCGGCCCGCCGCTCGATGATCGACTCGCTTCTGGCCGCCGCGCAGATCGCCGGCCTGCGGCCCGAGGGCATCGACCTCTCGGCGTTCGCCATGGTGCGGGCGCTCGGAGCGACGCGCGAGGGCGTGACCCTGCACCTGTCGGTCGGCGGCGTCGTCACCCTCGCCGTGACCAAGGGCAGCGAATGCGTGTTCACCCGGGTGGTAGGCGGCGGCCTCGAGACCATGGCCGCGGAACTGGCCGAGCGGCACACCATCGTCGTCGACGAGGCGCGATCGGCACTGCGCGGAGTCCGGCTCGAAGCACCTGTCGTGGTGGCCCCGGATGACGAGCCCGTCGCCATCGACACGTCTGACCCCGTGGCCGCCGACGCGCTGGCGGTCGTCACCGACGGCCTGCGCCGGATCGCCGGCGAGGTCCGCAGCTCGATCGACTTCCACCTCGGCGTCGACCACAGCGGCGAGGCACCCACCGTCGAGCGCGTGCTGCTGACCGGATCGGTCCTCGGCATCGAGGGCTCCGTGGACGAGCTGGCCCGCCGGCTGTCGGTCCCCGTGGAAGCCGGCGACGTCGAGGGCGCCCACGACGAGCCCGGCGCCTACGCCGTGGCCGCCGGCCTGACCGTGTCGGAGCTCGCGGCCTGATGCGCGCCGTCAACCTCATCCCGGTCGACGCTCGCGCCGGCGGCGGGATCTCGGGCGGCCGCTCCGGTGGAGCGGTCTACGCGCTGCTGGGCGGGCTCGCGGCGCTCGTGCTCATGGTCCTGGTGTGGACGACCGTCCACGGCCGCGTCGGCGATCAGCGCGCCGAGCTGGCCGGCATCGAGCAGGAGACCGCACAGCTGCAGGCCCGGGCCGGCGCCGGACAGGCACCTGGTGCCGTCCAGCAGGAGCGCGCCGCCCGCACCCAGACCGTCGAGGCACTCATCGCGTCGCGTCGCGACTGGGCGGCCACGCTCGACGCGATCAGCCGCGCGATGCCGTCCGATACCACCCTCACCACCCTCAACGCCACCAGCGTGCCGCCGGCTGCGCCGCCGACCCCGACCCCGACCACGGGGGCGGCCGGCCCGACGGTTGAACTGGGCGGCTGCGCTCCGACCCAGCGGGCGGTGGCCAAGCTGATGCCGCGACTCAAGACGGTCCCGGACGTCGTCGACGTGCTGCTGGTCAGCTCGTCGAGTGTCGCGGCGTCGACGAACTCGGCGGACAGCCCCCAGGCCTGCGCGGGCACCACCTTCTCCATGACGGTCGTCCTCGAGGGTCTCGCGGCCCCGGCGACGACGCCCGCGGTAGCGACGCCGACTGCCGCGACGACGCAGCCGGCGACCGCGACGACCGCAGTTCCCGCGACCCCCGATCCTGGGACGGGGGGGACCCAGTGAGCGCGCGCGACCGCATCGTTCTCACGCTGCTGCCGATTCTCGCGGTGCTTGGCGCGTTCTGGATGCTCGCGCTGAGCCCCGCGCGCTCGGACTCCGCCGAGCTGACCACCAAGATCGACAGTGCGCAGACGGCCCTCGACGTCGCGACGCAGCAGAGCGCCGCGGCCGCCGCCGCACAGAAGCGCTTCGGCGAGGACTCCGCAGCCGTCGCGACGCTCGGCAAGGCCGTGCCCGCCGAGCAGCAGCTCGATGCGCTGCTCTACCAGCTCGACGTCGCCGCGGGAGACTCGAAGGTCAAGCTCGAGTCGCTGGCGCCCGTCTCGGCGTCCGCTCCCGGGGCGGCGCCCATCACGCTTCCTCCGGGCATCACGCAGGTCGACCTGACGCTGCAGTTCTCGGGCCGGTTCCTCGACCTCGAGCACTTCCTGCGGCGAATCCACGACGCCACGAGCGTGCACGGAGACGACGTCCGCGTGCGCGGGCGCCTGCTCAGCGTCCAGAGCGTGCAGCTGGCGACGGAGGACGACGGCGGCCTGTCCGCCACCGTCCTGGCCAGCGCCTACGTCGCGACTCCCGTCGCACCGGTTGACCCGTCGGCCCCGGCCGCACCCGCGGCTCCCACCACCGCGTCGGCCCCGCCGACCCAGGCCGCAGCGATCGGAGTCGGCGGATGAACTTTCTCGTCGCGATCCGTCACGACCTTGTCGAGAAGCGCCTGTGGCCGGTGGCCCTGGCGCTCGTGCTGGCGCTGATCGCCGTACCCCTCCTGCTCGGCCGCTCGGCAGCCGCGCCCACCGCGCCTCTCCCCGATCCCACGGTCACCGCGCCCGCCGTCAAGGGCACGACGCAGGCCCTCGTCCTGACCAAGCCCGTCGACCGCCGTCCTGTCGGGTCGCCCAAGGACCCGTTCGCCCACGCCAAGGCGCCGAAGGACGACAGCACCGCGGCAACGCCGGCGATCGGCGCCACGACCGTGGTCCCGGCCGACGACCAGACCACGACGCCGCCCAGCACCAGCGCCACGAGCGGCGGCGCGACCACGGTCACGCCCTCCACGGGGGGGCCGGCGACCACCGTGCCGGCACCCACGACCGCGCCCGGCCTCGCCGGCTTCCCCGACAGCCCGGAGGCGCACGCCGCCGGCTACCGCGTCGACGTCGACTGGGGTCCGGCCACCGCGCCCAAGAGCCGGCGCGACCTGGTCCGCCTCGGGGCGCTCGACGTCAACGAGGATCCCGCGGTCCTGTTCCTCGGCGTCCGGCCCGACGGCAAGACGGTGCTGTTCCTGCTGGCCGCCGATACGACCACGGGGACCGGCGACGCCCGCTGCCGGCCCACCGCCGACCTGTGCAGCCTGCTCGAGCTGCGGGCCGGCGACAGCGAGTTCCTCGACATCGTCACGCCCGACGGCGTGCGCCAGTTCGAGCTGCACGTCGACAAGGTGACCGAGAAGACCGCCGCAACGGCCGCCGAGGCCAAGGAGCGGCTGGCCCGGCACTCCAAGGCCGGCGACGAGCTCGTCGACGACGTCATCGCCGGCGGACGCACGTTCGTGCGGCGCTACGTCTACTCCACCGGCAGCGGCGTCGTGAAGTTCGTGCCGGACGACGCCGCACGGGCCAAGAGCCGCGGCGCGCTCGTAGCTGCCGAATAGGATCAGGGGCCCCATGGCCCTTCGCATGACCACCGCCGGCGAGTCGCACGGCCCCGGCCTGACGTGCGTCGTCGAGGGCCTGCCCGCCGGCCTCGAGCTCGACCGCGAGCTGATCGACGGCGACATGGCCCGCCGCCAGCTCGGCCACGGCCGCGGCGGCCGGATGAAGATCGAGCGCGACAGCGCCCAGGTCACCGCCGGAGTCCGCCACGGCCGCACGCTGGGCGGCCCGGTCGCCCTGCAGGTCGCCAACCGCGACTACGCCAACTGGGAAGACCGGATGAACCCGTGGCCGGTCGAGGCCGAGATCCCCGAGGTCCACCTCCCGCGCCCCGGCCACGCCGATCTGGTCGGCGTCTGGAAGTACGGCTTCTCCGACGTGCGCAACGTGCTCGAGCGGGCCAGCGCCCGCGAGACCGCGGCGCGGGTCGCGGGCGGGGCGCTCGCCAAGGGCTTCCTGCGGGCGGTCGGCGTCGAGATCCGCTCGCACGTCACGTCGATCGGGCCGATCGCCGTCGAGCGCAGCGCGCCGCCCGCGCTCGAGGACTTCGCCGGCGTCGACGACAACCCGGTCCGTTGCCTCGACGCCGCCGTCTCCAAGGAGATGGTGGCCCACATCAACGTCCAGCGGAAGGCCAACGAGTCGATCGGCGGCGTGTTCGAGGTCGTCGTCTTCGGCGCGGTCCCCGGGCTCGGGTCCCACGTCTCGTGGGAGCAGCGCCTCGACGGTCGCCTGGCCGGCGCCCTGTGCTCGATCCAGGCCGCCAAGGGCGTCGTGTTCGGCGACGGCTTCTACGCCGCGGCCGGCCCCGGGTCCCAGGCCCACGACGAGATCTTCTACTCCGACGAGCGCGGCTACTACCGCGAGACCAACCACTCCGGCGGCCTCGAGGGCGGGATGACGACGGGCGAGCCGCTGTGGGCTCGCGTGGCCATGAAGCCGATCCCGACGCTGACCAAGCCCCTGCGCTCGGTCGACATCTCCACGCGCGAGCCCGCCGCCGCCCTGCGCGAGCGGACCGACTCGTGCGTCGTGCCCGCCGCCGGCGTCGTGGGGGAGGCCATGGTCGCGCTGGTCATCGCCTCGGCCTACCGCGAGAAGTTCGGCGGCGACCACATCGACGACGTGATCGCCGCCGTGCGCGCCTACCGGGAGCGCATCGGGTGGCCCTCGTCCTGATCGGCTTCATGGGTGCGGGCAAGACGACGCTTGCCCGCCGCCTCGGAGGCGTCGACACCGACGACCTCCTCGGCGAGCCCGCCGAGGATCTCTTCGACCGCCTGGGCGAGGACGGGTTCCGCGCGCGCGAGGAGGAGACGGTGCTCGCGGCGCTGGGCTCCGGCGCCGAGGTCATCGCGCTGGGCGGCGGCGCGTGCGGCTCGCCGCGGGTCCGCGCGGCGCTGGCCGACCACACCGTCGCGTGGCTCGACGTCGACCTCGACACCGCATGGGACCGCGCGGCGGGCGCCGGGCGGCCGCTGGCCCGCGATCGTGACGTGTTCGCCGCGCGCTTCGCCGAGCGCCAGGCGCTCTACGAGGAACTCGCCGATGTCGTCGTGATGCCCGGCGGCGAGCTCGGCGGCGAGCGTCCCGGACCGGGGGAGAAGCTGATCTGCTCGCCCGTGCATCCGGTGTGGGTCGGGCGCGCGCCACAATCCCGCGACGGGGACTTCCTCGTCAGCGACGAGCACGTCGCGCCGCTCCACGCACCCGGCGCGTTCGTGATCCCCGCCGGCGAGGAGCGCAAGACGCTCGAGACGGCCGAGGGCGTGTGGCGGGAGATGGCACGCCAGGGCATCACCCGCAGCGGCCGGATCGTGGCCGTCGGCGGCGGCGTGGTCGGCGATCTGGCCGGCTTCTGCGCCGCGACCTACCAGCGCGGCATCCCCGTCGTCCACGTGCCCACGACGCTCGTGGCGCAGGTCGACAGCGCCTACGGCGGCAAGACGGGCGTCGACATCCCGGAGGCCAAGAACTACGTCGGCGCCTACCACCAGCCCGACGCGGTCCACGTGCTGCCCGGCGTGCTGGAGACGCTGCCGGCCGCCGAGCGCGCCGCGGGCTACGCCGAGGTCGTCAAGACCGCGCTGATCGCGGGCGGGCCGCTGTGGGAGCGCGTGCGCGCCGGCGCGGTCGACGACCCGGCGACGATCCTGGCCTGCGCCCGCACGAAGCTCGGCATCGTCGCCGCCGACGAGCGCGACGGCGGGATCCGCCAGGTGCTCAACCTCGGCCACACCGTCGGACACGCGATCGAGACGGTCACGGGCTACGGCCGCTACCGCCACGGCGAGGCCGTCGGCCTGGGGATGCTCGCCGCGCTGCGGCTCTCCGGCCAGGACACGCTGCGCGGGGAGGTGGCGGCCCTGCTCGCCGCCCAGGGGCTGCCGATCGCGCTCGAGAACGCCGACGCGGCTGCGGTCGCCGACGCCACGCACCGCGACAAGAAGCGAACCGGTGCCAGCACGCCGTTCGTGCTCGTCGAGGCTCCCGGCCGCGTCACGCCGGGCCACGAGGTCGCGGAGACCGACCTGCTGGCCGCCGTGCGAGAGTTGGCCGCGTGAGGAACCGCATCGAGGTCATGCACGGCGTCAACCTCGACGCCCTGGGCCGCCGGCCCGCGTCGCACTACGGCGACCTGACGCTGTCGCGCCTCGAGATGCGCATCGGCGAGTTCGCCAAGGAGCTCGACCTCGAGGTCCGGTTCTTCCAGACCAACCACGAGGGCGCGTTCGTCGAGCACCTGCACCGCCTCGAGGACATCGCCGACGCGCTGATCCTCAATCCCGGGGCCTGGACGCACTACTCCTGGGCGATCCGCGACGCGCTGGAGGTGGCGGCGCTGCCCGCGGTCGAGGTGCACCTCTCCGATGTCGACAGCCGCGAGGAATGGCGGCGCGTCTCGGTCATCGGCGAGCTGTGCGTCGCGCGCGTCGCCGGGCAGGGACCGGACGGGTACAAGGAGGCGCTGGCGCGCCTGAAAGCGGAGATGGGGACATGAGCGAACGCGTCGAGAAGGTCGTTGCCCAGCTGGCCGAGCGCGAGCTCGACGGGCTGCTGGTCACGGGGCTGGTCAACGTCCGCTGGCTGACGGGCTTCACGGGCTCGAGCGCCGCGGTCGTCATCGGCCGCGAGGGGCCGCTGCTGCGCTTCCTGACCGACTTCCGCTACCTGTCGCAGTCCGCCGACGAGGTCGACGCCGCGTTCGAGCGTGAGATCGGCCAGGACCTGCTCGAGCTCGCGGTCGCGCGGCTGCCCGTCGGCAAACTCGGCTTCGACGACGCCGGGATGTCTGTCCGCGAGCACGCCCGCCTGGTCGAGCTGCTGCCCGACGAGGTCGAGGCGGTCCCCGCCGGCGGCCTGGTCGAGGAGCTGCGCTTCATCAAGGACGCCGGCGAGCTCGACAAGCTGCGCGCTGCCGCGCGGCTGGCCGACGAGGCGCTCACCGATGTCCTGACCCGCGGGCTGGCCGGGCGCACCGAGCTCGAGGTCGCGACCGATCTCGAGTTCACGATGCGCCGGCTGGGCGCCGAGAGCGCGTCGTTCCCGCCGATCGTCGCGGCCGGACCCCACGGAGCGCTGCCGCACGCACATCCGCGCAAGGAGACCATCCCCGAGAACACGCTCGTGGTCGTCGACTGGGGCGCGATGCTCGACGGCTACGCGTCGGACTGCACGCGGACGTTCGCCACCGGGGAGCTGGACCCGCGCGACCGCGCCGTCTACGACAAGGTGCTCGAGGCCCAGGAGGCAGCGCTGGAAGCGGTGCGCCCCGGTCCGACCGGCCGTGAGATCGACGCGGTCGCCCGCGACATCATCGAGGCGGGCGGTCACGCCGAGCACTTCGGCCACGGGCTCGGCCACGGCGTCGGCCTCGAGATCCACGAGGGCCCGCGGCTGTCCAAGCAGGGTGAGGTCGCGATGCGGCCCGGCATGGTCGTCACGGTCGAGCCCGGCATCTACGTTCCCGGCGCGGTCGGCGTGCGCATCGAGGATCTCGTCGCCGTCACCGAGGACGGCCGCGAGGTGCTCAACGGGCTGACGAAGGACCTGCAGACGATCGGCTGACCTGGCGCTTTCAGGCCTCAATCTGAGGCTCCGCCGGTCGATCAAGCGGGAATGAGGTCTTCGGCCGTACCCCGCACCGTCCGCTGGCTGCTGCTGGCGCTGGCCCTGTGGACGGTGGCCTACGCGGTGCAGAGCTGGATCCCGTCGCACCCGCTCAACGGCACGATCCTGGGCAAGTACGCCAGCGACGTGGTCCAGTTCCTGGCCGGGCTCGTCTGCGTCTGGCGCGCCGTGACCTTGCGGGGCCGCGAGCGCACGGCGTGGTCGCTGATCGGCGCCGGCATCATCGTCTGGACGGTCGGTGACTGGTACTGGGCGGCCGTGCTGGTCGACATGGACGACATCCCCGTCCCGTCGCTGGCCGACGTCGGCTACCTCGCCTTCGTGCCGCTGACCGTCGCGGGCGTGATCGTGCTGATCCGCGCCCGCGTCGCGAGCGTCTCGCACACGCTCGCCGTCGACGGTCTGATCGCCGCGCTCGCCGTCGGCGCCGTGAGCTCCGCGCTCGTGGTCCAGGCGGTGCTGGGCATCGGGGGCTCGACCGCCGAGGTCCTGACCAACCTCGCCTACCCGGTGACCGACATGGGCCTCATGGGCCTGATCGTCGCGGCGATCGCCTGGCGCGGCTGGCGCCTGAGCCCGACCCTGGGTCTGCTGGCTCTCGGCACCCTGGCCTACTGGGTGACCGACAGCCTCTACCTGATCGGCGTGGCGAACGGCAGCTACGACTACCCGAGCCCGTTCGACTTCGGCTGGACCGCCGCCGCCGTGCTCTACGCCGCAGCGGCCTGGATGCCGGTCCCGGCGGCGGCTCCGGTCATCCGCCAGGGCGGCCTGCGCGAGATCGTCCTGCCGATCGGCTTCGGACTGACCGGCCTGGTCGTCCTCGTGACCGCGGCCTTCACCCCGGTCAACTCGCTGGCCGTCGGCCTGGCGGCCGGGTCGCTGCTGGCCGTGCTCGCACGGGTGATGATGACCTTCGCCGAGAACGCGGCGATGCTGCGCACCAGCCGCGAGGAGGCGCTGACCGACGAGCTCACGGGCCTGGGCAACCGCCGGGCGCTGACGCTCGAGCTCGAGAGCGCGATGCCGACGGCCACCGACGGCGAGCCGCTGGTGCTGGTGCTCTTCGATCTCGACGGCTTCAAGCACTACAACGACAACTTCGGCCACCCCGCCGGCGACGACCTGCTCGCCCGCCTGGGTCGCAGCCTGGCCCGGACGCTGGACGGGCGCGGGACGTCCTACCGCATGGGCGGCGACGAGTTCTGCGCGCTGATCCGGCCCGGCGACGAGGTCGCCCAGCCGGTCATCGAGGCCGCCGCCGCGGCACTGTCGGAGCAGGGCGAGGGCTTTCGCATCGGCTGCTCGTACGGCGCGATCGTCATGCCGCGCGAGGCGCAGGACGCCGAGGAGGCGCTGCGCATCGCCGACCGCCGCATGTATGACGCCAAGAACGGCGGCCGCGCCTCGGCCGGACGGCAGAGCACCGACGTGCTGCTGCGCGCGATGAGCGAGCGCGACCCTTCCCTCGGCCATCACACGGCCGACGTCGCCGAGCTCGCGGAGGCCGTCGCGGAGCGGCTCGGCCTCGGCCGCGAGCAGATCGAGCAGATCAGCCAGGCCGCCGCCCTGCACGACATCGGCAAGGTGGCCATCCCCGACGCGATCCTGCACAAGCCGGGCCCGCTCGACGAGCACGAGTGGGCGTTCATCCGCCGCCACACGCTGATCGGCGAGCGGATCATCGACGCGGCGCCGGCCCTCGGTCGCGTGGCGGCGATGGTGCGCTCCAGCCACGAGCGCTTCGACGGCGACGGCTACCCCGACCAGCTGGCCGGCGGCGACATCCCGCTCGGCTCGCGGATCGTCGCGATCTGCGACGCCTTCGACGCCATGACCACCGACCGCTCCTACCGGGCGGCGATGCCGGCCGAGGCGGCGCTGCTCGAGCTGCGCAACTGCGCCGGCAGCCAGTTCGATCCGGTCGTCGTCGAGGCCTTCTGCGCCGCCTTCGCTCGACGCACGCAAAAGCTGGCTAGTCAGGCCCGCTAGGCGAATCCAGCCGAAAGTGGGGATGCAGAACCCGGACGAGCTGCCGATGAGATGAGGGGGGAGCGCGTCGAACGCGCGCCCCGGCGCGTGATGACCCCTTCGCTACTGCACCGATTGCGCTGGACCGCTCCCGAGGACGCGGGACCTCGTGAGACCGCCGCCGTGCTGGCGCGTTCTTTCGCTTACCTCTACGGGGCCGGAGCGTCGCTGATTCTTCTCACGCTGCTGCTGCCGCACGGCAGCGACCGGTCGGCCTGGCCGATAGTCGTGGTCGCGGCGGTCGCCTACGCCAACGTCCTCGTCCTGCTCACGCGATTCGACCGGCTGCCGCTGTGGCTGTTTCAGTGGATGCCGCCCGCGGGCTGCGTCCTGGTCAGCGTGGTGATCGTCGCGGGCGGATCCGACCTCGTCGTCGCCTACGCCGCGATCTACTTCTGGGTCGTCCTGTCGGCCCACTACTTCTTCTCCGCTCGCGTCGGCGCGCTGAACACGGCGTTCGTCGCGCTGGTCTTCGCCGTGGTCCTCGAACTGGCCCCGGAGATCACCAACCGCGAGATCAAGTGGCTGACCTTGATCGCCGCGCTCGCGGTCTCCGGCCTGCTGGTCTCGCTCCTGCGCGGCCGCGTCGCGGGTCTGTTCGGACGCCTCGAGGATCATGCCGCGCGCAGCGACGCCCTGGCGCGGTTCAGCCGCGAGGCGCTCGAGCCCGACGGGCTGGGGCACCTGCCCGCCGCAGCGGCGCGCCTGCTGCACGAGGCCTTCGGCGTCGACTGCGCCGACGTCCTGCTGCTCGGCCCCGACGGTCAGTCGCTCAACGTCGCGGCCGCCGCCGGGTGGCGGCTCGACATCGTCGGCAACTCCGCGCTGCACGTCGACCCGTCGTCGCTGACCGGGAGGGCGCTGCTGTCGAGCGAGCCCGTGTTCGCGGACGAGCATCCCGGCCTGACCCGCAGTTCCGACCTGGCCCGGGAAGGCATCCGGAGCACGCTGCTGATGCCCCTGCGCGGCCGCGACGAGGCCTACGGGCTGATCGCCGTCCACTCGCGCCTTCCGCGCGCGTTCTCGGCGTCTGACGCCGCGCAGTTCGAGGCTGTGGCCGGCGTGCTGGCCGGGGCGGTCGATCGCGGTCGCGCCGCCGACCGCCTGCGCCATCAGGCCTACCACGACGACCTGACCGGCCAGCCCAACCGGCACCTGTTCATGGAGCGGCTCGACGGCGCACTGGGCCGGGCCCGCAAGGAGCGCACGACGCTCGCCGTGCTGTTCCTCGACCTCGACAACTTCAAGGTCCTCAACGACAGCCTGGGCCACCAGGCCGGCGACTCGGTGCTCGTGGCGCTGGTGCCACGGCTGCGCAAGGCGCTCTACCTCTCGGACACCATCGCCCGCTTCGGCGGCGACGAGTTCGTGCTGCTCTGCGAGGGCGTGGAGGGCGAGACCGGCGCGATCGACATCGCCGAGCGCATCCACGCCGCGTTCGAGGAGCCGTTCGCGATAGGCGGCGCGGTCCACCGGCTGACGGTCAGCGTCGGCGTCGCGGTGACCGTCGACGGCGACGGCGAGCCCGAGGCGCTGCTGCGCGATGCGGACGCCGCCCTGTCGCGCGCCAAGGCCGAGGGCCGTGACCGCACCGCGCTCTATGACTCGGGCATGCACGGTGACGCCATGGCGCGCCTGCAGATGGAGGGCGCGCTGCACGACGCGCTGGACCTCGGCCAGCTGCGCCTGGTCTACCAGCCGATCGTCGATCTCGCCGACGGCCGCATCGTGGCCTGCGAGGCGCTGCTGCGGTGGACGCATCCCGTCCTCGGCGACGTGCCGCCGGTCGAGATGATCCCCGTCGCCGAGGAGACCGGCGTGATCGTCCGCATCGGCGAATGGGTCATCGAGGAGGCGTGCGCCACCGCCGCGCACTGGCGCCGGCTCGCCGGGGACGCCGCGCCGGGCATCACGGTCAACGTCTCACCGCGCCAGCTCGTCGCGCCGGCGCTTCCCGGGCACATCGCCGGGGTCCTGCGCGACACCGGCGTCGCGGCGTCCGACGTGGTCATCGAGATCACCGAAAGCACGCTCATCGAGGAGAACTCGGTGGCCACCGAGCGCCTCTCGCAGCTGCGCAGCCTCGGACTGCGGCTCGCGCTCGACGACTTCGGCACGGGCTACTCGTCGCTGTCCTACCTGCGCCGGTTCGCGGTCGACACGGTCAAGATCGACCGCTCGTTCGTGGCCACCATGGATGACGCCGCCGGCGGCGACGCGATCGTCGCCGCCATCCTCGGACTCGCCGCCGGCCTCGGCTCGCGCGCCGTGGCCGAGGGCATCGAGACCCCGCAGCAGCTCGAGCGGCTGCGCTCGATGGGCTGCCGGCTGGGGCAGGGCTACCTGTTCGCCCGCCCGCTCTCGGGCGGAGAGATCGAGGCGCTGCTCGGCGCCGGCGGGGTCATTCCCGCCGCCGGCCAGGCGTCCTCGAGCGTCGCGTAGGCCTCGATCGTGGTGGCCATGCGGCCGTCGATGCGCCACACCTGGACGAGGTCGTAGCCCGTCACGTCGCCGGTGCCGCGCACGCGCCCGGCGGCGCGCAGCTCGGCCACGACGACGCCCGGCGCCTCGTGCAGCGCCACGGGTTCGACGCGGAAGTCCTCCAGCGCCTCGTCGAACAGACCGACGACCTCGCGCACACCGTCGTGGCCGTGCAGCACGCGCTGCCGGCGGGCGAACCGGTCGCTCATCTGCCAGGTGACCGCCGGGGCCAGGTGCTGGAGCCCGCCCTCGAGGTCACGGCGGTTGAAGGCGGCGTAGACGCGCCGGACGAGCTCCCCTTCCTGCACTCCCATGGCCGCCGAACCTACCCGGCGGGCAGCGCCCCCGCCAAGCCGAGCTGGCCCAGGATCGTCAGCGCGTCGAAGTAGACGCGCTCGCAGACGAGCTCCTCGCCCTCGAACAAGAAGAACGCCGCGCAGCGGCACGTGAACTCCTTGCCGGTCGGCGGGATCCCGCGCAGCGGTCCGTCGTGCGTCCCCTTCAGCCAGAACTCCGCGATGACACCGTCGTCGGCGTGGTGCAGGGCGATCAGCTCGTTGCGCTGATCCGGGAACGCGGTGCGCGACTCGTCGAAGTAGGCCTGCACCGCCTCGGCGCCGTCGTGGATCTCACCGGTCGGCACTATCTCGTAGCGCGGGTGCTCGAACGTCCCGAGCGTCACGTCGAACTCGTGGCGGTTCTCGGACTCCATGTGCTCGCGCACCAGTGCCTCGCGCTGCTCGCGCAGGCTCATCGGGCGCCCAGCGGCCGCGAGCCCGACACCTCGTGCGCGACGATCTCCGGGGCGGCGGCCAGCAGGCCCGGCGCCTCGGACATGAGCTTGGCGACGTGCGGCTCGCCGAAGTGCGCCTGCAGCGCCGCCTCGTCGCGCCACTCCTCGACGGCGACGATCTCGTTCGGGTCGTCCAGGGCGGCGTAGTAGCCGTAGTTGACGCACCCCTCCTCGGCGAGCGTCGCGTCGCGGACCTCGATCAGCAGGCGGACGAGCTCGTTGCGCGCGTCGGGACGCGCGGCGAGGCGGGCGGTGACGAGGATCATCGGCCGACACTACCTGGGCGACCACGCGCCAACTGGCCGACTGGCTCTAGCCTGCGCGACAGCATGCTCTCGACCAACCAGTTCAAGAACGGCAACCACATCGAGGTGGAGGGGACGATCTTCAAGATCGTCGAGTTCCAGCACGTCAAGCCCGGCAAGGGTGGTGCGTTCGTGCGGACGAAGCTGCGGCGGGCCAGCGACGGCAACGTGATCGACCGGACCTTCCGGGCGGGCGAGAAGTTCCGCTCCGTGAGGACCGAGGCGCGCAAGATGCAGTTCCTCTACTCCGACGGGACCGACGCGCACTTCATGGACGCCGAGTCCTACGAGCAGATGGCGGTGCCGGAGTCCAGCGTCGCCGACGCGCTGCGCTGGACGAAGCCCAACGACGAGGTCGACGTGCTGTTCATCGACGACCAGCCCAGCGACCTGCAGCTGCCGGCGTCGGTGGAGCTCGAGGTCACCGAGACGGAGCCCGGCCTGCGCGGCGACACGGCGTCAGGCGGTGGCGACAAGCCGGCGACGGTCGAGACCGGCGCGACGGTCCGGGTCCCGCTGTTCGTCAACATCGGCGATCGCGTCAAGATCCAGACGTCGACCGGCGAGTACATGTCGCGCGCCTGATCAGGTCGCGGCCCAGCCGCGCACGCGGGCGGCGACGTCGTCGCCCGCCGCCAGCAGCTCCGCGCGGTCCTCGTGGGCGAAGAGCAGGATCTCGTTCGTGCGGGCCAGCGTCACGCCGTGACGCGGCCGGTGCACCACGGCGACCTCGTCGCCGGCGCCCAGTTCGCCCTCCTCGATGATCCGCAGGTAGGCGCCGGGCCGGCGCCCGGCGGCAAACCGCTTGACGAACGCCGGCTCGCCCATCCGGGTCTGCAGCTTGAGGCAGGGGATGCGCGGGGCCGTGACCTGCAGGAGCGCCGTGCCGATCGCCCAGCGCTCGCCGATGAGCGCGCCGTCGACGTCGAGGCCGCTCGTCGTGAGGTTCTCGCCGAACGTCCCGTCGGCGATCGGGCGGCCCAGTTCCGACTCCCACCAGTCATAGCTCTCGCGGGCGTAGGCGTAGACCGCCTGGTCCGGGCCGCCGTGGACGCGGCGGTCGGCCTGGTCGTCGCCGTCGACGTTGACGCCGCGCACCGCCACGCGCCCGTCGACCGCGGTCTTGACGATCGCGCTGTGCTTCGAGCGTCCCGCGCGGAACTCGGCGACCGGCCCGACGCTGACCGAGAGCACGACGCTCATCCAGGGCAGGCTAGTGTCGACGCCGAGCATGTCCCGCCGAACCGAGCAGCGTCGCGCAGCGGCCTTCGCGATCTACCAGCAGGAGGTCACCGGCCGCGGCCTCGAGGACGTCCTCGAGCGCGACGCCTCCGAGCTGACACGCGCCTTGGCCTACGCGGCCGAGGACTACCGCGAGGAGCTCGACGAGGTCATCGGCCGCCACGCCAAGGGCTGGGAGATCGGCCGGATCGCGCCCCTGGAGAAGGCGATCATGCGCGTCGCGCTGCTCGAGATGCGCCACCCCGACGTGGCGCCCGGCGACACGCCGATCCCGCCGGAGGGCGCGATCGACGAGGCCGTCGAGACCGCCAAGGAGTTCTGCGGCGCCGAGGCGCCCGGCTTCGTCAACGGCATCCTGGGCGCTGCCCTCCGGGACATGAAGGACAATGGCGCCCGCAATGGCTGACACCTCTCTCGACGAGCTCGTAGAACGTCTCGACCGCGCCGCCGAGCAGCTGCGCTCCGGCGACCTGAGCCCCGATGCGGCGGCCACGCTGGTCGAGGACTGCGCGGCGATCGCCTCGCAGGCCGGCGCCGAGCTCGAGCGGCTCGCCCGCGCCGCGGCGCACGAGCCGCTGCCGGGCCAGGACTCGCTGCTCTAGGCGGCGTAGGGCGAGGGCAGCGTTGCTGCCTGCGTCCAGAAGTCGCGGATCGCGCGGGCCACGCCGGTCAGCGCTTCAAACCCGTTGGGCTTGCGCACGTAGGCGTTGGCGCGGTGGCTGTAGGCGAACGCCACGTCGGCCGGCGAGTTCGACGTGCTCAGCACCACGACGGGCAGCGCGGCGAGGCGCGGGTCCTCGCGGATCTCGTCGAGCACGTGCTGGCCGCTGACGCGCGGCAGGTTGAGGTCGAGCAGGACGAGCTGGGGGAGGGGCCCGCTGCCGTGCAGCAGGTCGAGCGCCTCCTGGCCGTCGCGGGCCACGACGAGCTGCTTGCCCATGCCGGCGTCCTGGAGCGCCTCGCGCAGCAGGATGGCGTCGGCGTTGATGTCCTCGACGAGCAGGATCCGCATCAGCGCGGGAGCTCCGCGGGGATGTCGAAGGTGAAGACGGTGCCGCCGCCGGGGGCCGGCTCGATGTCGATGCGCCCGCCGTGGCGGTCGACGATCTTCTTGGCGATGGCCAGGCCGATGCCGGTGCCCTCGTACTCCTCGGCGCTGTGCAGGCGCTGGAACATCTTGAAGATCTGCGCCGCATGGCCGGGATCGATGCCGATGCCGTTGTCGCGGACGCTGATGAACACGCGGCCCTCGCGGCGAGCGGCCGAGACGTGCACCACCGGCTTGACGCCCTCGGCCGTGAACTTCATGCCGTTGGCGACGAGGTTCTGCAGCACCTGGGAGAGCTGGCCCGGCTCGCCGCAGGCCGCGCCGAGCGGCTCCCGCTGCACGTCGGCGCCGAACGCCTCGATGTCCGAGCGCAGGCTCTGCAGCACCTCGTCGAGGATCTTGTCGAGGTCGATGGCCTCGGGCTGCAGCCCGCTGCGATCGACGCGTGAGTAGGCCAGCAGGTCGTCGATGATGCGCTGCATCCGCTCGACGCCGTCCTGCATGTGCCCGATGAACTGGTCGGCGTCGTCGTCGAGCTTGCCCTTGTAACGGACCCCGAGCAGCTGGCTGAAGCCCGCCACCGCGCGCAGCGGAGCCGAGAGATCGTGGGAGGCCACGTAGGCGAACTGCTCGAGCTCGGCGTTGGAGCGCTGCAGCTCGGCGTTGGAGGACTGCAGCTCGAGCGCGCGGTCGCGCAGGCGGTCCTGGCTGGCCTCGAGCTGGGAGTTGACCACCGCGATCCTGGCGCCCGCGTCGACGGCCCGGCGCACCAGCACGCCGATCGCCACCAGTGCGAGGCCGAGGATGGCGAGAACGACCCACGGCAGCCATCGGCTGACGCCGCTGGCCGGCTCGTAGAGCTCTGCGGTGGGCGCGCTGACCACCACGTGCCACTTCGTGTCCGTGACGGGCTGCACCGCGAAGTACTGCTCGCCGCCGTCGCCGTCGTAGAGGCCGTCGGTCTGGGTGCCGGCACGCTTGACGAGTTCGCCGGAGGGCGGCGGCGGCCGTTTCGGATCGCTCGCGCTGGCCGCGCCGAGCACCCGGCCGCCGCCGTCGAGGACGTAGGCCTCGCCGCCGTAGCGGACCAGGGGCTGGATGGATCCGCCGAGGAAGTCGCGGAAGGTCGCGACGGGCGCGCCGCTGACCAGGTAGCGCACGGACTTGCCGACGGGATAGCGGGTGACGCTCTCGACGGACTCCTCGGCCCCGATCTGCTCGATACCGCCCAGCGCGACGCCGTCCTTGCCGATCTGCTCGATCAGCCCCTCCCCGGGGGTCGCCGGCGCGCGCGAGGAGGCGGCGACGACCTTGCCATCCGCGTCGAGGACCGCGGTGTAGAGCGACTGGTTGGTGCGCGTGTAGGCGTCGAGCTCGGACCCGGAGATGTCGCCGGAGAAGTCGCGGACCGCCCGTTCGACGCCTGACCCGAAGGCCACGCGGAACAGCGAGTCGATGAGCGCCGAGGCCACGGTCGCGCCCGTCGCGTAGCGCTCCCGCAGCTGCGAGCGGTCCTTGGACTGCGAGTCGGCGAGCAGCCACGCCCCGACGCCCAGCAGGACGACGGCGAAGACGAGGAACAGCGCGGCGATCCGCATGCCCCGCCGGCGCAGGCGGTCGGCCGAGGGAGCGCCCGAGGTGTCGACTGGTGGCTGATCCGGGGACATCAGGGCGGGCGTAGTTCACACCATGGACCTCGCAACATCAACCTGTCTCGTCACCGGCGCCAATCGCGGCATCGGCCTGGCGATCACCCAGGAACTGGCGCAACGTGGCGCCACGGTCGTCGCCGCGGCGCGCGCGCCCGACGACATCCCGCCGATCGAGGGCGCGATCACCCCGCTGCGGTTCGACGCCGCCGACCGCGCCTCGATAGAGGCCGCCGCCGCCCAGGCCGGGGCCATCGACGTGCTCGTCAACAACGCCGGCGTGCTGCAGGCCGGCCAGCTCGAGACCGAGGACGTCGACCACATCTACGACGTCCTGCAGGTCAACCTCGCCGCGGGCATCCACCTCTCGCGGCTGCTGCTGCCGGGCATGCTCGAGCGCGGCCGCGGCACGATCGTCTGCAACGCCTCGATCAGCGGCTACGCGTTCTTCCCGGGATCGAGCGTCTACGCCGCCTCCAAGGCCGGCCTCGTGGCGTTCTGCGAGGGCCTGCGCCGCGAGCTGCGCGGCACCGGCGTCAACGTCCTGCACCTCGTCACGCCCGCGATCGACACGCGGATGATGGACGAGGTCGTGGAGGGCTACCGCGGCAACCAGGACCTCTCGTCGATGAGCCGGACGTCGCCCGAGGACTGGGCGGCCAAGGTCGCCGACGCCATCGAGGGCGACAAGGCCGTGCTCAACCCGGGCGGCAGCGAGCGCCTGGCCAAGCTCGCGTCACGCGGGCCCGGCCTCCTGCTCGACCTCGTCACGCGTGGCTTCGACCGGCGCTGAGCCGCGAGCCAGCAGGGCCCGCTCGCCGCGGAAGGCCGGTCCGGCCAGCATGAGCTGGACCGTGCCGATGCGCCGCTCGGCGAAGCCGGCCTCCATGTAGGCCAGGTAGAACCGCCACAGCCGCCGGAACGGCTCGTCGAAGCCCATCGCGTCGAGCTGGGCCGCGGGGACGGCGGCGAACCGCTCGGCCCAGTGGTGCAGCGTCGTGGCGTAGTGCGGCCCGATCTCCTCGAGCCCGACGGCCCGCATCTCCGTGTGCTTGGCGGTCAGGGCGAGCAGCGGCGTCTGCGCCGGCAGGAACCCGCCCGGGAAGATGCGGGTGTTGGCGAAGCTGCGCGTGCCCTTCTCGACCTCGTAGGCGCGATCGTCGATGGTGATGGCCTGCAGGCAGAAGAGCCCGTCGTCGGCCAGCAGCTCGCCGCACGTGCGCAGGTAGACGGGCAGGTTGCGCCAGCCGACCGCCTCGATCATCTCGATCGAGACCATCTTGTGCCAGGTGCCGGTGAGCTCGCGGTAGTCGCGGTCGAGGATTGTGATCAGGTCGCCGAGGCCGAGCGCGTCGACGCGGGCCTGCGCCTCGGAGCGCTGCGCCTCGGAGATCGTCGTGGTCGTGACGCGGCAGCCGTAGCGCGACGCGGCGTGGATGGCGAAGCCGCCCCAGCCCGTCCCGATCTCGAGCACGTGGTCGCCCGGGCTGAGGTCGAGCTTGCGGCAGATCCGGTCGAGCTTGGCCTCCTGGGCCTCGCGCAGCGACATGCCGCGCTCCTCGAAGACGCCGCACGAGTACATCATCGTCTCGTCGAGGAACAGCGCGAAGAGCTCGTTGGAGAGGTCGTAGTGCGCGGCGATGTCGCGCCGGGCGCGGGCGGGGGTGCTGCGGCGCACCAGCGCGCCGATCCGCTGGCCCGGGATGAGCACGGGCGCGAAGCGCCGGCGCAGGGCATCGAGCGGCGCCATGTTGCGCGCGGCCAGGCGGACCAGACCGACGAGGTCGTCGCACTCCCACAGGCCCGCGGCGTAGGAGTCGGCCATGCCGATCGAGCCGGACCGAAGGACCATGCCGTAGGCGCGGCGGTCGAGCACGCGGACCTCGACGGAGATGCCGGAGGTCTCGCCGAGCTCGATGCGCTCGTCGCCGTCGACGATGACCAGCCGCCCGCCGGTGGTGTGGCCCAGGACCCGCAGGAGCGCCGCGCGCATCATCACGCGGCCGCCTTGGGATGGGCGTGGTAGCGGGCGCCCTTGAGCTTGAGGCGCAGCGCCTGGGCGTAGATCCCGGCCAGGATGCGCAGCGACTGCGCGCGCCGCGGCGCGGACTGCGTGCGGTGCAGCGTCAGCGTCGCGTCGAAGACCCGGTGGCCGTCCTGGTGGTTCTCGAGGTGCACGACGAGCTGCTCGCCCGGCTCGGTCAGCCGCCACGCGTACTCCTGGTCCATCGGCATGAACGGCGAGACGTGCATCGCCTTGTCGATCCGGCCGCCCGCGGGGTCCAGGACGTAGGAGTGCTTCTCGCCCCACGGCGTGTTGGTGACCTCGGCGACGACCGCGTGCAGGGCGCCGGCGTGCCAGACGTAGGAGAAGCGCACGGGGTTGAAGCCGACGCCCAGCGAGCGCTTGGCCTCCAGCAGGTAGACCGGGCCGTCGGGGCGCACGCCGGTCTCGCGCTCGACGAGCTCGCGCGCGTCATCGCCGCCGACCTCGTCGAAGCCCATCGAGATGCGCTGGCGGAACTCGTGCTCGACCGTGCCATGACGGCGGTGGCGCACGAACCCCTCGTAGGTGGTCATGCGGCCTCCGCCAGCGCCGGCGCGCCGGCCGCGCCGGCGGTCGCCGCGGCGCGCAGGCCGCTCCACACGCCGTCCTCGTGGAAGCCCCAGCGCCAGTAGGCGCCGGCGTAGTGCGTGCGGCGCACGCCGGAGATGACGTGATGGGAGTCCTGGGCGGTCATGCCCTCCGCCGTGAAGACGGGATGTGCCC
This sequence comes from Solirubrobacteraceae bacterium, assembly GCA_045805505.1. Taxonomy (GTDB): domain Bacteria; phylum Actinomycetota; class Thermoleophilia; order Solirubrobacterales; family Solirubrobacteraceae; genus BP-464. Next base: position 223,966 of record JBJMLA010000162.1, read on the forward strand.
ACTGCTTGACGGCGACGATCTTCGCAGGATCGATCGCCTCCGTGTGGTTGAGCGTGACGACGATCTCCTGGTCGCAGTCGAGCGACTGCAGGCGGTTCATGTGGTAGCTGACGGTGCTGCGCCGGGCCGGCTCGTCGAGCAGGTGATAGACCCAGCTGGCCCACGCGCGCCGGCGCCGCGGCAGCAGCGAGCGGTCGGTGTGCAGGACCGCCTCGTTGGCCTGGTAGGGCAGCGCGCCGAGGATGCGCCGCTCGTCCTCGGAGGGGTCGGCGAGCATGCCCAGCGCCTGGTCGGCGTGGCAGGCCAGCAGGACCTCGTCGAAGCGCTCACCGTCGACCAGGACGTGGTCGGCGAAGCGCTGCACGAGGCCGACGGGGCTTCCGGTGCGGACGTCGAGGCGGGCGGTCAGCGCGTCGACGTAGGTGCGCGAGCCGCCCGGGACGGTGAACCACTGCGGGCGGTCCGAGAGCGACAGCATCCCGTGGTTGTGGAAGAAGCGGGCCAGGAAGCGCGCCGGGAAGGTGAACATCTGCTCCTCGGGCGCCGACCACACGGCCGCGGCCTGGGGGACGAGCAGGCGCTCGACGAACCACGTGGAGTAGCCGTTGCGGTCCAGGTAGTCGCGCAGCGACTCGTTGGAGTCGGAATCCAGCAGCTCCTGCGCCTCGCGCTGGAAGCGCCGCACGTCGAGCAGCATCCGGATGAACGCGGGACGGGGGAGGGTGGCGAAGAGGCCGCCAAGCGAGGCGCTGGAGTACTCGAAGCGGCCGCCCTCGGAGGTCACGGCGAAGGACATGTCGCTCTTCTGGGCCACGATCCCGAGCTCGTCGAGCAGCGCGGTGAAGTGCGGGTAGTTGCGGTCGTTGAAGACGATGAAGCCCATGTCGACCGGCGTGCCGTCGACCTCCATCGTGCAGGCGTGGCCGCCGGGGCGGTCCTCGGCCTCGAACACGACGACGTCGTGAGCCCGGCGCTGCAGGGCGTGAGCGGCGGTGAGCCCGGAGACCCCGGCGCCGATGACAGCGATCCTTGCCATGTAAGTCCGCTTACGGTTCGCGAAGAGCCGCGGATCACCTAGCGTTTCCGGGGATGGCCGACTACCCCGACCACCTGCGCGAGCGCATCGAGGCCTATCTCGACGGACTGCGGTTCTCCGCGGAGGCGGCGACGGCCGGGCTCGAGGAGGCGATGCGCTACTCGCTGCTGGCCGGGGGCAAGCGCGTGCGCCCCGTGCTCGCGCTGGCCACGGCGTCGGCGATCGGGCGCGACCTCGAGGACGTCCTGCCCTACGCGGCGGCGCTCGAGCTCATCCACACCTACTCGCTGATCCACGACGACCTGCCGGCGATGGACGACGACGACCTGCGTCGCGGCCGGCCGACGTGCCACGTGGCGTTCGGGGAGGACGTCGCGATCCTCGCCGGCGACGGGTTGTACGCCGAGGCGTTCCGGCACGTGCTCTCCGAGCAGGTGGGCGACCCGGCCCGCATCCTGGTCGCGGTGGCCGAGCTGGCCGCGGCCACCGGGGTGACCGGGATGGTGGGCGGGCA
>JBJMLA010000163.1:0-1500 GCA_045805505.1 Solirubrobacteraceae bacterium
CGAGCGCGACGAGGCCGAACACGGTCATCAGCGCCATCACGCCGCGCGCGGTCGCGAGGTCGCGCTCGATGAGCGACTCCACGGTGCGGATCTTCCACACGGGCTGGTCCGCGTCGACGGACCAGACGGCGCCGCGAAGGGCCTCGGCGAGGCTCACGGGCTCGACCGCCGTCCGCGCCACGAGCGTCGCGAAGATGCCGGGGTTCTGCGCGTACGACGTGTAGAGCTGCGGCGCGAGCGTCTCGCCCATCGTGAACTGCCTCGCGTTGCCGACGACGCCGACGACGGTCGCCGACGCTTTGGCCTCGGGGAGGTCGACCCGCTTGCCGACCGGATCCTCCCCCGGCCAGTAGCGCTCGGCCATGACCTGGTTCACGAGAATGACCGACGGCGCGTCGGGCCCGTCGCCCTCGACGAACGTGCGCCCGCGCAGGAGCGGAATCCCGACGGTCTCGAAGTAGGCCGGGCTGACGGCGAGCGACAGCACGGCGGGCTCGCGCTCGGAGGGCGGCGGCTGACCGGGGAGCGCGACGACGGTCGAGCCGCCGTTGCCACTGAACGGGAGCCCGCTCACGACCGCCGCTGACACGACGCCGGGCACCAAGAGCCTGTTCGCGTCTAGGAAGGCTTTGAAGCTCTCCTCGCCATGGCTAAATGTCAGCTCGATGCGACCGCCAGCGCGCTGGCTGCCTACAAGAGTCAAAGTGGTCATGCACGCAGTGGAGCAGGGTTAGATCGAGGGCACAACAAGCGCTGCACCAGTGGACCTTGCGAAGGACGAGCGCCTCACCTCTAGCCTTCAAAGCAGCGCTCTTTTGTGGGTCGCGAGTGCGATACTCGTCCGCTGCCAACAAACAGCCGCGGTCGATCTGTGCGGCCACCTTACGCGCTCGCGCGCGTTCGTGAGCACGAGTTGCGGGGGCTCTCACTCTTGGATCAGTGAGCCGGCCCTCGCGCGGTGAGCGAGTACGTTCCGGATCCAAGCCTCACGCGCGCTCCGAAAACGCCGCCGCGCTCTGCGCACACCACTCCGCAAAAGTCCGTGGCTTCCGCCCCAGTAAGCGTTCCACGGTATCCGTCCGCGAGCCGACGGTGTCTTCACGCATCATTTTGAATCCTTCCGTGATCGCGTCCGCCAGGGCCGGAGGGGCGCCGTTCGGGAATCGCGATCGCACGGCTTCCTCAGGGGTCGCTACGTCGCGCACCTCGAGCTCTCGGCCGATCGCGGCGCCGAGAATGCGAACCAGCTCGCGGACGGTGAACACCTCGTGGCCTGTGAGCGGGTACGCCTTGCCTTCGTGCCCTGGCCCCGTGAGGGCAAGCGCGGCGACTGACGCGATATCTGCGGGATCGATCGGCGCATAACGCCCCGGGCCAACCGGGTCGAGTACGTACCCCCCCGCCCGAATCGTCGGCAACCAGTCGAGCGCATTCGTCATGAAGCCGCCGGGGCGCAGAATCGTCGCCGGGATGCCAGAGGCGCGGATCATCTCCTCGCGC
>JBJMLA010000164.1:0-75895 GCA_045805505.1 Solirubrobacteraceae bacterium
CTGTCCACTCGACGCGGCGGGGAGCCGGGAGCGGGCCGCCTTGACACCGACGGGCGACGGCGCGAGCCCGGCGAGGTCGAACAGGCGCGCGGCCGGTGTGGCGAGCGGCGGGGCCGCGGCCAGCGCCCAGTCGAGGAACGGGCCGGGCGCGCCGTCGAAGGCCACGCGGCCGCCGTCGAAGGCCAGGACGCGGTCGGCGGCGGCCAGGCAGCGCTCGAGGCGGTGTTCGACGAGCACGACGGTCGTCCCCCACTCCTCGTTGAGGCGGCGCAGCAGCCAGATCAGCTCGTCTCCCGCGACGGGGTCGAGCTGCGACGTCGGCTCGTCGAGCACGACGACCCGCGGATGGCCGGCCAGCGCGGCCGCCAGCGCCACGCGCTGCAGCTCGCCGCCCGACAGCTCGGAGGTCGAGCGGTCCAGCAGCGGCGCGATCCCCAGCGCCAGCGCGACCTCCTCGACGCCGCGCGCCACCGCCCCGGCGGGCTCGCCCCGGTTCTCCAGCGGGAAGGCGAGCTCTGCGCGCACCGTCCCCATCACGGTCTGCGTCTCGGGGTCCTGCAGCAGCGTCCCGACCTCGGCGGCCAGCGCACCCGGGCCGTGCTCGCGCGTGTCCATCCCCGCGACGACGGCGCGCCCGCCGAACGTCCCACCCAGCGCGTGCGGCGACAGGCCGCTGAGCACGCGCACGAGCGTCGACTTGCCCGAACCCGACAGCCCGGCGACGACGACGAACTCCCCGTCTTCGATCTCGAGCGTCACGTCGCGCAGCGCGTCGACCGAAGCGCCCGGGTAGCGGTAGCTGACGTTCTCGAGCCTCATCGCGCGATTCCGCGACGGTCCAGGAACGGGGCCAGCGCGACGACCGCCAGCGCCACCGACAGGGCCAGCGGCTGCAGGACCGGCGGCCCGTCGAGCCGGGGGTTCCAGGCGAACGAGGACGCGCCCGTACTCTCGCCGATGACCAGCAGGGCGAGCAGGCCCAGCGCGGAGGCCAGGAAGGCCAGGTCGTGGCGCGACCACGGCGTCCGGCCCGGACGCCCGGCGCCGGCCGGCCGCGCGCCGTAGCCGCGCAGCTCGAGCGCGGCGGACACGTCGAGCGCGCGCTCGAGCGCACCGCCGGCGACGGTCCGCACGACGGCCAGCCGCGACGGCTCCCCGGTCCCGCGGCAGCGCTGCCCGTCGGCCATCCGGCGCGCGTCGCGCTCCAGGACGCCGACCATCCGCGTCGCCACGGTCACCGTCAGCGCGGAGCGCAGCCCGCGGCGGCGGAACAGGCGCAGCACCTCGTCGGGGTCGACGGCCGCCGCGTAGAGCCCGAAGGCCAGGATCACCGCCACGGAACGCAGCGCCACGATCCCGCCGAGGACGGTCGCCTCGAGCGTGATGTCGAGCCGCCCGAGCGGCGGCACCTCCCCCAGCCGGGCGATCACCGTCAGCCCGTCGCGCAGCACGAGCGGCTCGATCAGCAGCCACATGATCCCGATGGTCAGCGCGACGCGCGCGGTGCGGCTCATGCGATCGCCGACGCGGGCGGCGAGCCCGGCCGCGACCACCGCGCCGACCAGGGCCGCCAGCACGAGTGGATGGTCGAAGACGAGCGCGCAGGCGGCGAGCGCCGCGCACCAGGCCACCGCCGCGACCGGCCGTGCGGCGTGCAGCGGGCTGGCACGCCGCGCGTAGATCACTGCGGCGCGTCCACCTGCGGCAGCGCGATGGGCACGTCGTCCTGCAGCGCGATGGCGAACTTGCCGCGCAGCGCGTCGGTCGTCAGCGCGCGAGCGGCCATCGCGATGCCCGCGTCGTCGGTGCCTGTGACGACCCAGACCGGGGGCTCGTTCTCGACCGCGCTGGCCGCGATCAGCCCGGTGCCCGGACCCAGCGTGCGCACGGTCTTGCCGGTCGGATCGAGCACGGCGATCTGCTTGCCGTCATCGGTCGGGATCGCGTAGACCCCGCTGTCCGCCGGCCCCTTGCCGATCAGCCGCAGCGTGAAGTCCGTGCGCACCTGCTCCCACGGCCCGACGACGACGCGGATCAGGTGCTCGCCGCCGCGCGTGGCCAGGGCCGCCTCGCCGGCCACGACCCCGACCGCCCCGAGCTGCTTCTGCACCTCGCCGCACACGTCGTCATAGCCCTCGGCGCACTCCACGCGCGCGGGAAGCTTCTCGCCGTCGATGCCGTGGTCGAACGGCTCGGGGAAGGCGCCGACGATCGCCGGAATGCGGTTGGTCGCGCCCCAGTCGTGGCGGTCCCACCACACCACGTCGCCGCGGTGCAGCTTGGTGCTCGCCGCGCCCTTGGGGGCCTCGACCCCGTTGACGTAATAGAACCAGTCGAACGGCCGGCCGCCCTCGCGACCGCCGGAGAGGCCCTCGATCGACTGCACGAAGCCGCCGCCGTAGCGCGTCTTGACGTCGAAGCCGCGCTGCAGCGCGCGCATCGCGGTCTCGTCGCCCGGCGCCTGGACCTCGGCCGGCGAGCCCTTGAGGTCGGCCGCCCCGAAGTCGCGCGTGACGAGCAGCGAGACCCCGCCGACGCTGTCGCCGGCGCCCACGCCGCAGCCCGCGGCCACGAACGCCGCCAGCCCGGCCGCGAGCGCGGCGCGCCACCTCATCCCACGCGCACCTGACGGTCGAACGCGCGGACCAGGCCGCGCTTGGTCGCGGTCAGCCGCACGCGGCCGCCACTTCCGGGAGCGCGCACCGTGGCCACGCCGCGGCGGTTGGTGGTCGCCGACCGCGAGCCGAAGCTCACGCGCGCGCCACCGATCCGCCGGCCGTGGCCGAAGTCGTCATAGCCGCGGACGACGACCCGCAGCCGCCCGCCACGGGAGACCCGGCCGGCGCTGCGCACCGCCAGCGTCCGCTGGCAGCTCCCGCTGCGCGACAGCCGGCACCAGAACCACGTGACGTGGGCACCCGCGCGCAGCAGACCGCTGCCGAACGGGCCCGAGGGGTCCGCGGCGCCGGCGCTGCCCGAGCGCGACCCGACCTTGTAGGTCCAGCCGTCGCGACCGCGGTTGCGATCGCCGCCGATCCGCGTGACGAACAGCGCCCCGCCGTCGGCCGCCCGGCGCGAGCACGAGCCGCCGTAGTCGCGGACGGTGAACGAGGGGCCGCCGGAGCGGCGTGCCCCCGCCAGCGCGGCGAGCGGCGTGCCGCGGCCGGCAGCACAGCGCTTGCCCGACGCGCGCACGACCACGCCGCGGGCGTCGACCGTCCGCGGGGCGAGCAGCAGATCAGCGCGCCCGACGACCATCACCCGTAAGCGCGGCGCAGCACCCGCGACGGCCGCCGGAGCGACCGTCGCGAGTGCCGCCGCGAGGGCGATCGCCCTACTTGACGATGCGAACCGAATCGGTCTCGGAGCGCACATGGCCCGACTTCGTGGCGTAGATCGTCGCCGTGCCGGTCTTGGTCCCCTTGACCTTGATCTGGCCCAGCTTGTTGGTCTTGCCGAGCTTCGCGCCGTTGACGAACACGGTCGCTCCGGCCTCGGCTGTCGCCTTGCCGCTCGGGGCGTAGTCGACGATCTTCACCGTGCGCACGGTGCCGCGCTTGATGGTCTTGGCCACGCGCACGCCCAGCGGGGTGACCTCCGGCGGGCACTGCTGGGTGTCGGGGTCATAGACGCAGGCCTGACGGAAGACGAGGACGTCGTCGCCCGCACCGAGCTTGGCATCGCAGAAGCCGACTGACGAGGCCTTGTGGTTGACCCACAGCTCGTAGAAGTCGTTGCCGGACGCCTTCTGGCCCTTGATGGTGTCGACGAAGAACCCGAGGCCCTCCGAGAAGGAGCCGCCCCAGTCACCGCCGGTGCCGGCGTGCAGGGCGCCGAGCGCGCTCTGGCCGTTGCAGCTGTGCGACGGGTCGGCGTCGTTCTTGTTGGTGATCGGCGCGTCGGCCAGCGTGACCTTGCGCTCCTTGACGAGGGTCTTGTTGCTCTTGCCTTCGATGCGGATCGTCACGTTGAACGAATCCGCCGCGAACGCGGACGGAGCAGAGACCAGCAGTACGGCTCCACACAGGAGACCGGTGAGACGAATGGGCATATGAGCCACCCCTTTCCTCGAGGGTGTTCGGCTTTTTCGGTCGGAGCGAGGTCTCCTGGCTTCCGGGCTTTCCCATCACGCCTTCCCGAGCCGTCGCGCGGTCTCAGTGGCTGCGCATCCGTTGCGCAGTGATGGACATCCCCGGTCACAGTGGCGGGTCCGCGTCGGTTTCTCACCGGCTTCCCTTCACCACCGACCGTTGGTCGCCGGCAATGGTAGCGTCGGAGACCGGATGACGGTCAACCTCACGCGCATCTACACGCGGCTGGGCGATGGCGGCGAGACCCACCTCGGCGACATGAGCCGGGTGCCCAAGACGCACCCCCGGATCGAGGCCTACGGCGCGATCGACGAGCTCAACGCCTACGTGGGCGTCGCGCTGGCCACGGGCGGTCTGACCGAGCAGTTCGCGGCCTGGCTCCAGCAGATCCAGAACGACCTGTTCGACTGCGGCGCCGACCTGTCGGTGCCCGAGGGCGGCGAGCGCGAGCGCCTGCGCGTCCTGCCCGAGCAGACCGCATGGCTCGAGGAGGCCTGCGACGAGGTCAACGCGACGCTGCCCAACCTGAAGTCCTTCGTCCTGCCCGGCGGGACGCCGGCCGCCGCCGCGCTGCACGTCTGCCGCACGATCTGCCGGCGCGCCGAGCGCCGCACGCTGCTCGTCGAGGACGCAAACCCCGAGGTCGTCCGCTACCTCAACCGGCTCTCGGACCTGCTGTTCATCCTCAGCCGCGGCGCCAACCACGCCGCCACCGGCTCCGAGCCGCTCTGGCAGCCCGGCGCCTCGCGCTCGTCCTCCTAGAGCTCGCGCGCGCTGCGCGCCACGAGCGTGACGAGCACCGCGATGAGCGCGGCCATCACCGTGCCGGCGGCCAGCAGCGTCGTGTTGCGATCGGCCTGCTCGAGCAGCCGCGCCGGGCGGAAGTAGGTCAGCGCGAGCACGGCGAGGATCGCCACCGCCGTCCCCGCCGCCGTGAGGATGCTGCGCCAGTCGGGTGCCGCGTCGGGCTCGGTCTCGACATCAGGCCACTGGCGCGCCGCGGCCACCGCGAGCAGCACGAAGCCGGCCGACAGCAGGTAGGCGCCGATCACGTCGCTCGGGAAGTGCCAGACCAGCGCGATGACCGTCGAGCCCATGGCCAGCGCGTAGGCGCCGCCGAGCAGCGCGACGAGCGGCCGGGCCGCGCGCGGGGCGACGAGCAGCGCGCAGAGCGCCGCGGTCATCGCCCCTGTCGTGTGGCCGCTGGGCCACGACGCGTTGCTGATGTGGTCGGCGAAGCGCACCGAGTGGTCGCGCGCCTGCGCGGTGAGCACCTTGAGCACCTCGGCGGTGATCGGGGCGCTGACCAGCGCCACGCCGGCGAACAGCGCCAGGCGCCTGCGGCCGCGCGCGAACGCCGTTCCGACGATGGCCAGGGTGATCAGCAGGTACGGCCCGGGGTCGCCGAAGTGCACGATCGGCTCGAGCGCGCGCTCGACGTCGTAGAAGCGCAGCCGCGTGAAGCCGCGCAGGACGCGCGCGTCGAGCGATTCGCCGTCGGTGAACAGGTGCGCGACGATGCCGACCACGGTCAGCGCCGCCAGACAGCCCAGAGCTCCTTCGAGGGCTGGGCGCGGGCGCGTCGGCATCTCGCGGCAGGCTACGGCAGGGCTGCAGGCCCTTTCGGCGAATCCGGCTTGCATGCCGCGTGCCGCGCCGCGCCCCGCCGAGCTGACGGGCTGGACCGACTGGCGCGTCGACGACTGCCGCGGCCAGCGCGTGGGGACGCTCGCCGCGGTCTACGAGGACCTCGCCTCGGCCGCCCCCGCCTGGTTCCTCGTGCGGCTCGGCCGCTACTCGACCCGCTTCGTCCTGACCCCGCCGGCCGAGGTGCTCTCCTGGCACGGGCGCATCTCCCTGCCGTGGGAGCGCCTGCGGATCGAGCGCGCGCCGCTGCTCTATTGCGCACCGCCGGAGGTGACCCAGGACATGGAGGACGAACTGCGCCGCCACTACCGCCTGGTGGAGATCTCCGACGTCAACATGACCATCCGCCGGTCGCTCGCGTAACCGGGGTTACCCCCCGCTACCATGGCGCAACGTAGGCGCTGACCGGCCCTGCGGAAACGCACCACGCACAAAGGGCAGGCTCAGTTGAACGCAGCGATCGCAGTCCCGACGGGCGAGAACACGCGCGCGCCGTGGAAGTCCCTCATCCGCCCGTACGCGACGCCGCGCCTCGGCCGCTCGTGGCTGGAAGTGGCGACGTCGGTCGTGCCGTACCTCGGGCTGCTGGTGGCGATGTACTTCCTGCTCGACGTCAGCGTGTGGCTCACGTTCGCGCTCGCGCCGCTGACCGCCGGCTTCCTGCTGCGCACGTTCATCCTCTTCCATGACTGCACGCACGGCTCGCTGTGGCACAGCAAGCGCGCCAACGCCTGGTCGGGCCGGGTGCTCGGCCTGCTGCTGTTCATGCCGTTCGAGAGCTGGGGCCACAGCCACGCCGTCCACCACGCGACGGCCGGCGACCTCGAGCGCCGCGGCACCGGCGACGTGCCGATGCTCACCGTGGCCGAGTACCTGGCCAAGGACGCGCGCGGCCGGCGCCTGTACCGCGCCTACCGCCACCCGGCGGTCATGTTCGGACTCGGGCCGATCGTCTCGTTCTTCGTCGGGCCGCGCCTGGTCCCCAAGGACGCCCGGCCGCGCATCCGCCGCGCGATCATCCGCACCAACATCGCCCTGGCCGTGATGGTCGGCGTCGCCTGCTGGCTGCTGGGACCGCTCGAGTACCTGGCGATCATGCTTCCGGCCGCGTGGCTGGCGGGCTCGGCCGGCATCTTCCTCTTCTACGTCCAGCATCAGTTCGAGGACGCCTACTGGGAGACCGGCGAGAACTGGGACTACGGCGACGCCGCGATCCGCGGCAGCTCCTACTTCCAGCTCCCCCGGGTCCTGCAGTACTTCACGGGCAACATCGGCTTTCACCACGTCCACCACCTCAGCGCGCGGGTCCCCAACTACAACCTGCAGCGCGCCCATGAGGAGATCGACCTCTTCCGCGACGTCCCGACCCTGACGATCCGCGACGCCATGCGGTGCACGCGCCTCAAGCTCTGGGACGAGGAAACCGAGCGGATGGTCGGCTTCGACGAGGTGGAAGGAACCGGACGCGGCTAGCGTCAGTCATCCCATGAACAAGATCCTCCCCATTCTCGCGACCGCCGCCGCCGCGCTGGCGCTCAGCGTTCCCGCCTTCGGCGCCACCAAGGGCGTCAAGGTCGTCGACGACAAGTTCAGCGCCGCCACCATCACGATCCACAAGGGCGACACCGTCAAGTGGACCTGGGCCGGCAAGAACCCCCACAACGTCAAGTTCTCCGGCTTCACCTCGAAGGTGCAGGTCAAGGGCACCTTCTCGCACCGCTTCAAGAAGAAGGGCACCTTCAAGTACCTGTGCGTGATCCACTCCGGCATGACCGGCAAGGTCATCGTCAAGTAGCACGCCGTTCGCGCTGCGCCGCCGCGTGATCGCGCGGCGGCGCCCGCCGTCTGAGAATCATTTGGCCTGAGGTCCCAACCTTTGGCCCGCACGCCCGTCTCAGCGGGCATGAACGGATTCTTCGCAATGAGCAGGGATGTTCGCGAGACCGGACCGCGCGAGGGCCTGCGCTGGGAATGCCGCAGCTGCACGAGCCACGGCGTCGCCCCCGGCGTCTGCCGCCTCTGCCTGTGCGGGACCATGCGCCCGCTGGTGAGCGCGAGCGCGCCGTGGTCGTTCGCAGACCGTCGCCCGGGCCGTTCGCGGACCGCCCACGGCTAGGGTCCGCAGCGATCACCGGGACCTTTCATCCTGGCGATCCATGCCCCCGGCCGGCTTTTCACCGGTGCGGGGGCGATTTTCGTACCGCGCCGGGCCACAACGACGAAAGCCCCGCGTCAGCGAGGCTTTCGGAGTACCGCCACGGGGATTCGAACCCCGGTTTCCGCCGTGAGAGGGCGGCGTCCTAGTCCCCTAGACGATGGCGGCTAGAGGCGCGCGTCAGAGTAGCAATCGGCGCCGGACCGGCTGGTGAGCCGATCCGGCGCCTTGCAGTGCGGTTGAGAGGACTCGAACCTCCACGGGCGTTAGCCCACGGCGACCTGAACGCCGCGCGTCTACCAATTCCGCCACAACCGCAGGTGCGGGCAGCGAGTCTAGCCAAGGCACCCCGGGCGTCCGAACGGGGGCGATAAAATCGGCCGCTCGTGCGCTGAGCCCAAGACGGTGTTTGAGAGCTCGTGTATGCGGAATAACCACAGCAGCACTTCGTTTCCTGCCTGATGACCGAGCTCGTAGACATCGCGATCCGTCGTGACCCCCGCGCTCCCGCCGATGCGCGCCGCGCCGTCGAGGCGTTCGCCGCTTCGGTGGATCCGGCGCTGGTGCCCGACGTCAAGCTCCTCGTGTCGGAGCTGATCACCAACTCCGTCAAGTACGGCGGCGAGGGCGAGGTCCGGCTGCAGCTGCTCTCCGAGCACGAGGGGCACATCCGCGTCGAGGTCGTCGACCAGGGCTCGGGCTTCATCCCCGTCGCGCGCGACCGCCCGGCCACCGAGGCCGGCGGCTGGGGCCTGCATCTCGTCGAGACGCTCACCGACCGGTGGGGCGTCCACGAGGGCAGCACGCACGTGTGGTTCGAGATCGAGCGCGCTTCCTAGCCTTCGCGGCGTGAGCCGCGCCGTCGAGGAGAGCAACCGCCGCCTCCTGCGGGCACGCGACGCCATGGACCGCTCCTACGCCGAGCCGCTCGACACCGCCGCGCTCGCACACGTCGCCCTCGTCTCGGAGGCGCACTTCATCCGCACGTTCAAGGCGACGTTCGGCGAGACCCCGCACCGCTACCTGCAGCGTCGCCGTGTCGAGCGCGCGATGTTCCTGTTGCGCCAGACCGACCGAAGCGTCACCGACGTCTGCCTCGACGTCGGCTTCGCCAGCCTCGGCACGTTCAGCCGGACGTTCAAGACGATCGTCGGCCGCTCGCCGAGCGAATACCGGCGCCTGGCCGGTCCGCCGGCCGACGTTCCGAACTGCTTTGCGATGGCGATGACGCGACCGAGCAGTTTTGGAGAAGACAGCGGGAGGCTGCGCGGATAGCGTCGCGCCCATGTTCACCGCCATCACCCACTCCGCCATCTTCGTCCTCGACCAGGACGAGGCCCTCGACTTCTACGTCGGCAAGCTCGGGATGGAGGTGACCGCCGACGTCGACATGGGCTTCATGCGCTGGCTGACGATCTCGGTCCCCGGCCACCCCGAGCGCGAGGTCCTCCTCGAGGTCCCCGGCCCGCCCATCCACGACGACGCCACGGCCGAGCAGCTCCGCGAGCTCGTCACCAAGGGCGCGACCGGACTGGGCTTCATCCTGACCACCGACGACTGCCGCGCCACCCACGCCGCGCTGGTGGCCAAGGGCGTCGAGTTCACCGACGAGCCGACCGAGCGCTTCTACGGGATCGACTGCGGCCTGCGCGACCCGTTCGGCAACAACCTGCGCCTCACGCAGCCCGCGGCGAACCCGCAGATGCCCGACAGCGCCGAGTTCGCTCCGCCCGGGGCGGCCTGAAGCCTGAGACTGAACCGACACTGACGGGCCGCATGCGCGCGCGTAGCTTCGCGCCATGCTCCCGTCCCGGTTCCTGGCCGCGGTCCTCGCCCTCGCCGCGCTCTCACCCGCTGCAGCGCACGCCGGCGACACGGCCCAGCCCGGCATGACGCTGCTGGTCGGGCGTCCTTCCGGGCTGGGGACGCTGCCCGACGACTCCGTCAACGACAGCAGCGGCACGACCGAGTCGGTGAGCAGCAACGGGCGCTATGTCACGTTCTCCTCCGACGCGGACGCGCTGTCGGCAGAGGACAACGATGCCTTCCAGAACGTCTACGTCCGCGACCTGCAGACGAACACCACGACCCTGGTCAGCCGGGCGACCGGGGTGGCGGGCGCGGCGGCAGACGGAAACGCCTTCGGTTCCGCCATCAGCGGCGACGGCACGAAGGTCGCCTTCACCAGCTCCGCCCAGAACCTCGGGGCTACGGGCACCCAGGTCTACGTCCGTGACCTCGTCGCCCACACCACGACCATCGTCAGCTGCGCGAACACCACGAACTGCACCCCTGGCGGAGGGTCGGAGCCCAGCATCAACAGCGACGGCACGAAGATCGCGTTCACGTCGGCGAGCACCGCCCTGGCGACCGACACCAACACGGTCACCGACATCTTCGTCCGCAACACCGCCACGAACAGCACCGTCCTCGTCAGCCGCAAGACGGGCGCCGGCGGGACCCAGGTCAGCCAGCCGTCCAGCGACCCCTCGATCAGCGACGACGGCAACCGGGTGGTGTGGGAGTCGGGCGGCCAGCTGGACGTCACCGACACCGGCTCGGGCTATGACGTGTACCTGCGCGACATCACCGGCAACCTCACACGCTGGGTCAGCCACAGCGCGTCCACGACGCTGTCGAGCACCGAGCCGTCGATCGCGGGCAACGGCAGCCTCGTGGCCTTCCAGACGCAGGTCGCCTTCGACGCCGGGCACGACGTCAACGGGCTCGGCGACGTCTACGCCTGGAGCTACAACCTCGACGCGTTCACGCTGATCAGCCGTATCGACGGCGGCCTGACCAACGCCGGGAACGGCGCGTCCTACGACCCGGCAGCGGGGACGACCGGGTCCCAGATCGCGTTTCTGTCGACGGCAGGCAACCTTGGTGACGGGGACACGAACACCACCGCCGACGTCCACCTGCGCTCGGGCGGCACCACGAGCCTGGTCTCGCGTGCCGACGGCCCGGCGGGGGTCTCGTCAAACGCCGCCGCGAGCCGGCCGGCAATCGACGACGCGGGGGCCGTGATCGCCTGGACGTCCGCGGCCGACAACCTCGTTCCGTCCGCGGGCGGCCCCGGGGACGGCCGGGAGTTCGTGCGCAACACGGGCACGAGCACCACCGTGGTGGCGTCGCTTCCCACAGGACCGGGGACCGCCGCGTTCACGGCCACTGCGGGCGACGACGGTCTGGCCTTCTCGTATGCCTTCGCCGGCGCGACGGGCGGCAACGCCATCAGCGGCGACGGGCGCTACGTCGCGTTCACCTCGGACGCCAACGGCCTGATGAGCGGAGACGACGACCGCTACATCAACGTCTATGTCCGCGATCTGCTGACCAACCAGCTGACCCTGGTCAGCCGTGCAACGGACGGCACCGCGGCCAACGCCCACTCCTCCCAGGCCTCGATCTCCGCCGACGGCACCCACGTCGCGTTCGAGTCGGCAGCCACCAACCTCGGCGCGCCGGGTGGCGTCGCCAACGGCGTATATGTGCGCGACCTCGCGGCGCAGACCACCGTTCTGGCCAGCCGCGCCGACGGTGCGAGCGGGACCCCGGCCACGTACGGCCAGGGAACATGGCTGAGCGACGACGGTCACCGCGTCGCCTTCATCACCGGTACGTCGCTCGACGCCCACGACACCAACGCCGCCGGCGACGCCTACGTGCGAGACATCGTCTCCGACACGACCGAGCTCGCCAGCCGCGCCGACGGTTCGGCGACCAACACGGGCGACGGCACGACGAGCGCCGCGGCCATCAGCGGCGACGGCAAGCGCGTCGGCTTCCTCAGCTCCTCGACCGACCTCGGCGACGGCGACACCGACGCCTTCACCAACGTCCACCTGCGCGATCTCGCAGCCAACACCACCACGTTGGTCGACCGGGCCGACGGCGCCACGGGCGCGAAGGCCGTCGGGCATGCCTATGGCGTCTCGCTCGACCGGACGGGCAATCGCGTCGCCTTCGAGTCCACGGCATCGGGCCTCGAGCCCGGCCTCGTCTCCAGCATGCTGGAGGTCTACGTGCGCGATGTGGGCGCCGGCACGACCGTCCTGGCCAGCCGCGCCGGGGCCAGCGGTCCGCCGGCCGACGGGGAGGCGACGTTCTCGCGGATCTCCGGCGACGGCCGGCACGTGGTGTTCGTCGGCATCGGCACCGACCTCCAGCCGCCGGACACGACGAACGTGACCACTGTCTTCGTCCGTGATCTCGACGCGCAGACGACCGTCGCCGCAGCCCGCGTCGACGGACCTGACGGCGCCGTGTTCAACGCCACGACGCCGGCGGTCAACGCCGACGCCAGCTGCGTCGCCTTCGCCAGCAACGCGGCTCTGACGGCGTCCGGATACCCCTCCCGCGACTACAGCCACGTGTTCGTGCGCGTGATGGCGCGGGAATGCCCGCTGGTGGCCCCGAACACCACGATCGACTCAGGCCCCGGCGCAACCGCGACGTTCGCCTTCTCGGGCGACGAGACCGGTGTCACGTTCGCCTGCAGCTTCGACGGCGGCCCCTACGCCGCGTGCACGTCACCGACGACGAGCCCCGTACTGCCCGCCGGGCCCCACAGCTTCGCCGTGCGCGCCACCGACCGCGCGGCGCTGACCGACCCCTCCCCCGCCACCGCGAGCTTCACGGTCGCCGGCGGCGCCCAGAAGGACACGACCGCGCCCAGCGTGTCCGCGCTCAAGCTCTCCCCCGCGCGCTTTCGCGTGAAGGGACGCAAGCCGCACGGCACCCGGATCTCCTACGCGCTCTCCGAGCCGTCCTCGGCGGTGCTGACGGTCGCGCGGCTGCGGCCCGGACGCCGTGCCGGCAAGCACTGCGCCGCGCCCAGCAAGGCCAACCGCAGGGCCAAGCGCTGCACGCGGTTCATCGCGGCAGGCGCACTGCACCAGGCGACAGCGGCTGGGTCGCAGTCCCGGCGCTTCAGCGGCCGCATCGGCAAGCACGCCCTCTCGCCCGGGCGTTACCGGCTGTCCGTGCGGGCGACCGATGCGGCGGGCAACCGCTCGAAGCCCCGCAGCGCGACGTTCAGGGTCCTGCGGCCCTAGGCGGCGGGAACGGCCAGCCGCCGCGCGCTCAAGGCGCTCGCCGCGACCAGCGCCCCGACGAGCGCGAAGGCCGCACCGAGCAGGAACGCGGCATGAAAGCCACTGGTCAGCGCGGACGCGCCGGTGCCGCTCTCGCTCTGCGTCGCCACCGTCGCGAGGATCGCCAGCCCCAGCGACCCGCCCAGCTGCCGTGAGGTGTTGACCAGGCCCGAGGCGAGCCCGGCCTGCTGCCCGGCGACGCCGCTCATCGCCGCCACCGTCACCGGCACGAACGAGAGACCGAGCCCCAGCGCGGTGAGCACGCCGGGCACCATGACGTCGGCGGCGTAGGAGCCGCCGGGGCTGACGCCGGAGAACAGCAGCATGCCCAGCGCGACGCAGCCCATCCCGGCGGTCAGCACGACGCGGTTGCCGAAGCGCTGGGTGAGCTTCCCGGCCTGGGTCGACGCGAGGATGATCATCGCGGTCATCGGCAGGAAGGACAGGCCGGCCTCGATGGCGGAGAAGCCCAGAACCTGCTGGAGGTAGAGCGAGACGAAGTACCACATGCCGAACATCGAGGCCCCGAGGAAGAACACGATCGCGTTGGCCGCGCTGAGCAGCCGCGATGAGAAGATCTTCAGCGGGACGAGCGGGCGCGGTGCCAGCCGGGCCTCGATGACGAAGAACACCGCCAGGAGGGCCAGGCCGATCGCCGCGGTGATCAGCGTCTTCGCCGAGCCCCACCCTTCGACGTCGGTGCGCACGATCGCGTAGGTCAGGACGATCAGGCCCGCGGTCACCGTCACCGCTCCACGGACGTCGTAGTGGCGTTCCCCGACGGCGTCGGGATCGTGGCGGGGCACGAAGCGCTGGGCGGCGAAGGCGATGCCCAGCCCGATCGGCAGGTTGATCAGCAGGATCGACTGCCAGCCGAAGACCTCGGTGAGGATGCCGCCGAGCAGCACGCCGGCGGCGCCGCCGACGCCGCCCATGGCGCCCCACGCCGCCATCGCCTTGCGGCGCTCGACGCCCTCGGGAAAGCTCGTCGTGAGGATCGAGAGGGTCACCGGAGCGACGATCGCGCCGCCGAGGCCCTGCGCGCCGCGGGCGAGCTCGAGCGTCAGCTGGCCGGTCGACAGCGCGCCCGCCAGGCTCGCCAGCGAGAACAGGACCAGGCCGGCGATGAAGACGCGGCGGTGGCCGAGGAGGTCGGCGGCGCGGCCGCCGAGCAGGAGGAAGCCGGCGAACGTCAGCGTGTAGGCGTTGACGATCCACTGCAGGTCGATCGCGTTGAAGCCCAGGTCCTTGCGGATCGACGGCAGCGCGACGTTGACCACCGACACGTCGAGGATGACCATGAACTGCGCCAGGCAGCAGAGGACGAGGATCCAGCGCAGGTGCGGGGCAGGAGCGGCCTCATCTCGTTGCATGGACAACAACCTAGCGCGGGTTCGGCGGCGAGCAGGGCCTCAGGCGGGAGCGGTCGCCGCCGACCTCGGGTCGACGAGGATCTTGGCGTGCGCCTCGGGGTCGCCGAGCGCGTCGAACGCGGCGGCCACGCCGTCGAGCCCGACCGTGCCGGTGATCAGCGGGCGCGGGTCGATGTCGCCGCCGGCCAGCCCGTGCAGGGTGTCGCGGAACTCCAGCGGCGTGTAGCCCAGGACGAAGCGCAGGTCGATCTCCTTGTTGATCGCCATCGCGGGCGTGAAGCGGTCCTCCCCCACGCAGACCCCGACCACGACGACGCGCGAGAACAGCGGCGCGCCGTCGATGATGCTCTCGATCACGCCGGGCACGCCGACGCACTCGAAGACGACGGGGAACTTCGGCCCGGCGCCGAGCGCCTCCCCCAGCCGCCAGGCGTGCCACCAGCCGAACGGCAGGCGCCCGAGCTTCTCGCGGGTGCCGACCGCGAGCTCGAACGCCGCCGGCGCGTCCGTGAGCTGGCCCTTGGCCGGCGCCGCGCTGTACGGCGAGGTCTCGGAGGGATCGACGACGACGTCGGCGCCGCACGTCCTGGCCAGCGCGCGCCGGCCCGGCGAGAAGTCGGCGGCGACCACCGTCCGGACGCCTCTGGCCTTCAGGCAGAGGATCACGCCGAGGCCGACCGGGCCGCAGCCGATGACGATCGCGACGTCGCGCTTGCGGACCTCGCCGCGGCGGACGGCGTGCCACGCGACGGCCATGGGCTCGGTCAGCGCCGCGACGTCCGCGGCCAGCCCGTTGGGCACCGGCAGCATCAGCGACTCCTGGACGAGCACGCGCTCGGCGTAGGCGCCGGGCGCGTGCTCGGAGAGGCCGGTCGTGTCGACGCCGTGCGCGTTGCGCAGCAGCGGCAGCGCGACCACCGGCGTGCCCGTGGCGACGTCGCCGGCGCATCCGGGCCCGTACTCGGCGACCGTCCCGGAGAACTCGTGGCCGAAGACCAGCGGCTGGTCCGAGCGGCCGAAGCGGTCATAGCCGACCTTGCGGGCCAGCTCGGCCCAGTTGTCGATGCCGTGGCGCGCATGCAGATCCGACCCGCAGATGCCGCAGCGCTCGACCTCGAGC
Source organism: Solirubrobacteraceae bacterium (assembly GCA_045805505.1). GTDB lineage: Bacteria > Actinomycetota > Thermoleophilia > Solirubrobacterales > Solirubrobacteraceae > BP-464. The sequence goes on from JBJMLA010000164.1 coordinate 15,486, forward strand.
AGGACCTGCCCCTTCGCGGGCCGCGGGTCGGGGCGCTCGACGACGTCGAGTTCGGCGTGGGTGCAGACGACGGCTCTCATCGCGCCATCGTAAGCGCGGCCGGGACCTACGCTCATCTCCGTGAGCGACGACCACTTCATCCAGGCCACCGTCCTGCGCCTCTCGCGGCCGCACCCCTCCGGCGGACGCGTCATCGAGCGCGCCTCGGTGCTGTCCGTCGGGCCGGAGGCCGCGGCCATCATGCGCTGGATCACCGAGCACGGCGTGCCCGAGGAGCTGGTGGCCCGCGGAGGCGAACAGGGCATCCACGGGACGCGGTCGCGCTCGGGGATCGAGGAGTCCGATACCCGCAAGCCCCTGCGGTACGTGCTCTCCGCCGAGGCGCTGACGCTCCTCGACGCGCCGCCGGACGCCGAGTAGCTACTCGGCCAGCAGCGCGGCCTTGCGGGTCGCGAACTCGTCGGGCGTCAGCGCCCCCGCGTCGCGCAGCGCGACCAGCCGCTCGAGGTTGCGGATGCGCTCCTCCTCCGGCGACTCGGCGCCGCCGCCGAGACCGGCCATCTGCGTGCCGTCGATGACCGTGACGTTCTGGCCGCCGAGTGAGGCTCGCAGCGCCTCGGCGATCTTCTCGCGGTCCCCGCCGCCGGCCGCCTTGGCCTGCTGGACGGTGGCGAGCAGGCCGCCGAGGTCGATCGGGGCGCCGTTCTGCGTGACGCTGTTGAGCGTCACGGAAGCCGGGGCCGCATCGCGGTCGATCATCAGCTTGTCGTGGTCCTCGGGGTCATAGAGGACGGTCAGCTTCGAGCCGACCGGCGGGATGCTGAGCTGGGCGTAGCGGAAGCGCTGCTGCACCTCGAAGGCAGGCTCGTTGAGCGGCTCGACGCGCAGTCGCGTCTTGAGGATCAGCTCGGTGTTGCCGACCACGCCCTCGCTGCCGTGGGTCACCGACATGCCGCTGTCGGCGATCTCGAGCACCGTTGCGGGCGCGCTGACGCCCTGGTTGCGGAGCTTCTTGCGGGTGAAGTAGTTCAGTTGACCGAGCATGGGCCAACCGTTCCACGCGCGCGTGCCGCGCGCAGTGTCGATCCAGTCTCAGGCCGCGTGAGATGCGGCGACGGCCAGCTGATCGGCGCGGTCGTTGAGCGCCTTGTGCGCGTGCTGCCGGCCGACCTCGTGGCCGCGGACCCAGTGCCAGCGGACGGCGACGTGCCGAGCGATCTCGGCGTCGAGCGCCTGCACGAGGTCCTGGTTCTTGACGGGTTCGCCGGCGGCGGTCTTCCAGCCCTTGCGCTTCCAGCCGTGGATCCACTTGGTCATCGAGTCGAGCATCAGCCGCGAGTCGGTGACGATGCAGACGCTGGCGCCGTCGGCGAGCGACCGCAGCCCCTCGAGCGCCGCCTGGTACTCCATGCGGTTGTTGGTGGTCGCCGCGACGCTGCCCGACAGCTCGACCGTCGCGCCGCCGTCGGCGCCGACCACGATCGCCGCCCACCCGCCGGGTCCCGGGTTCTTCCGGCAGGCACCGTCGGTCCAGATCAGCACCTCGCCGGGCCGCGCTGCCACCGGCGCCTCGGCGACCTTCGGTGAGGGCTTCGAGCGGCGGCGATAGGCGGGAGCAGGCATGCGGCGGGCGAGGCTACGCGACGCGGCCGACGAACCGCGCCGATACGGCGTCAGCCCAGCGGATACAGGCCCTGCACCGCGGTCCGGTAGTCGAAGCCCGCAACCGGCGAGGGGGGAGCCGGCAGGGAGAAGATGCCGCCCCCCTGACCGCCGCTGTACCTCGTCCCGAGCAGGGAGTACAGCGACTCGTATTGGCTGATCAGCAGGCTGACGCCGCCCTTGGTCCAGTCGACGTAGGTGGAGATGCTGCCGAACAGCTGGACCTCCCCCATGTACGGGGCCTGGCCGGTGTCGCTTTGTGTCGCGCTGGCCCCGTAGACGCACGCGATGTACGCGAAACCCGGTGGCGCGGCCAGGTCGGGCATCGTGAACGTCGACCCGTTCGCGGAGCCGGGGTTCCACGTCTGGATGAAGTACTCGGCGTCCTGCGTCGGCAGCGTCCGGCCGTCGGCGGGAATCCACTGGCCGAAGGCGCCGCCGTCAAGGACCGGCGTGTTGCCGACGGCCCACAGCTTGAGCTCTCCGGTCGCGCATTGCGGGATCTCCCGGACGTCCACGAGCGGCCCGGTCGCGCAGATCTGCCAGCTCATGCCGGGCAGCGGCGGCGTCATGTCGGGGACGCGGAAGTCCTGCTGGCCGTCGCCCCCGAACTCCGTCCCGTAGAGCTTGAACAGGGCCGGGAACCCCTGGATCGGCAGGAGCTCCCCGTTCGCCGGGATGTACGTCGCGTCATCAAGGCTCGTGGTGAATCCCAGGAGGGTCGGCTGCCCGAGCGCGCATGGCTCGACGGTGGTGTCGTCGATAAACACCGAGGCTCCCGAGAAGTGCCTGGGCAACGTGCGATCCAGGCGGCGGTTGAGTCGCGACAGCCCGTTGCCCAGTCCGCCGAGCACGCGCACGGCGAAGCGGGCCGTGTGGCGTGGGCCGTCGTATCCGACGAGCCGCAGCTCGAGCGCGACCGTGTCCTGCGCAGTGCGGCCGTCGTCGAGCACCACGGCGGCGTTCGGCGGCTGCTTCGCGAAGCCGAGCGCGCGCCAGGAGCCCAACAGCGAGCCGGTCGTGATGCGCCCGGCGTCGCGCTGGGGACGGTCCGAGAACCAGGTGGTCCGGCGAGCGAGTCCGTGCAGGACCATCCGGTACCGGCCGGTCTGCCCCGTCACCGGCGTGAAGGTCCCGCTCTGTGACTCCATGGCGAAGAGCAGTGACTGGCCCGTGGGCAGGGAGGCCGCCGTGTCGGCGCCGAGAGCCGGAGTGGCGGGCACGAGGCAGGCGATCGCCACAGCGAGAAAACGGCGCATCGCGCGATCCTGGCAGCCGCCGGGGACGGCGAGGCGCTCGTCCGTTCCGGCGCCACCCTCTGCAAGGCTCAGGGACATGACCCTTCGCGCGCGAGCCGCCGCCCTGATCACGCTCGCCGGCGCGGCCGCGATCCTGCCCGTCGCTCTGGGCACGAGCGCGGAGGGCGGCCAGGCACGGATCGGGTCGACGACCTGCGCGAACACCGGTCTCGGGCAGGGCACCCGCATGATCGGCGCCTACAACCGGGCGGGAGATTTCCCGGCCGCGCAGGTCGACAGCGGCTCGAGCCCGGCGCAGGTCGGCGTGACCGTCCCGCCGATCAGCTTCAGCGGCCCGGGCCGGACGCGGAACCTTCCGAGCGGCCCCTGCCAGCACATCTACCGCTTCCGGTACCAGCGGATCGCCAGGGCGAGCGGGCAGCCGCCGGCCCTGTTCCGCTACGTCGAGGTCGACTGGAACACCGAGGGCATCGCGCGCGGTCCCGCCAACTCGTTCGTCTCACCGCATTTCGACTTCCACTTCTACCTCCGGCCCCGGCCGGTCATCGACAGGCTCACCCGTTGCGTCTCGACCAACGGACGCACGTGCGACCCGTTCCACACCGGCTACGGCCAGATGGCTCGGTTCCTGACGCTCCCCGCGGCGCGCTTCCTGCCGCCGAGCTACCGCCCCGATCCCGCCTCGTCGATCCCCCGCATGGGCCTGCACTTCCTCGACCGCGCCTTCCCGTACTCGGTCCACAGCGTCGACCATCACCCGACGCTGCTCTACGGCAGCTACGACGGGCGGATCATCTTCGCCGAGGCCTCGGTGACCGCGGCCACGCTTCAGGACGTCGCCGCGGCTCCCTCCGGTCGCCTCACCTTCCGGTACAAGCGGCCGCCGACCGTGCAGGCGGGCGTGCCGTGGCCCTCGCGGTTCTTCCTGCAGTACCTGCCCGCCGGCGGCGGGTTCACGGCAGGGTTCGAGGGGTTTGCCGGGTCGTAACGCAGACAGCCGCGGCAGACCGGGCCTCTCAGTCGGGGAGTCCGGATTCGAGGACCCGCGCCGGAAGGCCACCGACCCGCGCTCCGGCGGGAACGTCCCGGCTGATCAGGCTGCCCGCCTCGGCCACGGCCACGGCGCCGATCTCGACTCCCGGAGTCAGCTTGCACCGGGCACCCACCCGGCAGCCTCGCCGCAGCACCGGTCCGCGCAGCTGCGCGCCTGGTGCGAGCCTGGCCATGCTGTCGTCGTTCATCGTCACGACCCCCGGGCCGACGACGACGTCCTCCTCGACGACCATCCAGCTCGTGAGCCACGCGTCGACCCCGACGTGCACGTTCGCCCCGATCGTGGTGTGCGCCCCGACCGCACAGCCACGCCCGAGCACGGCCCCGGTGCCGATGACCGCGCCCTCACGGACGTTGGCCTGGTCGCCGACCACGGCACCGGCGCCGATCCGCGCGCCCTCGAAGACGACCGCGCCGGACCCGATCGTCGCACCGGCCTCGACGACCGTCGGAAGCGGTGGATCCGCCGAGCGTCCGGCCCCGGCCCGGATCGCCCGCTTGCCGACGACGGCGCGATCCCCGACGCACACGCCCTCGCCGAGGACGACGTCCTCGCCGATGACCGCGCCGGTGCCGATCATCGCTGCGGGACGGCTGCGAGATCGAGGCCGAGCAGGTCTCGTGCCTCCTGCGGCGTGGCGACGGGCCGGCCCGCGGCACGCCCCTGCTCCACCGCCCGGGCGACGAGCTCGACGTTGGTCGCCGGCACCCGCGAGCTCGCGTCGAGGTAGGGGTTGTCCTCGAGCCCGGTCCGCACGTGCCCGCCCATCACCACGGCCAGGCCGTTGGCGGGCAGCTGGTAGGCCCCGAATCCGCCGGTGGCCCAGGTCGAGCCCGCCGGCAGCCCTCCGATCAGCGCGACCAACGACGGCGCGTCGGCCGGCGCGGTGTTGATGAAGCCGAGCATGAGGTTGGCGTAGAGCGGCGCTTCGAGCGCGCCTGAGGCCACGAGGCGCTGCGCAAGGTGAGCCATGCCGAGGTCGAAGATCTCGAGCTCCGGCCGGATGCCGGCGGCGACCATGCGACGCGCGAGCTCCTCGACGACAGCGAGGTCGTTGACGCTCGGGCCGCTGTGGAAGTTGAGGGAGCCCAGCGTGAGGCTGGCGAGGTCCGGGCGCTCGTCACCGCTGAGCGAAAGGACGTGGGCGCGGCGTTCGATGTCGGCCTCGAAGCGCCCGCTGGTGCTGACGCAGACGATCATCTCCGGACAGCGGTCCCGGACGGCGGCGATCAGCTCGGCGTAGGACTCTCGGCGGTGATCGGGGGTGCCGTCAGCGTTGCGTGCGTGGAGATGGGCGACACGCGCCCCGGCCTCGAAGCACCGCCCGGCATCCTCAGCGATCTCCGTCGCGGTCAGCGGGACGTGCGGGACCCGCTCGCGTGTGGTCGTCAGGCCGGTCAGGGCCACGTTGATGACCAGCGGCGGATACGGCGTGCGCGGATGCGCCGGATAGGGAAACGGGGAGGTCAACCGGTCTCGCGCTCGTTCTCGGTCCCCCGCACGCGCTCGAGCTCCGCGTAGACCTTCCGGTACTCCGCGTGGACGCGCGTGAGCTCGGCCCGCAGCGCCTCGCGCTCGGCCACGGCACCAACCAGGCGATCGGTGTCCCATTGCAGGCGCGCCATCCGCGCGAGCTCAAGCCACGGACCGCGGCCCGGTCCCGTCGCCTCGGCCGCCACCCGCCTGAAGAGATCGACGAGCGCCTCGGCGTGCTTGGTCGCCTGATGCCCGGCCATGACGAGATCCCGGTTGGCGGCTCCCATGTCGCGCCGGAAATCGCGGAGGTCGCCGGCGAGGCTTTCCACGGTCGTGACCGTCGCACGGCTCTGCCCGCCGAAGTTGTCGGCCTCGAGGCGGCCGTAGCTCTCCGCGGTGACCCAGCCGTCGCCGCCGTTGACGTCATAGACGTAGGCGGCACGGCCGCAGGCCATGGCTTCGAGCACGACACGCGCCTTGCCGAGCACGATGTCGCACTGCTCGTAGAGCTGGTGGTCGGTGGCGGTCGCGGTACCGAAGGCGCGCCCGATGCAGCGCAGGCTCAGCCCGGCAGCGGCACAGGCCGCTTCGACGAGCGATGTGCGGTCTCCCGTCACGTAGTTGCTGACGAGCAGGACACGCTCAGGAGGATCGGCGAGCGGGGTGACCGGCCTGAACCTGGTCACGTCGATCGGCTGCGTGAGCCGGACGACCTCCGGAACCACGGCGGCCGCTCTCGCCCGCGCCTCGACCCGGCCGTGGAGCGCGACGACCGCGGCGACGACATCCTGCACCTGGGGCGGCAGCGACAGGTCCCAGTCGTCGCTGTGCACGCAGAAGACCTGGGGAACCGACGGCCAGGCGTCGGCTGCCGTGTAGGCCGACGCGGCGTCCTGCGCGTAGACCAGCTCCGGGGGCTCGGCGAGATCGGCGGGATCGGCAGCCACGCGCAGCCCCCGCCGCCGCGCCTCAGCGCCCTCGCCCGGCGCGCCGGGCGCGTGGAGCCAGACCTCGTGTCCGAGCCGTTGGAGCTGCTCGGCGACCGTCAGGACATAGGTCACGCCTCCCGACAGCTCGTCGAGCCGGTCGGAGGCGATCAGGAGGCGCATGCCAGAGCCGCCTCGGCATACGAGAGTGCTTCCCAGCCCTCGGCGAGCGAGACGAGCGGCCGGTCGACGCGGCCCTCGACGTAGTCGCAGAACGCGTGCAGCTGCACGACGAAGGGCTCTTCCTGGTGCTGGAGCACGACGGACGTGGAACGGCCGCCGTTCGGGACGCATCGCACCTCGAGCGTGATGGTGTCCGCTCGCACCACTCCGAGCTCGCCGGTCACCGTGACCCGGCGGCGCTTCTGCGCCCCTTGCCAGCCAGCCACGCACGAGAAGCGCGGCCCGCCGATGACGGTGCCCGACACGACCGCGTGGTCCTCCAGCGCCGCGCCGTCCGGGGTGGTCGACGTCGCCGCGACGATGTGTCCCAACGGCCCCGCGGCGATCCAGCGCACGATGTCGAGGTCGTGGGTGATCAGGTCACGCACCACGCCTACATCGCGGGTCCCCTCCGGCCCGCTGCCCAGACGCTCGGAAGCGATGCGCACGATCGGACCAATGCGGTCCTCGCGCACGAGCCGATGCGCTTCGACCAGGGCCGGGTTGCAGCGCTCGACGTGGCCCACCGCTCCGCAGACGCCCGCCTCCTCGCACGCCCGCACCATCGCCTCGGCTTCGCTGCACGTGGCGGCCATCGGCTTCTCGACCAGGACGTGGACGCCTGCCCTCGCAAGAGCGATGGCCACTGACGCGTGGGTCATCGCCGGGGTGGCGACGAGCGCGAGGTCCACCGCGCGGGCATCGAGCAGCTCGTCGATCGAGCCGAAGACGTCAGCGGGCTCCGCCATGGCACCGAAGCGATCACCGAGGGGGTCGACGGCACCGACCAGCTCGACCCGCGGTGACGCCTGAAGAACGCGGGCGTGGTGGCGCCCGATGGCTCCGAGTCCGATGACCGCCGCGCGCAGCACCGGCCGACCCTACATGGCGGTCCCGGAGGCTCTGAGAACCTCCGGGCCACGGCCAGCACTTCATCGGGGAGACAGGATTTGAACCTGCGACCGCCCGGCCCCCAGCCAGTAATGGGGTCCGTTCTTTGAAGCTACTTTGAGTGTTTCCGGGCGTTTTCGTCCTCGCTCGAGGACGATCTGGACCCCCTGGACGGAGAAACCGGTACCAATTTGGTACCACGCCGCCGGGCTCCCCGGGCGCTCCCGCTTTGCGGCTCTCGCAAGGCATGGAAAGCGGGAGCTAAAGGTTCGGGTCCGTCCGATCCGCTCGATACACCTGACGCGTGAAGCGGCAAGAGATTCGGCAGACCCTTGCGAGCGGTGCGGCACTCGCCCTGGTGTTAGGCACCTTTGCAGCGCTGGTCTGGCTGGTGGCTTTCGCGATTCGGGAGGGCGCGACGGTAGTGGCAGCGACCGTGGCGGCACTCGCGACGATTGGCGCAGCCGCGGTGGCCCGAAACTACGAGAGGCGCAAAGCACTCGAAGCAACTCGTCGCGAGCATCTGGGGCCCCTCTTCGAAGACCTTGCCTCCGTGCTCGCCGGACAGGACATGACTGACCGTAAGCGCGTCAAGGTCCTAGTCGGGTTCATGCGTAAGTCTTTGGTCTATGCCAGTCCGGCGACGCTGAAGGCGTTCCGGGTTTGGCATCGGGGACTCGACGAACTTGAGCGTGATGAGTCGAAGCCCGTCCAGCTTGCCAACGCACTCAGGTACGAGGCATTCGTTATGGCAATGCGCGCGGACCTCGGCGTCTCGAATCGAGGTCTCTCGGAAGGCGACCTCGCCCGCACCGCCCTGACAGATTTTGACGAGTACTACTTCGACACAGCGCCGGCGTCTATAAAGCCGCCCGAGGTTGAACCACGCGTGCACGAATCAGCGCAACGCTCCTGAGGCACGAAGCTCGGCGGCGGTCACCATCCCTCAACGCGCGTGGCGGATGTCCGCATGGTTGAGCCGCTTTCACACGACTCACTGACGCCGCCCCTGAAGCGCATCGACTTACCCAAGTTGGTGCAGCACCAGCGCGACGACGCTAAACGGCTGGACGCAAGAATCTCGAAAGCACTTCAGCCACGGATTGACGAACACCTACGGACATACGCCTTGGCATTAGACGAGGTGGAACACGCCCACCAAGCCATTGCTGACCAGCTCGATTTCGATCTCAAGGGCGAAACCCAATGGGCGGCCATGTGGCAAGTGGCCGGCCGATGCATCGGATTTGCCCGCGCACTCCTCGTCTTGGCCCACGGCGACTTCGGCGACGAGGGGCTACCGACGGCACGCTCGATGCACGAAGCCAACCGGATGCTTCAGGCCTTAGCAGACCCTGATGAGCTGGACCTCGTCCAGCGGTGGCTTGAGGATCATGACAAGCGGTACGTGCATGCAAGCGATGCCCGAGAGGCGGTCGATCGCATTGAGGCCCGTCTCAACACGGCGATCGAGGCTGCGGGGCACGAGCCCGTACCCACGACGCTTTCCTTGACACGACAGCTCTATCACCGCATGTCGCTGGTCGCTCACATCCGCCGCCAAGCCATCGAGATGGTCGTCTCCTCAACGCTGCGCCGCATGTCCCGTGGTCGACATCCAGACCCAATCGGTCGCGCCATAGCGGTGGAGTCGCACGGGCGGGTGATCCAAGAGACCGTCGCCACCGTCGGCGACTCATTCGGCCGCTTCTATGGCCCCAGTTACTACGAGGACCATTTGTGGCCGTTGCTCGCATCGTTTGACGCAGTTCGAAACAGCGCACCGCTAGATCCGAAAGCACTGCGAGGAATGCGCTAACGACGAGCTCGCAGCCCAAGCCGCCGCTTCCGCTCTGGACGAAGTGAGACTGCTCCTATTGCCGAAGACAATGTCAGTCGCCATGAGACTTCCCATCAAGAAACGGCCCCAGCCCTGGTTCTTCCAGGCGCTTGTCGCAAACGGAGCCGGAGGATCTCTGGTCGCGTTCTTGTCGGCCACGCCGGCCGCCGTCGAGGCCAATTGCGTCCTGCTGGCAGTCGCGCTGGCGGCATGGGCGATCTCTCGCCCCGCGCGGTTCGATCCGCGAGCGCAGTTGACAATCTCGGGATTGCCGACAAGCGCGAGTCTCAATCTCCAGCGCTTCGTTGGACGAGAAGCGCTAGCCGTCATCCCGGTTCGCCGAGGGTGCGGCGAAGGTCCTTCATCAGCAGCTGGAGATTGAGCGGGTCAGTAGGTGAGGCCTCGAAGCCGAAGCGCTCGTAGAACGCCCTGGCCGATTCGTCGACGGCGTGGACCAGGAGCACGCGAACGCCGAGTTCCTCGGCGACCGACAGCGCGCGGCGCATCGCGTCCTGTAGGAGCCACGCTCCGACTCCTTGCCTCTGGACGGTGTGGTCGACGGCGAGCCGGGCGAGCAGGACCGCGGGCACCGGCTGGTTCGGCATGCCTTTGGTGGCCCGGGTAGTTGCGGTCGCTCGCTCGACCGACGCGGCCGAGATGGCGTGGTAGCCCACGACACGGCCTTTCTGCTCGGTGTCGGTGACGACGTAGGCACGGGCGGATCCGGCGCGCCCCGCCTGGAGCGCGTAGTCGATAAGCCACGTGTCGAGAGAGGCGACGCCCGAGTCGAAGGCCTCGACGTTGTGCGCGTCGCTGAGCGGCTCGGGATCGCTGAAGCGCGCCACCTAGGCGGGGCGCGGGCGACCGAACAGGTCAGCGATGCCGGCGTTGACTTCCGCCGGCCGGTCGAGCGCGGCGGTGAAAGCCTTCCACTCCTTGTCGGCGAGCGTGAAGCGTGTGCGGTCGGCGAGGAGCCGTTCGGCGCGTTCGCGACCGCTTCCGAGCAGGAAGGTGGTGAGTGACTCGCCGGCGAGGCCCGCGGCCTGGCGAAGCAGCGCGTCGTCAGCCGGGGCGACCCGCAGCTGAACTCGTCCGGTCTTCGTCTGGCTCATAGGACAAGTTGTACCAACACTGTGTGTACAAGTACAGCGTGTACGACGGATCACATGCCGAAGTCGAGATCGGGGCCGAGGTCGAGGTCGAGATCTGGGTCCGGTACATGGTTGACGTGGAAGTCGGGCAGCCGCTGCTGATCGAGGCGCAGGCTGGCCTGGATGGCCTCCTCGACGGTTGGAGGCTGCAGGCGCAGGCCGCTGTCGTTGGGAGTGTCGAGCGCGAGGCGCTTGCCGCGCTCTCGGCTGAGCGGGCCAGTGACGGGACCGTCGGGGCGGTCGAAGGACATCTCGAGGCCGGGCAGCGTCAGTTGGGCGGCGGAGCCGAGGTTGACGTAGAAGCGCGCCTCGTCGCGGTGACGGGAGAGCGCGGTGAAGCCCCATTCGCGGTAGAGGTCGTCGGAGCCGAGGACAAAGGCGCGGTCGACGGTCGCGCCCTGGGCGCGGTGAGCGGTCATGGCGTAGGCGTGATCGAGGTGCCCGTCGTCGATGTAGCCAGCTGGCAGCTCGGCCTGGCGGCCGTCGTCGAAGGTCAGCGTGAGGCTGCGGCGCTCGATGTCGATTGCTTCGACGGTGGCGCGTTGGCCGTTGGTGATGCCGTTAGCTCGGTCGTTGCGGCCGGTCACCACCCGGTCCCCGGTCGAGAACGCTCGACCGTTGGCCTCGAGTTCCAGCTCGCCGAGCTTGCCGCCGGCGCGCAGCGTCGCGCGGGCACGCTGGTTGAGCTCGGCGACGTCGGCGCGGCGATGGGCGAGCATCACGTTGTCTTGCTCGGGGTGCTTGGTCGTCGCCGCGAACCAGTCGCTGACGAGCCGGGATCGGGTCTGGGCGGCGTCGGTGCCGGTGACGATGCGGTCGTGTTCGCGGTAGGCGTCGGCCCACTGGTGCACACGGCCCTGGCGGAGTGCTTCGAGCGCCTCGCGATCCCATGCGTGCTTCTGGCGCTGGACCTCTCGCATCTCAATCGCCCCGAGCCGGTCGGCTAGTCCGCGCAGCGCCATCAGCGGCTTAGCCGCGCCCGACTATCGAGCAGGGTCAGCCTGCGCGCTTCGCGGTGTCGACTAGAAGACAATCAGTCAGTCAGATCTGTACGATACGGTTCGTTTCGTAGCTCGACGACCGCGGAGTTGACGCTAGCCAATGACCGACCTGATGGCACTACCCGATCTGCTCCGCACGGCGGGAGCAAACATGACGCATCGGGGAGGCCGGGCGGTGCCTGCCGACTACGGCTCTGCCGCAGGAGAGCTCGCGGTCTGCATGCGGGGTGTCGGGCTGGCGACGCGTGCAGACCTGGCGACCCTGTCATTGCGCGGAAAAGCGCGCGGGCTGGATCAGCTGCTTCAGCGTTTCCTCGGGCACCCGGTTGCGACGGGCGGCGCTGTGCTTGAAGCCGGTGCCTGGTGGAGCCGACCGTTCGACGAAGAGGTCCTCGTTGTCTGTCGCTATGACCGCGCAAAGCGCCTCCGGGTCGCCTTGGCCCAGGAGGTCAGCCGTTTCACAGCCGCGACCCTTATCGATCAGGGCGAGGACAGGGCGTTGCTCGAAATAGCCGGCCGACACACAGGGCGCGTTCTCGCGACGCTCGGCCTCGGCTCGGCGACGTCCCCGGTGATCGCGGCTCTGAACGCTGTGTGGATTCTCCAGAGCGACACGAGCGCCCTGGCCATCGTGCCCGCCGTTGAGGCGGCGGGACTGTGGAAGACCTTGGACGCGGCCGGACACCCTCACGGCATCAGCTGCGTGGGCATTGATGCGCTTGAGCGCTACACGCTGGTAGAGCGCGCTGCGGGGCACCGCACGCTGCTCTAGCGTCACACCGGGTATTACCGGCGAACGCTGTCGACTACGACGGCGTCTGTACCGATCCTGTCGTCCGCTTCAAGCGCCTGAGCCCATGCCAGCGCCTGGCGGGCGAGACCAAAGAGGGCGAACCTGAGGTCCTCGCCCGAGCCCGAGGATTGAGCGGCCGCGACATCTCTGACCCGAGCGGTCAGATGGGAAGTGAAGCCGGCCGCGTCAGTCCGAACCGCGACGAGACCCGTCGGGGGGACGGCCGGCGCTGTGCGGCTCTGGCGCGCGCCCTGCCGTCTCGGCGTCAGCCCTGCGCGAGTGACGGCGTTCGTGAAGTTGCCGAACCGCGCGCAAACTGTGCGCGCGCTCGGCCAGTCCCCGCTGCGGTAGCGCGTGACGCGCCAGTCGTGCCCTTCCTTGCGGGCCCGGGTCGGATCCCAGTCCATCATGGCCGGGACCGAGCCGTACAACGCGTGCCAGGCCCTGATCGCGTCCAGGACATCCTCCTCAGACCACGGGCGACCGTTCCTCCCCCAGCCGCTTCGAGACTGATCCACCCTCGCTGCTAGCCAACGCCCTGCAGCTCGTTGGCGCAGTCGCGGTGCAGGGTCAGAACGTCGGGCAGCTGATCGGCGGGGAGCCGGCCGTAGCCACAGACCGCGCCGATGCCGAACTCCGGCAGATAGCGCTTGGCCAGGGTGGCGCGGCGGCGGAATCCCTCGACCCCGTCGTCGTGATGAATCATCCCGAGGTAGACCTTGGTGCCATCGGCGTCGAGGTCGGCGAGCGGCGCGAAGAACGAATCGTCGGGGTCGGCCACGACGGGCATGTGCACGTAGTCCAGGCGGCGGCCGGTGCGCTTCTTCGCCTCGTTCGTCATCCGAACGCAGAGGCTGAGGTCCGCCAGCTCGCTCATGGGCCAGCCGCCCCAGGTGCCGTAGCACCAGTGGTAGCCCAGGAGGGCTTCCTCAGGGATGCCTTGCCAGACCTCGTCGATGTAGGCGGAGTGGCGCTGGATCTTCTGCTCAAGCGGCTCGATGGGCCAGTGGGCAATGCCCTGGGCGTCGCCTCGAGCCATGTCGACGAACTCCATGGCGAAGTCGAACTGGAACTGCAGATCGTTGGGATCGGCAACCTCGAGGATCTTCTCGACCTCGCGGTGGATGGCCTCGTGGTAGGCCTTGTGAGCGATCGGCCACTGATCGGGCTCGCCGAAGAAGTAGGACACCGCGCTGCCGGTCCCGGGGATGCAGACCTGGAACCGCACGCCGTCGGCGATCGAGCCGGCCTCACGCAGCTTGAGGTACTCGCGATAGCTGTCGATCGCGAACCGGCCGTAGCCGATGTCATCGAAGGTCAGGCTCTCGACGCCCTCCTTGAGGCCGAAGAGGAACGAGGCCTCCCAGATCTCAGGCTTCTCGTCGGGCTGTTGCTGGACCCCGCCCTTGGGCGCCTTGAGGACCTGCAGGTCAGGATGCTTGGAGTAGATGTTCCGCGGCAGGAAACCGATCCAGATCTTGCGATCGCCGACCTCGCCGTCGGGCAGGCCGGAGACGTGATGGCCGAGCAGCTCGCCGCTGGTCCGCAGCGCCTCGGAGGCCTCGTCGAAGGGCAGGCTCCCTACCAGGAGCACATCGTTGGTGGCCGAGCTCATAGCGCGAGCCCTTCGCCACGGAGCCCTGACTCGTCGAGCTTGTGCGTCAGCAGCTCGGCGCGGGACAGCATGGACAGCGGACAATGCGGCATGGCCTCTCCTTTTACGAAACGAGTCGTAGCGTAGCGTTTTGGTCGGGGCGAGTGCAAGCACCGACGACCACCGACTTGATGTTGGTGAACTCCCGAAGTCCCTGCGCCCCGAGCTCACGCCCCAGCCCGCTTTCTCTGACGCCGCCGAAGGGCAATCTCGGGTCGGACGTGACCACGGAGTTGACGAAGACCATTCCGGCATCGAAGTCGCCGGCAGACTCGAATGCGGCGTCTTCGTCGGCGGTCCACAGGCTCACCCCGAGACCAAAGCGCGGATGGTGCGCGGCCGCGATCGCCGCCGCGTCGTCGCCGGCGACGTGCACGGCGGCGAGCGGCCCGAACGTCTCCTCGTCCCACACGGGCATCCCTGGGACCGCGCCGGTCACGATCGTCGGCTCGAACCACCATCCCTCCCGGTCCAGAGAGCCAGCACCGGTCACGAGCGTTGCCCCTTGGGTCACCGATGACTCGAGTTGCCGTTGCAGCTCGTCGCGGACATCGGCGCGCGCGACGGGGCCCACATCGGTGTGCTCGTCTTGGGGGTCGCCGAGGACCAGAGACCCGACCCGCTCGGCGAACGCGGCGAGGAAGTCGTCGGCGACCGGCTCGGCGACGATGAAGCGCTTTGCCGCGATGCAGGCCTGTCCGTTGTTCTGCATCCGCGCCCAGCATGCGGCGTCGGCCGCCCTGTCGACGTCGGCGTCGGACAGCACGACGAACGGGTCGGACCCACCGAGTTCGAGTACTGCCTTCTTGAGGTTCTCGCCGGCGAGCGCTCCGACCGCTCTGCCCGCGCGAACGCTTCCCGTGAGCGTCACGGCCGCGATGCGGTCGTCGGCGATCGCCGAGCTGGTGAGGTCGTTGTCCGTGAGGAGGATCTGGACCAGAGCATCGTCGAAGACCGCGACCGTCGCGAAGGCGCAGCCCACGGTGTTGGGTGCGGGCTTGAAAACCACGGGGTTTCCGGACAGCAGCGCTGGGATGGCAGCCCGGATCAGCTGCCAGACCGGGTAGTTCCAAGGCATGATGGCCAGCACGGGGCCTAAAGGCTCGTACCGCACCTCGCTGACGGTGGCCCCGGTGTCGATGGGCTGGGCGTCCAGCAGGTCCGGCCCGTTAGCGACGAACCAATCGACGGTTGCCGCGCTCTTGTCGATCTCGGCCCGGGCCTGCCGGACAGGCTTGCCGGTCTCCCTGACGATGAGGTCGGCCAGCCGGGACGAGGATGCACGAAGGCGGTAGGCCAGCGGGCGCAGCCGATCCGCTCGATCCCGCGGTGAGAGGGCGCCCCAATCACCGAAGCGCGTCGTGGCTCGATCGAGCACGCGATCGACTCCGTCGGCGTCGGTCTGCTGATAGTGCGCAATCTCCTCGCCGCTGGCGGGATCGACGGAGCGGAACACCGGGAGCGTCACACCCGGCGCAGGGATTGGATGACCAGCTGGCGCTGACTCTGGGCGGATGGCGCCGGCACGGCGCTGCCCTGCTCCTGGGCGACGGACTTCGCGGCTGTCTCTTCTCTGTGTGCGCTGGCCTGTGAGAGGCACTGCACCTTGGGCGTCAGCACCGTCAGACCTTCCTCTGACAAGTCACGGGCAGTGAGTCGAATCCGTGGACGAGGTTGTTGAGGAACGGCACGCCCTCCCCCACCTCGAAGCGTTCCACCCTGCTCGCCAGCGCCGTGAGGATGCTGTGTCCCTCGATGCGGGCCAGACCCTGGCCGACGCACGAGTGCACGCCGTAGCCGAACGCCGCCTGGCGGCGGTTGTCGCGATGGATGTCGAAGCGCTCCGGCTCGTCCCACTGCCGTTCGTCGCGGTTGGCCGACGCGAACGACACCAGCAGTCGCGATCCCTCGGGGACCGGCACGCCGTCGATCTCGGTGTCTTGCTCGGCGAGCCGACCCATGTGGTGCACCGGAGACTGGATCCGGAGGATCTCCGCATAGGCGCTGGGAATCAGCTCGGGATCGGCGCGCACCTCCTCCCACTGCTCGGGATGGTCGGCGAAGAGCTTGATCGCCCACGCCAGCGAGTGGATCGTCGTATCGAGCGCCGGTGCTACGTACGTGGTCAGCATCCGGAACGCCGTATCGGCCGGCACGTCACCGCGGTCCGCGGCCTCGTAGATCGTGGCCGACCAGCTGCCGGGGGTGACGGCGTCGGGGCCGGCCTCGTCGCGCAGCCATCCGAACATCTCGCCAATCGACGGAAAGGCTGCCTCCGAGCGGGCGTTCGCCGGGCCGAGCGCGTTGAACATCTCGGTGGCCCAGTCGAAGAACCGCTCGCGGCCGTGGGCCGGAAGCCCATTGAGCTCGTAGACGATGTCCATTACGAAGGGCCGAGCCAGGTCGCGGGCGGCATCGAACTGCCCCTGAGCGACCAGCCGATCGACGAGCTTCTCCGCACGCTCGCCGACGAACTCCTCGAGCTTCTGCCGAAGCCCGCGCGGAGCCAGGTCCTCGCCCAGGATCGAGCGCAGCTTGTGGTGCTGCGGCGGCGACGCCATCAGGATGTTCGTCGTGACGCCGCCGGCCATGGCGTTGAACGTCGGATTGAGCCCGACCGCGCGCGAGGAGAAGGTCTCCCAGTCTCCGAGCACCGCGCGAACATCTGCGTGGCGCATCACCGCGTGCAGGTCGTACTGCGGCAGGTGGACGACGGGTCCGACATCCCGGAGTTCGCGGTAGATCTCCCAGGGATCGACCAGAGCCGCATCGCTGAAGGGGTCAGCAGCGGAGGTCGCAAGCACTGTCGTGGTCATGGTGTCTCTCGAACTCGCCCAATACCTGTTTACGAAACGCTGCGTATCGTACCGTATTGAGGACGAATTGCGCAAGGGTCCCAACGGACATGGAGGCGTGTGTGGCCTCGGAACACCCACCCTCGAATCTCGGGGGGTTCATCGAGATCGAGACGCAGGCCGGGGAGGCGGTCGAACAGCGCGGGGAGGGCTGCGCCGCCGATCTCGTGACGGGACATCCAGACACCGAGGCAGAAGTGATGTCCAACACCGAAGGCGACGTTGCGGGTCTTGGGTCTGTCGAGGTCGAACTCGTCGGGCCGATCCCAGTGGCGCTCGTCGCGGTTGGCCGACGCAACCACCAGCCCCAGGCGGGCTCCGGGCTGGAGTTCGGTCTGTCCGATGCGCACGGGTTGGGCGACCTCGCGCGGAAACATCGCCAGCGGCGAGATCCAGCGCAGGGCCTCTTCGGTCGCCCGAGGCCACAGCGAGGGGTCGGCGGCGACCCTTCGGCGTTGGTCCTCATGGGTGAGCAGCGCCCACGCGCCGATGCCGATGCCGTCGCGCGGTTCGTTGAGGCCACCGCCGATGATCAGCTTGACGTTGGAGCAGATCTCGTCGTCGGTCAACGCTTCGATCTCGCCGTCCGCGTAAGCGTGCGCCATGGCGCTGATGATCGACTCGTCGGCGCTGCTGCGCACCCGCCTCAGGGCGACGGCGGTCGCCGCGTCGACCTCTGCCACCGCGCGTTCGGTGCGCGCCCACACGTCCGGGTCGTCGCCGTAGTTGGCCGTGCCGTCCATCAGTGCCTGCGACCAGGTGAGCAGCTCGTCGTCGGTCGCTTCTGTCAGGCCCAGCACCAGGCCGAGACAGCGGGCGGCGAAGGGGTTGGCGAACTCGGTGATCAGGTCGGCTGCGTCACGATCGACGAATCCGTCGATCAGGTCATCGGCGATGCGCCGGAACGCCGGGAGCCAGTGCTGCTCGACGACGCGTGGCGATAGAGGTTCTTGCGCAGCGAGTCGGAGGCGGCGGTGCTCAGCGCCGTCGGACCGCAACATCGTCCGGCCCATCACCCTCGTCTGCAGCGAACCGTGCTCGCGAGCCGTGAAGCGCTCGGCGTCGCGTTCCACGGCGTCGAAGTCCTCCCAGCGGCTGACCAGCCAGCGATTGACCGCGTCCACCCAGACCACGCCCTGGTCGCGCAGCGCGCGATACGTCGGGTACGGGTTGGCAGTCAGCGCCTCGAGTGTCACGCGACCGCCGTCGTCAGGCCCGCGCCCGCGGCGCGACCCTTGGCTCATTCCGGCGAAGAGCCGGGCAGATCGACGTGCGCGCTGGCCTGCAGGAGTGTCTGCACGCGGTCGCGGGCACCGGCGCTCAACGGCGCCAGCGGCTCGCGCGCGTGGTCCGAGGAGAGCAGGCCGATCTCCTTCATGATCCACTTGGCCGGCACCGGGTTGGTCTCGGCGAACGCCGCATCGACCAGGGGATGCAGGTCGTAGTGCAGCGACTGAGCGCGCTCCATGTCGCCGGCGACGAAGGCGTCGTAGAGCTGGGCGACCGGAGCGGGCGCGAAGTTGCCGACGCAGCTGAGATGCCCGACGCCTCCGAGCGTCAGCATCGGGTAGCAGAGCAGCTCGATCCCCGACAAGGCGATGAAGTCCGTACCGCATTCGTCGAGCACGTAGGAGACGTGCTCGAAGTCCTTGGTCGTCTCCTTGATCCCGACGATGTTCTCGTGGGCGCGGCGCAGGCGGCCGACCGTGGCCGGCGTGATGTCCACGGCGGCCCGGATGGGGACGTTGTAGACGATGATCGGCAGGTCGGGAAACTCCGACGCGACCCGCGAGTACCAGTTGAACAGTCCCTCTTGCTGGGCGCGGCCGTAATAGGGCGTGACCACGAGCGCTGCGGCGGCTCCGAGCCGCTCGGCTTCGGCGGTGAGCTCGAGCGTCTCGCTCATCAGGGCGGTGCCCGTGCCCGGCAGCAACGGGACGCGGCCGTTGATGGCCTCTGCCGCCGCGCGCATGACGGCGATGCGCTCATCGATGGTCTGCGACGTCGGCTCCCCGGTGGACCCACCGACAGAGATGCCGTGGGTGCCGTGCGAGAGCTGCCAGTCGATCAGCGGAGCGATGGCACCCAGGTCGAGACCGCCGTCATCGTCGAACGGGGTGATCAGCGGGGTTATCGCCCCGCGGACTGCTGCCTGGTCGGCGGCGAAGGGACTGGTCATGAGGACTCCTGGTCGCGGTTGCGGCGCCACTGCTCGAACTCGGCGAGGCGATCGTCGGACAGCGGGTAGATGCCGCGGATGCTCTCTCCGGCCTGCACGCGCTCGAGAGCCCAGGCCTCCCGGACCTCGACCTCGAGGGCTTCGCGGGCAACGTCGTCGGCCAGGCCAGCGGGGATCACGAGCGCGCCCTCGGCATCGCCGACGATCACGTCGCCGGGCATCACCAGGACGCCGGCGCAGGTGATCGGCACGTCGATGTCGAGCGGGACGTGGCGGTGCCAGAGCGAAGTCGCGTTGGCGGCCCGGTAGTAGGTCGAGATGTCGAGCTCGGTCACACCGGGCGTGTCGCGCACGCCTCCGTCGGTGACGATCCCCGCACCGCCGAGGGCGAGGACCCGCGCGGCAAGGATGTCGCCAATCGTGCCGGCCTCGATGACCCCGCGGGCCTCCATGACGAGGACCTCGCCGGGCTTGATGGACTCGACGACCTTCTTCTGGGCGTCGCCCGAGGCGCGCACCTGGTCGCGAACGTCCTCGCGCAGCGCGACGTAGCGCAGGGTCCGCGCAACTCCGACCATCCGGAGATCCGGGCGTGTCGGGCCGAGGCCGGTGAGGAAGGTGCTGGCGATCCCGCGCTTGGAGAGCTGGACGGTCAGGGTGGCCGTCGAGACCGTCCGGAGGGCAGCGAGCGTCTCCGGCGCGATCTCGTGTGTCGGCGTCTCACCGGTCGCGATAGCCACGGCGTCCGGCGTGACCTTGGGCATCGCGCCGTACGCGGCGAGTGGCGACGACGCCTCCACCACGGTGCTGCGGACCGTGCCGGCACCCTCGAGCTCCACCTCGACAACGTCACCGGGCTGGACGACGGTGGCGCCGGCAGGCGTGCCGGTGAGGATGACGTCGCCGGGCTCGAGCGTCATGAACCGCGAGAGATCGGCGACCAGCGTGCCGAAGCCGAAGATCAGCTCGGACGCTGAGTCGTCCTGGACGATCTCGCCGTTGACGCGGGTCCGCAGCCGCAGTGTCGCGGGGTCGACGTCGGCGGCCGCAACGGCGGGCCCGATCGGGGTGTAGCCGTCGTGGCCCTTGCTGAGCAGGTTCGAGCCGCGGTCGGCCCAGCGCAGGTCGTGCACGCCGAAGTCGTTGGCCGGTGCGTACCAGCCGATGGCGGCCGCGCCCTGCTCGGGGCTGACGTCTCGCGCCCGCGTGCCGATGATCGCGGCGATCTCGCCCTCGAAGGCGAGCAGCTCGGTTCCCTGCGGACGGACCACCTCGCCGTCTCCGGTGATCGAGGACGGCGGCTTGAGGAAGTACGACGGCTCGCTCGGCGTGCGACCGCGCTGGGCGGCGCGGCTCGGGTAGTTGAGGTGGACGGCGACGACCTTGGAGGCCTTGAGCCCGTCGGGGAGCGGCATGTCAGGCCATCACTTCTGTGCGCTGATCGCGTTCGTCGACGTCGGCCGCCTCGGTGGGCACCAGCTTGCCGTCCGGGCCGAGGATCGGCGTGGACTCCTCGTACCAGCTGTCGGGGGCCTTGGTGCCCCAGAACGAGCGGCACCGCGGGTCGTTGACCGACCAGCGCAGTGGCTCGTGCTGCGGATCGCCGGTGTAGTAGTCGCAGGAGTACAGCTCGATGCGGTGCCCGTCGGGGTCGCGCAGGTAGACGAAGAACGCGTTGGACACACCGTGGCGGCCCGGGCCGCGTTCGATGACGTCGGACCGTTCGGCGGCCGCGAGCTGGTCGCAGGCGCGAAGCACGCCGGCGGGCTCGCCGACCCAATAGGCGAAGTGGTGCAGCCGCGGTCCCTTCCCGGCCGTCAGCGCGACGTCGTGCACGGACGGCTTGCGCAGCAGCCAGGCCCCCGTGAGCTTCTCCTCGGCCTCGTCGGTCGAGATGTACTCCGAGCAGCGGAACCCGAGCTCGGTCCAGAACCGGAACGCCTGGTTCATGTAGGGCGTGTGCAGGTTGACGTGGTCGAAGCGCAGCAGCGGCGCGCCGCGGTGTAAATCGAAACGCTGCATCTGGGTCTCGACACGCTCGATCTCGGCGACGAACTCCAGCGGGTAGCCGAAGGGATCCCACGCGCGGAGCGTCCGGCCGAGCGCCTTACCTGGCTCAGCGACCCACTCGTGCGGGAGTCCGCGCGCCTCGAGCGCCGCGGCAAGCGCATCGAGGTCGCGCTCGCCGGCGACGAGGAAGCCGATCCGGGCCGCAGCCGGGTCGGCGCCCTGGCGCAGGACGAGCGAGTGATGCATCCGCTCCTCCCAGCCGCGCAGGTAAACGGCGTCGTCGGTGCGCTCCGCCACGATCATCCCGAGGTGCTCGGCGTAGAACTTCTCGGACGCGTCAAGGTCGGCGACGAGCAGCTCGACGTAGGCGACGCGCACGATGTCGAATGCATGATCGTCCGTACGCAGGTTGACCAGCTCGCTGACTGTGCTCATGCGTCTCCTTCTCCGTCGGCGATGCCGAGCCGCGGAATGTGGTGCGAGCCCAGCGCGACGTGGACGATCTCGGTCTCGCAGTAGAAGTCGAAGGCGTAGTCGCCGCCCTCGCGGCCGATGCCGCTGTCCTTGACGCCTCCGAACGGCGTGCGCAGATCGCGCACGTTCTGGGAGTTGATCCAGCACATGCCGGTGTCGATGGCGTGGGCGACGCGATGTGCTCGCGTGATGTCCTTGGTCCAGACGTAGGCGGCCAGGCCGTACTGCGTCGCGTTGGCCAGCCGGATCGCCTCGGCCTCGTCGGCGAAGGGCATGGCGACGAGCACGGGGCCGAAGATCTCCTCCTGGAAGACCCGCATGTCCTCGGTGACGTCGGCGATCACCGTGGCCTCGAGGTAGTTGCCGTCCGGCAGGTCCGACGGTCGATCTCCGCCGGCCAGGATGCGGGCGCCCTCGTCGCGAGCCGACGCGATGTAGGACAGCACGCGCTGGTGATGCTCGGGGCGAATGAGCGGGCCGAGCTCGGTCCGCTCGTCGAGCGGATCGCCGACCCGGACGTTGGCCGCCCGGGCCGCGACGGCCTCGATGATCGTCTCGTAAAGATCCTCGTGGACCAGCAGCCTGGAGCCGGCGGTGCAGCGCTGGCCGTTCATCGTGAAGATCTGGGCCAGCGCGGCGTCGACGCAGAGCTCGGGGTCGGCGTCCTCGAAGACCACGACGGGTGACTTGCCGCCCAGCTCGACTGACGAGCGCTTCAGCGTCGGCGCGCCGGCGGCGATGATCGTCTGGCCGGTGGTCGTCTCGCCGGTAAAGCAGATGAGGTCGACTTCGGGGTGGCGCGAGAGCGCCGCCCCCGCCGACTCGCCGTAGCCGTGCACGACGTTGAAGACGCCATCCGGCAGGCCCGCTTCGGTCAGGAGCCCGGCCAGCAACGTCGAGGAGAGCGGCGACCATTCGGCGGGCTTGAGAACGACGGTGTTGCCCGCCGCGAGCGCCGGCGCCATGCGCCACGACGACAGCATCATCGGCGCGTTCCACGGCATGATCAGGCCGGCGACACCGACGGGCTTGCGGATCGTGTAGTTGAGGAACTCATCGCCGACCTGGAACGAGCGGCCGTGCAGCTCGGAGATGACCCCGGCGTAGTAGTCGAAGTTCTGCGCGGTGCGCGCCGCCAGATGCTTCATCTGGGCGACGGGCATCCCGATGTCGGCGACCTCGCGACCGACGAGCTCGTCGGCGTGGTCGCGGATCGTCGCGGCGATCTGACGCAACACGGCTGCTCGCTCCGTCGCCTTCAGGCGCGGCCACGGACCTTCGTCGAACGCCTGGCGTGCCGCCGTGACGGCGAGGTCGACATCGTGCTCGTCGCCGCAGGCGACGGTGGCCAGGACCGAGTTGCTCGCCGGGTTGAGCACGTCGAACTTCGCGCCCGACGCACTGGGCCGGTACGCGCCTCCGATGTAGTGCTCCTGGAGCCCGTAGGTCCCGTTGCCCGCCATCAGAAGAGGTCCTCGATGCCGAGCTGGTTGTCGCCGATGGCCGTGAAGCCGCTCCCGTGGAACCCGAGGGCGTGGCCGTCACGGCAGTGGTAGTCCTCGACCTCGCCCAGGAACAGGGAGTGGTCGCCCCCGTCGTAGGCGCGCCACGGCCGGCAGCCCAAGTGCGCGAGCACGCCGGCCAGTCGCGGGGCGACGCCGTCGTGCACCCACGTGACGGGCACGTCCGACGGCGATCCCGCGAACTGCATGGCGAGTGCCTTCTGCTCGGCGCCCAGGACGTTGACGCAGAACGGGCGGTCCTGGAGCAGCTCGTGAGCCCGTGCCTTCCGGGCGACGCTGACGAGGATCAGCGGCGGGTCCATGGAGACCGACGTGAACGAGTTGATGGTCAGCCCTCGGGGGCCGTCAGGCCCCTCGAACGTGACGACGACGACGCCGGTGGCGAAGCGGCCGAGACAGGAGCGCAGGGAGACGGAGGGCATCTCGATCGTCATCGTCATGCGGTGACCTGGGCCTCGGCGGTCACCCGCTCGATGAACTCGGTGACACGGTCCTTGAACGGCTCGCGGTCGGTGGCCTTCAGCAGGGCGCCGGCCATCCGGACAGGGTCGCCGAAGAAGAAGTGCTCGTAGAGGGTCTGCCGGCCCGCGAACGACGACGCCGAGGCGTCCCAGGCCAGGCGGAACAGGCGCACGCGCTCAGGCCCCGTCAGCGTGGCCGACTGCAGGTAGGCCTCGATGTCGCTGGCGGCGTCGCCGGTGATGTCGCCCTCCGTCGGCACGGCCATCAATCCGCTGGCGCTGAACTTGCGGACCATCTCCGGCAGGCGCTGCGAGACCTTCGGGTACCAGTTGCGGGCGGTGTTGAGCGGCTCCCACGCAGGCGTGTGGACGCCGTAGGCGTTGGGCGCGGCGTCGGCTTCCGAGGCGCGCAGCAGGCCATGGAGGATGCCGCGCATGACGATGACCTCGGCGAGGTCCTCCTGGATGTGGGTGAACTGCTCGGTTCCGATGGCGTCGGTGATGAGCGACATCAGGCCGAGGTAGGTCTCGGTCTTGCTGAGCGTGCGCGAGATGACCTGGTGGGTCATGTGCACGACCGCGCTGGTGTCGCTGTAGAAGCCGTTGCACAGCTGCGGGTTGCCGAGCATGAACACGCGCTCCCACGGGACGTGGACGTCGTCGAAGATCACGACGGCGTCGATCTCGTCGAAGCGTCCACCGAGCGGGTGGGCGCGGCCGTAGTCGATGCCCTCGCGGCAGACGAACCGCAGGCCTGGCGCGTCGCAGTTGATGGCGAACGCGAAGGAGTAGGGCTCGTCCTCCGGGGTCCCGCGCAGGACCGTTGACGGGAAGACCAGGAGCTCGTCGGCGATCGGGCCGATCGTCGCGAGCATCCGGGCGCCGCGGACGACGATGCCGTTGTCATCCTGGGAGACCACGTGCGCTCCGAGCGCGCGTCCGTTGATCTCCTGAGCCGCGCCGACGGCACGGTTGGCCTGGGGCGGAATCAGCGTGTGCGTGGTGAGCAGGTCTTGCTCGCGGACCATCTCGTAATAGGCCTTGGCGTTGTCGCCGAAGCGGGGATCGGCCTGGGCGAACCAGTCGCCCGCCTCGCTGAGCGCCATGAGCGCGGAGTTCAGGTAGTCGCCGGTACGGCCCAGGAACCCCATGCTGTGGCGCGCCCATGCCTGGTAGCCGGCACGGCGGTGCTGGAGGTCGGCGTCGTTGCGCGGCACCAGGAACGAGCTGCCAACGCGCTCGCCGGAGGTCGGCGACTCGTACGTGAGCACGTCGCGGAGGTCCGGGTCGTGCTGCATGTCGTAGAGCCCGGCGTAGGTCGCGACGACCCCGGCCAGCGCCGGGTGCTCCGTCACGGGCCCGCTGATGCGCTCGCCATTGAGATCGACGGTGGGGCGGGTCTGGGCGAGGCGGTCGACGTAGTCCTGACCGGTGCGGGCTGCCATGGGTGGCTCCTTGAGCGTGGTTGCGAAATGCCGCGCGGAGGGCCCGGCTCGGGTAGTATGCACGTTATTCGTACGGAGCGCAACATATTTGTACACAGCAGTGATTCTGCGCTCGGCGGATACGGTTCCCGCGTGGCCGGCGAACCCTCTGCCCCGTCTCCCGCGACGCACTCCCAGACCCTCAATCGCGGGCTGCGAGCGCTCGAGGTCCTCGCCGCCCATCCCGATGGCCTGACGGTCTCGGCGCTTGCCTCCGCGCTCGAGACCCATCGCGCCGGCGTCTACCGCCTGCTCGGCCCCCTGATCGATCACCACCTCGTCGTGCGCGACGCCGACGGGCGCCACGTGCTGGCCGCAGGTCTGATCGAGTTGGCGGCGGCGGTCAAACCGCGGTTGCGCGAGGTCGCGCTGCCGACGCTCCAGATCCTCGCCGACCGACTCCGGGCCACCGCCGCCCTGACCATCCGCGACGGTGATCAAGCGGTCGTCGCCGCGGTCGTCCTCCCGCGCGAGCCGCGGATGCACATCGCCTACCGGGTCGGGATGCGCCACCCGCTCACCCAGGGCTCGCCGGGCCACGTGCTGCTCGCCGCCGAGCCCGCCCAGCCGTCCGAGCCGGCCGCGATCGCAACGGCCCGTGAGCAGGGCTACGCGGTATCACGCGGGGAGCTGCTGCCAGGAGCCACGGGGGTCGCGGCAGCGATCGCCTCGCCGGGCCACGAACCCGAGGCCTCCGTCAGCGCAGTCTGGATCGAGGGGATCGAGGTCGCGGAGGCCGCGGAGGCGGTCATCGCGGCCGCGGCAGAGATCTCGGCGGCGTTGCGCGGCTAGACGGCCGTCAGGTCGGCGCGGCGGTTGTCCTGCTTGTAGGGCGCCCGCTGCACGATCGCGCGGATCTCGGTCTGGACGGTCCCGGGGTTGCCCCAGAGGACCGTGACCTCCGTGCCAGGTTCGGAGAGCGCTACGTCGACGTAGGCCAGCGCGAGCACGCGACGGAAGTGCATGCTGTAACCGGGGGCGGTCGAGATTCCGACGAGCTCACCGTCGCGTAGCACCTGGTCTGCCCAGACCATGTACCGCTGCGGGAGAGGGATCTCGATCGGATCGTGCACCGGACCGTCCTCGAGCAGCGAGTCGTTGACCCGAGCGACATCGTCGGGGGAGAACTCGAGAGTGACGACTGTGCGTTTCGGCGCAGCCAATTCCGCCTCGAGCGCTGCGCGGCCGCGGAACTCGTGGTCGAGCTTGATGCTGCGCCCCCACCCCAGCTCGACGGGACTGCGGAACCAGTCGCGCACATCGGCGCTGTCGAAGCTGCCGGTGATCCGGCGGACGATGCCCTGCAGGTCGAAGTTCTCGAAGATGAACCGGCCGTAGCCGTCGGTCGTGAACACGTCGGCCAGGTAATGCCAGCCGCCCGTCGGGAAGCACGCCTCGAGATGGTTGACCATCGCCGTTCTGCTGCCGAGCCGGCGCATGCCGTGTTCGCGTCCGGCCTCCAGGACCGCCGCGTAGACCTCGTCGGCGCCGTCCTCGCCGTGCAACTCGAAACCGATCTCGCCGGACATGCCCTGACGCAGAGCGAGCACTTCGTGGCCGGCGATGGTGACCGGGCTGAAACGCATGAAGCCGGTGTCGCGCAGTGACGCGCCGACGAGATCTTCGAGCACGGCGAGCGAGCTGGGCCCGCCCACCTGGTACTGGAAGCTGCGGCGGTCGCGCCACTGCACGTCGTACCGGCCTGAAGCCGCGAGGAACGCCGTGTAGAACGCGGTCGTCGACTGCGTGGCGAAGCGCTCTTCGCCCAGGCGCAGCAGGACGCCTTCCGCGATCACCTTGCCGTCGTCGTTGCACTGGACGAGATGCTTGGCTTGGCCGATGTCGAAGCTCGCCATCGAGTTGATGGCGCTGTCGGACAGCAGCTGCAGGGCGTCGGGGCCGCTCAGCTCGATGTCCCACAGGAAGGACCAGTCGCCGAGCGTGCATGTCCGCTTCCAGGCGAGCTGCTCGTCGCGCCAGCCCGTGTACTCCGGGGTCCGGCCCCAGCCGGGATGAAAGCTCGCCTCGCGGTCCGCAGCCACGCGAAGGTCCTTGACGATGTCGGCGGCTCCGCTCATTGTCGCTGCGACTCCCAGATCATTCGCTTGCCATCATTCGAAACGATGCGTATCGTACACGTCCATGGCGACCGGATCAACGACGACAATCGCGACCTCAGGGATGTTCATCGACGGCGAACACCGAGAAGCCGTATCGGGCGAGATTCTGGACGTCCTCAACCCGGCGACCGGCGAGGTGATCGCCCAGATCCCCGCCGGCGGATCCGCCGACGTGGATCTTGCCGTCGCGTCCGCCCAGGCGGCCTACGACGGGGGCTGGTCCTCCGCGCCCGCGACCGAGCGCGCGGCAGTCATCAACCGCCTCGGCGATCTGATCGATGAGCACCTGCCCGAGCTGTTCGCGCTCGAGACGCGCAACAACGGTCGTCCGCTGGTCGAGACCCGCGCGCAGCTCTCGCGGGCGAGCGAGATCTTCCGCTACTACGCCGCGCTCGCCGTCACGCAGCGCGGGGAGACCATCGACATGGGCGCTGACTACCACGCCTACCTGCAGCGCATGCCCCTCGGCGTGTGCGCAGGCATCGTGCCCTTCAACCATCCGCTGCTGATCCTCACGCGGTGCGTGGCCCCGGCGCTCGCGTCGGGCAACACGATCGTGGCCAAGCCCTCGGAGATCACGCCCCTGACGGCGTTGCGCGTCGCCGAGCTCGGCGCTGAAGCGGGGCTGCCCGCCGGCGCGTTCAACGTGATCACGGGCCTCGGGCTCGATGCCGGCGCCCCGCTCGTCAACCACCCCGACGTCAAGAAGGTCGACTTCACCGGTGGCGTCGAGACAGGGCGCTCGGTCGCCGTCGCAGCGGCGAGCCGGTTTGCGAACTACACCGCCGAGCTTGGCGGCAAGAGCCCTGTGCTCGTGTTCGCCGACGCCGGCATCGAGACGGCCGCCAAGGGCGTCGCATTCGGAGGCTTCGTCGCCGCGGGCCAGACCTGCATCTGCGGCTCCCGGGTCGTCGTCGAGGACTCGATCTACGACGAGTTCGTCGCGGCGCTGATCGCCCAGGCCGAAGCGATCCGCATCGGCGATCCCAGCGATCCGGCCACGCAGATGGGCCCGCTCGTCTCCGCCGTCGCGCGCGACCGCTCGGCGGAGTACGTCCGGATCGCGATCGAGGAGGGCGCCACCGTGGCCACCGGCGGACGTCCACCGGAGCTCGAGGCGCCGTTCCACAACGGCTTCTTCTTCTCCCCCACCGTCATCAGCGACGCCGCGAACGACATGCGGTGCGCCCAGGAGGAGATCTTCGGACCGGTGCTGACCGTCGCGCGCTTCAGCGATGAGGCCGACGCCATCCGGCAGGCCAACGACATCCCCTTCGGCCTCGGGGCCGCCGTGTGGACGCGCGACGTCGCCCGTGCGCATCGCGTCTCTCAGCAGATCGAGTCCGGGATGGTCTGGGTCAACGACCACCACCGGGCGGGTCCGACGATGCCCTGGGGCGGCGTCAAGGACAGCGGTTCGGGCAAGCAATCGGGCCGCGAGGCGTTCGACGACTTCACCACCGTCAAGGCGATCGTCGTGCGGACGGCCGCCGGGGACGTCGACTGGTACGGCGCAACCGGCGCGCAGCGCCGGCTGAACTAGCCCCGGCTCAGTGACCGCCGGCGGCGGTGAAGGCCTCGATCAGCGAGGCGCCGCCGGCCATGAGCTCTCGCACCCGCGCCTCGAACGCGATCTGCGCGTCGCCGCGCTCCAGGACCCCGTCGAGATCAGCGACCGGAAGCGCCATGACGCCGTCGTCGTCGCCCACGATCCAGTTGCCGGGCTGCACCGTGGTCGGCCCCATCTCGATGGGGACGTTCGGCTGGCCAGGGGATCGGTGGCCTGAGCGCACGGGCGTGACCCCGCGGGCCCAGCACGAGAAGCCCATCTGCTGGAGTGCTGCGGTGTCGCGCATGAAGCCGTCGACGACGAGCCCGGCGATGCCGCGCCTCCGGATCTCGTCCATGACGAGATCACCCATCGACGCCGTCTCTCCCGGACACACGACGCACAGGACGTCGCCCGGCTGCGCTTCGGCCATGGCGAACAGCGCGCCGCCTGCCGAGCCGTCCTCGCAGGCGGCGGTGATTGCCCGACCGGCGATCGCCCCCGCGCCGCTCAGGCGGACGAGGCCGGAGCTGATCAGGCCGCGTCCGTCCTGAGCGTCGGAGATCCCGCAGCTACCCAGCGCCGCGAGGCGCTGGGCAAGGCCGGTGTCAGCGCTCAACTTGCGGCTGCGACGGTCTCGCTGGCCGTGACGTGCGGGTACTTGGCCTGCAGCTCACGGTCGCGGCGCGAGCATTCGGCGGCGTCGGCGGCGCGGTCATCGGTCATGTAGGTGTACGGCGGGAGCGCGGGGCCGGCAGCGATGTAGCCAGAGCCGTCGATGCGGGCCTTCAGCCACGGGATCTTCTGCACGTGCCAAGCGGTCGGGCCGCCGGCGGGCACCATCTTCTCCGAGGCCCACGCCAGGTCCTTCTGGATCTGCTCCACCAGCGCGTCGTCGCCGGCGAGGATCGCGTCGCGAAGGGCGACGATGGCGCCCGGGACATAGGAGAACGCGCTGGACCAGATCGCGTCGTTGCCCCAGAAGCGGTGGACCATCGGCCAGTCGAGCTCGTGCGTGAGGAGCTTGATCCTGCCGTCGACCGCGGCGATGTCCTTGTCGTAGGTGTTCGGGAGCAGCGTGCCCAGCAGCAGCGTCGTGCGGTACTTGCAGGCGACGACCTGCGGAAGCTTCGCGAGCTCGGCGTAGACCTCGGTCGAGAGCGGGCGCTTGAAGGCCTGGACGTCGTCGTAGAGGAAGATCGCCATGTCGGGAAGCTCGGTGGCGATGTCCTGGTAGAAGCGGACGATGTTGGGGTCGCCCATCTCCGACATCATGCCGCGGCCCAGGTTCAGCCCGGTGGCGCCGATGTCGCGGAACGCACGGGCGCGGAAGAGCGTGTCGCGCGTGTTGAGGGTGGTCGCCCCGGCGAAGACCGGAACGCGCCCGGCGACCGCTTCGACCACGGCTGCGGTGAAGTCGCGGAGCTCGTCCCAGGTCAGCGACGGCAGCTCGCCGAAGGTGCCGTTCAGGCAGAGGACGGCGGCCCCGTCCCGGATGGCGACGTCGGCTGCGCGGGCCGCCTCGTCGAGGTCGACCGCGTTCTGGACGTTGCGATCGATCTCGATGTCCTTGCGGATCGGTGTCGGGATGTAGGCAACGATGCCGCGGATGTCATCCGCGGTGATGTCGGGTGTGACGGACACTGGTTCCTCTTTTCGCTTTCAGATCGGCAGCAGACCGTTACGACGGCCGGCATCACGTTGGGTGGTCATGTCAGATTCGGTCCCTCAGCCGCCGGTCGCGGCCGTAGCCGGCGACGACGAGCAGGATCAGCACGCCGAAGATGATCTGCTGGTCGGCCTGGCTGTAGCCCTTGCCGACGAGGATCGTCGTCAGCACCGTGAGGATCAGGGCGCCGACGACCGTGTGGCTGTAGTCGCCGCGGGCGCCCATGAAGGTCGTCCCTCCGACGATCACGGCCGTCAGGCCGCTGAAGAGGTACGGATCGCCCAGCGTCTGATCGGCTCCGGCGAACCCGGCGAGCAGCACGCCGACCAGAGCCGACATCACGGCACTGACGGCGAACACGGTCACGATGACGCGCCGGGTGTCGATCCGGGCCATGCCGGCGGCGCGGGGGTTGGCGCCCATGGCGTAGAGCCTGCGCCCGGCGATCGTCCGGTGCAGCACCACCGCCACGAGCACGGCGAGGACCCCCCAGATCACGACCACGGGCGGGATCGCGAGGCCGAACGTCGTGCCGGCGGGGGTGGTCAGATCGGTGAGGAACGTCGGGGCGGCGCCGGTGAGCTTGCCCTCGGTCCAGGCGACGGTGCCTCCGGCGCTCAACGCCCCGACGCCGAGGGTGACGACGAGCGGCTGGATGTTCCAGCGGTGGCAGATCCAGCCCGTCGCCGCCCCGAAGACGGCCGCGATGAGCACGACGACGGCGATGGCCAGCGGAGCGCTCCAGCCGTGGGATCCGTAGAGCTGGCTGACCATGATCGCGCCCATCACGATGTGACCCGGCACGCTGAGGTCGAGCCCTCCGAGGATCAACACCAGCGTCTGGCCAAGGGCGGCGATGCCCAGCAGCGCGGCGAGGACCAGCATGGCGTCGATTGACGTCTCGGTCGAGAACCCCTCGATCGTCGAGGCGCCGTAGACGAACAGAGCGACGAGAGCGACGACCTGGAGCACGGGAGCTTTGCGCTGCAGGGCGGCCACGCGGGTCATGTCGATGCCGTCCTGGACTTGAGCGTGAGCAGCTTGGCACCCACGACGACGCCGGAGACCAGCATCGCCCCGTAGACGAAGTTCAGCCACGAGCTCGAGACCCCCAGCGCGCCGAGCAGGGTCTGCATCAGATAGATGCAGGTCGCGCCGAGGAGCGACGGGATCAGGCCGCCGCGACCGCCCGCGAACGACGTACCACCCAGCGCCACGGCGGCGAGCGCGATCAGCGTGTAGGACGCGAATCCTGCGCTCTGCGTCGACTGCACCAGCGCGGTGAGCGCGATGCCCGCGACCGCGGCGAACATGCCACCGAGGGCGTAGGCCCCGATGCGGGTCGCCGTCACGTTGACCCCGGCGCTGAAGGCGGTGGCGTCGTTGCCGCCGACGGCGTACAGGTTGCGATGAAACGCGGTCCGCGACAGGGCCCACCAGATCAGCAGGGGGATGGCGATGAGCACCACCGCGCCTGGGACGGGGCCGACCACCGTGTCGGCGAGGTCGGCCAGCCAGCCGTCGGCCGCGGGGCTCTTGGGCGACGGAGCCACCTTCTGGATGACCCCGGCGAGGATGAAGAACGAGCAGAGGGTCGCGATCACGGGCTGGTAGCGGAAGACCGCCACGAGCGTCCCGTTGATGGCTCCGAGGGCGGCGCCCATGAGCATGAGCAGCGGGATGGCGACCCAGGCGCTGTCGAAGGTCGGGCTGTCGAGGAACCACTCGATGAGCACGACGTTGGCCAGGATCGTCAGCGGCCCGATCGAGATGTCGATTCCGCCGCCGCCGCTGATGATCTGCGGCGTCGAGGCCATCGCGACGATCGCGAAGGGCGCCAGGGTGGCCAGCTCGGACGGCCAGTTGTCGGGGTCGCCGAAGTTGGGCTCGGCGATCACGTTGGCGATCAGCAGCGCCAGCGCGAGCAGCGCGGCGAACGCGAACGGCCTCGTTCTCAGCCGCTCAGCCAAAGAAGGCTCCGACGATCGACTGGCGGGAGAGCTCGTTGCGCGGGAGCTCCTTGGCGATGTGGCCTTCGCGGAAGACCAGGACGCGGTCCATCAGCTCGACGTGCTCGTCGACCTCGGTCGAGAGCATCACGACGGCCATGCCCTGTTGGGCGAGTTCGACCAGGAGGGCGTAGAGGTCGCGCTTGGCCCCGATGTCGACGCCACGCGTCGGATCGTTGAGCAACAGGACCTTGGGGTCGGTAGCCAGCCAGCGCGCCATGACGACCTTCTGCTGGTTGCCGCCCGAGAGGGTTGTTATCGGCTGCTCGGGGTCGGCGAGCTTGATCTTCAGCCGGTCGACGTACTCCGCGAGCCTGCTGCGAGTCGCCTTTGGTGAGATCAAACCGCGGCGCGTGTCGCGCGCGAACGTGGCGATGCCGAAGTTCTCGCGGATGGACTTGGACTCGAACAGCGACTCGGCGCGCCGCTCGCGCGGGACATAGGCGACGTCCTCGCCTCCGGCCAGCGACTGCAGGAAGGCGTCCTGGCCGTGGCCCTCGAGCCCGGCGAGGCCGACCATCTCGCCCTCGCGCAGTGTCAGACTCGGCGTCTGCAGCACGACCCGGCCGGGATCCCGGTGCGGGCGCTCGGCCACGTCGCCGGTCAGGTGCTCGGCGCCGGTCATCAGCCGCACGAGCTCCCCGGCGGTGGCATCCCCGCGATCGAGCGTGCCGACCGTCTCCCCCGACCGCATGACGGTGCAGCGGTCGCCGATCTCGGAGATCTCGTCCATGCGGTGAGAGATGAAGACGACCGCGGTGCCTCCGTCGGTCCGCTCGCGGATCAGCGTGAAGAGCCGGTCGCGCGTCTGCACGTCGAGCGCCGACGTCGCTTCGTCGAGGATCAGGATCTTCGGATCGCGCACGAGCGCGCGCGCCAGGCAGCACGCCTGGCGCTCGGACAGCGACAGCTGCTCGACCGGAAGATCGAGAGGAGGCGCGGACCCCAGCAGCGCGTCGAGGGCTTCCTGCGCGCGGCGGCGCTTCTCGTCAGCACCGAGGTGGTTGCGCAGGACGCCGTCGGTGCCCATCCAGACGTTGTCGAGCACCGACCTGGGCTCGACGACCAGGACCTCCTGAAAGACCGTCGCGATCCCCGCAGCGGCGCTCTTGGCCGGCGATGCGGGCGCCCCGCTCTCGACGCCTCCAAGCTCGATCGAACCCTGGTCGGGCCGGTGGACCCCGGCCAGGATCTTGACCAGGGTCGACTTGCCCGAGCCGTTCTCGCCGACGATGCAGTGCACCTCGCCGGCCCGTAGCTCGAATGAGCAGGCGCTCAACGCCTGCGTAGCGCCGAACGCCTTCGCCAAGCCGGTCGTGCGCAGAGCGACAGGCCCGACGTCGCCGTCCTGGGTGACCGTCTCGGCCGCTTGCGAGGAGGCGCTCATCTCCGGGCCTCCCCGGCGGCCGGAAGCAGGTCCGCCGGCCCGTGCGCCCCCTCCGGGAGCATCCCGAGCTCGCGGCGCATCGCGTAGATGAGGTCGAGCCCCTCCGCGGAAGGCTCCAGGTCGCCGGGCACGACATCGAGCAGCGCGGCCGCGCCGTGTGGATCGAAGCCGGCGGCCTCGAGGACGTCGATCGCGGCCGAGCGCTCCTCCCCCGCCACCCAGCGCACCGCAGCATCAAGCCCTGCGATGTACTGCTCGAGCTCCTTGGCGATCTCGGCGTGGCGCGATTCCCGGACGGCGACGACGATCCCGGGGAACGCGGGCAGCGCCTCCTCGACCGTGGTCAGGCGCGTGAGCCCGCTTTCGATGGCCTTGGTGCTCCAGGGCGGCCCGAGCAGACCGCCCGTCGCCTGGCCCGAGACGAGGGCCTCGCAGCGCTCGTTGATTCCGCCGGCGGAGAGCAGCTCGTACTCGCCGGCCTTGACGCCGTGGTCCGCCAGGATCTTGCGCAGCACGATGGCGAAACCGCTGTCGACCGCGTCGACCGCCAGCGTGGCTCCGCGCAGATCCGCCACAGTCGCGATATCAGCGGCCGCCACGAGGTCCAGGACTGTGGTGCGTTCGACCTGGGCGAACAACCGGAGGTCGGCACCTTGGGCGTTCCACTTGATCAGGTTGTCGATGGCGGTCAGCGCAACGTCGCAGTCGTCGCTGAGCATCCGCTCGTGCTGCTCGATCGATGACCGGGTGCGCACGATCTCGAGGTCGAGTGCGCCCGCGTCGAATTTGCCGAGATGCTGAGCGATCGCCTCGACGGCCGGAGGGACGAACTCGATGACCCGCAGGCTCATGCCGCCACACCCTGAACGCAGCGGTTGCGCAGCATGCCCGGCAGCGGGGCGATCTCGCCCTCGAGCACGTCACCCTCTCGCAGGAAGCGTCCGTGATGCGTCCCGTTGCCTGCCGGCGAACCGGTCATGATCACGTCGCCCGCGAGGAGCTCGACCTCATGGGAGAGGTACGAGATCAGCGTGGCGACGTCGAAGATCATGTCCTTCGTCGACTCGTGCTGCATCGTCTCGCCGTTGAGCCGGAGCGTGATCGTGAATTCAGAGGGGTCGGGCGCGCAGGCGGCGGGCACGAGGTACGGGCCGGTGGGCTTGTAGGTCGGAGCGCACTTCGAACGCAGCCAGTCCACGGAGACCGGCCCGGCATCCGTACGTGGGACGAAGTTACGAGCGGTGAGGTCGTTGACGATCGTCCAGCCCGCCACGCACTCGAGGGCCTCCTCGCGGGACACGTTGCGAATCGGCCGCGCGATGACCGCCCCCAGCTCCAGCTCCCAGTCGCTCTCCTCGCTGTCCGGCCGCAGGACGACGTCGTCGTCGGGCCCGCAGATCGCGCTGGGCGTGGCGAGGAAGACGAACGGCGTTCCAGACGCGGCACGCTCATCCATGACCGCCTCGGCCTCCTCACGCGTGGACATCTGCTTGTCGACCATCAGGTCGACGACGTGCTTGCGGTAGTTCATGCCGGCACCGAACAGCTGCGGGGGGGCGAGCGGGGCGAGACGGATGAGCTCGGACTCGTTCCAGGGGAGCTCAGCACCGGCCTCGATCGCCGACGCGATGCCTTGGACGTTGGCGTCCCAATCGGCAAAGAGCGACGGAATCCCGGCGTCGTCGAGTCCGGGCAGCAGATCGGTCAGCCGCCCGACGCGGGTGCCCGAGACGACACCGGTGAACGGGGCTCCTTGGGCAGCGAAACGGCCGAGCGCGAAGATCTCCATAGGGCAACATGTCCAACTCCGAAGAGTTATACGAAACGGATCGTATCACTCCGTGTCAAGTCGCCGATACTCAGCGACGGGCCCTCGTGCAGCTAGGACGCAACCCCGCTGAACGCCAGCTCGATCGCATCATCGGCGTACCGCTCGTTGAGCGGGCGATGCCCGAAGAGCAGCCGCAGGTAGACGGGCGAATAGAGCATCTCGACGACCAGGTCGACGTCGATGCCCTTGCGCACCTCTCCCGACTTCACCCCGCGCTCGAGCAACTCGTGGACCGCCTCTCGCCGGCCGTCCCAGAACCGCCCCCGGAAGTCGGCGAGTGTTGACTCGTCGTACTGGGTCTCCGCGATGATCTGGGCGACGAGACGACCAGACGGGCCGCGGTACTGCCGGATGAGCGAGCGCAGATGGCTGCGCAGCGCCTCTCGCACCGGCACGTCATCGGCAATCGGCGTCTTCACGAGGTGGTGCTCCATGAACGCGTCGATCACGACGGCGGCCTTGCTCGGCCACCAGCGGTAGATCGTGGTCTTCCCCACTCCCGCGCGCTTGGCGATCGCCTCGATGGAGAGCTTCTGAACCGTCGTCTCAT
The DNA here is from genome assembly GCA_045805505.1 of Solirubrobacteraceae bacterium. Lineage (GTDB taxonomy): Bacteria > Actinomycetota > Thermoleophilia > Solirubrobacterales > Solirubrobacteraceae > BP-464. The sequence goes on from JBJMLA010000164.1 coordinate 51,516, forward strand.
CCAGCAACGCCACCGTCGCTTCGAGGATCGCGGCCCGGCTGGTTTCACTTCTGGAAGCCATGAGGTAGGTAACGATACGAAACGGATCGCTGAACTCCTCTTGACTCTATTCGATACGATACGACTCGTCTACATGAAGAGAGCGCGGAAATGAAGCTAGGACGGATCCATAGGGACAGCCCCGACGGCAAGGTTGCCAGGCTCGTCGCTGCGCACCCCGACGAGGATCGCGTCGTCGATCTCGCCGCCGCGGAGCAGCTGCGGCTGACCCGCGCCGGCTCGACATCGGCCGCGGCGCGACGCATCGCAGCAGCTCTCTTTCCGGAGAGCATGTCCCAGGCCATCGCCGCCGGTCCCGCCTTCCTCGACGCCGCCGAGCGCGCGGACGAGGCTGCTGGGCGAGACGCGTCGCTGCCGATTGCCGACGTCGAGTGGATCGCTGCGCTCGATCCGCCCGTGATCCGCGACTCGCTGACCTTCCCGCTGCACATGAAGCAGTACGGCGAGGCGCTCAACGTCGGGCCGCCGAACCCGCAGTTCTTCCGCACGCCCGGGTACTTCAAGGGATCGACCGGCACGGTGTTCGGCCACGACGAGGTCATCCCCTACCCAGCCTTCGCCGAGAAGATCGACTACGAGCTCGAGCTCGGGTTCGTGGTGGGCGGCGAGGGCCGCAACCTGACGCCGGATCAGGCGGGCGAGCTGCTCTTCGGCCTGACGATCTTCAACGACTTCTCCGCCCGCGATATTCAGGCCCGCGAGATGGGCATGGGCATGGGGCCGCAGAAGTGCAAGGACTTCGCCTTCGGGATCGGTCCGTGGATCACCACGATCGGTGACCCGGGGCTGCCGCCGCTCGATCAGCTGACGATGCGCGTGCGCGTCAACGGCGAGGAGTGGGCGACGGGCGTGAGCGAGGGCATGATCTACTCGGCCCAGGAGCTCCTTGCCTACGTCTCTGTCGGTGACGTCCTCCAGCCGGGCGACATCATCGGCTCCGGCACCGTGGGTAACGGGTCGGCACTGGAGCTCGGACGGCACCTCGTACCGGGCGACGTCGTCGAGCTCGAGGTCGACGGCGTCGGGGTCCTGCGCAACCGCTTCTCCGCCGAGCCCGACCAGCATCCGTGGTGGCCCGAGCCGCGCGAGAACCCCTTCGAGACCGAGGCGGCAGTGTCGTGAACGAACCTCTGACCAACGCCGCCACCCCGGCAGCGGTGACCGAGCCGGTGTTCCTCCCCCCTGTCCGGCGTGTGGTGACCGGCCACGACGACGAGGGGCGGTCCATCATCGTCAGCGACGGCCCGTCGCCACACTCCAACGCGCCGGCGATCGTCCCTGAGCTTGTCGCCCGTGTGCTGTGGACGACCGAGAGCATCCCGGCGTCGAACGCCGGGAACGCGGACGCTGCGCCGGCCGGGGTGGTCCCGCCGATCTCGCCGGCCCCCGGCGGAACGATCTTCCGGATCGCCGACTTCCCGCCGGACACGCGCTACGACGGGATCGACATCGAGCGGATGTTCCAGGAGATCAATGCCGCCGACGCTCACGCCGCCGGCAACGGCAACGGCGACCAGCGGCACTTCTGGTTTCACCGCACCGACACCCTCGACTACGCGATCGTGCTCGAAGGCGAGGTCTGGGCGATGATGGATGTCGGCGAGTGCCTGCTCCGGGCGGGGGACGTGCTGATCCAGCGTGGCACGAACCACGCCTGGTCGAACCGCAGCGACCAGCCCTGCCGGGTGGCCTTCGTCCTCATCGATGCGCTGCCCGATGGCCGCTGACGCGCCGCCGATCATCACCTGCGCCCTCACCGGCGGCTACCACGACAAGGCCACGACGCCGGCGCTCCCGGAGCAGCCCGACGAGATCGTCGAGCAGGGCGTGCGCGCCTGGGAGGCGGGCGCCGCGGTACTGCACGTCCACGCGCGCGACCCCGACGGGCGAAACACGACCGACAAGGAGATCTACCGCGAGATCCACCGGCGGCTGTGCGAGCAGACCGACGCGATCGTGCAGCTCACCACCGGCGGTGGGCTGACCCAGACCTACGAAGAGCGCCTGAGCACGGCGCTGATCAGCCCGGAGATGTGCTCGCTGAACATGGGCTTCGTGCTGTTCTTCACGCGCGACGGACGCGCGCTGATGCTCGACAACCCACGGGCGCAGATCGAGTGGTTCGCCAAGGAGATGCTCGACCGCAGGGTCAAACCCGAGCTCGAGGTCTACAACCCGACGATGCTGGAGGAGGTCGAGCGCCTCGTCGACAGCGGCCTGCTCCAGCCGCCGTTCAACGTCGGCCTCGTGCTCAACGCCCCGGGTCAGGGCGGCGCCCGCGGCACCTGGCAGAACCTCACACACATGGTCGAACGCCTGCCCGCCGGCGCCAACTGCAGCGTGATCGGGATCGGGCGCTCGCAGCTGCCGCTCACCACGATGGGCCTGGCGATGGGACTCAACATCCGCGTCGGCTTGGAGGACAACGTCCGCTTCAGCCGCGACGAGATGGCCCGCGACAACGCCCAGCTCGTCGAGCGGGCCGCCCGCATCGCCCGCGAGCTCCAGCTGCGCCCGGCGACCCCCGACGAGGCACGCGACATCCTGGGCACCCGCGGGCGCGCACAAGGCGCGATCCCCGTGCCCGTCGTCGCCGAGGAGGAGCCCGTCAACGCCGCGCCGGGCAGCGGAGCAGACGGCGATGAGTTCTCCACCTGAGGACCTGGCCGGGCTTCGCGCGCTCGCGCAGGGGCGTCCGACCGCGCGGCTGGGAGTCGTGGCCGCCGAGGACGCCGTGGCCCTGGAGGCCGCGGCCGCGGCACTCGACGCGGGGATCGCACAGCCCACGCTCTACGGCGATCCCGTGCGGCTCGCGGCCAAGGCACCAGCGGGCCTGCTGGATCGCTGCACCGTGGTTCCCGCGGCCAGCGGCGAGGAAGCAGCGGCGCTCGCCGCTCGCGACGCCGGAACCGGCGCCGTGGAGATCCTGCTCAAGGGCGCTCTGCGCACCGACGAGCTGCTGCGGGCCGTTCTCGCCCCCGGCGCGGGGCTGCGCACGGGTCGCGTGCTCTCCGACGTCCTGGTCTGCGAGGACCACCTGCACGGGCACCCGCGTCTGATCGGCGTGACCGATGGCGGGGTGGCCATCGCCCCCACACTCGCGGCCAAGCGGGAGATCGTGCTCAACGCTGTCGAGGTGTTCCACCGCCTTGGCTTCACCCGCCCGCGGATCGCCGTGATGAGCGCCACGGAGGTGGTGACTCAGTCGATGCCGTCGACGCTCGACGCCCAGGCGCTGACCCAGGAGGCGGCCCGCGGCGAGCTTGGGGAGTGCGAGGTCTTCGGACCGCTCGCCCTCGACAACGCGCTGCTGCCCTCGGCGGCGCAGGCCAAGGGCATCGAGTCCCCCGTGGCCGGCCACGCCGACTGCCTGGTTGCGCCATCCATCGAGGCCGGCAACCTCCTCGGCAAGGCCTTCCGGTTCCTGCGCGGCGGGGCATGCGGTCACGTCATCGTGGGCGCCAAGGTCCCGGTGCTCATCCCCTCACGGGTGGAGAGCACTGAAGACAAGCTCACGTCCATCGCTCTTGGGGTGATCGCGTGTGGCTGAGCCGCTGATCCTGGCGATCAACCCCGGCTCGAGCTCCACAAAGATCGGCCTGTTCGACGGGACTACGGAACGCGCCAGCGCCACCATCCGCCACGAGGCGACCGACCTCGAGCCGTTCCGGGGCCGTCCCATACTCGAGCAGCAGCCGATGCGCTCGGTTGCCGTGCGCGAATGGCTGGCCTCGAGCGGCGTGTCGCTCGCCGAGTTGGGCGCAACGGTCGGGCGCGGCGGCCTGCTTCCGCCGCTCGCCAGCGGAACCTACCGCGTCGGTGCCCGGATGATCGAGCTCCTGGATCGCCATGAACGCGGGGAGCACGCCTCGAACCTCGGCGCCGTCATCGCGTCCGACATCGCACGAGAGGCCGGAGTCGACGCGTTCGTCGTCGATCCCGTCAGCGTCGATGAGTGGCCCGAGCACGTACGGCTCTCCGGGCACCCCCTGCTTCCGCGCGTCTGCCTCTCCCACGCCCTCAACGCCAAGGCCGTGGCCAAGCGCCATGCACGCGCATGCGGGAGCCAGTACGAGGATCTGCGTCTCATCGTCGCCCACCTAGGCAGCGGCATCTCGATCTCGTCGCACGAAGACGGCCGGATGATCGACGTGACGAATTCGCGCGAGGAGGGAGCCTTCTCGCCAGAGCGCGCGGGCGGCGTGCCCGCCATGCAGCTCGTCGACCTGTGCTTCAGCGGGCAACTGGACCGCGCGGCGGTTGAGACCATGCTCTTCAAGGAGGGCGGCCTGCTCGCCTACCTCGGGACGAGAGACGTCGCCGAGGCGCTCGAGCGCGCCGCGGCCGGCGATGCCCAGGCTCGGCTGGCGATCGACGCGCTCGTCCATCAGGTCACGCGGGAGATCGCCGCAGCTGCCGCGCCCCTGCGCGGTCAGGTCGACGCGATCCTGCTGACCGGCGGCATGGCCCACGCCACGGCCCTGGTCGAAGCCATCACCGACCGCATCGCGTGGATCGCTTCGGTGCATGTCCACCCCGGCGAGGACGAGCTGAGCGCCCTGGCCGAGGGGGCCCTGCGGATCCTCACGGGAGCTGAAACCCCTCGGGTCCTGGCAGAGTCCGTCTGAAAGCAGTCCGCGAGGCCGCCCGGATGGGTGGACAACCGTCGGCGCTATCGATACGATCCGTTGCGTTTGTTGACCTTGTCTGGAGGAGAGATGGATCACGACGTTGATGTGGCGATCGTCGGGTGCGGCCCGGTCGGCGCAACCCTCGCGATTGCGTTGGGTCAGCAGGGCGTTCGCGTCGTGGCGATCGAGCGCGAGCGCTCGATCTACCACCTCCCCCGAGCGGTCTGCTTCGACGGCGAGATCCTGCGCATGTACCAGACGCTGGGTCTCGCCGAGGGCATCGCCGAGGTCTCCACCCCGATGCGAGGCTTTCGCTACGAGAGCGACAAGGGCGAGGCCCTGATCGACTGGGAGATCCCCTACGACTCCACGGGTGTGCAGGGCTGGGGCGACACCCACATGTTCCATCAGCCCGACGTGGAATCGCTCCTGCGCAGGACCATGGGCGATCTGGCAGGTGTCGAGCTGCTCGACGGCCACGAGGTCGAGGCAATCGAGCAGGACGACTCCGGCGTGACGCTGTCGGTCCGCGATCTCGAATCCGGCTCGACACGGTCCATCACCGCCGCATACGCCGTCGGCTGTGACGGCGGCGGGTCGTTCGTACGCAAGAGCCTGGGTATCAAGTTCGAGACCCTCGGGCCGGCCCAGGACTGGATGGTCGTAGACGCCCTCAAGAACCAGGAGCTCGAGCTCACCGAGGCGCTGACGGGCTACTGCTGGCCGAGCCGGCCGCATCTGTTCATCCCCATGAACGACACACGGGTGCGCTGGGAGTTCATGGTGCTGCCCGACGACGACCGGGCGGCCATCACGTCGCCTGAGGGCGCCTATGAGCTGATCGAGCGTTTTGCCGGGCCTGATCAGGTGACCATCGAGCGGTCCGCGATCTACACCTTCCTCTCGCTGCTCGCCGAGCGCTGGCGGGCCGGCCGGATCTTCCTGGCCGGCGACGCGGCGCACATGCAGCCGCCGCTACGAGCCCAGGGACTGTGCTCCGGGGTGCGCGACACCATCAACCTGTCGTGGAAGCTGGCGGCGGTCCTGCGGGGCGAAGCCGACGACGCGCTCCTCGACACCTACGAGAGCGAGCGCCGCGTCCACGCGCGCACCTGGATCGAGATCGCCACCGAGCTGTCGAACGTCATCAACACGACCGATCCCCAGGTCGCGGCCGGCCGCGACGCGCACATGCTGGCCAATCCGATGCCTTACCGCAACGACGCGCCCCCGCTTGGGCCGGGCCTGCACGGCGACGTGCCGCCTCCGGCGGGCAGCTTGTCCGAGCAGGCCGTACTGGACGACGGCACGCGGCTGGACGACCAGACGGGCTGGCGGTTCCTCGTCGCGATGACCGCCGAGGTCGAAGCCGATCTGGATGCCGCCACGCGGCAGGCGCTGTCCGACGAACGCTGGTTCCATGTGCTCGACGCGGGCAGCGAGCTCGCGACGGATCTCCTTGCGCGGCACGAGGCACAGGGAGCCCTCGTGGTCCGCCCGGATCGCTACGTGCTCGGCACGGCGCAGGACGCCGCCGCACTGGGCGATGTCGTCGCCCGCTGGACGACACACCTGACCGAGCGGGTGCCGGGCTAGCCCCAGATCTTCGCTGCAGTGGTCGCGAGCAACTCCAGCTTGCGCCACTGCACGTCCTCTGCCAGGAGGTTGCCGTCAGGCCGGTCGTCGTCTCCGGTGGTCAGCGCCGAGGAGAACCCGCACTGCGGCGAGATCGCCAGCTGCTCAAGTGGCACGTGCCGCGAGGCGCGCTCCACCGTGGCCGCGATGGTGTCGGATGACTCGATCTCGGAGTGCCGCGTGCTGACCACGCCGAGCACCACCGTCGGACCACCTCGCGGCACTCGTTCGAGTGCCGCGTAGTCGCCGGCCGATCGCTCGACGTGACCGTCCCACTCGAGCGTGAAGCGGTCGTAGGGCAGCGAGAAGAACGTCTCCCCCAGCTCGGCGAGCCCGTCATGGTCGGCCAGGTAACGCGAGGCGTAGTTGCCCCGGCACTGGTGCATGCAGGTGGTGACGTGATCGGGCAGGCCGGCGACGACGCGGCGATCCGCCTCGAGCATGTGCTCGAGCAGGGCGTCGAGGTCGATGCCGCGCGACCGGACGAGCTGCCCCAGCGGCGAGGACGACAGCATCATGTATCCGGAGACGTCGAACTGGACGTAGGTCGCACCGGCCGCGACAGCGTCGTCGACGAGTTCGCGGAGCACGCCGACGAGGTGCTCGGCCGCCTCCTCAGTCGAGCCGTAGGCCGCGACGGCCGGGCCGAGCGCGGCCTGGGCGACGACGAAGGATGCAGTCGGGAACGTCACTTTGACCAGGCGATCGGTGAGGCCGCGGACGAACTTCGCCTCTCGTGCGGCCGGGCTGTCTCGCTTGGACACGCGGCCGACGATGGCGACCGGGCCCTCGTGCTCGACGACGCTGCCGTCGTCGCCGCGGAACTGCAGTTTGGTCTGGCTCGGCGCGAGCCCGTCGACAGCGTCGAAGAAGGAGTTGAAGTACATGAGCCGGCGGAACTCGCCGTCGGTGACGAGCTGCAGGCCGAGTGCCTCCTGTCGCGCGACGACCTTGGTGATCGCCTCGTCCTCCAACTCGCGCAGATGCGTGAGGTCCTTGCCACGCTCCGCCTCGAGCATCGCCGTGTGTCCGGCCTCGTAGATGCGGTGCACCTCGTCGAGCAGTTCTCCGGGGCGCTGCAGGCTGCCGATGTGGTCGGCCCTGATGGTGCTCGGCACGGTTCTCCCTTTCTCAACGGCTTGAGAACGACAGAGGGCCCGGCCGCCGGCGAGAGCTTCTCGCGCGACGGCCGGGCCCTCCCGACACCGCTAGTACTTCGCGGTGCCCTTCATGACAAACGGGAACTTGCCGAGGATGTCACCGCGCACCGTGAAGGTGCCCCTGGCTCCGGCGAACTTGCCGGTGCCGCCGGTGATCTTGCCCTTACCGGAGGCGACGGTGCCCGAGAGGGTGGTCGTGAACGTGTACTTGATCGTTCCACCCTTGAGCTTCCAGCCACCGACGGTCTTCGGCGGCGTCGTCTTGGAGTGACACCTGCCGCTGCCGAGTGTGCCGCTGACCTTGCACGTCTTCTCCTCAACCACGTAATCCGGCGGCGTGGCGGGCTTCGTGTTGTTCTCGGTCATCTTGAAAGTGACCGTCTTGGCAGACGCTGCGCCCGGAACGACGAGCGCCGCGGCAAGAAAGGTGGTGGCCAGGACGGCGACCAGACTGCGGGACATGGAATTCACTGCTCCTCCTGGGTGATGGGTGTGGTGGTCAACTGCCCTTGGGCGTCGCCGGACGGGCAAAGAATGCGTCGATGTAGTCCTCGGTGAAGAAGGTGTCCGCGGGGCCCTCGGGCTGGCCCGGGGTGGTGAGGGACGACGCCTTGTCGCCCCAGTCGCCGAGGTTCTCCTCGGTCAGGATCGTCATGCGGGCGATGATGTTCGACAGCTTCGGGCCCTGGCCCTCGAGCATCCGCAGAGCCACGCTGGCCCCAGCGCTGCCCATGGCGCGCGGACCGAAGGCCATGCCCACGCCGTTGTAGCTGCCCTTGTTGTTGAGCCAGTAGCCCGTGCTCGCCTTCATGGGCCCGACGTCGTCGACGACCGGCATGGGGCGCCCGGACTGCTGGAAGGCGCCCATGATCCCGCCGGTCATGGTTCCCGACTGGATGACACCGTCGATCTTCTGTGGGTGCGTCGCGAGGAACTTCAGCGTCTCGGACTTCGCGTTGACGTCGATGAAGTTGCCGTAGGCCTCGCCGACCTGCTTGACGTTGGGACACTCGTCCAGGACGGTCTTCCACGCAGCCGCGGCTTCGGTGTCTGGCGGCGAGCCCGGAATGCCGCGCACCGCCATCACGTTGCCCTTGCCTCCGATGATGCGCAGCAGGCGGGCCGTGCTCTGGGCGTAGGCCAGCGTCAGGTTCGGTGAGACGTTGACGGCCTCCGGCGTGTCGACCGCCGTCTGCACGGTCACCACGGGGATCCCCTCGGCGGCCGCCTTCTTCACCACGGGGACGAAGCTCGGGCCGAGCAAAGGCTCGGCGATGATCAGGTCGACGCCCTTGGCGATGAAGGCGTTGAAGTTCGAGAGGGCCACCGGGATGTTGACGTCGGCCCCCATCGAGCGGAAGTCGACATCGCCGATGAGCGGGCTGCTCTTGAGCCGGTCTACGACCGCCTCGCCCATGTCGACCTGGAAGCCGGCTGTCGAGGGGCCCCAGACGACGCCGACGTCGTACGGGCCAGCGTCGTCGGGCTTCCAGTCGCTCCACATGCTCTTGTGGACCGGGTAGGCGTAGCCCTCGTAGGCCGCCTTCTGCTCGGCGGGCAGCTGCGCCACCACGCCGTCGGGGTCCTGGACCGCCGGCACGGGCACGCTGCCGCAGCCGGACTTCGGCTCCTCGAGAGAGACCTTGGTGCCCGACGGACCGCTGCTGCCAGAACCGCCTCCGCAGGCCGCGAGGCCCAGAAGGGCCGAAGCGGCGAGCAGCGCGGCGAGCCCCTCACGATGGTGGCTGAAGGCTCGGAAAGTCATGGCAGCGAGATGTCCTCTCATACGCAACGGATCGTATCAGTTGCTGTCAAGCCGAAACCGGGCCCATGCCATCGGACGCCGGCGCAGCTGGCCCTAGGCCTTGGCCATGGGACCGTCGATCTTCTCTTCGCCGACCTCGCCCACCACGCCGGGCGGGATGGCCACCATGTGCACCGCGGGAAGCCCGATCTCGGTGTGGTAGGTGTTGTTCGACCCTTGGGGGGCCTGCCACACGGGTGCGTCCCAGTCGGGGACGTAGTTGCGGTAGCCGCCGGAGTTCAGCTCGTAGCGCAGGCCGGCCGGGTCGCGGAAGTACAGGTAGTTCTGCTCGCCCATGCCGTGCTCACCGGGGCCGTAGTCGACCGCGTGGCCGCGCTCGATGATGAACCGGGCGCCTTCGGTGACCTCATGGTTGGTCGGAACCCAGAAGGCGAGGTGGTGCAGCCGGCCCGGGATCCCGTCGAAGTCGTGAATGAAACCGAAATCGTGCGACTTCTCGTTTTGCGTCGCCAACCCGAAGAACCACTCCGGCTGGCCCGGGATCCATGACGCGACCGCACCCATGATCCGGAAGTCCAGCGCGTCACGATGCCACTCCAGCGCGGCCTTGACGTCGGGAGCGGTCACCGTCATGTGGTCCAGGATCCTCACGCCGATGCCGTGGCCACCGGTGCGTTGTGGGCGCTCCGGGTAATCGGACTCCTCCCCCGGGGGCGCCACCGCTAGATCGACCTCCCAGAAGAGCTCGGTCGGGTGGCCCGCCGGCCCGGTGAACCGGTAGGCACGGCCGTGACCGAAGGAGGACTCGATCCACTCCCCCGTGATGCCGGTCGCTTCGACCGAGGCGACGGCAACCTCGAGCTGCTCGGCGTTCCACGAGCGCCAGGCCGCGTGACCCAGCGCCGGCTCCGTCCCTTCGGTAAGCACGAGGCTGTAGGCGTAGTAATCGCCCCAGCAGCGCAGGTAGACCGATCCTTCGTCCTCCTTGACGACGAACAACCCGAGGATGTCGCGCGCGAAGGCGACAGATTCCTCGAGCTTGGGGGTCATCAGCTCGACGTGGGACAGAACGGACAGCGGGCGGTGCGGCATCTTTCCTCCTTGCAGTACGAAACGGACCGTATCACATGCTGTCAAGTCATGGGATGTGCCGGCCCGCCGGGCCATTACAGCAGGCCCGCCCCCGCTCAACGCCCCGTCGGCCTGACCACCATGGTCTCCGCCTCGGCCACGTCCTGGTTGGGGACCTCGCGACGAGCGGTCCCGCGGTCGGCGATGTAGCTCGTCCAGTCCTCCCCATTCCAGAAGCGCTGCTCATGGAGTTCCCACGGATCCGGATACCAGGCCGCGGGCCAGACCTCGGTCGCTTCTGACAAGACGATCCTCGCTAGAAGACGACGGTCGTGTTCCCGTGCCGGACGACACGATCCTCGCAGTGCCATTGCACCGCGCGAGCGAGGACGGTGCGCTCGATCTCGGCGCCGAGGCGTGTGAGCTGTGAGACGGAGTGCTGGTGGGTCACCCGGACCACGTCCTGCTCGATGATCGGCCCGGCGTCGAGCTCGGCCGTGACGTAGTGCGCCGTCGCACCGATGAGTTTCACGCCGCGCTGCTTGGCCTTCTCGTACGGGCCGGCACCGGCGAAGGCCGGCAGGAACGAGTGGTGGATGTTGATGACCGGGATGCCAAGGCGGTCGAGGAACTCACCCGAGAGGATCTGCATGTATCGCGCCAGCACCACCAGGTCGCACTCGCCCTGGAGGAGGTCGAGCAGCTCCTGCTCGGCCTCGGGCTTCGCACCGGGGGCGACCGGCAAGTGGTGGTACGGCAGGCCGGTCGCTTCCACGTCCTCGCGTAGGTCGTCCCAGTTCGAAGCGACCAGAACGATCTCGGCGTCGAGCTCGTCGCGGCGCCACCGGAAGAGCAGGTCCTGCAGGCAGTGGTCGTATCGCGAGACGAGCACCGCGACGCGCTTGCGCCGTGCGGAGTCCCAGAGACGCCACGTCATTCCGAAAGGCTCGGCTACCGCCAGCCCGAAGCGCTCGGCAAGACCTCCACGCTGTTCGTCGGGGAGGGTGAACTCCATCCTCAGGAAGAACGTGCCGCCCTGCGGATCCGTGGAGTACTGGTCCGAGCGAGCGATGTTCGCGCCGGCCTCGAAGAGGAACCGCGCGACAGCGGACACGATGCCCGGTTTGTCAGGACACGAGATCAGCAGGCGAAACAGCGGAGGGTCGGCGAGATCGGGCCTGGGATCGATCTGGGGCTGGGCGGTCATCGTGCTCACGTTCGGGGTCCCGTCCTGGTCGGCGATGTGGCCCAGCGGGCATGACGAGCGCCCCGAGGCGTCGTGGATTATTTGCGGCTCAACCGGAGCGGAGGCAGCAACTAGTCCTCGGCACTCGCCGGCGGCACGCACAGACCGAGCCAGCTCAGGTGCACGCCCTGCGCGACGAGCAATCGTCGCCAGCGCGCCATGGATCGGTCCGAGATTGTGAACGACACGGCACGTATCGTATAGGACCCGAGCCGGGTCATGCAACCGCTACATACGGCCGTAGTAGATCGGCCTCGAGCGATCCAGCGGTGGGACTTCGAGCTGAACCGTTTCGTCCTTGCCGTCGTCATCGACCAGTGAGTAGATCTGCGAGACGCTCAGCAGCTCCTCGCGCCCACCGACCTCGACAACGATGTGCCCCACCGCGATGACGCGGCCCCGGTACTCGACCGATTCGCCGCGGAGCGCACGCGTCACGTCGTCGAGCAGGTCGTGGCACTCCCGGTCGACCTCGAGTTCGCGTCCGTCGGTCAGACGAATGAGCGTCCGCATCGGTCGTTGATAACAGGTCCGACGTTGGCGCATCAACAGGGGATGGATCGCCCGCCGTCCTCGCTACTGAGGCCGTGTGCACTAGCAACCCACCGGGGGGTGGTTCGCGCCTCGCGCGACGTAGAGAGCAATGGATGACCTGCCTGGCGATCTGCTCCGGCCCGCACAGGTCTGCCGCATGCTCGGCGTGTCGAGATCGTGGCTGTACGCAGCCGCGCAGTCAGGGCGCATTCCCTGCGTCAGGCTCGGCGGCCCGGACGGTCCGTTGCGCTTCGTGCCCGGAGACATCGCGACGTGGATCGAAGAGGCCCGTGCCGCCTGGGCGCCGGGCAGGACGTCGGGACAGATCCTCGACCGCGCCGCGAGGTTCCGGCGCTAGGCGAGGCTGATGGCGCGAGGCACCATCATCAGCCGCGCACGGGCAGACGGGTCGACCGCCTTCGTCATCAAGTACCGCACCGCCGACGGCACGCAGGTCAAGCGCGTCGTGCCCGGAGGGCGGCGAGAGGCCGAGCGCGAACTCGCCAAAGCGCTCAGTGGCGCGTCGAGCGGCGCGCTGAAGTCGGTCAACCGCGACGCCTTCGAGGACGCGGCCTATGCCTGGCTGGAGCGCAAGCGCCCGCGGATCGAGCCGTCGACCTACAACGACTACGAGACCCACCTGCGACTGCGACTCGTCCCGGCCTTCGGAACCCTGAAGCTCCAGCACATCACGCGAGAGAAGATCGAGCTCTACCTGGCCCGCCTCGACCGCGAGGGCCGGCTGAGCCGCAAGACGATCAACGACTCGCTGATCCCACTCCGGCAGATCCTCAGCCTCGCGGTCCGACAAGGACGGCTGCCGGCGAACCCGGCGTTGAGCACCGACCGCGACGACCCGCTCGAGCTTCCTTACGAGCAGCCGGCGATGCTGTTCATGTCGCGCGAGGAGGCCAACCGCTACCTCGACTCGTGCTCCGAGAGCTATCAGCTGCTCGCCGAGGTCCTGCTCGGCACCGGCGCGCGCATCGGCGAGGCGCTCGCTCTCGAGTGGCGTGACCTCAGCTGGGACACCAACTCGATCCGGATCGAACGAGCGCTTAAGAAGCGCCGGGGCAGCAAGATCGCCAAGGCCCTGGGCGGCCCTAAGGGCGACCGCCCGCGCACGGTCTTCGTCGCACCGTACGTGATGGACCTCCTACGCCGCGAGCGCGACGCCCGCCGCGAGGCCGGCACCCTCGGCAAGCTCGTCTTCGTCTCGGAGACCGGCGACTACCGCGACCACGACAACGTGCGCAACCGCGGCCACTTCCATGCCGTCCGCGACGCCGCGCTGAACCCCGACCTGCGCCTGCACGACCTCCGTCACACCGCCGCCGCCCTCTGGCTGGGCCACGGCGAGTCCATCTACTTCGTCAAGGAACAGCTCGGGCACGCGGACATCCAGACGACGATCGACCTCTACGGGCACCCGGACCAGGCGGCGCACGCGGAGGCAGCGGCGCGGGCGGGACAGTGGCGGTCCGTCCGGCACGGTTGAAAAAGTGTGGACAGTTGGTGGGAGTTGTGCGCTCTTTTCTCGGAGCAACTCTTGGGTGCTAGCCACCTCGGGTGCAACACTTCCAACGGGACTTCTGCGTCCTCGTTTGCCTTCAGCCGAGCCGTAGGCCCCCACACGGGCTCCGGGTGCGCTGTAGCCCGACATACGCCCTTGAGTCCATAGAAGCCGCCTCCGCTGGGCGGCTTCGCCCGTTCAGGGGACGCCTCGGCGTCCCGTAACGCCGGCAGAGGAGAACCGTTGTGGAAACGGTTGACCTTGTGCTGCGCGCGCTCACGCTCGTCCTCCAGGCCGCTCAGTGGCTTGTGACCGAGCGCCGGCGTCAGCGCACGCTGCCTGACGAGTCCTAGCGACCCGGCAGGCTCACTCATTCTCGTCTCAGCGGCACCCCCGGGGGCGGGGGAAATTCGTGCTGCCCGAAAATAAAAGTGGTACCAATTTGGTACCACGCGGCCGATTTCAAGGGTCACCGGAAGGCCGCCGGAACGAAGAAAGGCCCGCCAAAGCGGGCCTTTCGTGTAGTCGGGGAGACAGGATTTGAACCTGCGACCGCCCGGCCCCCAGCCGGGTGCGCTACCAGACTGCGCCACTCCCCGTGACGGGCCACAGGCTACCGCCAGTTCCATCCGGACCCGATTCGCGATCTCTGAGGGAGTGCGGATGGCTCCTGATGGAGCAGCTCGAGGAAGCGGGCGACGGGACTCGAACCCGTTCTCCAACCTTGGAAGGGTCGTGTGCAGCCAGTAACACCTCGCCCGCGTAGAGGCGAAATTCTAGCTCGTCGCCCGGCGCTCCTCCGTCGGCACGTCCCCTTCGTCGCCGATCAGGTTCGGCGGCGGCCAGGGGCCGAACCAGTTGTCGGCGGCGCCGTCGAGCGTGACCGTGCTGCCGCTCAGGGAGCGACCGAGGGGCGTGGCCAGCAGGGCGATCAGCCAGGCGAACTCCTGCATCGTGCCCAGCCTCTGGAGCGGGACGGAGCGCGCGGCTCCGCGGTAGACGGGCTCGGGGTACTTGCGCAGGGACTCGGTGTCGAAGCGGCCGATGGCGGCGGCGACGAACGCGAGCTCGGGCCGCCGCGACGCCCAGTCGCGGGTCAGCGCCTCGACGGCGGCGCGCGCCGCGCCGGTGTGCGCCATAGCGGGCATGCCGTGGTGGGGCGAGACGGTGATGTTGACGACGGTCCCGCCACCGGCCGGGAGGAAGGCGCGGTCGACAGCCGCCTCGGTCATCGTGGTGGTGCCCCCCACGTTGAGCCGCTGGACCGCGCGCCACCCCTTGGCGGTGATCGCCTCGGCCGGCACGAAGTACTGGCCGCCGGCGTTGTTGACGAGCAGGTCCAGCCGGCCATGGCGTTCGAGGGCGGCGTCGACGATCGCCGCTGCCTGCTCGGTCTCGCGGATGTCGCCGGAAACCGTCGAGCAGCGTTCGCCGATCCCCGCGGCGGCCTCGTCGAGGACCTCCCGCCGCCGGCCGGCGATGACGACATGGGCTCCGCAGGCGGCGAGCTCGGCAGCCGCGGCGCGGCCGAGGTTGGTCCCGCCGCCGGTGACGACCGCGACGCGTCCCGCCAGGACGTCAGGGGCGAAGATCTCCGAGGGGCCGGCCATGGCCGGCGGGAGCCTAGTCCTCCAGCGCGAGCTGGTTGGCCGCGGGACCCATCAGCAGCATCCCGCCGTCGACGACCTGGCTGGTGCCGGTGATGTAGGACGCCTCCGGCGAGGCGAGGAAGGCGATCAGCGCGCCGACCTCGCGCGCGTCGCCGGGGCGACCGGCCGGGATCCCGGGCCTGTCCTCCCCATGTGGGTCGGAGTCCTCCTGCCCCGTCATGGGCGTGGCGATCTCCCCCGGCGCCACGGAGTTGACGGTGATGCCGTGCTCGGCCAGTTCGAGCGCCATGTTCTTGGTCAGGCCGCCGAGCCCGTGCTTGGAGATCACGTACGGCGTCGAGCCCTCGAGCGGCGCGTGCTCGTGGACCGAGGTGACGTTGATGATCCTTCCCCGCACCCCGTCGGCGACCATCCGCCGCGCAGCCGCCTGGGCAGCGAGGAACGCGCCGATCAGGTTGACCTCGAGCACGTCGCGCAGCTCGTCGAGTCCGACCTCGAGAAACGGGGTGTCGGCGCCGCTGCCCGCGTTGTTGTCGAGCACGTCGAGGCCGCCGAGAGCGTTGGCGAGCTCGTCGACGGTCGCCTGAACGGCATCGGTCTTGGTCAGGTCGAGGTGGCGGACCTCGGCGCGGCGGCCGAGCGCCTGCACCTCACTCGCGGTGTCGCGCGCACCGTCCTCGTCGCGGCTGTAGGTGACGCCGACGTCGTGGCCGGCGCGGGCGAGCGCCACCGCCGCCGCCTTGCCGATCCCCGAGTCCGAGCCGCTGACGATCGCTGCCATGCCCGTGGAGCTACCCGACGGGCGCAGGCGGAAAAGCGGGGGAGCCGGGATTCGAACCCGGATTCACGGTTTTGGAGACCGCGCGCATAGCCGTTAACTCACTCCCCCGGGAAGCCCGGCCAGTCTAGCCAGGGAGGGTGCGGCCGCTAGGCGGCGCGGCGGACGGCCGCGACCTTGCGCGCCGCCCGGCGCTTGCGGCCCGGCAGCGTGACGTCGCGGTTGCGCAGCTTGCGCAGCTCGAGTGCCGTGGTCCGCACGGCCGTCTCGGCCACCGCGACGCGGCGCGCGCGTGACATGAGGTTCGGGCCCATGGCCTGGAGGTCCCGCTTGGTCGGCTGGAGAAGGAGGACCTCGGTGCCGCTCTCGCGCACCTTGCGCGCCTCGTGACCGAGGCGCTTGCCCGACTCGCGGCGCATCAGCGCACCGACCGCGTCGCCCGGCGTGCGGATCGGAACGCTCGCCAGCGACGACGTCGGGTTCAGGCAGATGACGAGGTCGAACTGCTCGTCGCGGACCAGGTCGAGGTTCGACGGCGAGCAGATCCCGCCGTCGACGTAGCGCGACGACCCGATCTTGACCGGGTGGTAGAAGGCGGGGATGGCGCAGGAGGCCGCGACGGCCTGGCCGGCGGTGGCCGCCGGAGCCCCCTTCGTGCCGAAGACCACGCGCTTGCCGGTGCGGTAGTCGGCCGCCACCGGGCGGAAGCCGGGATGGTCGGGCCACTCGCCGACGAAGCCCTCGACGAGCTCGCTGATCGGCTGCGTCGAGATGAAGCCGCGCGGCAGCCAGCCGCCGAGCAGGGCCGTGGGCGCATGACGGGTCGGATGCAGCAGCGTGCCCATGGCCAGCCGCCACGAGCCCGGTCCCACCGAAGGCAGCCCGCGATGCAGCCGGAACTCCGCACCCGTCGCCCGGGCGGCGATGTCGGCAGCGCCCTCGAGCACGTCGGAGAACTTCTCGGCGAGCAGGTCGCCGCGCTCCTCGGTCTCGGCCATCTCGTCGAGCGCCTTGCCGCTCGAGTAGGCGGCCATGAACGCCGGCGGGATGCCGTGCGCGGTCATCGCGCCGATGACCGAGCCCGCGGACGTCCCGTAGATCAGCTCGGCCTCCGCCGGCGACCAGCCCGTCTCGGACTCCAGCGCCTCAAGGGCCCCGATGAGCCATGAGGCCCCCACGAGACCGCCGCCACCAAGAACCAAGCCAACGCGCATTGGGGCCGTCCTGCCCCCTTGACACCACGTCAAACCGTCCTTGTGTCTTTACGGACAAACAGGGGTCAGTGCGGGCGGAGGGATTCGAACCCCCACGGCTTGCGCCACCGGCACCTAAAGCCGGCGTGTCTGCCAGTTCCACCACGCCCGCATTTGAAAGAAGTGATGCACGCCGACGCCCGCGATTGTAAGGTCCGCGGACGGTGGCCCAGACCTACGAGATCGAGCACCCGAACCGGCACAAGGCTGCGTCGAAGGCGACGCGCGCCGTGGTGGTCCTCCTGCTGCTGGTCAGCGTCGCCCTGTTCCTCGTCGTGACGGTCGGCGGCTGGAGCGCGCTCGTCGGCGCGCAGGCGATGCAGATCTTCTACATCGTCGTCTACCTGCTGATGGCCTTCTACGTCATGCGCTGGAATCGCGGCGTGCTTCCGGTGATCGCGGCGCTCGCGATCATCATGGCCATCTTCGCCGCCGTGGCCACACCCGCGTGGTTCGACCGCGACAAGACGGGCTTCGAGGACCCCGCGCTCGCGTCCGAGGTCCTCGGCCTGGTCACGGCGATCATCGTGCCGGTCCAGATCCTCCTCATCGCCTTCGCCATGCGCGGCTTCCAGCAGGCCTGGAACGTCGAGGTCGAGCGCTACGCCGACGGCAGCAGCAACGCTGACGTCGTCGCCGCTCGCGCCTGACGAACGTCCGTTCGCGGGCATAGAATTTGACCCTTAGCCCGGGTGGCGAAATTTGGTCAGACGCGATGGATTCAAAATCCATTGGCCTTCGGGCCGTGCGGGTTCGAGTCCCGCCCCGGGTACTCGATGCGGGCGCATCAGGAGAGGGAAAAGGCCAGGGAACTCGTCGCGAATGGCCTGGACGACAGCGAAGTCGCGCGCGCGACCGGTATCCCGCGAACGACCGTCCGAATGTGGCGGCGCGACAGTTTCCGCGATCCCGCCCCGGGCCGGGCTTGCGCCATATGTCGCCGCGAAAGTAAGGATTCCGCGGGGCTCGACCTGGCGAGATATGCGTATCTCCTTGGTGCTTATCTCGGTGACGGCCACCTCGTGCGTCACGCCCGGACGTGGCGACTCACGATCTATCTCGACAGCCGATACCCAGAGATACTCAATGAGGTTGCCGAAGCGATGGAGGCCGTCTTCCGAGATAAGAAGGCAAGTCGAGACCTCCATCCAACGTCGGCGCTGGTGCGCGTTTCCATGTACTCGAATCACTGGCCGTGCCTCTTCCCTCAGCACGGCCCGGGTCGCAAGCACGACCGCCCGATCCATCTCGCCCACTGGCAGCAGCGCATCGTCGACGTGCACCATCAGGAGTTCCTGCGTGGCCTGATCCACAGCGACGGCTGTCGGCACATCAACCGGGTGTGGCACGGCAACAAGTCCTACGAATACTCGCGGTACAACTTCAGCAACGTCTCTGCCGACATCCGCGCGCTGTTCTGCGCGAGCTGCGATGCGCTGGGTATCGCGTGGCGGCGAATGAACGCCCGAAACATCTCCGTCGCGCGGCGCGAGGCGGTCGCGGCGCTAGATGAGTTCATCGGGCCGAAGCGCTAGCGCTCCGACGCGTACTTGTCGAGCAGCGGCTGCGTCCGCAGCGGGATCTGGTGCGACAGCGCGATGTGGCTGGTCGAGCGCCGGACCGCTTCGCTGCGCACCATCGCGTTGATGATCTCCTGCAGGTGCTCGGGGTCCTTGGCGACGACGCGGCACAGCAGGTCGCGGTCGCCGCTGGTCGCATGGGCCTCGAGGACCTCCGGGACGCCGCGCAGCCGCTCGACGGCCTCGTCGAGGCGGCCCTGGACGATGTCGAGCTCGACGAAGGCGAGGATGGGGAAGCCGAGCGCGGCGGGCTCGATCTCGGGACCGAAGCCCGTGATCACCCCGCGGCGCAGGAGCTTGTCCAGCCGGGCGCTGACCGTGCCGCGGGCCACGCCCAGCCGCCGAGCGACCTCCAGCAGGCCGACGCGCGGCTGTTCGTTGAGCACTTTGACCAGCTGTGCGTCCAGTTCGTCGTGCATCTTGCGCATTCTGACCACTCGGACTGCCTGCTGTTGCAACGATGAGCCCCGAGTGGTGACATCGAGCCATGTTCGAGGAAGCCCAGCTGTACTCGCCGGTGACCAAGGGCGACGACGGACGCGCCGTGGTGCACCTCGGCCAGGACCACCCCGGGTTCAACGATCCGGACTACCGCGAGCGGCGCAACGCGATCGCGCATGCGTCCATGGACTGGCAGACGGGCGATGCCGTTCCGGTGATCGAGTACTCCGAGGCCGAGGACGAGGTGTGGCGAACCGTCTGCCGCGAGCTGCCGCCCAAGCACGAGAGGTACGCATGTCGCGCGTATCGCGAAGCGGTGGCTGCGCTCGACCTGCCGCGTGACCGCATCCCCCAGCTGACCGAGGTCAGCGACGGGCTGCGCGCGCTGACCGGGTGGTCCTACGCGCCGGCGCCCGGCCTGGTGCCGCTGCGGGAGTTCCTGGGTTCGCTCGGCGACAAGGTCTTTCACTCGACGCAGTACATCCGGCACGGCGCCGAGCCGCTGTACACGCCCGAGCCCGACCTCATCCACGAGGTCATCGGCCACGCCAACACGCTGGCGCATCCCGACTTCGCCGGCGTCAACGAGCAGGCGGGGCTCGCGGCGCAGCGGGTGCAGTCAGACGAGGCGCTGCAGTTCCTCGCCGACGTGTTCTGGTTCTCGATGGAGTTCGGGGTCGTCTGGGAGGACGGGGAGCTGCGCGCGTACGGCGCGGGGATCCTCTCGTCCTACGGGGAGATCGAGGAGTTCCGCGCGATGGAGATCCGGCCGCTGGACTTCCTGGAGATGGGCACCGTCGACTACGACATCACCAAGTACCAGAAGGTGCTCTTCGCCGCGGAGTCCTGGGCGCACATGGTCGAGGCCGTCGGCGGCTTCTTCGCGAGCTTCGACGACGACACGCCCGCGCGGTTGGGCGCGGGGCGACCGGCGAAGGCGACGGCCTAGGCGCAGACCGGGGCGAAGGACGGCCGCGCCGGACCCGCCGCGGCCAGGGCTTCTTCGACCCATTGCAGGACGACCGGGTCGTCGGTCAGCAGCACGTGCTCGGACTGATCGGCGGGGCACTTGTCCTGAAGCAGCACGTTGGTGACCTCGTCGGGCGACCCCGCGAGGAACTGCGACGTCGGGGTGTTGGTGACGATCTCGTCGTTCTTGGTGGCGAGGTTCGTGTAGCTGATCCGCGGACCCGAGGCCGGCTGGGGCGTCTCGTCACCCGCGTTGAGCGCGGTCAGGAACGGCGAGCCCTCGCGCTGGTCGCCGGCCGCGGGCGAGTCGCCGTACTCCTCGGCGTACTGGCGGAACGCGCTCTCGGGCGAGCCGTGGTTCGACGGCGCGATGGCCACGAGGTCGTCGATCTTGGATGCGCCACCCAGGAACTTGATGATGTGGCGCGGCAGCATTCCCCCCTGGGAGTGCCCGACGATCGAGACGCGCGGGGCGCCGGTGCGCGCGCGCACGTCGTCGATGAAGGCGCTGACCTCCCGCGCGGAGTCGGCCACGTGCTGGGTCCCCCGGTTGCCGTAGTCGAGCGAGAAGACGCAGTAGCCGTCGAGCGCGAGCTTCGGCCCGATGACGTTCCAGCTGATCGACCGGTCCATCCACGTGCCGTGGACCAGCACCACCGGCACCGGGTGCGCCGCTGACGGCTTGCAGTCCATGACGTTGACGCCGGGGGGATCGATGCCGGGCTTGAGGGTCCACAGCTGGGCGAACGGCGGGATGGCCTGGGCCGGAGCGGCGGCCGCGAATCCGGCCAGCAGGGTCGCGAGCACCAGGAGACGACGGGGGTTCATGACCTCCAGAACGACCGTGTCGCGAGGAACTTGTCCGAACGTGCTCTTGGCGCGTATCCCACCTAATGTGAGGGGTAGGCCCTCACCGAGGCCCACGATCGAGAACGAAGGAGCACGCGCATGGCGGACACGCTCGAAGGACGCACCAAGGAGATCTTCACCGAGGGCAAGAACTACGCCCACGTCTCGATCCCCCGGCAGGACGGGACCGTCCAGTCGGTGATCGTCTGGGCCCACGCCGACGACGACGGCAACGTCACGCTCAACAGCGCCGAGGGGCGCGACTGGCCGGCCAACCTGCGCAAGGCCGGCACCGCGACCGTGACCCTCATGGCCGACGGCAATCCGTACGAGTACGTCGCCGTCACCGGCCGGCTCACCGAGGACACCCATGACGGCGCCGACGAGGACATCGACTTCCTCGCCAAGAAGTACATCGACGCCGACTCCTACCCCTTCCGGCAGCCCGGCGAGCAGCGCATCCTCTTCAAGCTGCGCCCGGAGCGCGTCAACTACGTAAAGCAGGGCTAGTCGACGATCGATCGCAGCTCGCCGGCGATCGCCGGCGGCGCGGCGATCACGCCCGCGGGCAGCCGCCCGCGGGCCCGCAGGGTCGAGACCTCGAGTCCCGCGCCCGCGCACAGCAGCACGCCGGCCGCGATGTCCCAGCGCTGCACCCCGTGCTCGAAGTACGCGTCCACGCGACCTGCCGCGGCCCACGCCAGATCGAGCGCGGCGCTGCCGCCGCGGCGGATGTCCCGGCAGCGTCCCAGCAGCGCGCCGACGACCGCGCCCTGCTCGGCGCGCTGCTCGGCGTCGTAGCCGAAGCCCGTCGCCACCAGCGACGAGGCGAGGTCCTTGTCCTCGACCGCCTCCACGGGCGTCCCGTTCAGCGTCGTCGGCAGTCCCTCGCCACCGGCGAACAGCTCGTCGCGCAGCGGGTCGAAGACCACGCCCGCGACGCCCTCGCACGCGACGCTGACGCACCACTGCGGGTAGCCGAACAGGAAGTTCACGGTGCCGTCGAGCGGGTCGACCACCCAGCTACGGCCCGACGACGAGGCGACGTCGTCGCCCTCCTCCCCCACGATCCCGTCCTCGGGCGCGCGCTCGCGCAGGATCCCGCGGATGAGCTTCTCGGCTGCCAGGTCGACCTCGCTAACCAGGTCGGTCGGCGTCGACTTCGAGGTGATCGCATGGTCGCCGCCGTAGGCCTCGAGCAGCAACGCTCCGGCCGCGCGCGCCGCGACCTCGGCGGTCTCCAGCGCCGCGCTCACGACACGGGCGGCCGGCGATCGGCCCAGGGCTGGGCGGCCTCGATCTGGGCGGCGAGCGCGACGAGCCGTGCGTCGGCGCCCATCGGCCCGACGAGCTGCACGCTGAGCGGCAGCCCGCCACCGGAGAAGCCCGACGGCACCGCCGCGGCCGGCTGTCCCGTCGCGTTGAAGATCGGGTTGTAGGGAACGTGCCCGGCGACGCCGTTGAGCGTCGCGAACGCGCCCTTGCCCTTCCACTTGCCCACCGGCGGCGGCAGCGTCGAGACCGCCGGGGTCATCAGCACGTCGGCCCCGCCCAGGCTGTTCCAGATCCGGTCGCGCAGCCGGGTCTCGCCCCGTCGCGCCGCCGCGACCCGGCTGTCGGGCCACAAGGCGCCGAACCGCCGCATGCCCTGGGTGCGCTTCTCGAGGCGCGCGACGTCGGGCATCGTGTCGACGTCGTTCTGGATGCCCTTGAGGTAGCGCCCGAGGAAGTGCGGGAAGGCGGCGGCGCCGTAGTCGGGCTCGCGCTCGACGACCTCATGGCCGAGTGAGCGCAGCAGCTCGGCCATCCGCAGCGTCGCGGCGCGGATCTCCGGGTCGAGCTTGGGCCACGGCGCGGCTCCCGGCAGCCGCTTGAACGACAGCGCGATCGTCAGCTTGTCGGTCAGCGGCTCCGCGCTGAACGGGCGATCGGTGACCGCGCTCAGGAATAGCGCCGAGTCGGCGACCGAACGCGTCAGCACGCCGTTGACCGACAGCCCCTGCCACGCGTCGTCGTGCGGCGCGATCGGGACCAGGTCGCGCGTCGGCTTGAGCCCGAAGAGCCCGCACCACGCCGACGGGATGCGGATCGAGCCACCGCCGTCGGAGCCCGTCGCGGCGCCCACCATGCCCGAGGCCACCGCCGCGCCGGTCCCGCCGCTCGACCCGCCGGTGGTGCGCGAGGTGTCCCACGGGTTGCGCGTCTCGCCGAATGCCTCGGTCTCGGTGAACGGCCAGATCGTCATCTCGGGGACGTTGGTCTTGCCGATGACGATCGCGCCGGCCTCGCGCAGCCGCCGCACGAGCTCGGCGTCCTGGGTCTTCTCCGGTCCCGGGGCCGCGCTGCCCCAGGCGGTCGTCGTGCCCGCGACGTCGACGTCGTCCTTGATGGCGATCGGCACGCCCAGCAGCGGGCGCGCGTCGCCGGCGCCGCGGCGGCCCTCGGCCTGCGACGCCTCCGCCAGCGCCTTGTCGGCCAGCACGATGCGAAATGCGTTGAGCTGCGGGTCGAGCGCCTCGATGCGCTCGAGCGTGGCCTGCACGAGCTCGGTGGGCGACACCTCCCCGTCGCGGACCATCCGCGCCTGCTCGGCGATCCCGGAGAAAACCAGCGCTGCGGCGTCCATGAGCCGGACCCTATCCGTCAGCGTCTAGGGTTGGCAGCGATGGATCCTCGAGCGCTGGCCGGCCGCCTGGAGGCCATCGAAGGGCGCCTCGCCGGCACCGACGCCGAGCGGCGCGCCGCTGCGCTATGCGCCGCCGAGCTGCGCGGCAGCGGCCGCCGTCCGCGCACGCGGACGCTGTGGTTCCGACCCCAGCGCCACGCCTCGCGCGCGGCGTACGCCGCGCTGGGGATCGCCGGCAGCGTCGTCGCCGTGGGCAACGCGACGCTCGGCCTCGCGCTGGCCGCCGGGGCGCTGCTCGCCACGCTGCTGGAGGCAACGGGCGTCCCGGTGCTGGCGCTCCTGCAGTCGCGCCGGGCCACGCAGAACGTCGTCGCCCTTGCTCCGGCCGACCGCGGCGCCCGCGCGCTGCTCGTCCTCAGCGCCTCGGCCGACGCGCCCCGCGACAGCCTGCTGCACCGCCTGGACCGGCGCGTCGGCTCGCGAGCGCTGCCGGCCGCGCCCGGCCTGCTCGTGCTGGGGCTCGCCGGCGTCGCCGCCTGCGCGGGCGCGCGACTGGCCGGCGCCGAGGGCGGTGCGGTGAGCATTCCGCAGGTCGTTCCATCGGCGATCCTCATCCTGTTGCTCGGCGGCTTCGTCGACGCGGCGCTGAGCACGGCGGC
>JBJMLA010000165.1:0-1703 GCA_045805505.1 Solirubrobacteraceae bacterium
CTGGTCGAGGCCCGCGGAGAGCTGCGCCGTCTGCGTGCTCACCGAGGACGCGATCGCGGCCGCGCCGGTGAGCGTGGATGCGGAGCTGCTCAGCGCGGTCTGAAGGCCGCCGGCCGCGGTTTGCGCGGACGCGACGGCGTCGGCAGCCGCGGTCTTCTCGGGGGACGCGGGCAGCTTTGCGATCTGCGCCGACGCCTCGTCGAGCTGGGCGGTCAGCGCGTCGGCCGAGCTCGCGGCGCCCGAGACGGAGTCCTTCGCCGAGCCCACGTCGGTCGCCATCTTCTGGATCAGGGGCAGGCCGTTCTTGAGCGGGACGGACGCCTGCTTGAGGCCGCTGGTGATCTGGCCGGAGCCCTTGAGCGCGGCGCCCGCGCCGGTGTGCAGCTTGCGCGCCGCGCCGAGCGCCACGCCGAGGCCGCCCGAGATCTGCGCCGCGCCGGTGCGCGCCTTGTCGAGGCCGGCGTGCAGCTGGCCGGCGCCGGTCTGGGCCTTCGAGGACCCGCCGTGCAGCTGGCCGGCGCCGCCCGACGCGGCCTCGAGCCCCCCACGCAGCTGCTTGACGCCGGCGCCCGCCTGCCCGAGCCCGAGCTGCAGCTTGAGCAGGTCACGCTTGCTCTTCTTGAGGAGCTTGCCCGAGGAGCTGAGCTGCTTCGGCAGGACGTTGAGCTGCTGCTGGGTGGCGGCGAACGTGCCCGGCCCGGTCACCGAGGCGACCCTCGGGTCCTTGGCGATCACGGCCTGGAACGCCTCGAGCTGCTTGAGCAGCTTCGTGTCGGTGACCGGCTTGTCGCGCGAGACGACGACGATGTTGTACGGCGTCGGCCATCCCGGACCCATCACGGAGGCGACCTGTTCGAACGCCACGCGCGCCGGGTCGTCCGGCGGCAGCAGCTTCGGCGACGGCGGCCCGGTCTCCAGCGCCAGGACCGGGATGGCGAGGACGGCCAGCAGGGCGGTGGCGACGGCGCCGGCGGGCACTGCCCGCCGGACCACCCAACCGCCGCCGGCGGCGAGCCGCTCCCAGGCGCGGAGCGCGGGCGCGGGGGGCGCGACGCGCAGCGCCTCGGTGCGGCCTGCCGCAAGCACCAGGAACCCGGGCATCACCACGGTCGCCGCGCCGACGGCGAGCGTCGAGCACAGCAGCGTGCCGATGCCGATCGAGGTCAGGATCTTCGTGTCGGCGATCAGCGGCGCCAGCAGCAGCGCCACGATCAGCGCGGTGCCGCCGACGAGCACCGAGCGCCCGGTGGTCTCCACGGAGGTCGCCGCGGCATGCGCGGCGTCGTGGTGCGCGACATCGGCCACGATCTCGCTGCGCCAGCGGCGGTACAGGAGCAGGCCGTAGCCGACCCCCAGCGCCAGCCCGGTCATGCATGCGGTCGTCACGGCGACGGCGTCGACGGGGATCGCCTTCCCCAGCAGGGTCATGATCCCGAGGCTCGCGAACGACGTCGCGGCGCCGAGGACGGTCAGAGCGAGCGCCGCGACCGGCGCGCGCAGGAGCAGCAGCAGGACGCCGAAGAGGATCGGGATCGTGATCGCCATCGCCCAGCGCGTGGTGTCGATCGCCTGGTCGCGCATCGCCCGGTCCAGCGACGGCGTGCCGGTGATCGCGGCGCGCACTGGGGCCGAGACGGTCCGGTCGACCGTGCGGTCGATCTGGCCCTGGACATGGTCGACCATCGCGTTCTCACTCCGGGCGA
>JBJMLA010000166.1:0-46205 GCA_045805505.1 Solirubrobacteraceae bacterium
CCCGGGCGCCGGGGGCCCGACCGTGCCGATCTTGATCTTCTCGGGCGGGTTGGCCGCGCCGGCACCGCACGTCTCGCTCATCCCCCACAGCTCGGCCAGCGGCAGCCCGATGGCGTGGAAGAACTCGAGCACCTCGACGGGCGTCGGCGCCGCGCCGACGTGGATCGCCTTGACCTCGTCGAGCCCGAGCATCGCACGCAGGCCGGCGAAGATCTCGCGGTCGGCCTCGTCGACGCGCTCGGCGAGGTCGCCGGGGACCCCCTGTCCGGCCTGCTCGAGGCGGACCTTCTCGGTGGCGTCGGCGATCGCCTTCTCCATCGGCGCGCGCTGCTCGTCGGACTGCGAGGCGAGCATCGTCTCGAGGCCGGCCTTGAGCTTCTCCCAGATGCGCGGCACCGCGAAGAACCAGCTCGGGCGGACCTGCGGCAGCGCCTGCAGCACCTGGCGGGCGTCGGCCAGCGTGTGGATCTCGAGGCCGAAGACGATCGGGATGTAGTGGTGGGCGTTGCGCTCGGCGACGTGGGCGTTGGGCAGCCACGAGATCACGCGGCCGTCCTTGGGCAGCTCGATGAGCTCCTCGACCTGCTGCACGGCGGTCAGCAGGTTGCGGTGCACGAGCTCGACGCCCTTCGGCGGCCCGGTGGTGCCCGACGTGTAGATCAGCGTCAGCACGTCCTCGGGACCGATCGCGGCGACCGATGCGTCGACGTCGAACGAGCCGTCGGCCTTGGCCAGGGCCTCGTCGAGGGTCATGACCCCATCGGGGGCATCGCCGTCGATGACGATCACGTGCTCGAGGTCCGGCAGCTCCTCGCGGGCCTTCAGAACGTTGTCGAGGAACGCCTGCTCGGTGATGATGATCCGCGCGGCGGCGTCGCCCACCACGTAGGCGATCTGCCCGGGCGCGTAGGTCATGTAGATCGAGAACGGTGTCGCGCCGACCATGATCGCCGCGAGGTCGGCGAGGTGGAACTCGGGCCGGTTGCCGAGCATCAGGGCGATCGTGTCGTCCTTGCGCAGTCCCAGCGCGTGCAGGCCGCCGGCCAGCGCGTCGACGCGCTCGGACAGCTCGCCCCACGTCCAGGCGGTGGACCCGTCGAGGGTCGTGACGGCGAGGTCGCCGGACCTCGCCTTCGCGGTCAGCCGGAAGGCCTCCGCGATCGTGGCTGCGTCTACAGCCCGCTTGGCAGCAGCAGTGTCGCTCCCCATGGCGTCATCGTATTCCGAAACCCTCGCCGCGGAGTCGATCGATGTCGTTGGTCAGGCCGATGATGAACAGGAAGCCGACCAGCAGGAACCCGATGATCCCCGCGCGCTCCATCACGGTGAACGGGATCGGCCGCCCGCGGACCTTCTCGGCGAGGGCCCAGAAGACGTGGCCGCCGTCGAGGGGCAGGAACGGGAACAGGTTGACGATGGCCAGTGAGAGCGAGATCAGCGCGAGGATCTGCAGCGCGTCTATCGGCGAGGAGACCACCGCCTGGCGCGTGGTCTCGTAGCTGCCGACGACGCCCGAGACCTCCTTGCGGGCCTTCGAGTCGTAGAACAGCTTGCCGATCGCGCTGACCGTGGCCTTGGTGACGCGCCACATCCCCGCGACCGACTCCGTGGCGCCCTTTCCCGCGCCGAGCTTCTCGGTGCGCTCGCCGAAGCTGAAGCCCAGCAGCGGGCGCTTGGCCTCGGCGCTGTAGCGCGGGCGCAGCGTGGCCGTCATCGTGCGTCCGTCGCGGACGAAGGTGACCTTCGCGGGCGTGCCCTCGCAGCCGTCGACCTGCTCGCTCAGGCAGGTGTGCGTGCCCAGCGTCAGGCGCAGGTCGAGCGAGTTGCCGCGCACGCCGTCGACCGAGACCAGCCGGTCGCCGTCCGCGAGCACGCCGTCGGCCGCGCTCTTGGGCGTGATCGCCTCGATCGTCGTGGTGCTCTCGCCCGTGCCCTGGCCGTGGAAGACGAAGATCCCCCACAGCAGCGCGAACGCGATGACCACGTTCATCGCGGGCCCGGCCAGGATCACGGCGATGCGCTTCCACGGCTTCTGGCGGTAGTAGGCGCGGTCCTCGACCTCGGGCGGCAGCTCCTCGCGCGGGTTCATGCCGCTGATCCGGACGTAGCCGCCCAGTGGGATCGCGCCGATGCCGTACTCGGTCTCGCCGCGCCTGAAGCTCCAGATGACCGGTGGGAAGAACAGCATGAAGCGCTCGACGCGCATGCCCACGGCCTTGGCCACGATGAAGTGGCCGAACTCGTGAAGGACGATCAGCGCCGCGAAGCCCGCGAACGCCAGGAACCAGCTCAAGAGCGGACCGTGATCGCTTCGGTGGCCAGCGCGCGCGCCTCGCGGTCGGCCTCGTAGAGCGACTCGAAGGCCCGGACGGGAGCCGCGGGCATCAGCGCCAGCGTCTCCTCGATCACCTCGGCGATGCCGAGGAAGCCCAGCCGGCCGTTGAGGAAGGCGTGGACGGCGACCTCGTTGGCGGCGTTGAGCACGCAGGGCGCGGTGCCGCCGGCCACCGCGGCCTCGCGCGCCAGGCGCAGGCACGGGAACGCCTCGGTGTCGACGGGCTCGAAGGTCAGCGCGCCCACCTCGGCGAGGTCGAGCGGCCGCAGCGGCACGTCCACGCGCTCGGGATGGTGCAGCGCGTAGGAGATCGGCACGCGCATGTCGGGATAGCCGAGGTGCGCCAGCGCGGCGCCGTCGCACAGCGTGATGTAGGAGTGGACGATCGACTGCGGATGGACCACGACGTCGATCTGCTCATACGGCGTGCCGAACAGGTGGTGGGCCTCGATCAGCTCGAGCCCCTTGTTCATCAGCGTGGCCGAGTCGATGGTGATCTTGCCGCCCATGTCCCAGGTCGGGTGCTTGAGCGCCTCCTCGACGGTGACCTCGGCCAGCTCCTCGCGGGTGCGTCCGCGGAACGGACCGCCCGACGCCGTCAGCACGAGCTTGGTCACGGTCCCCGGCGCCTCGCCCTGCAGCAGCTGGTGCAGCGCGGAGTGCTCGGAGTCGACCGGCAGGATGTGGGCGCCCGTGGCCTCGGCCAGCTGCATGACCAGCTCGCCGCCGACGACCAGCGACTCCTTGTTGGCCAGCGCGAGGTCGATGCCCTCCCCCAGCGCTGCGACGGTCGGGCCGAGCCCCGCGCTGCCGACCAGCGCGTTGAGCACGAGGTCGGGCTCGGACTCGAGCACCAGCCGCACAAGGCCCTCGGCCCCCGCGAGCACCTCGCCGCCGGTCCAGGCCTCGGCGGCGCGGGCCGCGGCATCGGCGTCGGCCAGCGCGATGCGCGTGACGCCGTAGCGCTCGGCCTGCTCGATCAGCGTCTCCCACGAGCGCTCCGCCGACAGGCCGGCGAGCTCGAACTCGCCCCCCGCGCGGTCGACGATGTCGAGCGCCTGGGTGCCGATCGAGCCGGTCGAGCCGAGGATCAGGAGGCGGCGGGCCACGCCGTCAAGGGTACGCGGCGCCCAGCGCCGCCCCGCGCGGCTAGGGGCGGTCGGACTCCGAGCCGACGCGAGCGACCGCGCGGTTGCCCTCGAAGTTGGCCTGGACGAGCACGCTGCCCTTCGGCCCGTACTTGCGCGCCGACTGGCTGCCGATGGGCATCGTGATGCGGTAGGTGCAGTCGCTCTTCAGGCGCGTCGTCCGGTGCGTGATGTCCGCGCCGCTGGTCAGGTAGATGTCGACGGTCACCTCGCCAGAGCAGGCGCCCGGCGCGTCGGCGAGGTGATCGCCGAGCAGGCCGCTGTAGACGGTGCTCGTCGCGCCGCGGTCGACGGGCTTGATCGTCAGCGGCCCGTAGAGCAGCTTGCCGAGCGTCGTGACCGTCTCGTCCTTGCCGCGGTAGGTCTTGCCGTCGACGACCAGCACCGCGCGGTAGTGGTAGGTCGTGTCCATCTTCAGCCCGTCGATCGTCTCGGTGCGCTTGACCTCGTCGTTCGCGTGGATCTTCGTGGCGTCGGTCTTCTGGCCGTACGCCGCGGTCCGGCCGTACTGGAAGTAGTAGGTACCGGTCCCGTAGGGGTTCAGGCGCACGTCGGCGTCGAAGCTCGCCTGGCGGCGCGATGAGTGGCCCGTCGCGATGCGCGGCGTCTGCCCCGGCGTGCTGCCGGCCGGACCAACCGTGTAGCTGACCCCGTCGGCGTCGTTGCTCGGGTCCGGGTCCCGATTGTCCGCCGGCCCGGTCATCACGTCGCTGTGCTCGTTGAGGCCCGTCCTGACGAGCTTGACCGTGACCTTGATGAACGCCAGGCCGCCGGGCTCGAGCGTCCCCAGCGCGCACGTCGCCGGCGCGGTCTGCGTGCAGGAGCCCTTGTCGGTCGTGATCGACACCAGCTCCTCGGCGGCGCCGAGATGATCGGTGAGCGTCGCCTCGGTGGCCTCGGGCCCGTTGTTGCTCACCGCGAACTCATACGTCGCTGTCGAGCCGACCGTTCGGTGCTCCGGCGGCGACGAGTGGTTGGAGGCGAGGTCGGCGGTCGTGGCGGCCGATGCGCTCGTCGCGCCCGTCAGGATCAGCAGGGCAGTGGCCGGGGCAAGGAGGGAGCGCGGGGACATTGGCTCCCTATCGGCGTCAGGGTGGGCCGGCTTGACCCCGCGTCAGAGCAGTCCGGACCAGACGTAGTAGCCGACGACGACGGTGAACAGCACCGCGTCGAGGCGATCGAGCGCTCCGCCGTGCGCGCCGAAGAGCTTGCCGGTGTCCTTGGTGCCCGCGTCGCGCTTGAGGTAGCTCTCGAAGAGATCGCCGATCGGCGCGAAGATCGCGACCGCCAGTCCGAGCAGCAGCGCGTCGGTGCCCGACAACCAGTCCTGGTAGAGCCCGGCGAACCACACCGCGGCAACGCCGACGACGATGCCGACCGCCAGTCCTTCGATCGTCTTGTTGGGCGAGATGCGCGGCGCGAGCTTCGTCGCGCCGATGGCCCGGCCGCCGAGGTAGGCGCCGGTGTCGCCCAGGAACGTCCCGACGAGCACGTCGATGAGGATCCCGTCGCCGTGCGGCAGGTCGCGCAGCAGGATCGCGTGGGCGATGCCGAACGCGACCCACACGATGCCGAGCATGGTCACCGATACGCCCGGGGCGCCGCCGCGGCCCTGCATCACGGTGAAGCCGAACGTCAGCGGGATCGTCGCCGCCATGGCGAGCATCAGGTCATAGCCGCCGCCGTAGTGCGCGGCCAGCGACATGCCGACCAGCCCGAGCATGCCGGCGAACCGCGCCGGGTGCGCGCGGGCGAACATGTCGTAGAGCTCGCCCAGGCAGATGACGCCGAGCGGGATCAGGCCGAGCGTGAAGACCAGCCCGCCCTGGGACACGATGAGGATCGCGTAGGCGACGGCCGGGATCGCCACGAGGATGCGCTGGCCGAGGTCCGAGCGCGTGTTGGACCGTTCGGCCTTGCGCGCCCGCTGGCGCGGCGGTCCTCCCCGGGTGGCCATCAGCGGCCGCCGAACCTGCGCTGGCGGACGGCGTAGGACTCCAGCGAGCGCTCGAAGGCGGCGCGGTCGTAGTCGGGCCACAGCTCGTCGGCGAAGACGAGCTCGGAATAGGCCGACTGCCACAGCAGGAAGTTCGACAGCCGCTGCTCGCCGCTGGTGCGGATCAGCAGGTCGGGGTCGTGCTGGTCGGGGGCGTAGAGCAGCGCGCGGAACGCGTCCTCCCCCCCGCCCTCATAGCGCGCGGCGGCGTCGAGGATCTCCGCCCGGCCGCCGTAGTTGAAGGCGACGAACAGGGTGATCTCGCTGCCCTCGGCGGTCTCGGCCTCGGCCCAGTCCATCTGCTCGCACAGCTCCGGCGAGACGCCCTCGCGCCGGCCGATGAACCGCATCCGCACCCCCTCGTCCTTGAGCTCGGGTGTCTCGTTGGCGATGCGGTGCGAGAACATCGCCATCAGCGCGGCGACCTCCTCGGGCGGGCGCGACCAGTTCTCCGTCGAGAACGAGTAGACCGTCAGCTCGTCGATGCCCAGCTGCGCGGCGTCGCGCAGCCGTGCCTTGACCGCGTCGGCTCCGGCCTGGTGTCCCTCGGCGACCGACAGCCCGCGCGATTGCGCCCAGCGGCCGTTGCCGTCGGTGATGATCGCGACGTAGCGAGGGGTCTCGGAGGTCAAGGCGACGTGAAAGCTACGGTGTCCACATGCGGATGCGCACGCTGGGCGACAGCGGGATCGAAGTCTCGGAGATCTCGCTCGGGTCGTGGCTGACCTACTCGGGCGGCATCCAGCGCGATCAGACGGCCGCCTGCACGCACGCCGCGTTCGACGCCGGGATCACGTTCTTCGACACCGCCAACGTCTACGGCAACGGTGCGGCCGAGGAGGCGTGGGGCGAGATCCTCAAGGACTTCCCGCGCGACTCCTACGTCCTGGCGACCAAGCTCTTCTGGCCGATCTACGACGGCCACGAGGGCGGCCTGTCGGCCGCCGAGGTCCACGAGCAGATCGACGTCTCGCTGCGCCGGCTGCAGACCGACTACGTCGATCTCTACCAGTGCCACCGCTTCGACACGAACACGCCCATCGAGGAGACGATGGAGGCGCTCAGCGAGGTCGTGCGCTCCGGCAAGGCCCGCGCGATCGGCTTCAGCGAGTGGACGCCCGAGCAGATCCAGGCCGCGCTCGACGTCCCCGGGAGCGAGAAGTTCGTCTCCAGCCAGCCGCAGTACCACATGCTCTGGCGCGGTCAGGAGGAGGAGGTCTTCGAGCTGTGCGAGCGCAACGGGATCTCCCAGATCGTCTGGTCGCCGATCGCGCAGGGCGTGCTGGCCGGCAAGTACCAGCCCGGCCAGCCGGTGCCCGAGGACTCGCGTGCCGCGAGCTCGGAGATGGGCGGCTCGATCCAGCGCTTCCTGCGCGACGACGACCTGCTGGCCGCCGTCCAGCGCCTGCGGCCGATCGCCGAGCAGGCGGGCCTGACCATGGCGCAGATGGCGATCGCCTGGACGCTGCGGCGTCCCGAGCTCGCCTCGGCGATCGTCGGCGCCTCGCGCCCCGAGCAGGTCCACGCCAACGTCGCGGCCTCGGGCATCACGCTCGACCAGGACGTCCTCGACGCCATCGACGAGGCGCTCGGTGACCACGTCGTGCGCGAGTTCCGGCCGGCCTACGGCGCGCAGGACGGCGTCAAGCACCGCTAGATGCCCGAGGACGTCACCGACGAGCCGCTCCTGACGAGCAGGTTCGACGAGGCGCTCCACTACGCCACGCGTCATCACGCCCGCCAGCTGCGCAAGGGCACGCCGATCCCCTACGCGGCACACGTGCTCGCCGTCGCGTCGCTTGCCCTGGAGATGCACGGCGCCGAGGACGAGGCGATCGGCGCCCTGCTGCACGACGTCGTCGAGGACGGCGGCGGCTCGGTCGCGCTCGCCGAGATCCGCGAGCGCTTCGGCGCACCGGTCGCCGACATCGTCCTGGCCAACAGCGACTCGGTCGACGAGGGCGACGAGAAGTCGAGCTGGTGGAAGCGCAAGAAGGCCTACGTCGACGCGTTCCCCCACAAGTCGCCCGCCGCCCTGCGCGTGAGCCTGGCCGACAAGCTCCACAACGCCCGCTCGATTCTCACCGACTACCGAACCCACGGCGACGCGGTGTGGGCGCGCTTCAAGCAGGGCCAGGGCATCGCCACCCGCATCTACTACCGCGAGCTGGCGCTGGCCTTCGAGCGCGAGGCGGGCCGCATGGGCGAGGCGGCGCTGCCCTACGTCGAGGAGCTGCGCCGGACCGTGGACGCGATCACGGCGCTGGCCGAGGTCCACCAGGGCCTGGATCGCCAGGCGCTGTTCGAGAAGCCCGAACCGTCCTGACTTCTGGGCCATATGCGCCCGCTGGGCAGGACGGAGAGTTCTCCGCCGGCCCCTCAGACCTCCATGATGTCGGCCTCTTTGGCCTTCAGCGCCTCGTCGAGGTCGTGCACTCGGGCGTCGGTGATCTTCTGCAGCTCGGCCTCGGCGCGGCGCTCGTCGTCCTCGCCGGTCTCGCCGGAGTCCTTGAGCTCGCGGAGGTCCTGCATGACGTCGCGGCGGATGTTGCGGATGGCGATCCGGCCCTCCTCGGCGATGGTGCGGACGACCTTGACGAGCTCGCGGCGGCGCTCCTCGTTGAGCTCGGGCACCGAGAGGCGGACGAGCGCGCCGTCGTTGTTGGGCGTCAGGCCGACATCGGACTCCATGATCGCCTTCTCGATGGCCTTGATCGAGCCCTTGTCGTAGGGCTGGACGGTGATCATGCGCGCCTCGGGGGCGTTGATCGTCGCCAGCTGCTTGAGCGGCGTGGGTGCGCCGTAGTAGTCGACGACGATGCGGTCGAGCAGCGCGGGGCTGGCCCGGCCGGTGCGCACGGATCCGAACTCGTTGCGGGTGGATTCCACCGACTTGGCCATGCGCTCGCCCGCGTCGGCGATCAGCTCGTTGGTCATCTCGCTCATCGGGGAAGACCCTACCCCAGCCATGCACCGCCTCGGCTTCGCGGTCAAGGTCCTCGGAGACCGCGACCACCCACCCCTGCCGTCCCACGACGCCCGCCGCTGGCAGTCCGGGCCGCACCTGGCCGTGTCGCTGGACCGCCTCGACGCCATCCTCGACCGCCTCGACGCCCTCGACGTCCGGATGTATCGGATGACGAGCGACCTCGCGCCCTACGCCACGCACCCCGATCTGCCCCAGTTCCACCGTCAGGTGCAGGAGTGCGCCGGGCGCCTCGAGGAGCTCGGCGCGAAGGCCCGCGCGGTGGACATCCGCCTGTCCTTCCACCCCGGCCAGTACGTCGTGCTGAACTCCGAGCGCGAGGACGTCCGGGCCGTGGCCGCCCGGGAGATCGACGTCATGGCCGCGCTGCTCGACGGCATGGGCTGCGGGCCCGAGGCCGTCGTCGTGCTCCATGTCGGCGGCGCGGCGGGCGGGCGCGAGGCGGCGTTCGCGCGCTTCGAGGACGGGCTGTCGCGCATGGGAGAGCGCGGCCGCGCGCGCCTGGTCGTCGAGAACGACGACCGCACGTTCTCGCTCGCCGACGTCCTGGGCCTGCACGAGCGGACCGGCCTGCCCGTGGTCTGGGACATCCTGCATCACCACTGCAACGACCCCGACGGGATCGGCGACCGCGAGGCCCTGCTCGCCGCGCTGGCGACCTGGGCGCCGGGCGTCACCCCCAAGATCCACTACTCGACGCCGAAGACGGCGATGGAGCTGCGCAAGGTCCGCCAGGGCCGGAGGGTCGAGACGCGCTACGTGCTGCCGCCGCTGCGCGCGCACGCGGACGTCGTCGACCCGATCGCCTTCGAGGAGTTCATCCGGGCCGCCGCACACGACCAGGAGCTCGACGTCATGCTCGAGGCCAAGGCCAAGGACCTCGCGGTCCTGCGCCTGCGCGAGCAGCTGTTGGCGCGTGGATTCGTCTGGGAGAACGGGCGCCTGGGTAGCCCACCGGCATGGACGTCGCTGTCACCGGATCGACCGGCACGGTCGGCCGCGAGCTGATCGCCCGACTCGAGAACGACCCCGGTGTCGACCGGATCGCTGCCGGCGCCCGCCGCCCACGCGACGGCCGCGAGCTGGGCTGGCGCCGCACATCGGTGGTGACCGCCGACCTGCGCGATCCGTCCGCGCTGGACCGGCTCTTCGCGGGTGCCGACGTGGTGGTGCACGCCGCCTTCTCGATCTACGGAGGGCGCCGCTCGCACGCCGAGCTGCACGCGATCAACGTCGACGGCACCGTCAACGTCGCCGAGGCCGCCGTGCGCGCCGGCGTCCAGCGCTTCGTCTACCTCTCGTCGATCGCCGCCTACGGGATCCGCCCCGACAACCCGCAGCCGCTGACCGAGAACGACGCGCTGCGCCCCACGCGCGACCACTTCTACGCCAGCCACAAGTCCGAGGCCGAGCCGCGCCTGCGCGCGATCCTCGAGGCGGCGGGCATCGAGACCTACGTGCTGCGGCCGTGCGGCATCGTCGGGCCGCACACGGCCGGCGCCGCGCTCGACGAGGTCCCCAGCCGGCTGATCGGCCTCGGCAGGCGGGCGATGGTCGCCGCGCGGCACATCGGCCTGCGCCCGGCCGTGGTCGCTCCCGCCGTGCCGACGCAGTTCGTCCACGCCGACGACGTCGCCGCCGCGGCCCAGCTCTGCGTGCACGGCGACGGCCCGCCCGGCGCCTACAACATCGCCGGTGAGGACATCGTCGAGGGCGAGGAGGTCCCGGGCCTGCTCGGTCTGCGCACCATCCCGCTGCCGCGCGCCGTGCGGCGGCCGGCCATGCGGGCGGTGGCCCGGCTGCAGTCGATCTACCCGGCCGCCGCCTGGCCGCTGACCTTCGCCGAGCCGGTCATCGTCGACACCTCCAAGGCGCGCACGCAGCTGGGTTGGCAGCCGCGCTTCTCGTCGCGCGCCGCGCTGCTCGCCACCCGCGAGGGGCTGGGCACCGGATGAGCGCCTACGAAGCCACCCGCAGCGTCGAGATCGCCGCGCCCGTCCAGGCCTGCTTCGACGTCCTGACCGACTACGAGCACCTCGCCGACTGGCAGGGCAACGTCCGCGCCGCCGACGTCCTCGAGCGCGACGAGCAGGGCCGCGGCACCGAGGTCGCCTACGAGGTCGACGCCAAGATCAAGACCGTGCGCTACCGGCTGGCCCACGACTACGACGAGCCCCACCGCATCGGCAGCACCTACCTCGGCGGCGACTTCAGGCACTTCGAGGGTGACTACGCGCTGTCCGACACGCCGGCGGGCTGCACCATCACCCTGCGGCTGGCGATCGACCCCGGCCTGCGCCTGCCACGCCCGATGGTCCGCATCGTCAACGAGGCGGTCATGGGCCGCGCCCTCTCCGAGCTTCGTGACCACGTCCAGTCCCTTCAGGAGGCATGAGTTGGCCGTAGACGAGATCACCACCGCTGCCCCACCTGAGAGGGTCTTCGCGGTGCTCAGCGATCGCAACCAGTACCAGCACTGGGTGGTGGGCACCGAGCACACCACCGAGGGCGAGGGCGACTGGCCGCAGCCGGGCAGCACGCTGCGCTACACCATCGCCGGCCCGCTCAAGCTCTCCAACCGCACGGTCGTCAAGGCGGTCGCCGCGCCGCACCGCCTCGAGCTGCGCGCCAAGGCCGGCCCCATGCCCGACGCCGACATCACGCTCGACCTGATCCCGGAGGCCGGCGGCACGCGCATCCGCATGCACGAGCGGCCGGCGAACAAGGTCGTCAGCGTCCTCACCGGCCCGCTGGGGCACTTCGCGCTGTCGCGGCGCAACCAGGAGGCGCTCGAACGGCTGCGCCGCCTCGCGGAGTCCGCTTGAGCCACGACGCCGTCGTCATCGGCTCGGGCCCCAACGGGCTCGTCGCGGCCAACATGCTGGCCGATCACGGCTGGAGCGTGGTCGTGGTCGAGGAGCACGACGAGCCGGGCGGCGCGGTGCGCTCCGCCGAGCTCGTCGAGCCAGGCTTCGCCAACGACGTCTTCAGCGCGTTCTATCCGCTGGCCGCGGTCTCCCCCTTCCTGCGCGGGCTCGAGCTCGAGCGCCACGGTCTGGTCTGGCGCAGCAGCGGGATCCCCGTCGCGCACCCGCGCCGGGACGGCACGTGCGCCTTCATCAGCCGCGACCTCGAGGAGAGCGTGGCCAACGTCGAGAGCTTCGCGCCCGGCGACGGCGACGCCTACCGCGAGCTCTACGAGCTGTGGGAGCGCGTCGGGCGTGACCTGATCGGCCTGCTGTTCGATCCCTTCCCGCCGGTCAAGCCGGTGGCGCGCCTGGTCCGCAAGCTGGGCTACGAGGACGGCATGCGCTTCCTGCGCTTCATGCTGATGAGCACACGCCGTCACGGCGAGGAGACCTTCGCCGGCGATGGCGGCCGCCGGCTGCTGGCGGCCAACGCGCTGCATGCGGATCTCTCTCCCGAGGCGCCGCCGAGCGCGGTCTACGGCCTCGTCCTCGTCGGGCTCGCCCAGCAGGTCGGCTTCCCCGTGCCCGAGGGCGGCGCGGGCGGGCTGAGCCGCGCGCTGGTCCGGCGCCTGGAGGCCAAGGGCGGCAGCATGCGTTGCGGCGCGCGGGCCACCCGGGTCGAGGTCAGCGGCGGCCGCGCCCGCGCCGTGATCGCCGGCGACGAGCGCTTCGAGGCGCGGCGAGCGATCCTCGCCGACGTCGGCGCCCCGCAGCTCTACCTCGACCTGCTCGACGAGGTGCCCCAGCGCCTGCGGCGCGACCTCAGGCGCTTCCAGTACGACAACTCGACGGTCAAGGTCGACTGGGCGCTCGACGGCGAGATCCCGTGGACGGCCGAGCCGGCGCGCCGCGCCGGCACGATCCACGTCGCCGAGGGGGTCGACCACCTGACCAAGCACGCCGCCTCGCTGGCCTGCGGCGAGATGCCCGAGACGCCCTGGCTGGTCATGGGCCAGTACGCGCACTTCGATCCCACGCGCGCGCCCGCCGGCAAGGAGACCGCGTGGGGCTACACCCACGTGCCGCAGGGCGGCTGGAAGGACTCCTACACCGACGGCTTCGTCGAGCAGATGGAGGCCGAGGTGGAGGCGCTCGCGCCAGGGTTCCGCGACCTCATCCGCGGCCGCCACGTCCACGTTCCCGGCACCATGGAAGCGACCAACCGCAACCTCGTGGGCGGCGCCATCAACGGCGGCACCGCGCAGCTGCACCAGCAGCTGGTGTTCCGGCCCACGCCGAACCTCGCCCGCGCCGAGACCCCGGTCGAAGGCCTGTACCTGGCCTCCGCCTCGGCGCATCCCGGCGGCGGCGTGCACGGCGCACCCGGCGCTCACGCGGTGCACGCGGCACTGCAGGCCCAGCGGCGCCTGCGCAGCCCCATCGGTCGTCTCAGCCGCGCGCTGCAGTGCTGACCGCCGGCATCTGCGAGCTCACGCTGGAGACGCGCGACTCCGACGCCATGGAGCGCTTCTACTGCGGCGTGCTCGGCGCATCGGTGATCGACCGCGAGGACGATCGCGTGTGGCTGGCGGTCGGCGAGCGGACCCGCCTGGGCCTCTGGTCGCCGGGCGAGAAGGAGTTCGGCGACGAGGGCGGTCGCCACGTGCACTTCGCGTTCGCCGCCAGTCGCGGAAGGCTCGACGCGGTCGCCGACCGCCTCTCTGAGGCAGGGATCGAACATCGCGGGCCCGTGGAACACGATGGCGGCGATCGGTCCGTGTACGTCGAGGACCCCGAGGGCAACGTCGTGGAGGTGTGGGACTTCTTCGAAGAGCAGAACGTCGCGGACCTGGCGTGACCGAACGCGTCGTGGGCGCGTTCGGTGGCGCGGTGACCGGGGCGCTCTTCGCCGGAGTCTCTGCCGTGCGCCACGCCAAGTCGCTGCATCCGCGGGGCGTGGTGCGCGAGGCGACGCTGACGACGGCCGGAAACGGCCCGGCGGGCTCGGCGTTGCTGGGCCGGCCCGGCAAGCACCGGGCGCTCGTGCGGTTCTCCCGCGCCCTGGGCATCCCCCACCCGCTGCCCGACCTGCTGGGCATGGCCATCCGCGTCCTCGACGCCTACGGGCCGGGATCCCACCAGGACCTGCTGCTCGTCTCGACCGTCGACGCACCCGTGCTTCATCACCTCTTCGTCCCGTCGCCGACGGCCCGCAGCCGGCCGTACACGAGCTCGCTGCCCTACGGCGCCGGCGGCGAGCGCTTCCTGATCGGCGCGGTGCCCGACGGCGAGGCCTTCGCTCTCTCGGTCGCGCCGATGATGGGCCGCTTCTCCCCCGTCGGCCGCATCGAGCTCGGCGCGCGCCTGGCGGGCGGCGCCAACGACATCACCTTCAACGTCGGCGTGCACACCGGCGGCGGGCTTGCTCCCGTCGGCGTGCTCAACCGCATGCGCGACCTCGCCTACCCCATGTCGCAGTGGGGCTGGCAGCGCGCGGGCGCCGACGCGCGCACGCTGACCGAGGCGGTGCCCGGCGCGTGATCGCTCACCTCGCAGGCCTGCTCGAACCCTTGTTGTTCGTCCCCGCCTTCATCGCGGTGGCGTGGTCCATCCTCAGACAGGAGAAGAAGAAATGACTGCCGATCGTCACCACGACGCAGGACGCACCCCCGCCCAGGTCTACTCGCTGGTCTTCGGCGCGACGCTGCTGATCGTCGGCATCGTCGGGTTCTTCGTCAACTCCGGCTTCGACACCGGATCCGACATCCAGGGCGACGACCTGATCCTCTTCGAGGTCAACGGCTGGCACAACATCGTCCACATCCTGTCGGGCCTCGTCGGCCTTGCCCTGGCGCGCCGCCGCGATACGGCGTACACCTACGCGCTGGGCTTCGGCATCGTCTACGGCGCCGTGGCGATCTGGGGCTTCGCCCAGGATCCGATCCTCAACCTGATCCCGGTCAACACCGAGGACAACATCCTCCACATCCTCATCGCGGGCGCGGGCATCGCCGCGGCGCTGGCCTCGAAGGCGCACCGCGACGACCGGGCGACGGTCCGGACCGCCTAGGGCGTGGCGATGACGGTGCCGACGCGCTCGCCGGAGACGATGCGCTCGAAGTTGCCCGGCGTGTCCATGTTGAA
The DNA here is from genome assembly GCA_045805505.1 of Solirubrobacteraceae bacterium. Taxonomy (GTDB): domain Bacteria; phylum Actinomycetota; class Thermoleophilia; order Solirubrobacterales; family Solirubrobacteraceae; genus BP-464. Next base: position 14,519 of record JBJMLA010000166.1, read on the forward strand.
GACGTGCAGCGGCACGTTGTTCTCCATGCACAGCGTCAGCGCCGTCGCGTCCATCACCTTCAGGCCGCGCTGCAGCGCCTCCATGTGGGTGATGGAGTCGATGAACTCGGCGCCGGGATCCACCTTGGGGTCGGCGGTGTAGACGCCCTCGACCCCGTTCTTGGCCATCAGGATGGCCTCGGCGTGGATCTCGGTGGCCCGCAGGGCCGCCGCGGTGTCGGTCGTGAAGAACGGGTTGCCGGTGCCGGCGGCGAAGATGACGACGCGCCCCTTCTCGAGGTGGCGCATCGCGCGGCGGCGGATGTAGGGCTCGGCGACTTCCTCGACGTGGATGGCGCTCTGCACGCGGGTGTGGACCCCGGCGGACTCGAGCGCGTCCTGCAGCGGCAGCGCGTTGAGCACCGTGGCCAGCATGCCCATGTAGTCGGCCGTGGCGCGGTCCATGCCCGCCGCCGCTCCGGCCATGCCGCGGTAGATATTGCCCGCGCCGACGACGATCGCCAGCTCGACGCCGCGCTCGTGGACCTGCGCGAGCTCGGCGGCGACCGCCTTGACCTTCTCGGGATCGGTCCCGTACTCCAGCGAGCCCAGCAGGGACTCGCCGGAGAGCTTGACCAGAACGCGCTTGAACGCGGGCTCAGTCACCGACGGCGAACCGTACGAAACGCCGGATGACGACGTTCTCGCCGGTCTTGGCCGACAGGTCCGCGCGAAGCTCCTCGATCGTCTTCTCGTGCTTGACGTGCGTCTGCTCGAGCAGGACGACTTCCTCGTACCACTTGCGCAGCTTGCCCTCGGCGGCCTTCTCGCGCGCCTGCTCGGGCACGTTCTCGAGCTGGCCGGCGTAGACGCGCTTCTCGGCCTCCTTGGCCTCCTCGGGCACCTCGTCGACGGTGACCCACTTGGTCGACGGCGACGCGGCGACGTGCAGGGCAACGTCCTTGGCGAAGGCGACGAAGTCCTCATTGGTGGCCACGAAGTCGGTGTTGCAGGCGACCTCGACGAGGGCACCGAGCTTGCCGTTGGCGTGGATGTAGGACTGGACCGTGCCCTCGGTGGTCTCGCGGCCGGCCAGCTTGCCGACCTTGTTGCCCATCTTGACCCGGATGATCTCGACGGCCTTGTCCATGTCGCCGCCGGCCTCGGTGAGGGCGGCCTTGCAGTCCATCATCCCCGCGCCGGTCTGGTCGCGCAGGGCCTTGACGTCGGATGCGGTGATGGTGGCGCTCATGATGCGGGCGTGTCCTCGGGGGTCTCGGGGGTGACGACGTCAGCGACCGGAGTCTCCGGCGTCGACGCGGCGTCGGGGGTCTGGTCCTCGGCGGCGGGCGCCGGGTCGGGCGAGGTGCCCGTGATGTTGTCGGCCTGGGCGGGCGCGACCTCGGTGTTGCTGGCCTGCGGCACGACGGGATCGGGCGTCGGACGCCCGGTCGCCTGCACGGCCTGCGCGACCTCGGCCTCGGCGACCTGGCGGTCGCCGCCACCGTCGGCCTGCACCTTGGCGGCCTCGGCCGCCGCAGCGGCGGCCTCGCGCTTGGCCTGCTCCTCGGCCTCGCGGCGGGCGCGCTCCTCGGCGGCGCGGCGCTGCTGCTCCTCGGCCTCCTTGCGGGCGGCCTCCTCCTGCGCGCGGAACTGCGCGTAGTTCTCGGAGACGACGTCGCCGATCGCCGCGGCGATGACGCGGCAGGACTTCATCGCGTCGTCGTTGCCGGGGATGACGAAGTCGATGCCGTCCGGATCGCAGTTGGTGTCGACCAACCCGATGATCGGGATGCGCAGGCGCTGGGCCTCGCGCACGGCGATCTCCTCGGTGTTGAGATCGATGACGAACATGGCCTGCGGCGGGCGCTGCATGTTCTTGACGCCGCCGAGGTTGGCGCGGAGCTTCGCGAGGTCGGCCAGGGCGGCCATGCGCTCGCGGGTCGGCAGCAGGGCGAGCTGGCCCTCGGTCTCGTAGCGCTCCAGGTCGTGCAGCCGCTTGATGCGCTGGCTGATCGTCTGGAAGTTCGTGAGCAGGCCGCCGAGCCAACGGTGGTTGACGTAGGGCATGCCGGCGGACTCGGCGACTTCCTTGACCGCGTCGCGCGCCTGCTTCTTGGTGCCGACGAACAGCACGGTGCCGCCCTTGCGAGCGACCTCGGCGGCGAAGGCCTGCGCGGCCGTCAGGGCCGTCGCGGTCTTCATCAGATCGATGACGTAGATGCCAGAACGCTCGCCGTGGATGAAACGGCGCATCTTCGGGTTCCAGCGGCGGGTCTGGTGGCCGAAGTGCACTCCAGCCTCCAGCATGTCCCTCAGGCCGACCTCGGTCGCCATGGGTGGTGCTCCTTTGGTTGTGACGGTGTGGATGCCACCTCGGCGCGCACGGGACCGGTCGGCAGGATGCCGCCCGGCAGGACCCGCGTCGCTTCACCCGGGATGGGTAGACGACGGATTGAGCTGTCCAGTGTATTCGTCTGCGGATCGCGCAAGTACGGCGATGCTCCGACGTTGGGTGCATTGCGGCCTGGCCCCTACCCCTACCTCCGGGTGGCTGGTCCGCCGGCCGGGGGACGTCCCTGGATGGGGACGTCCCCCGGCCACCCCTTAACCTCTGGCCATGCCGCTGCATCCGCTCGCCGAGCACTTCGCGCAGGTCGCCGAGGTCTACGAGCGGGGCCGGCCGGAGTACACGCCGGAGATGGTGCAGGCGCTGGGACTCGGATCGGGCGCCCGCGTGCTCGATCTGGCGGCCGGCACCGGCAAGCTGACCCGGGCCCTGGTGGCCGCCGGACTCGATGTCGAGGCCGTCGAGCCCCAGCGCGAGCTGCGCGACCTGCTGGCGGGCATCCTCGGTGGCGGGCACGTCCACGAGGGACTCGCCGAGGCCATCCCGTTCCCGGACGCGAGCTTCGACGCGGTCACCGTGGCCGACGCGTTTCACTGGTTCGATCAGGCGCCGGCGCTGACCGAGATCGCCCGCGTGCTGCGGCCCGGCGGCCTGCTCGTCCTGATCTCGGCCCTGCCCGAGCTTCCGCATGAGGTCGGCCTGCTCATCGCCGGCGCTCGGCCCGCGCATCCGTACTTCGACGGCACCCCGTGGCCGGAGACGCTGCGCGCCACGCCCGGCTGGGGCGAGCCCCGCAGCGTGTCGGTCCCGATGCGCCAGCACCTGGCGCTGCGCGACTACGTGACGTCGATGAGCTGGGTCGCCGCGCTGCCCGACGCTGCTCGCGCCGAGCTGCTCGCCCAGGTCCCCGACGACGCGCCGGAGATCATCGTGCACGCTGTCATGTGGCTGTCCTCGCGCGACTGAGAGCGTCCGCGAGGTCCTGGGGCAACGGAGACTCCACATCCACCCGCTCACCCGTGAACGGATGGTCAAAAGCCAACCGTGCCGCGTGGAGAAACTGTCGCGCCAACCCAAAGGGGTCTGACCCCTTTATCTTCGGCCCGTAGTCCGGGTCGCCCGCGACGGGGTGACCGATGGCCTGGAGGTGGGCGCGGATCTGGTGGGTGCGGCCGGTCTCGAGGCGCACGCGCAGCAGCGTGGTGTGCGGCAGGGCCTCGGCGATCTCGAAGTGGGTGATCGCGTCGCGCGGGACGTCGGTGTCCGAGGACATGCGCGTGCGCACGCGGCGGTCGCGGCCCAGCGGGGCGTCGATGGTGCCGCTGCGCGCCGACGGGCGGCCCTGGACGAGCGCCAGGTACTCGCGGGTCACGCTGCGGTCCTGGATGGCCTCCTTGAGCGCGCGGTGGGCCTCCTCGGACCGCGCGACGACCAGCAGGCCGCTGGTGTCGCGATCGAGGCGGTGGACGATGCCCGGGCGCCCGGGCTCGCCGCCCGCCGCACCACGCGCGGCGAGCGCCTGGGCCAGCGTGCCGGTCCAGTGGCCGCGAGCGGGATGGACGACGACGCCCGCGGGCTTGTCGACGACCAGGAGGTGCTCGTCCTCGTAGGCGACGGTGAAGTCCGCCTGCGGCCCGTCCTGCACCTCGGCGACCGGCTCGTCGTCGCTGACCGCGATCAGCTCCCCGCCGTGCAGCTTGTGACGCTTGGCGCGCGCGATGCCGTCGACCAGCACACGCCCCTCGTCGATCAGGCGCTGGGCGCGGGCCCGCGAGCCCAGCGGACCCGCGAGGAACTGATCGAGCCGCTCGCCGGCGGCCTCAGGCGGGCTGCTGAGCTCCATCGTCGCTCCTCTCGAGCACCCACAGCAGCGCGAGCACGCCGAAGACGATCGACATGTCGGCGACGTTGAAGGCTGGCCAGGCCGGAAGCTTGATGAAGTCGGTCACGGCGCCGTCGCGGACGCGATCGATGATGTTGCCCACCGCACCGCCGAGCAGCATCCCGGTGGGGATCCACACGTAGCGGCGCGTCGTGTGCAGCGCGAACCAGATGACCAGGCCGGCGAGCGCCGCAAGCACCACGACCATCACGACGGGCTTGCCCGACAGCGCGCCGAACGCGACGCCGCGGTTGCGCACGTGGACGATCTGCAGGCCCGGGAAGATACCGTCCTCGTCGCCGATCGCGACGCCCCCGCGCACCAGGGCCTTCGTCAGCTGGTCGACCGCGATGATCGCGGCGAACAGCAGAGCGGCGCGGCTAACCGCGGATGACCGAGGCAAGGAGGTTGCCGACGAAGAACAGGGCGAGGATCCCGAAGATCGGGCTGAGGTCCAGGCCGCCGAACGGCGGGATGAACCGGCGGAAGAGCCGCAGGTACGGCTCGGCGGCGTCGCGGATGAAGCCGATGACGGCGCTCGTGACCCGGCTGTAGGGGATCCGCGCGTTGAACATCTCCAGCCAGCCCAGCAGGATGTAGGCGAGGATGATCAGCCAGTAGACGGTGACCAGCGCCTGGACGTAGTCGGCGACGCTGTCGCGGACGGTGGCGGCGATCACGGGTTGCGCACCGCCCGCATGGCGTCGAGGAACGCGGTCCGCAGGCCGGCGTGCTCGAGGGCGGCCAGGCCGCGAGCGGTCGAGCCGCCCGGCGAGGTGACCTCGCGCCGCATGGCCAGCGTGTCGCCGCCGTGGGCGCGCAGCAGCTCGGCGCTGCCGGCCAGCACGTCGATCACGAGAGCGGTGGCCAGCTCGGCCTTCAGGCCGTCCTTGACCGCCGCATCGACCATCGCCTCGGCGATCAGCGCGACGTAGGCCGGCGAGACGCCGGTGGTCGCCGTGGCGGCGCCCATGACGCGCTCGGGCACGACGAAGACGCTGGCGACCCGCTCGAGCAGCTCGCGCACGTCGTCGGGCAGCGGCGTCTCCTCGGCGACGATGATCACGCCGCGCCGCACGGCGACGGGCGTGTTGGGCATCGTCGCGTAGACCTCTGCCTGCGGGAACGCGTCGCGCAGCTGCTGCACGCCGATACCGCCGAGGACCGACATGACGCGCTTGGCGGCACGGGCCTCGGCCGCGACGGCTTCGAGCTGGTAGGGCTTGCAGGCCAGGACGACGAGGTCGGCCTGCTCGGCCAGGGCGGCGTTGGACGCCGGCACCTCGCCGCCGAGCTCCGCGACGAGCGCGGCCGCGCGCCCGGATCCGCCGTCGGTGGCGAGCACGGGCTCGCCCCATCCGCGCGCCAACGCGCCGGCCATGTTCCCGGCGCCGATGAGCCCGATCTTCACGGCACGCAGCCTATCCGCGGCGGGCGTCCGGCCCACCGATCGGATGCTCGGCGCCGATGTGTGCGTCCGGCATCGGCGCCTCTCGCTACGACTGGTTGAAGAAGCCCTTCTCGATCAACCGAGCGCGCTCCTCCGCCGAGATCTCGACGTTGCGCGGCGTGAGCATGAAGACCTTGTCGGCGATCCGCTGCATGCCACCGTCGAGCGCGTAGGTCAGGCCGCTGGCGAAGTCGATCAGCCGCTTGGAGAGGTCGGTCTCGGTGCCCTGCAGGTTGAGGATCACCGGCACCTCGTCCTTGAACTTGTCGGCGACCTGCTGGGCGTCGTTGAAGGACTTGGGGATCACGAGATGCACGCGCTGCTCGCCGTTGCGGGCGGCGACGGGCCGCAGCGTCGTGGTGCGCGCCGCGCTCGGCGCGGCGTCGTCGTCGGCGAAGATGTCGTCGAACTCGTCCCGGCGGCGGCGCGAGGACGGCAGCCGGCGCACGCTGGGCGCGCGCTCGCGGTAGCGATCCTCGAGCTCGGCCTCGGGCTCGAGGGGTTCGGCTTCCTCGTAGACGTCTCGCTCCTCGGCCAGGCCGAAGTAGACGAGCGCACGATGCCAGGAGTCACGGAACGCCATGGTCTGCGCAGTCTACGGCGTAGGGGACGAAATCCCTGCAACGCCGGGGTCGGCTAGCGGAAGACGCGCGAGCCGACGCGGACGATCGTCGCGCCCTCCTGTGCGGCGACCGCGTAGTCCTGCGTGGTGCCCATCGACAGCTCGCGCAGGCCGCGGGCGTGCGCGAGCTCGCGCAGCGCCGAGAACCAGCGACGGCTGTCCTCGGGGGCCGGGGCGGCCGGGGGCATCGTCATCAGGCCCACGACGGTGACCGGGCAGCGCTCGAGGAAGGCGTCGAGCGCGTCGGGGTCCACCCCGCCCTTGCCCTCCTCGCGGGCCACGTTGACCTCGACGAGCACCTCGGTCTCGGGCGTCCCGTGGCGGCCGAGCTGCTCGAGGGCGGAGTCGCTGGCCACCGAGTGGATCCAGGTGACGAGTGGCAGCACGGTCTTGACCTTGCGGCTCTGCAGCTGGCCGATGAAGTGCCACTCGAGGTCCGGGAACGCCGCGTGCTTGTCGACGAGCGCCTGGGCGCGGTTCTCGCCGGCCACGTCGACGCCCCCGGCGACGAGCGCGCCGAGCCCGTCGATGTCGACGTACTTGACCGCTGTGAGGACGCGGACGCCGGGGCCGACCTCCTCGCGCACCTCGGCGAGGTTGGCCGCGACGCGCGCGGGGTCTACGCCCGCCACGCGACCCCCGCCTGGCGTCCCGCGGCCTCGCCCTCGCGGCGGTAGCTGAAGAAGCGCTCGTCGCAGATCGTGCAGCAGGCGACGTCCTCGATGCTCTCGACGCCGGCCGCGGCGAGCCGCCGCGCGGCGTGGGTGGCCAGGTCGATCCTCGCCCGCGTCTCGCCGAAGGCCGCGCGCACCTCGTCGCCGACCTCGTAGCAGCAGCCCCGCGCCCCGGGGCCGATGACGGCGGCGAGCGGCCCGTCGCCGCCCACCTCGCGCAGCGCGAGCACGCCCTCCTCGAGCACGCCCGCGGCCAGGCCGCGCCAGCCCGCGTGGATCATCGCCACCCCGCCCGGGCCGGCGATCGCCACGGGCAGGCAGTCGGCGACCTGGACCATGACCGCGACGTCCTCGCGAGCCGTGGCCTGACCGTCGGCCTCCTCGAGCTCCAGCGCCCCGGTCACGCGCCGGACGGTGGTCCCGTGGACCTGTGCACCGCGGGCCAGCGTGCGGCCGGCGAGCGCCTCGACGGCGGTCAGCCCTGCGGCCTCCCGCACGTCGCCCTGCGCGCGCGTGGTGAAGACGACCCGCGCGCCGGGAAGGGCGACCTCGATCACGAGAGGTGCAGCTCGAGGCCCGGGACCGGCTCGCGCTGGCCGTACTCGAAATGGGCCCGGCCGCGGCTTCGCAATGTCTCGCGCAGGGCCCAGCGGCCGCCGCTGCGATCGAAGACCGAGACGCGCATCGAGGCCACCTCGCTGTTGTAGCACCAGGCCTGGTCGCCGTCGGGGTCGGTGTAGGTGACGCCGACCAGCGACTCGCGCGGCGCGTCGACCTCGCACCGCAGGCGCCGGTGCCGCGTGCCCACCTCGAAGCTCCAGGAGGTCAGCGCGAAGTGGCTCGGGGCGCGCAGGACCGAGAGCGGCGCGGTGGCCGCGAAGTCCTCGCCGAGGATCCGGCCGACGACCGGCGTGCTCGGCCCGACCTCGCGGCCGAAGCGCGGGACGAACACCGACACCCCGTCGAGGAACGTGCCGGGCTGTGACGCGCCGCCGGCGTCCTCGAAGTCCCCGCAGTGCACCCAGGCCCAGCGCGCGCTGTGCTTGGAGCCCCACAGGTGCGCCTGTCCGCCGTGGGCGCCGTCGAAGGTCAGCTCGCGCCCGTCGGGCAGCCCGACCGTGCCGCTGACGCGGACGTCGCCGTGGGGCAGCACCAGGATCGTCTTGGCGATCTTGGCCTTCTGCAGCAGCGGGCTGACGTGCTCGTAGCCCGACCCCGGCTCCCACGTCAGGTCCCAGCGCGCGCCGTCGAGCTCGCCGCGCATCCCGCGGTCGGTCAGCTCCGCCGGGCCGGTGCGCAGGCTGAACGGCTCGTCCCGGGCGTGCTGCTCGGCGATCGGCAGCGTCACCTTGCGCGCGACCGCCGGGGCGTCGGGGAACGTCGCCATGAACCACAGCGAGCACGTCGGCTCGCCGTCGAGCGGCGCCAGCATCGTCTGGCGGATCCACAGCCCGATCCCGGTGTCCGGATCGGTCGTCGTGAGGTAGTGGACCTCGTAGTGGCCGGGCGAGCCGTTCCAGCGCAGGGCGTTGAGGCCGGGCACGGGCAGACCCTACGCCAGCGCGACGGCGAGCTCGGCGTCGCGGTCGGGGGCCTCGCCGTCGAGCTTGGCGGCCAGCGCGCGGTCGAGCCGGCGGCCCATCTCGGGGCCGGGCGGGATCCCCTCGGCGAGCAGGTCGTCGCCCGAGATCTCCAGGTAGACGTCGCGCAGCGTCTCGAGCCAGTTGCGGGCGGCCTCCTCGGGGCCGAGCGCGCCGGCCAGCGCAACGTGCTCGGGCTGCTTGCCGCGAGCGGCGGCATGGACCTCCGAGGGCCGGGTCGCTGCGCCCAGCGCGGCGGCGAGGGCGTCGGCCCCGGTCGCGACGGTGACGATCTGGTCGCGTTCGCGCCCGGCCAGGCCGAGCTCATCGAGCCAGCCGCGCAGCCGCTGCTCGCCCATCGCGCCGGCCGACGCCGCCAGCGCAAGGATGCCCGGGTGCCCGTCCTCGGGCAGCAGCGCGAGGGCTCGTGCGGTCAGCGCCCGTCGCGGGGCCATCCCGGTCGGGAGCAGCCCGAGCTCGTGCGCGGCGACCAGCGTGGCGAGCGGATCGGGCTCGTTGACCGCCAGCGCCACCTCGTTGCCGATCCGGGGGCCGGTGACGGTCGTCAGGACGCCCCCGGCGACCGCCTCGCGGGCGAGCGCGAGCGTGCGCTCCTCGATGGCGAACTCCAGCCGCGCGGCGTAGCGCGCGAGGCGCCACAGGCGCGTCGGGTCGTCGAGGAACGAGCCGTCGTGCAGCACGCGGAGACGCCGCGCCTCGAGGTCCTCCTGCGCGCCCGGGACCGCGTGCAGCTCGCCCGCGAGATCGACGGCGACCGCGTTTACGGTGAAGTCGCGGCGCGCGAGGTCGTCGGCCAGCGAGGACGGCTCGACGTCCGGGAGCGCCCCGGGCCGGGCGTAGGTCTCGGTGCGGGCGGTCGCGACGTTGACCAGCGCGTCGTCGACGACCGCGGAGAACGTGCCGAAGCGGTCGTGCGCCTCGCGCACGTCGCCCAGCAAGGCGGCCACTCCCGCCGCGTCGCCCTCGACGAGCAGGTCGATGTCGCGGGGCTCGCGGCCCAGCAGCGCGTCGCGCACGGCGCCGCCGACGAGCCAGACGTCGTCGCGGCCGGAGAGGCGCTCGAGCACGGCGGCGCCGCCGGGGAGCGAGCGCAGGACATCGAGGACGGCGACGGGCATCGCCCCCATTGTCGCCATAAACCGATGTCCTAGCCTGTCGGCCTATGGCGTTTCGCCATCGCGGCAACCGTTGGCTGCCGTGGGTGGGGCTGGCCGCCTCGCTGCTCGTGATCGCCGTCGCGGCGATCGTCGTGGTGCTGTCCGGCCGCGAAGGGGACTTCTCGGACCCCAACGCGGAGTTCAGCGAGACGCAGACACAGGCCACCACCCACGAGGCAGTCCAGAAGGCCCCGAAACGGGGTCATCCCGCCGATGACGGGTTCAGCTGGCCGATCTTCGGGCTCGACAACGGCCGCACGCGCGTCCTGCCGCTGAAGACCCCGTTCCGCCCGCCGTTCCGGATCGCCTGGAAGTACCACGCCCACCAGCTGCTCGAGTTCACCCCTGTCCTGTGCAAGCGATCGGTGTTCCTGCTCGGCGACAACGGCGACCTGTTCAAGATCAGCCGCTGGACCGGACAGGTCCAATGGCGGCGCAAGCTCGGCACGCTCGCCGCGTCCTCCCCGGCCTGCGACGACACCGGCGTCTTCGCCGTCACGCTGCGCCGGCCGGGCTCCAACGACGGCAACGTCGTCGCGCTGGGCAGCGACAAGGGCCACAAGCGCTGGTCCCGCCGCTTGCCCGCACGGGCAGAGTCGTCGCCGCTGCTGCACAAGGGGGTCCTGTACTTCGGCACCGAGGACGGGACGGTCTACGCCCTGGACGCCGACACCGGCCGCCTCGTCTGGAAGTTCCGCGCGAGCGGCGCGGTCAAGGGCTCGCTCGCCCTGTCCGAGGGCCGGCTGTTCTTCGGGACCTACGGCGGCACGGTCTACGCGATCGGCCTGCGCGACGGCCATCAGGTGTGGAGCAACCACGTCGCCAAGGGCGGCGCGTTCGGGCTGAGCAGCGGCAACTTCTACTCGTCGGCCGCCGTGGAGTACGGCCGCGTCTACATCGGCGCGACCAACGGCGTCGTCTACTCCCTGTCGGCCCGCACGGGCCGGCTGGCCTGGCGCCAGCAGACCGGCGCCTACGTCTACGCCTCCCCCGCCGTCGGCGCGGTGGCCGGCGGCAAGCCCACGGTGTGGATCGGCTCCTACAACGGCAACCTGTACGGCCTCGACGCCCGGTCCGGAGACGAGCGCTGGGTGCGCCACCTGGGCGGCAAGCTCTCGGGCTCCCCCACCGTCATCGGCGACCTCGTGTTCCAGTCCTCGTTCGATCGCCGCACGACGTGGGCGGTCGGAGCGAACACCGGCCGGGTGCTGTGGTCGCGCAACCGCGGCGCCTTCACCGCCGCGATCTCCGACGGCCGGCGCATCTACTTCAACGGCTACGGCACGCTCTACGCGCTGGACCCGAAGGGCCGCCACTTCGCGCGGATCGCCGCGCCCAAGGGGACGCCGGCGCACCGGCGCGAGGCGGCGAAGAAGAAGCGGGCGGCGAAGAAACCGGCTGCCGGGAAGAGGAAACAGCGCAGCAAGGGCAAGGCGGCGGCGAAGCGCCGTGCGGCTGCGGCGAAGCGCAAGCGGGCCGCGAAGCGCAGGTTCTGCCGGACGCACAAGCGCGCCAAGCGCTGCCGGTAGGACCGAACGTCCAATCCGTGAGCGCATGCGCTCACGTTCTGGACGGTCAGCGGCGTACGGGGATGCCCGCGGCGGCGATGGCCGCGTGGGCCTCGGCGATCGTGTACTCGCCGTAGTGGAAGATCGAGGCGGCGAGGGCCGCGTCGGCGCCGCATTCGAGCGCCTCGACCAGATGCTGCAGCTCGCCCGCGCCTCCTGAGGCGATCACCGGGACGCCGACCGCCCCGGCCACCGCGGAGGTCTGCGGCAGGTCATAGCCGTCCTTGGTCCCGTCGCGGTCCATGGACGTCAGGAGGATCTCTCCCGCGCCCCGCTCCACGCCCTCACGGACCCACTCCACGACATCACGCCCGGTCGCCGTCCTGCCCCCGGCGACGAAGACCTCCCACCCGCCTTCTCCCGCTGCCCGTCCGTCGACGGCCAGCACGACGCACTGCGACCCGAACACGGCGGCCAGCTCGTCGATGAGCTCCGGGCGCGCCACCGCGGCGCTGTTGATGCTGACCTTGTCGGCGCCCGCGTCGAGCACGGCCTGCGCGTCGGCCACCGACCGAATCCCGCCGCCGATGGTGAACGGGATGAACACGTTGTCGGCGGTGCGGCGGGCCAGCTCGACGATGGTGTCGCGCTTCTCGTGGGTCGCGGTGATGTCGAGGAAGACGAGCTCGTCGGCGCCCTCGGCGTCGTAGCGCTCGGCCAGCTCCACCGGGTCGCCGGCGTCGCGCAGATCCACGAAGTTCGTGCCCTTGACGACGCGTCCGCCGTCGACATCGAGGCACGGGATGACGCGCTTGAGGTGCACGCAGACGAGGCTAGGGGCGGACAGACGAGAGGCCCGCCGGAGCGGGCCTCTCGGTACGGCTCGATGAAGCGGTCAGGCGACTGCCCTCACGCCTTGCCCATGTGGATGATCTCGATCGTCATCTGCTTGAGGCTGTCGCGGTCGCCCTCGCGGTGCAGCCGGATCGTGGCGCCGGCGACGTGCACGGTGGTCAGCTGGCCCTCCACCATCCGGTACGTGGTGCCGTTGACCTCGATGAACGGGCGGCCGATGCTCGGGTTGCGCGCGTAGAAGTACAGGGGGTGGTAGCCCTCGGCACGGATGATCTCGCCGAACGGGTTCGACGAGTAGGTGAAGCGCCCGCCGTTGCGGTGGACGTGGTGGATCTCGGTGACCCGGTTGCACGGATCGTGGCGGGTGCCGAACTTGTAGCTGATGCTCACGTGACCGCGGGGGCAGTAGTGCGCGGTGACGCCGACCCCGCCGTTGTTGACGGTGCGCATGTTGATCTCGACGCCCTCGGTGAGGTTGGCGCCGGCCGTGGCGGGGATCGCCACCGCCATCAGGGCGGTCGCGAGCAACGCGACGACCATGCTCGTACCGCGGGGGTGCTTCGTGGGACTCTTCACAGCGCTCTCCTTGCGTGGGTGCTGCGGCGCGCGGACCGGGTGGGACGCGTCGGGATACGGACGCTAGGCCATCAGGTGGCGCGGAGGGCTTCGTGCGCTTCGCGCACTGTGAAGCGGTGCTCGTAGAGCGCCTTGCCGACGACGACACCGCCGAGGTTGACCTGGCGCAGGCTCGCCAGCGCGCTGAGGTCCTCCTTCTTGCCGATGCCGCCGGAGTACAGCCAGCGGCCGCGCACGACGCTCGAGATGCGCTTGACCTCGTCGAGGTCGGGGCCCTCGAGCATCCCGTCCTTGTCGACGTTGGTGTAGATGAACGAGCGCACGCCGCGCTGCTGAAGGCGCTGGATCACGGTGTCGGCCGACATCTGCGTGGTCTCCTGCCAGCCCGACGTCGAGACGAACCCGCCGCGCGTGTCCACCGACACCATGATCCGGTCGCGGAAGGAGCCGAGGACGTCGTCGAGGAAGTCGATGTCGTTGAACGCCGCGGTGCCGAGGATCACGCGCTCGGCGCCGGCGCGCAGCGCGTCGCGGACCGCCGGCAGCGAGCGGAGGCCGCCGCCGTACTGCACCGGCACCGACAGCTCGTGGGTGATCCGTTCGAGGTGCTCGAGGCTCTTGGGCGAGCCGCTCTTGGCGCCGTCGAGGTCGACGATGTGCAGGAAGCGCGCGCCCTCCTCGACCCAGGCCTTCGCCGCGGTCAGCGGGTCGTCCTCGTAGACGGTCTTGGCGTCGAAGTCGCCCCGGACGAGGCGCACGGCCTTGCCCTCGGAGATGTCGATGGCGGGGTAGAGGATCACGCGGGGACCTTGAGGCAGAGCTCGGTGAAGCTCCGCAGCAGCTCGAGGCCGGCCACGGAGGACTTCTCGGGATGGAACTGACAGCCGAACACGTTGCCGCGCGCGGCGACCGACACGAACTCGCCACCGTAGTCGCCGACCGCCGCGGTGTCCTCGCTGCGCTCGGGCGCGAAGGAGTGCACGTGGTAGTAGGCGGCCCGGCCGTCGATCGGGGTGATCGGCGTCTCGCGCTCGAACGAGACCTCGTGCCAGCCGATGTGCGGCAGCTTGAGGCCGTCGGCGCGCAGCGGCACCACACGGCCGCGCAGCAGGCCGAGGCCCTCGGTCCAGCCGAACTCCTCGGAGCCCTCGTAGAGCAGGTGCATGCCCAGGCACAGGCCGATGAGCGGCACGCCCGCCGCCGCGCGCTCGCGGATGACGGTGTCGAAGCCGCCCTCGCGCAGGCGCCGCATCGCCTCGGGCATCGCTCCCACACCCGGCAGCACCAGGCCGTCGGCGGTGGCGAGGACGTCGAGGTCGTCGGTCATCCGCAGGTCGGCGCCGACGCGCTCGAACGCCTTCTCGACCGAGCGCCGGTTGCCCATGCCGTAGTCGACGATGCCGATCATCCGGTGAGCGTCCCCTTGGTGGAAGGCACACCGGTCTCGGTCGGGTCGATGTCGGTCGCGGCGCGCAGCGCGCGGGCGAACGCCTTGAACGCCGCCTCGATCATGTGATGGGCGTTGGTGCCCGCCTCGACGTCGAGGTGCAGCGTCATCTTCGCCGTGTTGGCCACCGCGCGGAAGAACTCCTCGGTCAGCTCGTGGTCGAAGCCGCCGGTCAGCCCGGGCGGCAGCGCCGCCTCGAAGGCGGTGAAGGGCCGGCCCGAGATGTCGAGCGTGCACGACGCCCGGGCCTCGTCCATCGGCACCACGGCGTGGCCGTAGCGGTAGATGCCGGCGCGGTCGCCGAGCGCCTGATCGAGCGCCTGGCCCAGCGCCAGCCCGGTGTCCTCGACCGTGTGGTGCGCGCCGGTCTGCAGGTCGCCGCTCACCTTGACCTCGAGGTCGATGCGCCCGTGGCGGGCCAGCAGGTCGAGCATGTGGTCGAGGAACCCGACGCCCGTCTCGCGGGTGCCCTCCCCCGTGCCGTCGAGCGACAGCGACAGCGCGATGTCGGTCTCCTTGGTGGTGCGGCTGATCTCGGCAGAGCGGCTCATGACTGGTCCCCATTCTCCACGACGCGGGCTTCCATGGATTCGGCGTGGATGCGAAAACCCTCCGCCCGGGCGATCGGCGCCCCGGCCTTGGCCAGTGCCGCGGCGTCCGGGATCCGGACCTCGGCCATGCGGCGGCGAAACGCGCGCGGCGAGAGCGCCGAGGCGAAGCGCGCCGCGCCGCCGGTGGGCAGCGAGTGGTTCGAGCCCGCGACGTAGTCGCCGAACGCGACCGCGCTGGTGAAGACGCAGCCGGCGACGAACGGCCGGCCGAGAAGCGCCTGCGCGGAAGCGCCCGCCAGCGACAGGTGCTCCGGAGCGAACCCGTCCGCCACGGCGCAGCCCTCGTCGAGCGAGTCGACGCCGACCAGGGCGGCGACCGCCCCGGTCTCCTCGCCCGCTGCCAGCAGCGCCTCGACGGCGGCGAGCAGCTCGCCGGAGTCCGAGACCAGGGCGACGATCGTCCCGTCGCCGTGCTCGGCCTGGGCCAGCAGGTCGATGGCCACGAGCCGCGGATCCGCGTCGCCCGAGGCCAGCACCAGCAGGTCGCTGGGGCCCAGGAAGCCGTCGATGCCGACGTCGCCGGAGACGAGCCGCTTGGCCTCCTGCACGTAGAGCGATCCCGGCCCGGCGATGACGTCGACGCGCGGGACCGACTCGGTGCCGTAGGCCAGCGCGGCCACGGCGTGGGCCCCGCCCATCGCGTAGACCTCGTCGACGCCGAGCAGCGCGCAGGCGCCGAGCACGACGTCGTGGGCCCCGGGCGCGCAGACGGCGATCGACTCGACGCCGGCCACCTGCGCGGTGACGACGCCCATCACCACGGTCGACGGATAGGGATTGCGGCCGCCGGGCGCGTAGATCGCGGCGCGGCGGACGGGAAGCTCGCGGACGTGGATGCGCTGTCCCTGGGGCAGCTCGAGCTCGGCGTCGTCGCCCAGCGAGGCGCCTGCCACCGCCGCGACGTTGGCCATCGCCATCTCCAGCCCCGCCCGCACGTCGCCGCGCAGCGCGGCCGCCGCGGCGTCCAGACGCTCGGCCGGGACGCGCAGCGGCGGCGACCCGCCGTCGAAGCGCGCGACGTAGTCGAACAGCGCCTCGTCGCCGACCCGGCGGACCGCGTCGACGATCTCCTCGACGGCCGGGCGCACGGACGCGCCGCCCGGGATCAGCGAGCGGAGAGCCGCCGCGGCGTCATCGCCGCTAAGCCGCTCGGTGCGCACGCAGACGCTCCACCATCTCGTCGATCGCCTGCGCCTTGAGCTTGTGGGAGACCGGGTTGGCGATCAGCCGGGCGGTCGACGCGAAGAGCTCTTCGCGGATGATCAGGCCGTTCTCGCGCAACGTGGTGCCGGTGGCGGTGAGGTCGACGATCCCCTCGACCAGGCCGGTCAGCGGCGCGAGCTCGACCGACCCCTTGACCTCGACGATCTCGGCCTGGCGGCCGGTGCGCTCGAAGTAGGCCTGCGCGGTCTTGTAGTACTTGCTGGCGATCCGCATGACCCCCAGGCGCCGCAGCGCCTCGTCCATCGGGTTCTCGCCCTCGACCGTCGCGACGATCATCCGGCACGGCCCGAAGCCCAGGTCGAGCAGCTCGTAGACGTCGCGCTCGGCCTGCTCGACGAGCACGTCCTTGCCGGTGATGCCGACGTCGGCGGCGCCCGCCTCGACGTAGGTCGGCACGTCAGAGGGTCGCATCGTGACGATGCCGACATCCTCGAACAGCAGCTTGCGATCGTTGGAGCGCACCTCGGCCGTGTCGATCCCGATCACGTCGAGCGCATCGAGCGTCTCGCGCATCAGCGCGCCGCGCGGCACGGCGATGGTCAGCCCGCTCATGAGGACTCCTCCCCCGCGAGCGCGAGGTGCAGCCGGTCTATGCCCAGCGCGAAGCCCACGGCGGGCATCGGCGACCCGAAGCGCCCGAGCAGGTCGTCGTAGCGCCCGCCGCCCCCGATCGGCGCCCCGAGCGTCGGGTCGAGCACGTCGAAGACCGCGCCGGTGTAGTAGCCCAGGCCACGTGACAGGCCGAGGTCGAAGATGACCCGCTCGGCGACGCCGGTGTCGAGCGATTCGATCAGCTCGCGCAGGCCGCCGGCGGCCGGGCCGACCGCGTCGAGGACCTCCGCACCGCCGCGGCGCTGCGGTACGGAGATGAGCAGCGCAGTTTCCTCGGCGCCCAGGCCGAGCGCGAGGACCTCGCGCTCGAGGCCGACGAAGTCACGGGTGATGAGCTCCTTGAGCAGCGGACCCGCGGCGTCCTCCGAGACGCCCACGGCCACCAGCAACGCCGGGTACAGCGACGCGTCGCCCAGGCTGATCTTGTAGCCCCGCAGGCCGGTCGCGTCCAGCGCGCGGCAGAGCACGCGCAGCGCCTCGGCGGTGCCGGCCGGGCCGGGCGCGCCGACCAGCTCGACGCCCGACTGCAGGAACTCGCGCATCTGCCCGCGGTGCGGGCGCACCTGGCGGTAGGCGTGCGCCGTGTAGTGGAAGCGCAGTGGCGGCTCGGCGCCGGCGTAGCGGGTGGCGGCGATCCGGGCGATCGGCACCGTCATGTCCGAGCGCAGGGCCAGCACGGCGCCGTGATCGTCGAAGACGCGGTAGGCGGGCTCGGTGCCCATGTCGGCGCGCCGGAGCACCTCCTCGTACTCGAGCGTCGGCGTCCAGACCTCGCCGTAGCCCTCGGCCTCGAAGACCTCGCGCAGCGCAGAGGTGATCGCGCGCACCTCGCGCATCTCGTCGGGCAGGACGTCTCGCGTCCCGGAGGGGATCGGATGGATCACGGTTGCTCTCCCGTGAAGGCTAGGCGTGGGAATGCTGGTCGGCGGCCACGCGCTCGATGCGCGCGCCGAGGTCGCGCAGCCGCTCGTCGATGCGCTCGTAGCCGCGATCGATCTCGCGGATGTTCATGACCTCCGAGCGGCCCTGGGCGGCCAGCGCCGCGATGAGCATCGACATGCCCGCGCGGATGTCGGGCGAGGAGAGCCGCTCGCCGCGCAGACGGGCCGGGCCGGTGACGATCGCGCGGTGCGGATCGCAGAGCACGATGTCGGCGCCCATCGAGATGAGCTTGTCGGTGAAGACCAGGCGGTTCTCGAACATCCACTCGTGGATGAGGACCGAGCCGGCGCACTGGGTGGCGAGCGCGACCGCGATAGACGTCAGGTCGGCCGGGAACGCGGGCCACGGGCCGTCCTGGATCTTGGACTTGTACTCGCCGGCGTCGCGCTTGATGATCAGCTGCTGCTCGCCCGGGACGATGACGTCGTTGCCGTCGAGCTCCGAGCGCAGGCCGAGCAGGTCGAAGACCAGGCGGATCATCCGCAGGTCGCCGGGGATCGTGTCGGCGATGCGCATCTCGCCGCCGGTGACACCGGCGAGCGCCATGAACGACCCGACCTCGATGTGGTCGGGCCCGACGGTGTGGCGACAGCCGTGCAGCTCGCCCTTGCCCTCGACGATCAGGACGTTGGAGCCGATGCCCTGGATCTCGGCGCCCATCGCGACGAGCATGCGCGCGAGGTCCTGGACGTGCGGCTCGCAGGCGGCGTTGCCGATGGTCGTCGTGCCGGCGGTCAGCGCGGCGGCCAGGAGCGCGTTCTCGGTGCCCATCACCGAGGGCTCGTCCATGAAGACCTCGCCGGCCTTCAGGCCGCCGCTGCCGGCCTCGATGGTGATGTCGCGATCGACGTCGGTGCGGGCGCCCAGACAGGCGAACGCGTCAAGGTGGGGATCGAGGCGCCGCCGGCCGATGACGTCGCCCCCCGGCGGAGGCAGCACGGCCCGGCCGAAGCGGGCCAGCAGCGGCCCGGCGAGCAGGAACGAAGCGCGGATGCGGGCGCTCAGGTCCCGGTCGACCTGCGCGTCGGCGTCGACGTCGGCGGCGCACAGCGCGATCTCGTTGTCGCCCCGCCATTCGGTCGTCACGCCGAGATGGTCGAGCAGCTGCACCATCGCCTCGACGTCGGCGATCCGCGGGACGTTCGCGACGACGACCTCCTCGGTCGTCAGCAGGCACGCGGCCAGGATCGGCAGCGCGCCGTTCTTGTTGCCCGCAGGCGTCACGGTGCCCGACAGCGGGACACCGCCTTCGATGACGAACTTCTCCATGGGAGGCGCCGCTACGGTAACAAGCATGTCGCGGACCATTTCGCGCGAGGAGGCCCTGGACCTGCTCCACGAGTGGGTCCGATCCGAGTCGTTGCGCCGTCATTGCTACGCCGTCGAGGCCTCGATGCGCGCCTACGCGGCCAAGCTGGGCGCCGACGAGGAGCTGTGGGGCGTCACCGGGCTGTTGCACGACGCCGACTACGAGCGCTTCCCGGACATGGACGACACCGAGACCGGCCATCCGCGCTCGATCATGGCCCACCTCGAGTCGCTCGACGCGCCGCCGGAGATGGTGCGCGCGATCGCCTCGCACGCCGACTTCATGGAGGTCAGCCGCGACGCGGACATGGAGAAGGTCCTGTTCGCCGTCGACGAGCTGTCGGGCTTCGTCGTGGCGTGCGCCTACGTCCGGCCCGAGGGCATCGTCGGGATGACGCCGAAGTCGGTCAAGAAGAAGCTCAAGACGCCGGCGTTCGCCGCGGCCGTCAGCCGCGACGACGTGCGCAACGGCGCGGAGCAGCTGGGCGCCGAGCTCGACGAGCACATCGCGTTCGTCATCGCTGCGCTCGAGGCACGCAAGGACGAGCTGGGCCTCACCGGCAGCGCCCCCGCGGGCTGAGGCCTTGAGCGCGCTGGAGCGCTACCGGCGGGTCCTCGCCGTCCCGCACGTCGGCGCGTTGTGGGCGGCCTCGGCGGTCGCGCGATTGCCGATCGGCGTGTACGGCCTGGCCATCGTGCTGTCGATGCGCCACGAGACGGGCTCCTTCGCCGCCGCGGGCGTGGCCGCCGGCTCGTTCGCCGCCGCGGCCGGGCTCACCTCGCCGATCATCGGCCGCCTCATCGACCGGTACGGGCCGCGCCGCGCGATGCCGCCGATGGTCGCCGGGCACGTCCTGACGATGGCGCTGTTCGTCGCGCTGCTGCCGACCGCGCCGGTCTGGCTGCTCGCCGTGCTCACCGCGCTCGCGGGCGCCGCGCTGCCGCCGCTGTCGGCGGCGATGCGGGCGATGTGGGAACGGCTGCTCGGCGACGCCGAGCTGATCAGCACGGCGTTCGCGCTCGATGCGGCGATCGTCGAGGGCGTCTTCATCGCCGGCCCGCTGCTCGTCGCGCTGACGCTGACGTTCGCCGTTCCCCAGGTGGCGATCGTCGGCGCGCTCGTGATGTCCGTCGCCGGCACGACGGCGGTGCTGGCCTCCCCCGCCGTCGCCGGATGGCAGACCGAGCGCAACGAGTCGCGGGGCCTCTTCGGCGCGCTGCGCAGCCCCGGGCTCCTGACCGTCTTTCTCGCCACGATCCCGATGGGCATGGCCTTCGGCGCCATCGAGATCGCCCTCCCGGCGTTCGCCACCCAGGAGGGGCACGCCGGACAGGCCGGCCTCCTGATCTCGATGTGGGGCGTCGGCAGCATGCTCGGCGCGCTCGTCTACGGGGCGCGCAGCTGGCGCAGGGATCTGTCCCAGCGGTGGCTTGTGCTCAACGTCGTGCTCGCCGTGGGCACGGCGCTGCCGCTGGCGGCACCGACCACGGGCGTGATGATGGTGCTGCTCGTCCCGTGCGGCGCCTGCATCGCGCCGGTCCTGGCCAGCGGCAGCCAGCTCATGGGCCTGCTCGCGCCGCCCGGGATGACGACCGAGGCCTACTCGTGGGGACCCACCGCGATCGTCGGCGGCATCGCGTCGGGCAACGCGGTCGGCGGCGCTCTCGTCCAGGCGACGACGTGGCGCGCGGCCATCGTCCTGGCGCTCGGCGCCGCCCTCGTGTCGGCGCTCGTCGGCTACGGACGGCGCCGGACGCTCGAGATGCCCGTGGCGATCAGCTAGCCCAGCGACCGCCGGCCTTGGCCCACTCGAGCAGGTGCTCGGGGCCGCAGAAGGCGTCGGCGATCCGGTGCGGGCCGCGATGGCGGACCAGCAGCACCCGACGGTCGTCGAGGTCGCGCCCACAGCGCACGCAGGCACCCAGCGCCTCGGAGTCGTCGTCCTCGGCGAGGATCGAGCCGGGCGACCAGTGCGCGCCCTGGATCACCCACGGGACGACGTGCTCGAGGCGGCAGAAGACCGCACGCCGCTCGCCCACCGGCTCGCAGGCGCGAAAGCCGTCGTCCGCAGCGACCGCCTCGCCGCACCAGCTGCAGTGCTCTTCTGCCACGCGGGCCAAACGGTAGAGCCAGGACCGGCGGGTAATGTCGAGCCATGGCCGATCCCATCGTCATCACGATCCTGGAAGGCGATCAGACGGGACAGGAGCTGCTCGAGCAGTCCGTCCGCGTCCTCGATCCCGAGCTGCTCGGCGTCGAGCTCGAGCTCCAGCGCTTCGACCTCTCGCTGGCCAGGCGTCGCGAGACCGGAAACGAGATCGTCCACGAGGCCGCCCGTGCGATGCGCGAGTCCGGCCTCGGCGTCAAGGCCGCGACCGTGACGCCCGAGACCGCCGACGACGTCGGATCGCCCAATCGCATCCTCCGCGAGGAGGTCGACGGCAAGGTGATCATCCGCACGGGCCGCCGGATCCCCGGCGTCGCGCCGTTCGGCGGCACGCATCACCCGATCTCGATCGTCCGCATGGCGGTCGACGACGCCTACGGCGCGGAGCAGTGGCGCGAGGGCACCGAAGGCGGGCCGGACGAGATCGCCTACCGGACCGAGAAGATCTCGCGCGGGACGTGCCGCGCGGTCGCCGAGTACGCGTTCCGCACCGCCGCCTCGATGGGCGGCGTGGTCTACGGCGGCCCGAAGTGGACGGTCTCCCCCATCTACGAGGGCATGCTCAAGGAGGAGCTCGACGCCGCGGCCGAGCGCCATCCCGAGATCGAGTACCGCCCGGTGCTCATCGACGCGACCTACGCGGGCCTCATCAGCGGCGCGCCCGACGCGCCGCTGGTCATCCCGGCGCTCAACCGCGACGGCGACTGCCTCAGCGACATGGTCATGCCGCTGTACGGCTCGATCGCCGGCGCCGAATCCGTCCTGCTCGCCTTCGACGACGAGTTCCGGACCCAGGTGGCCATGGCCGAGGCTCCGCACGGCACCGCGCCCGCCCTGGAGGGCAAGGACATCGCCAATCCGATGGCCATGCTGCTGGCCTGCGGTGCCGTCCTGCACTACGCCTCGGATCGCGCCGGCGGCCGAGCGGACCTCGAGCGGGCCTCGCGCGCGGTCTATGAGTCGGTGCTCGAGGCGACCGCTGCCGGCACGCGCACGCCGGACCTCGGCGGCCACGCGGGCACGACCGAGTTCACCGACGACGTCGTCAGCCGCATCCGCACGAAGATCGACGTCTGGTCGTCGCTGGGGACGCGCTAGCCGCTAGCGGTCGAGATCGACCGCGCGCGGCAGCGTGTAGGTGTCGAACATGCCGGTCCCCTGCGCGCTGACCCGCACCTTGGTGGTCATCCGGTAGACCGCCGTGCCGACGCCCTTGGGCGCCTTGACGGTGATGCGGAAGCGGCCGTCGCTGCCGGGCCTGAAACGCGTGACGACCTGCTCGGTCTTGCACGACGTGCGGCGCCGCAGCGTCACGGCCTGCAGCGGCTTGCCGAGCGGCGGCAGCACCCGGCCGGCGATCGTCACCTTGCCGTTGTCGCTCGTCATCGACGTGACGATCATCCGGCGGCGCAGCTTGAGGTTGATCGACTCCTCCTTGCCGACGATCGCCTGATAGCGCGCGTCGTTGGTGTCGCGCAGGCGCTCGGGCGGCAGCGGGGCCGTGGTGTCGAAGCTGCCGTCGTGAGCGATCTTGGCGTGCGCCACGACGTCACCGGTCGCGTTGAAGACGATGTCGACCGTCTTGCCGGCGTAGCTGGTCGCGGCGACGCCGTTGAGCACGACCCGGTTGCCGCGCTCGAGCACGTCGACGAGGACGATGCGGCGATCACTGCACTGCAGCGCCGCCTCCTCGGGCGTGGCGGGCTGGTTGCTCGAGTCGCCGCTGCCGGTCGAGCCGCCGCTCGTGGAGCCACCACCGGTCGACTTGTCGCCGTCGCCGATCTTGGCCGGATCGGTCACGGGGTCGTCGCAGTCGACGCCGGCCGACGAGGCCTTCGCCTCTCCGATGACCGCGTCGAGGACCTGCTGGCCGGCGATCGTGACGAGCACCTTGAGCGCCTGCTGCGTGACGCTGGTGGCGTCCTGGAGGCGGGCGCCGGGCGTGACCTTGATCTGCGCGACCGTCGCCGGCAGCACCTGGATCGTGTCGATCCCGTCGAGCGCCGTGTCGATGGCCGTACGGGCGGTCTGCAGCGCCTGGGTCAGCGCGTCGCCGGCGACCCCCAGGGGGATCGAGTTGATGAGGTCCAGCTGCGGCTGGGTCAGGCCGAGCGCCGACAGGTCGACGGTGGGCAGCGCGAGATTCGAGGGATCGATGCTCAGGCTGTTGATCAGCGTGCGGACCTGATCGATGACCGTGTCGGCCGAGAGGTCGGCGCCGAGGACGTTGAGGCCGGTGACGCTGCTGGATCCCGCGACGGACGCCGTCCCGTTCTTGCAGGCGCCGGCCGCGTAGGCCAGGGCTCCCTGGACCTTGAGCAGATCCAGGTTCGGCAGCCCGGGCGTGCTGGGCAGGAGCGCGCCGAGCAGTCCGTCGAGTGCGCCCGACCGGTCGACCGCGACGGAGTTCGGGATGGCGGCGCGCACCGCGTTGAGGGCGGCGTTGGCGGTGTTGGTGGCCAGGTTCGCCGCGTTGGTCAGGGTGTTCGCCGCGTTCGTCGCCAGGTTCGCCGCGTTGGTCGCGAGGTTCGCCGCGTTGAGGGCGGCGTTGGCGGTGTTGGTGGCCAGGTTCGCCGCGTTGGTCAGGGTGTTCGCCGCGTTGGTGGCGGCATTGGCGCTGTTGGTCAGGGTGTTCGCCGCGTTGGTGGCGGCATTGGCGTCGTTGGCCGCGAGCACCTTGAGCGGGGTGTCAAGGAGCGGGTTGAGCAGGTCGAGCAGCAGGTTCGTCGGGAGGTTGGTCGGCAGGTTGACCGGGAGGTTCGTGGGCAGGTTGACCGGGAGGTTCTCGACGAGGTCGGTCTGCAGCGTGGTGACCAGGTTCGTCACCAGGTTCGTCGGCAGGCTCGTGTCGAGAACCGGGATCAGCGCCTTGACCGGCGCGAGGTCGACGTCGACCTTCAGCGCGTTGGCCAGCGCCGCCCTCGCGGCGTCGGGCACCGCGACCTGCGGAAGCGTGATCGGCAGCCCGGGGAGCGCTGCGACCTTGAGGTCGGCGACGCCGCCCGTGGCCACCACGCTCTTCTGCGCCGGGAAGACCTCCGTCGAGGCGAGGAGCGCGCCCAGCGTGAGCGGGCCCGTGAAGCCGGCCGCGGGACCGGTCAGCGTCTTGTTGTCGCCTGCGCAAGCCGTGCCGGCCGTGTTCGCGGTGACCGGCTCTGTCGCGTGGCCGAGGACGCTGATCCGGCCGGCGCTGGCCGAGCACTTGAAGCTCGCCGCCTGGGCGGTCGAGGCGGATGCGCCGGCGGCGGCGAGCGCGACCAGGGCGATGATCCCGGGCTTCGTCATGACGTCAGGTCCACGGCGCGCGGCAACGTGTAGGTCTCGAACATTCCCGACCCATGTGCGCTGTTGCGCACGCGGGTGGTCATCCGGTAGACCGCGGTGCCGAGGCCCTTGGGGGCCTTGACCGTGATGCGGAAGGTGCCGTTGCGGCGCGGCTTGAAGCGCGTGACGACCTTCTCGTCCTTGCAGGAGACGCGGCGGCTCAGCGTGATCGCCTGCAGCGGCTTGCCGAGCGGCGGCAGCACGCGGCCGCTGATCGTGACCTTGCCGTTCTTGCTC
Source organism: Solirubrobacteraceae bacterium (assembly GCA_045805505.1). Taxonomy (GTDB): domain Bacteria; phylum Actinomycetota; class Thermoleophilia; order Solirubrobacterales; family Solirubrobacteraceae; genus BP-464. The sequence goes on from JBJMLA010000166.1 coordinate 39,046, forward strand.
GTCATGGACTTGACGATCATCCGGCGGCGCAGCTTCAGGTTGATCGACTCCTCCTTGCCGAGCGTCGCCATGTAGCGGGCGTCGTTGGTGTCTCGCAGGTTCCTGGGCGGCAGCGCGGCCGAGGTCCTGAACGCCCCGGTCCTGCCGACCTTGGCGTAGGCGACCACCTTGCCGGTCGCGTTGAAGACGATCGACACGGTCTTGCCCGCCAGCGACGGATCGGCGACGCCATTGAGCTTGACGCGGTGGTTGCGCTCGAGCACGTCGACGAGGACGAGCTTGCGCGTGCTGCACTGCAGCGTCGCGCCCGAGGGCGTGGCCGGGTCGGCGATCGGGTCGGCGCAGTCGACGTTCTCCGACGACGCCTTCGCCTCGCCGATGACCGCGTCGACGAGCGTCTGCCCCGCGATCGTCACGGTGATGTTGAGCGCCTGCTGGGTCACGTGCGTCGCGTCCTGGGCGCGCAGCCCCGGGACGACCTTGACCTGGGCGACCGTCGGGTCGAGCACCTTGAGGTTCGGCAGGGCGTCGAGGGCGGACTGCAGCGCGGCCACCAGGGCCGCCTGGCCACCGGGAACCGTGTTGATGAGCGTGCTGATCGGCGCCTGACCGAGGACCCCGAGGTTGATCGCCGCCAGGTTGGCCTGCGACGGGTCGATCGAGGCCGTGTCGATCAGCGTCAGGGTCTTGTCGATGAGCTCGCCGACGGGCAGGTCGGTGCCCCAGACGTTGATGCCGGCGACGCTCGAGGACCCGGCCACGGAGGCCGCGCCACCCTGGCAGGAGCCCGCGGCGTACGCCATCGCGCCCTTGACCCGCAGCAGGTCGACGGTCGGCAGCTTCCCGTCGGGTAGCAGGGCGTTGACCGCGGCACTGGCGTCGAGGGTCACCGTGCTGGGGAGCGCGCTGACGGCCGGGATGATGTTCAGCGGGTTGAGCAGCGTCTTGAGGGCCGAGATGTCGACGCTCACGGTCTTGAGCGCGTCCGGCACCGTGACCGGCGGCAGCGCGATCGGCAGCGTCGGCAGGGCCGCGACCTTGATGTCGGCGATGCCGCCCTGGGCGACGATCGACTTCTGGGCCGGGACGAAGGTGGTCGAGGCGACGACCGCCGAGGCGGTGAAGGGCGCCGGCAGGCCCGCGGCCGGGCCGGTGAGCGTCGCGTCGGCGCCGGCGCACTCGGTCGCCCCCGCGTTCGCGGTGACGGGCTCGACCTTCTGGCCGAGGACCGTGATGCGCCCGGCGCTCGCCGAGCAGTTGAAACCGGCCTGGGCCGAGGAGGCGCTGAGGGCGGCGATGAGCAGGGTCAGGCAGACAACTGGGGATACACGCACATCTGGCGTATCGTCAAAAGTGTGTACTCCCTTTAGGGGATGTCCTCAACCGGACGGGTGATTGGCGCGTAGACCCCCCGTTTCCGGGCCTACTTGTCCCAGGCGGTCGCCCAGCTCGTCGCGCCCCAGGACGATGCTCCCCAGCTCGACGCACCCCAGCTGCTCGCGCCCCACGACGAGGCACCCCAGCTCGACGCACCCCAGCTGCTCGCGCCCCACGACGAGGCACCCCAGCTCGACGCACCCCAGCTGCTCGCGCCCCACGAGCTGGCCTGGCCCTCGGCCGCGGCCTTGGACGCGGCGTCGCAGCCGGTCTTGGCCGCGTCGAGATCGGCGGAGCCCCACGAGGAGGCACCCCAGCTCGACGCGCCCCAGCTGCTCGCGGCGGTGCGCGCCAGCTGCCAGCAGTTCTGCGGGTTGCCGGCGTCGAAGGTGGTGGGATCCAGGCCGACGCCGGTGTAGCTCGCGCCGGCCCAGTCGGCGACGTACTGCTGCAGGCCGGCGGCGCCCCAGGACGACGCGCCCCAGCTGCTGGCACCCCACGACGAGGCACCCCAGCTGCTCGCGCCCCACGAGCTCGCGGCCCAGGACTCGTCGGTGGCGTTGATCGTCCCGGTGGCGGGGTCGATCAGGTTGCTCGGGGTAAGGCCCTGGTTGGCGGGGGCCTCGGCCCGGCCGTTGTTGCTGTAGAGGACCTTGTCCAGCGCGATCTCGCGGCCGACCGCCCCGTCGTCGCTGTTGACCTCACGCGAACGCCTGAGCAGCGTCGCCTTGATCTGGTTGGGCGTCCACTCGGGATGGGCCTGGACGATCGCGGCGATCGCGCCCGAGACCACACCGGTGGCCATGGAGGTGCCGCCGAGTCGGATGTACTGCCCGTCCACGACGCACGCGGCGCAGGCCGAGGCGTAGTAGCTGCCCGGCGCCAGCGGTGCGACGAGGTGGGCGCCCGGAGCGAGCACGTCGGGCTTGGCGAAGCCGTCCTGTGTCGTGCCGTGGCCCGACCAGATGGCGAGCTCGTCGTCGGAGATCCCCTTGGTGCCGTGATCATCGACCGCGCCGACGGTGATCACGTACGGGTCGTTGCCCGGGGCGTGCGAGACGGCGTCGGCGGATTCGCCGAGGTTGCCGGCGGCGGCCACCACGACGATCCCGTGCATCCACACCGCCTCGACCGCGGCGTCGAGGGGATCGGTCCTGTAGGAGTTCGCGGCCTCCGTGCGGACGGAGAGGTTGACGACGCGGATGTTGTACTGCTTGGCGTGGGTGACCACGAAGTGCAGGCCGTCGATCAGGGAGATGACGTCGGTGGCGCCGCTGCCGTTGTCAGCCTTGACCGCGATCACGTTCGCGTCCGGCGCGACACCCGCGTACTTGCCGTAGAGCGGATCGCCGGTGGCGCGGTTGAAGCCGTTGCCGGCCGCGAGTCCCGCGATGTGGGTGCCGTGACCGAACGTGTCCTTGGCGTCACCGGTGCGCGGGTTGACCACCGCGGAGACGACGCCGCGGGACTTGCCGTCCGCGCCCTTGAAGTCGGGAAGCCCGCCGGCCAGGCCGGAGTCGATGACCGCGATGCCGACGCCCTTGCCGGTGTGGCCGTTGGCCCACGCCTTGTCGGCTCGGATCGCCTGGATGTAGGCGCTCGAGAGCCTGGAGGCGTCGAGGACGGCGCCGGTGGACTCCACCTTCGCGTTGAGCGACACCGCGCGGACGCCGGCGAGATCGGCCAGGGCCACCGCGTCGGAGGCCCGCATCCGCACACCGAGGCCGTTGATCAGCGGGACCTCGTCGAAGACGACGCCGCCCGTGGCGGCGATGCGAGCGCGCACGAGATCCTGAGCGGCTCCGGCCTGCAGCTGGACGATGGTCTCGACCGTGCGGCCCGGGCTGCTGGCGGCGACGGCCGCGAGATCGTTCGAGACCGCACCGGCGACCGCGGGGGCGGCGAGCTGCGGCGCCGCGGCCGGCGCGCTGCCACCGGCGAGGGCGAGGACCAGCAGGAGCGCGGCGAGGAACGGCACGAAGATGGGCCAGCTGACGGTGGGGCGAAGAACGGGGAACGACGAAGCGGGCAATGGAACTCCGTGGATCGAACGGCGGCTCGCGTCCCGTATCGGCCGCGCCGGACCGGTCATGACCACGGCGCGAAAAATTACGACGTTCGTCCATATTCGGCACGAAACGGCCAGCAGCCGCCGATAGGGAAGCCATGGCCAACGACGCGGGCGCCCGCCCGCAAGAGTCGCGGTCCGACGAGCATCGGGCCACTGATCGGGCGCGGACGAAGCTCGGCGATCCGGTGTATCGCTTTGCCTTCACGGTGATCGTCTCGGCCGCCGTCGCCATCGCGCTGCTGGCCGGCGACTCGGGGTTCGACGCGTTCGACGATCCGAGCGCCAAGCTCGCCCTCTTCATGACCCTGGCCATCGGCGGCGAGCTGTGGCTCATGCGCCTGCCCACGCGCACGAGCTGGACGCTGATCAGCGCCTCGTCGCTGTTCACGCTCGCCACGGTGCTGGTGTTCGGCCCCGGCCCCGCGCTCGTCGCACTCGGGCTCGGATCGATCCTCAAGGACCTGCGCGCCAAGCGCCCGCCGATCAAGCTCTTCTTCAACGTCTCCCAGCACGTGCTGTCGGTGACCTTCGCGTGGCTGGTCTTCTCCGGCCTCGGCGGCGATCCCGGCGTGCTCGAGGCCTCCGAGGTCCTGCCGTCGGTGCTCGCCGCGGTGACCTTCCTGCTGTCGAACTCGCTGCTGACCGGCGCCGTCGTCGCCCTGGCCACCGGCAACCCGCTGATGCTCCAGCTCAAGCAGGACCTCGAGTCCTGGCTGATGATCGAGGGCGTCATGCTCGGCTGCGCGCCGATCGTCGCCGTCGCCACGGAGCAGACCCTGCTGCTGCTGCCGCTGCTGACGCTCCCGTTCGTCGGCGTGCGCCACAGCGCCCGGATCGCCATGCGCAGCGACCACGCCGCCATGCACGACGCGCTGACCGGTCTGCCGAACCGGGTCCTGTTCCGGCGCCACGTCGACCAGGCCATGGAGCGCCGCCGGCACACCGGCACCGAGATCGTCGTGATGATCCTCGACCTTGATCGCTTCAAGGAGGTCAACGACACCCTGGGCCACGGCAAGGGCGACGAGCTGCTGTGCGGCATCGCCGAGCGGCTGGGCCGGGCGCTGCGCGACGTCGACGTCGTGGCTCGCCTGGGCGGCGACGAGTTCGGCGTCCTGCTCACCCTCCCCGCGCACGACGCCGAGGCCGTCGACGCCGTCGCCGAGCGAATCCGGGAGACGCTCGACCCGCCGTTCGCGCTGGGCGACCTGTGGGTCGACGCGGGCGCGAGCATCGGCATCGCCTCAGCGACCATCCACGGCGGCGACGCCGAGACCCTGATCCAGCGCGCCGATGTCGCGATGTACGTCGCCAAGGAAGGCGGCACCGGGCACGAGCTCTATGACGTCACGCGCGACCCCAACGCCCCGGACCGCCTCGAGCTCATCCGCGACCTGCGCAAGGGCATCGAGGCCAACCAGCTCGTCCTGCACTACCAGCCGAAGATCGAGGTCGGCAGCGGCCGCCTGACGGGCTTCGAGGCGCTGGTGCGCTGGCAGCACCCCGAGCGCGGGCTGCTGAGCCCCGGCGAGTTCATCGACCTGGCCGAGCGCACCGACGCGGTGCGGGGCCTCACCTTGCAGGTCATCGAGAAGGCGCTGCGGCAGGTCGCCGCATGGCGCGCCGAAGGCCAGGAGATCCCCGTTGCCGTCAACCTCTCCGCGCGGGTGCTGCTCGACGTGGCGCTGCCGGCCGACATCGAGCGACTGCTCGACGAGGTGGGCGTCCCGGCCGGGTTGCTGGAGGTCGAGCTGACCGAGAGCTCGCTGATCGCCGACCCCGACCGCACCGCCGACATCCTCTCGCGCCTGAACGCCGCGGGCGTGCGCGTGACGATCGACGACTTCGGCACGGGCTACTCGTCGCTGGTCCTGCTGCGCCGGCTGCCGGTCGACGCCATCAAGATCGACCGCTCGTTCGTCGGCGGCATGGCCACCAACCAGGAGGACGCCGCGATCGTGGAGTCCACGGTGCGACTGGCCGACAGCCTGGGCCTCGACGTCGTCGCCGAGGGCGTCGAGACCGCCGAGACGCTGGGCCTCCTGCGGGCGATGGGCTGCCAGCAGGCGCAGGGCTACTACATGTGCCGCCCGCAGCCCGCCGAGGGCCTCGACGAATGGCTGCGCGAGCAGCGCTTCGTGCCCGTCTCCTAGGTTCGTTCGCCGCTTAACCGCCGCTTTGCAGGCCCTTTTCCGGGCGCCTGCAATTGCTCTTGCACGAACATGCGTTCCGTCCGCACGCGGGCGCACACTACCGAACACATGTTCTCTTCCACCAACAAACGCCGCAAGGGTCTCATCACCGTTCACCCGGCCCTGCGGCGTGCTGCCAGCCTCGCGCGCGCTTTCGTTCTTCTGGAGGACCCTGAGCTCTCCGGACCGCGTACGCCCGCTGGCGAGCCTCTGCACCCGCACCGTGTGCCGCTGCGTCTCATGGGAGGGACGCGCCGGCCCGGTGCAGGGGTGCCGAAGGAGCATCGCTGCCTCACTCCCGTCCCCTCCCGCACGCAGATGACGCGCACACCGCGCGCCTGGCAACGCGCCGCCGACCCGGTTAGGGTCGCGCGATGCGCCAGCTCCTCCGCCCAGCACTGATCGCCGCGGCGCTGGCCGCTGCCGCACCGGCCTCCGCGCCCGCCGCTTCCGGCGGATTTCAGTCTCCGTCCGGCAACATCGGCTGCTACGTCTCCCCCTCCGGAGCTCGCTGTGACATCGCCAGGCACGACTGGGCGACGCCGGCGGAGCCCGCCGGCTGCGACCTGGACTTCGGCGGCGGTCTGGCCGTCGGCAAGAAGGGCCGCGGCGGCTTCTTCTGCGCCGGCGACACCACACTCCACGCCGGTCCCGCGCTTCCCTACGGATCCTCCCGCTCAGCCGGCCGCTTCACGTGCACCAGCCGCTCGAGCGGCATGACCTGCCGCAACCGCCGAAACGGCCACGGCTTCACCCTCTCGCGCCAGCACGCAAAGCGGTTCTAGCGGCCGTCGGCCAGCGCGCACGAGAGACCCTGGCGCCTCGACGAGCGCGGGAGCCGGCACCCATGCCCCGCGACGCTCGACCGGAGTTCGAGCCACGCGCGCAGCGCGTCGGCCGCAAACGAGAGCGGGCAAGTTAACGACGAAGGGCCGCCCGAGGGACGGCCCTTCTGTCACATTAAACCGGCGGCGACCTACTCTCCCGGGCCCTTGCGAGCCAAGTACCATCGGCGCTGTGGGGCTTAACTGCTCTGTTCGGAATGGGAAGAGGTGTTTCCCCCACGCCATAGCCACCGGAAATCTTGAGAGCCCTCGGCGGGCCTTGAAAACTGCAGGGAGCGAAGCCTGGGTATCACGCACCGGTTGCACACCGGTGCTACAAAAAAATCCGTCAAGCCCTCGACCCATTAGTACCAGTCTCCTACACGTGTCACCACGCTTCCAGATCTGGCCTATCAACCTGGTGGTCTACCAGGGGTCTTACTCGCTTGAAGCGATGGGAGAGCTCATCTCGAGGCCGGCTTCCCGCTTAGATGCCTTCAGCGGTTATCCGATCCGCACGTAGCTAATCAGCTATGCCCTTGGCAGGACAACTGATACACCAGAGGTGCGTTCATCCCGGTCCTCTCGTACTAGGGACAAATCCTCTCAACTCTCCAACGCCCACGGCAGATAGGGACCGAACTGTCTCACGACGTTCTGAACCCAGCTCGCGTACCGCTTTAATGGGCGAACAGC
>JBJMLA010000167.1:0-2370 GCA_045805505.1 Solirubrobacteraceae bacterium
GACCCAGACGTCGCCTTGCGTGTCGCAGTCCTCAGGCAGCGACGCGCTTTCGCGCTTCTCGATCTTGAGCTTGCCGCTGAGAGCGTCGAACGTCCCCGAGCGCAGCTCGTCGAGCGACCCGACGTCGTTCCAGTACTCGTGGATCTCGTGGATGTAGAACGGGACGTCGTTCTCGAGCAGCGCCGGGAACACGTCGTTGGCCCAGTCCACGAACTCGGCGTCGGGAAAGTAATCGAAGATCTCCGGGCTGAAGCAGTAGATGCCGCAGTTGCCCAGATCGGAGAGCGCCTCGTCGGGATGGGGCTTCTCCTGGAAACCGGAGATGCGGCCGTCGGCGTCGTGCAGGACGACGCCGTACTCGCGCGTGTCGTCAACCCGCTTGACGGTGAGGGTTCCGATGCCGCCGGCGGACTTGTGGCGCTCGACGAGCTTGGTCAGGTCGATGTCGGTGAGCGCGTCGCCGGAGATGACGATCACCAGTTCGTCGCCGAAGAAGTCGCGGACGTTGCGGACGCCGCCGGCCGTGCCGAGCAGCTCCTCCTCGAAGCGGTACTCGATGCTGTCGCCGAAGTAGTCGCGGATCGTGTCCGGGAAGTAGTGCAGGTTGGCCAGGAGCCCGTCGAAGCCCTGGCGGCGGCAGAGGTCGACGATGTGAGCCATCACCGGGCGGTCGAGCACAGGCACCATCGGCTTCGGGATCTCGTAGGTGAGCGGGCGGAGACGGGTACCGAGCCCCGCTGCGAGAACCATGGCCTTCATGCGGCGGGTGAACCTAGCGAAACGCCACCTGCTCGTGGTAGGTAGGAGGCATATACGTTCCGATCTGGCAGGAGGACCGCAAGAAACTCGACAGCCGTCGCGTAGGCGCCGTGATCGTCGACGGCCTGATCACGGCCGCCCTTCTGATCCCGCTGAACGTCTTCTTCGACGGCCTCACGCCGGGCGCGTGGCTCGTCTACCTGGCGCTCCAGCTCGGTTACTTCCACGTGCTGGAGTCGATCAACGGGCAGACGCTCGGCAAGCGCCTGTTCGATCTGCGCGTCGTACGAAAGGACGACGCCGGTCCGGCCAGCGCGAAGGCCATCTCGGCGCGAACCGTGCTGCGGCTGATCGACATCCTTCCGGGCGCGTACCTCGTCGGCGTCCTCTCGATGCTCCTGTCCGACAAGCGGCGCCAGCGGCTGGGCGACCTGGCCGCCGGCACCGTGGTCACGCGCGCATCGGCGCGCCCCTACACGTCGGCTCGCCACTCGGCGCTGCAGACGGTCTATCCGTCGATCTGGCTCGGCGCCGCGCTTGCTGTCGTGCTCGCGGTCGGCCATGGCGGCGACCCTGGGCTGGCCGCGCTCGATCGCATCTGCGAGCAGGCCACGCACGCGGAGGCAGCGCTCGGGCCGGCCGCGGCTCCACAGGACGTCTTCCGCCTGCGCCTGGCGCTTGTCAATCAGCTTTACGGCTTGCAGGCGCAGAGCAAGAAGGAGCTCGCTGTCGGCAACGAGCTGATCCGCGACAAGATGATCGAGCTACAGCTCCTGCGGGCCGGTCAGCCGGAGGCGGCGGCCACGATGGCGCGCAACCATCACCAGGAACTGGCCGACCGCGGCGTCAAGCACTGCTGAGACGGCGCCTCAGCGCCAGCTCGAGAGATACGCGCGCTGGGCGTCGCTGAGCTCGTCGAGCTCGATGCCCATCGAGTCGAGCTTGACCCGGGCCACCTCGGCGTCGATGGCCTCCGGCAGCGGCTGGACGCCGGGCCTGAAGCTCTCCGGCTCGCGCACCAGGGCCTCGGCGGCGAGCGCCTGGCAGGCGAAGATCACGTCCATCACGGCGGCGGGATGGCCCTCGGCGGCGGCGAGGTTCACGACGCGGCCCTGGGCGAGCAGGTAGAGCCTGCGCCCGTCCGCCATCTCTATCTCCTCGACCTCCGGACGCACCTGACGCCACTCGCCGGCAAGCGCCGGCTTGTCGATCTCGACGTCGAAGTGGCCCGCGTTGCAGAGGATCGCGCCGTCGCGCATCCGCTCGAAGTGCTCGCCGCGCAGGGCGTCGCGGTTGCCGGTCGCGGTGATGAACAGGTCGCCCTTCTCGGCGGCGGCGAGGGCCGGCATGACCTCGTAGCCGTCCATCGCCGCCTCGAGCGCGGCGAGCGGATCGACCTCGCAGACGATCACCTGCGCGCCGGCGCCCTTGGCGCGGTCGGCGACGCCGCGGCCGCAGCGGCCGTAGCCGACGACGACCACGCGCCGTCCGGCGAGCAGCACGTTGGTGGCGCGCAGCACCCCGTCGAGGGTCGACTGGCCGGTGCCGTAGCGGTTGTCGAACAGGTCCTTCGCGCGGCCTTCGTTGATCGCGATCAGCGGGAACGCGAGC
>JBJMLA010000168.1:0-11361 GCA_045805505.1 Solirubrobacteraceae bacterium
CGCGAACATCTGGATCGTCGGCGACGTCGCGCACTCGCGCGTCGCGCGCTCGAACATCCTCGGCTTCCAGAAGATGGGGGCCAAGGTGACGGTGGCCGGGCCGCCGACGCTGATCCCGCGCGGCATCGAGGCGCTGGGCTGCGACGTGCGCTACACGCTCGACGACCTGGGCGAGGCCGACGTCGTCTACGCGCTGCGGATGCAGAAGGAGCGCATGACCGAGGCCTGGGTGCCGAGCATGCGCGAGTACGCGACCTTCTACCAGGTCAACGGACGCCGGCTGGGCAGCCGCCAGGTGCTCATGCACCCGGGCCCGGTCAACCGCGGCATCGAGCTCTCCGGCGAGGTCGTCGACTCGCCCCAGGCCGTCATCACCGCCCAGGTCGAGGCCGGCGTCGTCGTCCGCATGGCGGTGCTCTACGAGCTGCTCGCCGCCGCTCGCGCCACCACCACCGCGCCCGACATGGAGCCCCAGCCCGCATGACCGACCTCCTGGTTCAGGGCCCGGTCGCTCCGGCCGAGATGCTCATCCGCGACGTCCACGTCGTCGACCCGCGCGAGGGCATCGACGCGCGCCATGACGTCCTGATCCGCCAGGGCGCGATCGCCGAGATCGGAGAGGCCGGCGCGCTGGAGGCGGGCAGCGCCGAGATCGTCGAGGGCAAGGGCCGCCACCTGCTGCCCGGCTTCGTCGACCCGCACGTGCACCTGCGCACGCCGGGCCAGGAGCACAAGGAGGACCTCGACACGGGCACCCGCGCCGCCGCGGCGGGGGGGTTCGTCGCCGTCCTGGCGATGCCCAACACCGACCCGGTGGTCGACAGCGCGCCGATCCTGCGCTCGCTGCGCGACGCCGCCGCCCGCGAGGCGCGGATCCCGGTCGGCTTCATGGCCTCGATCACCCGCGGCCTGGACGGCATGGAGCTCACCGAGATGGGCGAGCTGCGCGTCGAGGGCGCCGCGGGCTTCACCGACGACGGCCGCCCGGTGGCCAGCGCCGGCATGCTGCGCAAGGCGCTGCAGTACCAGCGGCTGGCCGGCGGCGTGATCGCGCTGCACGAGGAGGACCCGTCGCTGAGCGGCAAGGGCTCGATCCACGAGGGGCCGATCAGCGCGCTGCTCGGCGTCGCCGGCATCCCGAGCATCTCGGAGTCCACGATGATCGCCCGCGACGCCGCGATCGCCGGCTACGAGGACGGCCGGATCCACATCCAGCACCTCAGCGCCCGCGAGTCGATCGACGCCGTCCGCGAGGCCAAGGCCCGCGGCGTGAAGATCACCTGCGAGGCCTCGCCGCACCATCTGCTGCTGACCGACGAGGACGTCCGCACGCTCGACACGCGGTTCAAGATGAACCCGCCGCTGCGCACCGAGCAGGACCGCCAGGCGCTGGTCGACGCGCTGCGCGACGGCACGATCGACTGCGTCGCGACGGACCACGCCCCGCACGCCCGCGACGAGAAGGAGGTCCCGTTCGAGCAGGCGCCGATGGGCGTCACCGGGCTTGAGACCTCGTTCGCGGTGCTGCACACCGAGCTCGTGCGCCCTGGCGTCCTGACGCTCGAGACGCTGATCGAGCGGATGACCGAGGGCGCCGCGCTGTTCGACCTGCCGGTCCCGCGGGTGGCCAAGGACGCCCCGGCCGACCTGGCGCTGGTCGACCTCGACGCCGTCTGGATCGCCGGCGAGCACGGCTGGGAGAGCCGCTCGGACAACTCGTGCTTCACCGGCCGGCGCATGCAGGGCCGCGTCGTGATGACGATCGCCGCCGGCGGCGTCGCCTTCCGCGAGCGCGCGTTCACGGTGGTGGGCAAGTAGTGGGCCTGCTCGAAAGGGACCGCACCGCCCTGGTCCTCATCGACGTCCAGGAGGGCTTCCGGCCCTACGACGTCTTCACCCAGGTGGTCAACGGCTGCAAGAAGCTCGTCGAGGCCGCCCGCGTGCTCGACGTGCCGATCGTCGTGACCGAGCAGTACCCCAAGGGCCTGGGCTCGACGGCGGCAGAGATCGGTCTCGACGGCGAGCCGCGGATCGAGAAGACGGTCTTCTCCGCCGCCCGGGCCGCGGGCTTCGACCTCCACGGCCGGACCCAGGCGGTCGTCTGCGGCATCGAGGCGCACGTCTGCGTCTCCCAGACCGTCCACGACCTTCTGGCCGAGGGCATCGAGGTCCACGTGCCGGCCGACGCCGTCGGCTCGCGCCACGCGATCGACTACGAGCGCGCGCTGCCCCGCCTCGAGCGGGCCGGCGCCGTCGTCACCACCATCGAAGCGGCGCTGCTCGAGCTGTGCGAGCGCGCCGGCACCCCGGAGTTCAAGGCCGTGCAGAAAGTGATCTTGTGAGCGGATACGTATTGCTGGAGGACGGGACGCGCTTCGACGGCGACTACGTCGGCGCCGACACCCACGCGACCGGCGAGGTGGTCTTCACCACCGGCATGGCCGGCTACCAGGAGTCGATGACCGACCCGAGCTTCGCCGGGCAGCTGATCGCCTTCACCTATCCGCACATCGGCAACTACGGCGTCAGCGAGCCGGCGATGGAGTCCGACCGCGCCTGGGCGCGCGCGGCGGTCATGCGCGCGGCGACCAACACCGAGGACGCGCCGACCGCCGAGCGCGGCTGGCTCGACTGGCTGACCGACTGCGGGATCCCGGCCATCACGGGCGTCGACACGCGCGAGCTCGTCCGCCACATCCGCGAGGCGGGTGCGATGAAGGGCGGCGTCTTCCCGGGCGCGATGAGCGAGGAGGAGGCCAAGGCGCTCATCGACGCCGAGCCGAGCATGGCCGGCGCCGACTTCGCCAAGGTGGTCACGCCGGCCGAGAAGACAGTGCACGGCCACGGCGGCAGCCCGCGCATCGCCGCGATCGACACCGGCATCAAGCAGTCGATCGTCCGGAACCTCGTCAGCCGCGGCGCCGAGGTCACGCTGCACCCCTGCAGCGTCAGCGCCGAGGAGCTGCTGGCCGACGACCCCGACGCGCTGTTCCTGGCCAACGGCCCCGGCGACCCGGCGGCGCTCGACCACATCGTCGAGACCGTCCGCGCCGTCGTCGGCAAGAAGCCGGTGTGGGGCATCTGCCTCGGCCACCAGCTGCTGTGCCGCGCGGTCGGCCTCGAGACCTTCAAGCTGCCCTTCGGCCACCGCGGCGCCAACCACCCGGTCAAGGACCTGACGACCGGCAGGATCGAGATCACGTCGCAGAACCACGGCTTCGCGGTCCTCGGCCCGGACGGCAACCAGACGATCGACGCCGACGAGGCCGTCGAGTGGGACACCGACTTCGGCCGCGCCAAGCTCAGCCACGTCAACCTGTACGACAGGACGGTGGAGGGCCTCGAGCTCCTCGACGTGCCCGGAGGGACGGTCCAGTACCACCCCGAGGCGGGTCCCGGACCGCACGACAGCCTCTACCTCTTCGACCGCTTCCTGGAGAGGATCAAAGATGCCGCGTAGAGACGACATCCACAAGATCATGATCCTGGGCTCCGGCCCGATCGTGATCGGCCAGGCCGCCGAGTTCGACTACTCCGGCGTGCAGGCGTGCAAGGTCCTGCGCGAGGAGGGCTACGAGATCGTCCTGGTCAACTCGAACCCGGCGACGATCATGACCGACCCCGAGTTCGCCGACGCGACCTACGTCGAGCCGCTGCTGCCGGGCCCGGTCGCCCAGGTCATAGAGCGCGAGCGCCCCGACGCGCTGCTGCCCACGCTCGGCGGCCAGACCGCGCTGAACCTCGCCCGCGCCCTGCACGAGGACGGCACGCTCGAGAAGTACGGCGTCGAGCTGATCGGCGCCAACTACGAGGCCATCGGCCGCGCCGAGGATCGCGACGAGTTCCGCGAGTGCATGGAGGGCGCCGGGCTGAAGATGCCCAAGTCCGCCATCGCCACGACGCTCGACGAGGCGCTCGACGCGCTGCCCGACCTCGGCCTGCCGGTCATCATCCGGCCGGCGTTCACGCTGGGCGGCCGCGGCGGCGGCATCGCCCGCACCGCCGAGCAGTTCCGCACCATCATCAGCCGCGGCATCGAGGCCTCGCCGATCGGCCAGGTCCTCATCGACCAGTCGGTCCTGGGCTGGGGCGAGTTCGAGCTCGAGGTCATGCGCGACCACAACGACAACGTGGTCATCGTCTGCTCGATCGAGAACATCGACCCGATGGGCGTCCACACGGGCGACTCGGTGACCGTCGCGCCGCAGCAGACGCTGACCGACGCGCTCTACCAGCAGCTGCGCGACCAGGCCATCACGGTCATCCGCGCGGTCGGCGTCGAGACCGGCGGCTCGAACGTGCAGTTCGCGGTCAACCCGGAGACCGAGGAGATCCTCGTCATCGAGATGAACCCGCGCGTGTCGCGCTCCAGCGCGCTGGCCTCCAAGGCGACCGGCTTCCCGATCGCCAAGATCGCCGCGCGGCTGGCCGTCGGCTACGCGCTCGACGAGATCGACAACGACATCACCGGCATCACGCCCGCGAGCTTCGAGCCGACGATCGACTACGTCGTCGTCAAGTGGCCGCGCTTCGCCTTCGAGAAGTTCCCGGGCGCCGACCCGGTGCTCTCCACGCACATGAAGTCGGTCGGCGAGGCCATGGCGATGGGCCGCACGTTCCAGCAGGCCTTCGCCAAGGCGATGCGCTCGCGTGAGCTCGACAAGACGCCGGTCTATGACGGCGCCGACAGCGACGAGCTGCTGGCCGGACTCGAGGCGCCCGGCCCCGACCGCTACGACACCATCCTCGAGCTGTTCCGCCGCGGGACCACCGTCGACGCGGTCCATGCCGTCACCAAGGTCGACCCCTGGTACCTGCGCGAGCTCGAGGCGCTGGCCCAGAACCCCGAGGCGCCGTTCGCCGGCGAGCGCTCGTTCAAGTCGGTCGACACCTGCGCCGCGGAGTTCCCGGCCCGCACGCCGTACTTCTACTCGGGCTGGGAGCGCAAGGCGGCCCACGACGTCGAGCGCGGCGACCGCGCCAGCGTCGTGATCCTCGGCGCCGGGCCCAACCGCATCGGTCAGGGCATCGAGTTCGACTACTGCTGCGTGCACGCGGCGATGACCGTCCGCGAGTCGGGCCGTGACGCGGTGATGATCAACTGCAACCCGGAGACGGTCTCGACCGACTACGACACCTCTGACCGCCTGTACTTCGAGCCGCTGACGCTCGAGGACGTGCTCGGCGTCATCGAGGTCGAGCAGCCCGAGGGGGTCATCGTGCAGTTCGGCGGGCAGACGCCGCTCAAGCTCGCCGCCGGGCTCGTCGAGGCCGGGGTGCCGCTGCTCGGCACGAGCGTCGACGCCATCGACCTGGCAGAGGACCGCGGGCGCTTCGGCCAGCTGCTCAAGGAGCTGGGCTACGCCGCGCCGCCCTACGGCCTGGCCCGCAACTTCGAGGAGGTCCTCGAGACGTCCAAGGAGGTCGGCTTCCCGCTGCTCGTGCGGCCCAGCTACGTGCTCGGTGGCCGTGCGATGGAGATCGTCTACTCACCCGAGGACCTCGCCGACTACCTCCAGCGCGAGGTGGGCTGGGATCCTGCGCCGGGCGCGATCGGCCGCGAGATCTTCCTCGACCGCTTCCTCGAGAACGCCACCGAGGTCGACGTCGACGCCCTGTGCGACGGCGAGGACGTCTGGATCGGCGGGATCATGCAGCACGTCGAGGAGGCCGGCGTGCACTCGGGCGACAGCGCCTGCGTGCTGCCGCCGCACTCGCTGGGCGGCGAGATGCTCGACCAGATCCGCGAGGCCACGCGCGGCATCGCGCTCGGGCTCGGGGTCGTCGGGCTGATGAACGTCCAGTACGCCGTGCACCGCGACACGCTCTACGTGATCGAGGCCAATCCGCGGGCGTCGCGGACCGTGCCGTTCGTGTCCAAGGCGATCGGCGTGCCGCTGGCCAAGATGGCCTGCCGCGTGATGCTCGGCGAGAAGATCGCCGACCTCGACCTGCCGGCCGACCCGATGGCCTGCGACCACGTCAGCGTCAAGGAAGCGGTCATGCCGTTCGACCGCTTCGAGGGCTCCGACGCGGTGCTGGGGCCGGAGATGCGGTCGACCGGCGAGGTCATGGGCATCGCCCGCGACTTCCCGACCGCGTTCGCCAAGGCCCAGGCCGCGGCCGGCGCGCCGCTGCCGCTGAGCGGGACCTGCTTCATCACGGTGACCGACTCCGACAAGGCCGGCGCCTTCGCCGTCGCCCAGATCCTCCACGACCAGGGCTTTCAGATCCTGGCCACCAAGGGCACGGCGTCGGCGATCGCGCGGATGGGGATCCCGGTCACGACGCTCAACAAGATCGGCGACGGCTCGCCGCACGTGGTCGACTGGATCGAGCGCGGCGACGTCGACATCGTCATCAACACGCCGACCGGCTCGGGCGCCCGGACCGACGGCTGGGAGATCCGCCGCGCCGCGGTGGCGCGCGGGATCCCGTGCCTGACGACGCTGTCGGCCGGCGTCTCGGCGGCGCGGGCGATCCAGAGCGCGCGGGCCGGCAAGGCGCCGGTGCTGTCGCTCCAGGAGCTGCACCGCGAGATCTCGCTGGGCGGTGTGTCCTGAGCTGCGCGCCGCTCGAGCGCCGGCGCCTGACGGTGGCCGGCAACGACCGGGTCGGCTCCTACACCGTCCTGCGCCTCAGCGATCCCGACGGCCCGCCGCCGGCGCCCGGGCAGTTCGCGATGCTGACCGCCGCCGAGCGCTGGGGCGGGGGAGAGGACGAGCGGCCCTACCTGCCGCGGGCGTTCAGCGTCATGCGCGTCCGCGACGGCGAGGCGCACTACCTGCTCGAGGACGTCGGCCCGGGGACCGAGCGCCTCTGCGCGCTGCAGGCCGGCGACGAGGTGCTGGTCCTCGGCCCGCTCGGCCAGGGCTTCCGCGACCCGCGCGACGGCCGCCGAGCCGTCCTGGTGGGCGGGGGAGTGGGCATCGCACCCCTGGCCATCTGGCAGGACGCGCTGCTCGAGCGCGAGGTGCCCCACGCGCTGCTGCTCGGCTTCCGCGACGGCGACCACGCGATCGGCGCCAACCTGCTGCGCTGCGCGCGCGTGGCCACCGACGACGCCTCGCTCGGCCATCACGGCTACGTCACCGAGCTGCTGGCCGCCGAGCTCGACGAGAACCCGCACGCCGAGGTCTACTCCTGCGGGCCACCGCTGATGCTCGAGGCCGTGCGGGCCCTGTGCGAGGAGCGCGGCGTCCCGTCCCAGCTCGCCCTGGAGTCGGGCATGGCCTGTGGCTTCGGCGCCTGCTTCGGCTGTGTCGTGCCCACCCGCGACGGCGCCTACCTGCGGGTCTGCGTCGACGGCCCGGTGGTCGACGGCGCGCTGCTCGCCGAGGTCGAGGCGCATGCCGGAGCGCCCGCATGAGCCTCGAGTTCCTCGGCATGACGCTCGAGCACCCGGTCATCAACGGCTCAGGCACCTTCGACGCCATCGCCGCCCGGCGGGCGTTCGGCGACGAGCTCGATGCCCGGTTCCCGTTCAGCGCGTTCGTGTCCAAGACGATCACGCGCCAGCCGCGCGCCGGCAACGCGCCGCCGCGCCTGTGGGAGGCCCCGGCCGGCCTGATCAACTCGATCGGGCTGCCCAACAAGGGCCTCGAGGGCTACCTGGCCCACGACCTGCCCGAGCTGGCCCGCCTGCCCGTCCCGCTGATCACCAACGTGATGGGTTCGACCGCGGCCGACGTGATCGAGCTCGTCGAGGCCGTCGGCGCGCGCGACGAGGTCTCGGCCATCGAGCTCAACGTCTCGTGCCCCAACGTCGCCACCGGGCTGGACATCGGCGCCGACCCCGCGTCGCTGACCGCGTTCCTGCGCGAGGTCCGGCCCCACAGCACCAAGCCGCTGATCGTCAAGCTCACGCCCAACACCTCCGACGTCGCCGCGGTGGCGGCGGCGGCCGAGGCCGAGGGCGCCGACGCCGTCTCGCTGATCAACACGCTGCGCGCGATGGCGCTGACGAGCGACGGCGAGCCGTGGCTCGGCGGCGGCACGGGCGGGCTGAGCGGACCTGCGGTGTTCCACGTCGCGCTGGCCCAGGTCACCGCCGTGGCGCGCCGGGTGGCGATCCCGATCGTCGGCATGGGTGGGGTCCGGACCAGGAAACATGCTCAGGATCTGCTGACCGCCGGAGCGACCCTGCTCGCCGTCGGCACGGAGACCTTCCGGGACCCGCTCGCGGCCTCGCGGATCGCCGCCGGATTACGGGAAACCCCCGCAAACCGGGCACAACCGGTCGGATGACCGGTGTTGCGCCGGAAAACGGCCCGGCAAAACCGCTGCAAATCGGCGCCTCCACCGTCAACCTGCCTGAAGAAGTGTCGACCTCAGGTCGAGCTTCATGCGAATTTGCCGGGATCGGCTTGCGCAGCCCCTTCTCGTCTGTATATTCGCCGCCCATGCCGCCGACGACGGAGAGCGCCCCCGCCAAGCAGTCTTCGGCCCCGGAGCGCTCCCTCACCCAGCGGATGGAGGCGCTCCAGAGGGCCAACGACATCCGGACCCGCCGCGCGCAGCTCAAGCGCGATCTCAAGGGCGGCCGGACGACGATCCACGCCCTGCTGACGGACCCGCCGGAGTACCTCGAGACCGCCAAGGTCTTCGACATGCTCCTGGCCGTCCCGAAGTACGGCCGCGTGAAGGTCAACAAGATCCTCCAGCAGTGCCGGATCTCGCCGAGCAAGACCATCGGCGGCCTCTCCGAGCGTCAGCGCACCGAGCTCGTGTCGCTGCTGCGGCGATAGCCCGGGTCTTCGTCATCACCGGCCCATCGGGGGTCGGGAAGGGGACGCTCATCCGCAGCCTCCTCCAGCGGCTCCCGCAGCTGCAGCTGTCGGTCTCCGCGACCACGCGCAGCCCGCGGCCCGGCGAGCAGCACGGCGTGGACTACTGGTTTCTTTCTGACGCCGACTTCGAGGAGCGTGTCGCCGCCGGGGACTTCGTCGAGCACGCCACCTACTCGGGCCGCCGGTACGGCACGCTGCGCTCCGAGCTCGACCGGCGCACGTCCGCCGGCGTGCCCGTCGTGCTGGAGATCGAGCTTCAGGGCGCCCGCCAGGTGCGCGACACGATGCCGGAGGCGATCCAGATCTTCATCGAGCCGCCGTCGCAGGACGCGCTGCGGGCGCGCCTGGTCGGCCGGGGCACCGACGACACCGAGCAGATCGAGGCCCGCCTGCGCACCGCCCGCCAGGAGCTGGCGGCCAAGGACGAGTTCGCCCATGTGGTCTGCAACGACCGGCTTGAGGACGCCGTTGCAGCGCTCGAAACGATCGTCACGAAGGAACTAGACTGAGAAGCATGATCTCCCCGCGCATCGACAAGCTGCTCGACAACGTCGACTCGAACTACGCGTCCGTGATCGTCGCTGCCAAGCGCGCCCGGCAGATCAACAGCTACTACCACAACCTCGGTGAGGGAACGTTCGACGAGTTCCCGCCGCCGATGGTCGAGACCGGCTCGAAGAACTACCTCACCATTGCCCTCGAGGAAGTCGCCGCGGGCAAGGTCAAGTACCACTACCGCTAGCGAGATGCGCCGAGGCCGGAGCCCTATCGGCGCCGAGCATCCGATCGGCGGGCCGGACGCCCGCCGCGGATAGGGGTTCCTCATGGCCAGGCTGCTGCTCGGAGTCAGCGGCGGGATCGCGGCGTACAAGGCGCTCGAGCTCGTGCGCCTCGCGACCAAGGCCGGCCACGCGGTGCGCGTCATCCAGACGCCCACCTCCGAGAAGTTCGTCGGCAAGGCCTCGTTCGCGGGCCTGACCGGTGCCCCGGTGCTCACCGGCGAGTTCGAGCGCGATCCGTCGCGCGGTGCCTTCCCTGACCAGGCGGCCCCGGAGCACGATCCGCTCAGCCATCTCGAGCTCGTCCGCAACGCCGACGCCTTCCTGATCGCGCCGGCCAGCGCCAACACGATCGCCAAGCTGGCCCACGGCCTGGCCGACAACCTGCTGACCAGCGCGTTCCTGGCCGCGACGTGCCCGGTGATCGTCGCCCCGGCGATGAACAACCACATGTACGAGAACGCGGCGACCCGCGCGAACCTCGAGACGCTGCGATCGCGCGGCGTCACGGTCCTCGATCCCGGCGTCGGCGCACTGGGCTCCAAGCACGAGTACGGGGTCGGTCGCCTGCCCGAGCCCGCCGAGCTGCTCGCCGCCTTCGAGGCGGTGGTGCCCGCCGGCGCCCGCCCGTGGGACGGGCTGAAGGTGCTCGTCAGCGCCGGCGGCACGCGCGAGCCGATCGACAGCGTCCGCTACGTGGGCAACCGCTCGAGCGGCCGGATGGGCTTCGCGCTGGCCGAGGAGGCCGCGGCGCTCGGGGCCGAGGTGGTCTGCGTGGCCGCCAACGTCGCCCTGCCGCGCGATCCGCGCGTCCGCTACGTCGACGTCGAGACCGCCGCGCAGCTGCAGGCCGCGTGCGAGGCCGAGTTCGACGCCTGCGACGTGCTGCTGATGGCCGCTGCGCCCGCCGACTTCCGCCCGGCCGACCCTGCGGACACCAAGCTCAAGAAGGATCAGCGCGAGGACCTGACCATCGCGATGGAGAAGACCGCCGACATCCTCAGCGGCCTGAGCGCCCGGCGCCGGCCCGGCCAGGTGCTGGTCGGCTTCGCCGCCGAGCACGGCGAAGGGGCCGTCGACTACGGCCGCGACAAGCTGCGGCGCAAGGGCCTCGACGCGGTCGTCGTCAACGACATCGCTCGCACCGACATCGGCTTCGACACCGCCGAGAACGAGGTGACGATCGTCACCGCCGAGGGGGAGCGCGCGGTTCCGCGCGCCGCCAAGGCCGAGATCGCGCGGGCGATCCTGGCCGAGGTCTCGAGCCGGCGTGCCGGCTCTGCGAAGATCAGCACGTGAGCGAGATCCTCGCTGCCGAGGAGGTCCAGGCCGCGGGCGAGCTCGTGCGCCGCATCGCCGCGAACGTCGACCGTGCGGTCGAGGTCAAGCGCGAGGTGCTCGACCACGTCCTCATCGCCGTCCTGGCCGAGGGCCACATCCTCGTCGAGGACCTCCCGGGTGTCGGCAAGACGACGCTGGCCCGCGCGCTTTCGCGGTCCATCGACCTGCAGTTCGCGCGCATCCAGTGCACGGCCGACCTGCTGCCCGCCGACGTGGTCGGCACCAACGTCTTCAACCAGCGCGAGAGCCGCTTCGAGTTCCGGCCCGGCCCGATCTTCGCCAACATCGTCCTGGTCGACGAGATCAACCGCGCGTCGCCCAAGACGCAGTCCGGCATGCTCGAGTGCATGCAGGAGCGGCGGGTCACCGTCGACGTGCACACCCACGAGCTCGCCCGGCCGTTCCTGGTGCTGGCCACGCAGAACCCCGTCGAGTACGAGGGCACCTACCCG
>JBJMLA010000169.1:0-19741 GCA_045805505.1 Solirubrobacteraceae bacterium
GCCGCAGGCGGCGCAGGACGTTGGCCACGTGCGAGCCGAAGACGCCGCGGTAGACGTGGGCCTCGTCGACGACGACGACCGCGAGGTTGGCGAACAGGTCGGCCCACGCCCGGTGGTTGGGCAGGATCCCGACGTGGAGCATGTCGGGGTTGGTCAGCACGAGGTTCGAGCGCTTGCGGATCGCCAGCCGCGCCTCGCGCTGCGTGTCGCCGTCGTAAATGGCCGGCCGGACCTGCTTGGTCAGCCCGAACGTGTTCAGCGCGCGCGCCTGGTCCTGGGCCAGCGCCTTGGTCGGATAGAGGTAGAGCGCCCGCGCTCGGGGGTCGCGGCACAGGACGTCGAGCGTCGGCAGGTTGAAGGCGAGCGACTTGCCGCTCGCGGTGCCGGTCGTGACGATCGTCGGACCCTCCCAGGCGCGCTCGAGGGCCTCGGCCTGGTGGCTGAACAGCGCGTCGATGCCGAGGCGATCCAGCGCGGCGAGGACGTCGGGATGCAGCTCTGCCGGGATCGGGACGAGGTCGGGCTCGCGCGCGCCCTCGAAGGCCTCGCGCACCAGCCGGCCGTCCTCGCGGCCCTCGTCGAGCAGTGCGCTCCAGGGCTCCGAGGTGCGGGTGGCGGCCACCCAGCCGATGCTAGGCGGGCGCGGTGCCGGCGAGGACCCCGAGGAGGTCCCCGACCTGCAGTTTGCGAGGACCGCTGAGCGACAGCGGAACATCGGTGCGCACGGTGTAGACGTTGCGCCGGCCCTCGCGGGCCCGGTCGACGTATCCGGCGTCACACAGGTCTCCCACGATCCGCTGCGCGGCCCGTTCGGTGATGTCGAGCTCGGCGGCGATGTCGCGCATCCGCGCTCGCGGGTCATGGGCGATGGTGATCAGCGCCATGCCGTGGTTGGTCAGGAAGGAGAACGGAGCCATGCGCAGACCGGAGAGGGTAGTGATCGAACCGGTCATTCAGGAATCAGCATACCGGAAATTCATTTCGTGTATTCTCCTTCTTGTGTCGATCATGGAATCCCCGTTCAACGCCCACCTCGAGATCGAGGCCGAGCAGGTCACGGTCTGCCTCTCGGGCGAGCTGGACCTGGCCACGCGCCCGAGCCTGATGACGGCGCTCGACGAGGCCGTCTCCACCGGGACGCCCACGGTCGTCGTCGACATGCGGGGCCTGTCGTTCATCGACTCGACGGGCATCAGCGCGCTGCTGCGCGCCACCCACGAGGGCACGCAGAACGGCCACCAGGTCCAGTTCCTGCGCAGTGACGGCCCGGTCGAGCGCACGCTGCGCACCGCCGGCGTCCACGCGCTGCTGCCGCTCGCCGCCTAGTCGCGGTCGCGGCGGAACCAGGCGCGCACGCGCGACCACCAGCCGCCCCGCTTCACACGCGGGAACCGCGCCGGCGGAGGCACCGTCGTGCGCACGAGCGAGACCCACTCGTCGAGCGGCACGTCCCCGGCGATCAGGTGAGCCAGCCCGCTGGTCACCGGTGCCTGCACGTCGGCCCGCGCGAGCGCGCGCGACAGCAGCGGCACCGACTCCAGCGACTCGATGGCCTGGCCGATGTGGGCCGGAATCTCCTGTGCGGGGATGCCTTCGGCCAGCAACTCGCCGGCGCGGCGGTTGCGGCTCTGCGGAGCGAGCGCGGTGGCGACGAGGTCGCCCGTGCCGGCGAGCCCGATGAACGACTCCGGGCGGGCCCCGAGCTCCTCCGCGTAGCGCCACACCTCGGCGAAGATGTGGCCGGCGGCGGCGCCCGCGGCGTTGAGGCCCTGACCCTCGGTGGCGCCCGCAGCCAGCGCGGCGGCGTTCTTGGCCGCGCCGGCGAGCTCGACGCCGACCGGGTCGTTGGAGAGCTCGCAGACGACGCCGGCCCGGATGAGCATCTGCTGCAGCGACGTGGCGAGGTCCGCCGACGTCGAGGCGGCGACGAGCCCCGCGCCCTCGTGCACCATCTCCCGCGCATGGGCCGGTCCGCCGATGACCGCCACGCGGTCGGCGCTGAAGTGCTCGCGCAGGACGACGCTGGGCGCGCGGCCGTCAGGCGGGACGAGGCCCTTGGACAGCGAGACGACCGGCGTCTTGCGGCCCAGCCCGTTGACGGCGAGCGCCGCGATGACGTCATCGAGGCCGTGCGAGGGGACGCCGAGGAAGACGACCTGCGCGTTGGCGACGCCGGCGCTGACCGGCTCGATGCGCAGGTCGCGGGGAAGCTCGACGCCGGGCAGGTAGACGTCGTTGCGCCGCTCGTCGGCGAGCCGCTCGGCCTGCTCGGCGGTGCGGGCCTGCAGGGTCGTGCGGGTGCCGCCGCGGGCGAGGATCACGGCCATCGCGGTGCCGAACGAGCCCGCGCCGATGACGACCGCGCGACGGAGTCGCGACTGGGGGAGGCGGGGAAGCTGGCGTTCGGCCACGGCGGCGAGCGTATCCGGACTGAAGGTTCGGCCCCTTCCGGCCGATATTCAGGGGAGGCCCGCATGCCCCGCACCACCAGCACATGGTCGACGCAGCAGCTCACCGAGTTCGTGGTGACGGTGTCCGACGCCGCCAGCGAGGAAGACGCGCTGCGCGAGGGCGTGGTGCGCGCCGCCGAGGCGCTCGACGCCGACGCCGCGGCGATCGTCCGTGACGGGCGCGTCGTCGCCTCGCAGGGCTGGCCCGAGGGCGAGCTTCCCGAGGCCGCGCTGGTGGCCGCGGCGGCCGCCGGCGACGGCGAAGTGGACCTGCCCGGCCTCGGCCCGGTGGCCTCCATCGTCACCGAGCTCGGCGACGAGGCGAGCGCCCGCCTGCTGCTCTGCCGCGCCGCGGCCCCCCGGTTGCAGCCGGTCGAGGCCGGCCTGTTGCGCGGCATGGCGCGGACGCTGGCCCTGTCGCTGCGGACGCTGCGCTCCGTCGAGGTGCTGCGCGAGCGCCAGCAGCTGCTCGAGGGCCTCAGCGGCATCCAGCGCGCGATCTCGCGCCGCGCCCCGCTCAACGACGTCCTGGAGATGGTCGTCGATCTGACCTACGAGCTGCTCGGCGACGAGCTGCCCGCGCTGTTCCTGCGCGATCCCGACGATCCCGGGACGCTGCTGCTCGAAGCGTGCCGCGGGCTCGACGAGGAGACCGTGGCCGCCATCCGTCGCCGCCGCGTCGGTGAGGGCGTCGCCGGCCGCTCGGTCTCCGAGGACCGGCTGGTCGTCGTCGAGGACTACGCCTCCACCGCGGGCAGCGGCACGATCCAGCTGTTCCGCGACAACGCGCTGCAGGCGGCGATGGCCGCGCCGGTTCACGAGAACGGCGAGGCCGTCGGCTCGCTGCTGGTGTCGAGCTGGAAGCCGGGGCGCCACTACGACGCCGACGCGCAGGAGCTGCTGACGACCATCGCCCAGCACGTGAGCCTCGCGCTGACCGACGCCAAGACGGTCGGGGCGATGGTCCACCAGGCGCTGCATGACGCGCTGACCGGCCTGCCCAACCGCGCGCTGTTCCTCGACCGCCTCGAGCATGCACTCGCGCGCGCCGTGCGCGGCGGCAGCGAGGTGGCGGTGCTGTTTCTCGACCTCGACCGCTTCAAGACCGTCAACGACAGCCTTGGCCACGCCGCGGGCGACGAGCTGCTGTGTGTGGTCGCGCGGCGCATCTCCGGCTGCATGCGCGCCGCCGACACCGCGGCGCGCCTGGGAGGCGACGAGTTCGCCGTGCTGCTCGAGGACCTCGTCTCCACGCGTGAGGCCGTGCGCGTCGCCGAGCGGATCATCAGCGCGCTGGAGGAGCCGATCGAGGTCGCCGGGCGCGAGGTCTTCGTCGGTGCGTCGATCGGCGTGGCGACGGGCTCCTACGGGGCCGAGGACCTGCTGCGCCACGCCGACGTCGCCATGTACCGCGCCAAGGCGCAGGGCAAGGGCCGCTACGCGATGTTCGAGGAGGGGATGCAGGCCGAGGTCATCGACCGGCTCGAGCTCGAGGCCGACCTGCAGCGCGCGATCGACCGTGGCGAGCTCGAGGTCTTCTACCAGCCGATCATCGCCCTGGCCAGCGGCGAGATGGCCGGCCACGAGGCGCTCGTGCGCTGGCGCCATCCGACGCGCGGGCTGCTGTCGCCGGGCGGGTTCATCCCCGTCGCCGAGGAGACGGGGCTCGTGGTGCCGATCGGCCGCTTCGTCCTGCGCGAGGCCTGCCGCCAGGCGGCGGAGTGGGCGGCGACGACGGGGACCGACCTGTCGATGAACGTCAACCTCTCGGGCCGCCAGCTCGAGGACCCCGCGCTGCTCGACGACGTCACGGCGATACTGCGCGAGACCGGGCTGCCCGCCGCGCGGCTGGTGCTCGAGATCACCGAGACCGTGCTGATGCACGACACGGAGACGACGATCGAGCGGCTGCGCGCGCTGCGCGCCCTCGGCGTGCGCTTGGCCGTCGACGACTTCGGGACGGGCTACTCGTCGCTGCGCTACCTCAACCGCTTCCCGCTCGACGTGCTGAAGATGGCCAAGCCGTTCGTCGACGGCCTCGGCAGCCAGGAGGAGGATCCCGCGCTCGCGCGGGCCATCATCGACCTCGGTGCGAACCTCGGGCTGACGATCATCGCCGAGGGCATCGAGCGTTCCGCGCAACTCGTCCAGCTCCGGCGGCTGGGCTGCCCGATGGGGCAGGGCTACTGGTTCGCGCGGCCGATGCCCGCGGACGAGGCCGGGCGTCACCTGAGCGCCGGCGCGACCGCGCTGCTCTAGAGCTCGGCCGCCAGCGTCTCCGCGGCGGCGGTGATCTCCTCGAGGCTCGACGCCTCGCGGATCGTCTGCAGGTGCTCGTGGGCGTGCAGTGCGTCGACGCCGACGATGGCGTGGGCAGGGACACCGGCGTCGTGGGCCCGCCCGGCGACCTCGCCCGCCGCCTTGCCGTCGAGGCTGGTCGCGTCGAGGCGGCCCTCGCCGGTGACGATCGCCCGCGCGTGGCGGAGGCGCTCGTCGAAGCCGATGGCCTCCAGGACGAACGCGGCGCCCGGCTCGAGGTGCGCGCCGTAGGCGGCCCACAGGCCGCCGCTGAGGCCGCCGGCGGCGCCCGTCATGGGCACGCCGCGCGGGTCGCGCGGCAGGCGGCGAGCGTGGTCGTCGAGGCGCTGGGCGAGTCGCTCGACGGCGGCGGGGTCGGCGCCCTTCTGCGGCGCGAAGGTGGCGGCGGCCTGCTCGAACGGTGTGCGGACGTCGCAGAGGACCACGAGGGCGGCGCCGCGCAGGCCGCCCGCCTCGTCGATGGCCGCGATGGCGCCGGCGCCGCCGTCGGTGGTGGCGCTGCCGCCCGCGGCGATCAGCACGACCTGGGCGCCGGCGTCGATGGCGTGGGCGATGAGCTCGCCGGTGCCGCGGGTCGACGCCTCCTCGGCGCGGCCGTCGCCGAGCGCGAGGCCGCTGGCCTGGGCGACCTCGACGATCGCGGTGCCGCCGCCCTCGATCAGCGCGTAGCCCGCGGCCACGGGGCGGCCGAGCGGATCGCTGACCGTGGCGCCCGCGGTCTCGCCGCCGAGGGCCGTGAGCAGGACCTCCATGGTGCCCTCGCCGCCGTCGGCGACCGGGCAGAGGTCCGGCGGTTCGAGTCCGCCGCGCTCGAGGCCGCGGCCGATGGCGCCCGCCACCTGCGCGGCGCGCCACGTGCCCTTGAAGGCGTCCGGGCAGACGAGCACCGGTGCCACGGGGCTACGGGGACGGCTTGTTGTCACGGTCGCGTGACGGCTGCACGCGCTTGGGCTCGCCCGGCATCTTCGGGTAGTCGGGCGGATAGGGCATGTCGCCGTCGGCCTGGCGCTCGTACAGGTCGAGCAGCGGCTGCAGGGAATGCGCGACGTCGTCGATCGCCGCGTTGAGGTCGCCGCGCTCGGCGAAGCGCGCGGGCATCGTGGCGACCGTGAAGTCCTGGGGCGTCACGTGCTCGAGCTCATCCCAGTCGACCGGCGCCGAGACGGGGGCGCCCGGCCTGGGGCGGATGCTGTAGGGCGAGGCGATGGTCCGGTCGCGGGCGTTCTGGTTGTAGTCGATGAAGATGCGCTCGCCGCGCTCCTCCTTCCACCACTTAGTGGTCACCTCGCTCGGGGCCCGCTCGGACAGCTCGCGGCCGAAGGCGATCGCGGCGTGGCGGACGTCGGTGAAGGTCCAGCGCGGCTCGATGCGCACGTAGATGTGGATGCCGCGGCCGCCGGAGGTCTTGGGGAAGCCGACGTAGCCCAGCTCGCCGAGCAGCTCGCGGGCGGCGGCCGCGACGCGCACCGCGTCGGCGAAGTCGGTGCCCGGCTGCGGGTCGAGATCGATCCGCAGCTCGTCGGGATGGTCGACGTCGTCGCGGCGCACGGGCCACGGGTGGAACGTGATCGTGCCCATGTGCGCGCACCAGCCCACGACGGCGATCTCGGTGGGGCAGATCTCGTCGGCGGTGCGGCCGGAGGGGAACTCGATGCGTGCGGTCTCGACGTAGTCCGGAGCGCCCTTGGGAACCCGCTTCTGGTAGAAGGCGTCGCCCTCGCGGGGGTTCTCGCGCGTGGCCAGGACCATGCCCGGCTGCACGCCCTTCGGCCAGCGCTCCAGCGTCGTGGGGCGGTTGCGCAGCGCGCGCATGATGCCGTCCTCGACGGCCAGGTAGTACTCGACGATGTCGAGCTTCGTGAGCTCGGGCGTCGCGTCGGTCGCCGGGAAGATCACGCGGTCGGCGCTCGAGACGCGCAGCTCGCGCCCTCCCGCATCGATGAACACCTCGCCCTTGGCCGCCATGTCAGCTGTCGAGCTGGTCGATCGTGCAGGCGCTCGGCGGCTTGTCGTCCCGCCAGCGCTGGACCTTCGTGCCGTGCCGGATGCGGCCGTCGGAGACGTGGTCGAAGGTGATCTCGACGACGAGCTCGGGGCGCAGGGCGACCCACTCGAGCTCGTGATCGGGGCGCCAGCGCGAGGCGTCGGCGCTGCCGCGCTCGCCGCTCGCGTAGGGCTCGAGCTTGGCGACGAGCTCGCGCTTCTCCTTGGCGCTGAAGCCGCTCGAGTGGCCGATGTCGTGGAGCTTTCCGTCCTCGTCGTAGAGGCCGAGGATGATCGAGCCGACGGTGTTCTCGAGCTTGCCGGGCCGCCAGCCCATGACCACCGCGTCGATCGTGCGGACGCGCTTGATCTTGACCATGCCCTTGCGCTCGCCGGGCAGGTAGGGGGAGGCGAGCTCCTTGGCCACGACGCCCTCGCCGTCGTCGTGCAGCCAGGTGTCGGCCTCGGCGGCGGTGCGGACCTGCGGGGTGATCTCGATGCCCGGCAGCTTCTCGAGCAGCTCGCGGCGGGTCTCGAGCGGCAGGTCGAGCAGGCTGTCGTCCTCGAAGGCCAGCAGGTCGAAGGCGACGTAGCGCGCGGGGGTCTCGACCGACAGGCGGTCGATGCGCGACTGCGCCGGGTGGATGCGGTTGCCCAGCGTGTTGAACGAATCGGCGACGAGCTCGCCGTCGAGCACGTAGCGGCCCGGCGGGAAGCTGATCTCGGGGAAGTAGCGCAGCAGCTCCTTGCCGTTGCGCGACTGCAGGTAGAGCTCGTCGCCGTCGACGAACGCGATGGCGCGGAAGCCGTCCCACTTGGGCTCGTAGGCCCAGCCCTCGCCGTCAGGAAGCTCTTTCCGGGACTTCGCGAGCTGTGGGAGCAGGGGCGGCGTGATCGGGAGCGGCACCGGGCTGGACCCTACCCACCCCGAGCTGCAGCAGGACGACCGCGGAGAGGACGAGCGCGCCGCCCAGCAGCTGGACGCCGCTGAGGGTCTCGCCGAAGACGGCGGCGGCCAGCGCGACCGTGGCGGCGGGCTCGATGGCCGACACGATGCTCGCGGTCGACGGGCCGACGAGCTCGAGGCCGAGGAAGAACGTGGTGATGGCCAGGATGGTCGAGATCAGGACGAGGCCGGCGAGCGCCGCCCAGCCGCCGGCCTGGAAGCCGAGGTCGAGGTCGCCGGCGATCAGGGTGTAGCCGCCGACGGAGATCGCCGCGCCGGTGGCGACGATGGCGGTCAGCCAGAACGGGTCGGCGCCGGCGACGACGGTGTCGGCGACGAGGATGTAGGTCGAGTAGGCGATCGCCGCTCCGCAGGCCAGCAGCACGCCGGTCGTGTTCAGCGAGCCGCTCGCTCCGCCGGCCAGGACGAGCGCGAGGCCGACCGCCGCGATGCCCAGCGCGCCGAGCTTGACGCCGCTCCAGGGCTCGCGGCCGAGGACGACCGCGCCGACGAAGACGATCGCGGGGTAGGTGTAGAGGACCAGCGCGGTGGTCGACGCGTCGAGGTGGTTGAGGGCGGCGAAGTAGCCGCCGGCCTGGAGGCTGTAGCCGAAGAATCCGAGGCCGGCGCCGCCGATGACGACGCGGCGCGTGGGGCGCGGGCGTCGGCGCGCGGCGACGATCACCCACAGGATCAGCGACGCCGAGACGAACCGCAGGGTCAGCAGCGTCGCGGTGTTCGCGCCGTCGTCGTAGGCGAGCTTGGCGAAGATGGCCATGCCGCCGAATCCGAGCGCCGAGACGAGAACGAGGAAGATGCCGCGGCGGTAGGCTGGATCCATGGCCTCCGAGCATGTCACTGTCGCCGAGGAGGAGTACCTCCAGACGCTGTTCTGGCTGTACGAGGCCGGACTGCAGATGACCGGGGCCAACGTCGCCCGCGCGATGCAGCTCTCGGCGCCGACGGTGCACGAGATGATCGGCCGGCTCGAGAAGGACGGCTACATCACGCGCGCCGGCGACAAGACGATCAGCTTCACGGAGTCCGGCCGGGAGCACGCCGAGCAGATCGTGCGCCGCCACCGCCTGATCGAGCGCTTCCTCACCGACACCCTCGGCATCCCGTGGGACGAGGTCCACGAGGAGGCCGAGCGGCTCGAGCACGCCATGTCGCCCGTCCTCGAGGAGCGCATGCTTGCCGCCATCGGCGAGGCCAAGACCTGCCCCCACGGCCACCCCATCGAGCCCGGCGCCCGCATCGAGGGCGCGCCCCTCGCCGACGTCGAGGTCGGCGCCACCCTCACCGTCCTGCGCTTCGAGAACGAGGCCGAGGACCTCCTCCACCTCCTTAAGGCGACCGGCATCGAGCCCGGCATGCAGGCCACCCTCGCCTCCTCCGACGCCACCGAGGTCGTCATCACCGCCGACGGCCGCTCCCTCAGCCTCGACCGCACCATCGCCGAAACCGTCTCCGTCGCAGCCGACCCGGCCCCCCCGCCCCGCGTAGCCCTCCCCGAATCCCTCGTCGTCTCCCACGACCGCTACGGCCGCTGAACTAGGGACGGACCCTTCAGCTTCCGCAAAGCTGAAGGGACGGACCCTTCAGATTCCACTGTGGGGGCGAGATCAATCCGCTCATTGCCTTGGCTAGGCATGCCCCGGCAGCCGAGGATCGAACTAGCAGGCGGGATCCATCATGTCTTCGCGCGCGGTGTGCGCGCGGCGCCGGTGTTCCTTGACGCTGACGATCGTCGGCGCTACCTCGGTCTTCTGGAACGCGCTGTGCAATGGCAGGGTTGGCGCTGTCTCGCCTACTGCCTGCTCACCAACCATCTACACCTCCTCATCGAGACTCCAACAGCCAACCTGGGCACCGGTATGCGGCGCATGCACAGCGACTACGCCCTGGCCTTCAACAAGCGACATGGCTACTCCGGCTATCTCTTCCAGGGCCGATACGGGTCGGTGTTGGTCAAGGACGATCCGCAGCTCGTGGCTGTCGTTCGCTATATCGATCAGAACCCTGTGGAAGCTGGCCTAGTTTCCACGGCCGAAGCGTGGCCCTGGTCGAGCGCCGCCGCGCTTCGCGGTTCGCCGGCTCCGTCCTGGCTCGCCGTCGAGCGACTGAGGTCGATTGCGCCGGGCGGCAGGATCGATCTCGAACCTGAAGGGTCCGTCCCCACTGTGTGCGGGCCAACCTGAAGGGTCCGTCCCCGCTTTTAGCCCAGCGTCTTGAGGGCTTCGGCGAGCCGGGAGATGCCTTCGTCTATTTCGCCGGCGGTGACGCCGGAGTAGGCGAGGCGGAGGGCGTTCTCTCCTCCGGAGAGGAGGAAGTCGGTGCCCTTGACGAACTGGACTCCGCGGGCGGCGGCGGCGTCGAAGAGCTCGGAGACGGAGGTGCCTTCCGGGAGCTCGACCCACATGAAGTAGCCGCCGTCGGGGGCCTGGAACTTGGCTTCGGGGATCTCGCGCTCGAGGGCGGCCGTCAGTAGGGCGACTCGCTCCTCCAGGGCGCTCTTGACGGTCTCGATCGAGCGGTCGATGGCGCCCGAGACGCAGAACTCGTGCACGATCGACTGGGCGACCATGTTGGGCGAGATGTAGGTGCCGGTCGCGCGCTTGGCGATGCGGCCGATCAGCTCGGCCGGGCCGACGAGGTAGCCGACGCGGATGCCCGGGCACACGGTCTTGGAGAACGACGACGCGTAGACGACGTCCTCGGCCGCGGTGTCCATCTGCAGCATCGTCGGCAGGCGCTCGCCGCGGAAGCGCAGCTCCACGTACGGGTCGTCCTCGAAGATGATGAACCCGCCCTCGCGTGCGAGCTCGAGGAGCCCCTCGCGCTTCTCCATCGACAGCGTGTAGCCCGCGGGGTTCTGGAAGTTGGGGATGACGTGGGCGAGCTTGGGGCGCGCGCCGCCGTCGAGCAGCCCGCGCAGGCCCTCGACCGACAGGCCGTCGCCCTCGAGCTCGACCGGCAGCAGCTTCGCCCCGCGCGTGTCGCGCAGCGACAGCAGCGTGCGGTCATAGGTCGGGCGCTCGACGACGACCTCGTCGCCGTTGCCGACGAGCTCCTCGAACAGGAACGCGTCCGCCTGCATCGACCCGTTGGTGACGAGGACCTGGTTCTCCTCGACGCCATGCTTCTCGGCCAGCCAGCGCCGCAGCGGCGGATAGCCCACGGACGTCCCGTAGGCCGTCGTCCCGGCCGGATCGTTGGTGAACGCGCGGTCGGCCGCGGCACGCAGCCCGTCGACGTCGATGATGTCGAGCGAGGGCGCTCCGCGGGCGAAGGAGATGGTCGATGCGGCCATGGCCGCAACATACCGACGCTACGGCGCGGTGGTCGTCGTCCCCGTCGTGGTGCCCGTGGTCGTCGTCGTGGTCAGCGTGGTCGAGCCCTCGCCGACGCCCGGCAGCTGCCCCTCGGGCGTCGTGGTCGCCGGCGTCGTCGCGGTGGTCGTCGTCTGATCCGCCGGGTCGATCGCGCCCGGGGTGTCGTCGAGTTCGATGATCGCCTGGTTGGCGGTCTGGACGGCCTCGGGGACGGGCACCAGCCGGTTGCGCCGGGCGAGCGCCTGCGCACGGTCGAGGTAGGCCCGCAGGAACGACTGGACCTCGTCGCGGCGCAGGTTGAGCTTCGACACGTAGAGCAGCAGCGGCCGCGACAGGGGGTAGGAGCCGTTGGTGATCGTCTGCTGCGACGGGAACACGCACCAAGGCGTCTGCGCAGCGTCGACGGTGACGTCGCCGTCCTCCTCCTGCTCGACGGTCGGCGTGGTGGCGGTCGTCGCCGTCGTCTGCGTGGTGGTCGTCCCGGTCCCGGTCGTCGCCGTGGTCGGCGTCGTCGTGGTCGCGGTGCGCGGGTCGGCCACGTCGACGCCCGTCATGTCGTCGAGCGACGCGGCCGCGCGCTCGGGATCCCAGATCTCCATCGGCCGCAGCTGCTGCTCGTAGAGCTCGTAGTAGCTGAACCGGAACACGCCGATCGTCCCGAGCCGCCGCTCGCGCTGCAGCGCGGCCTGATAGCGCGCCCGCAGCCGCGCCAGCCGCGGGTAGCTGAACCGCGCGACCGCCCGCTCCTGGGCGAGCCGCTGCGCCCGGGTGATCCGCCGCAGGTTCTCGCGCGAGATCTGCTCCTTCTGGGCCGTCGTCAGCGTCGTCTGGTTGGCCCTGATGCGTGCCGTCTCGCGATCGAAGATGTCGAGCATCCGCTCCTTCGCCTCGCGGATGGCGCGATCGACCTCCAGCTGGAACTCGAGGTCACGCGCCGTGCGCGCGCGCCGCAGACGGTCGACGAAGCGATCGCGGACCTGCTCGATCCGCGCCGCGCTGGTCACCTCGCGCCGCACCCCGTCCTCGGTCCCGCGCAGGATGTAGTCGCTGCGGATGTCGTCGAGCGTCGCGCCGCCGTCGACGCCGAGCACGAGCTGGGCGAAGAACTGGAACGCGGCCGAGTCAGCCGGCCCGCCGGTGACGTGCATCGGCACGTTGAAGAAGCCGACCTGGTTCCAGTTCGTCAACCCCGAGCCGGCGCGGAAGATGTCGTTGACCGTCGAGATGCGCAGGCAGTCGCCACCCACGTCGTGCTCGTTGGGCGTGGCGATGACCACCGCGTCGGAGGCCACCTGGATCGGCTGGGCCAGATCGACCCCGTTGCGCCGGCACAGCCGCTGCTCGGCCGCCGAGATCCGCCGCGAGGTGTCGAGCACGTCGATGTCGCCCGTGCACAGGTCGCGGAAGCCGTCGCTCTCGCCCTGGCCCGCGTAGTTGACGCGGATGTCGGCCACGCCCGTGACCTGCGGCGTGAGCGATCCCTGCGCGGGGCCCTCGACGGCCACGATCCCGTCCGCGCGCTTCGGCAGACGGCTGGTCGCCTGCGGATCGACGGTCGTCGTCTCGGTCGTCTTGGTTGTCTCGGCCTTCGGGGTCCCCGAGTCCTTGGTGTCGACGCCGCAGCCCATCAGCAGCGCGGCGAGCACGCCGGCGACCAGGGCGGCAACGAACGCGGGAGCACGCATCAGCCGCCGCCCGTCCCGCCGGCGGGCTGGATCGGCTGGCCCCCGGTCGTCGTAGTGCTCGTGGTGCTGGTCGTGCTGGTGGTGATCGACGGCGGCGGCGCCTCGGGCTCCTGGCCCGTCGCCCCGCCGGCCAGCGGCGCGACCTCGATGCGCCCGAGCCGCGGGAAGGGCAGCCGGTCGCCGGACTGGACGACCTCGAAGTCGGTCAGGCGGATGCCCTGCAGCTCGTTGCCGCGCAGGCGCGGGGTGGAGAAGCGCCGGGTCCCGCGCGGGAAGGGGTTGCCGCGCGCATCGAGCAACTGGCCCGTGTCGCTGCGAACCGCGCGCGTCCAGTCGACGTTGAACTGGGCGTACAGCGTGGGAACCGACGAGCGGTCGACGACGATCGCCCCGTACTGGCGCAGTGCGCGCATCAGCGCGGCCGCGGCCTTCTGGTTGGAGCCCTGGAAGCGGAACTTCCGGCACTTGGTCTTGCGCGTGCCGTCACGCGTGCCGTAGAGGATGTTCGCGCAGCGCAGGTCGGTGTAGCGCCGCTGGATGGACTTCAGCGTCACGCTCGGCTTCAGGCGCAGCCGCGCGCCCTCCGGCAGCGACGTGATCCGCCCGACGCCGTCGGTGCTCGAGGCGGGCTGGACGTAGTTGCCCTGCGATGGCGCCGGCACCGAGATGGCCAGCGCGTGGTCGATGCGCCCTGCGGCGATCTCGTCGGGGGTGATCAGCCCGCCGAGGAACGGCAGGCCCGAGCCGCGCGCGCTGACCCGGTTGGGAGCCAGGAACCCGGAGCCGTTGAGATCCCAGATGCGCATGAACTGATAGGACAGCGAGCGGCCGTCCTGCGAGCGCCGTGCGCGCCACAGATCGTAGGCGACGCCCTGCTGGCGGTTGAGCACGGTGAACCATCCGTCGAACGCGGGGTGCGGGCTCTCGCCCGGCGGGATCAGCAGCGAGTCCACGGCCCAGCCGTCGCCGCACAGGGCTCGCTCGTCCGGGATCGACTGGCGCGACTCGGGCAGCGGTGGAAGCGGCGGCTGGCGGCAGTAGACGGGCGTGTCGACGCCGCCGACCTCGTCGACGACCGGCACCGTCCATTTGCGCGTGTTGATGAACAGCGGGTCGTTGAGCACGACGTCCTTGGTCCCGGTGCCCGACCCCTCGTCGACCGCGCCGACCCGCAGGCGTGCCTCGCGCAGCAGCGCGTTGGACTGCGCGTCGACCTCGGCGCTCGACACCAGCGTGTTCCACGGGCTGTTGGGGGCGAACGGCCGCGACAGGGTGGCCGCCGCATTGGACGTGCCCGTCGAGTCGATGCCCGGCGACTGGGTCGTCGACGTGGCGGTCAGCTCGGTCTCGCCCGCACCCGTCGGCCGCGCGCTGGTCGCCGTCGTCTCGGTCGTCGCCGTGGCCGTGGCCGTGCGCGCGCCCTTCTCCTCGTCGGCGCCGCAGCCGGCCAGTGCGGCGACGCTCGCGCCGGCGAGGAGGACCAGCGGCAGGGCGACGCGGCGCGACCTCACGCGACCGGCGGGTCTGCGGGACGGGGTGCGCGCGGCGGCGGTGGCACGGGAGGCAGCGGGCCGCGGACCTCGGCGGCGGCACCCTCGGCCGCCTCGCCCAGCGCGCTCATCAGCTCAGCCAGCGAGCGCCGTGCGGCCAGCGCCTCCTCGAAGCGCTCGGCCAGGCCCTCCGCGGCGGCGAGCAGGCGCTCGGTCGCGTAGTGGATGCGCTGGATCCGGTCGGCGGCGTAGGCGTCGAGCCGCGCGCGCGTCTCCTCGAGATGGGTTCGCGCGAGGTCGTCGGCCTCGGCGAGCATGCGCTGGCCCTCGCGCTCGGCGTCCATGAGGATCTCGGTCGCCCGCAGCTCAGCGGACTTCTCGACCTCGCGCTGAAGCGCGGTCGCCTCGCGCTCGGCGGCACTCAGCACGCTCTGCACGCGGGCGGCGACGTTGGAGGTCACGTCGTCAGCCGACACGCGCGAACCTCTGCCTGCGAAGGCCCATGTCTTTCAGACGCTAACACGGGCATCGGAGGGCTCTTGGACCCTCCGTTGAGGCCGTGTTAGGGGCTCGATACGCCGTCGGCGCCCGACGTGCCCTGCGGCGTCGTCGACGTCCCGTCCTGGCCCGTCGTCGCGGTCCCGCCGGTCGCGCCGCGCCCGGCCACCCGCAGCAGCAGGTAGCGCTCGGTCCTGAAGACCGGCGTGAGGCCGTTCTCGGTGCCCCGGTCGGCGTTCGGGTAGCGCGTGGTGATCAGGTCGCCGCTGGCCCGGTTGCGGTTGAGCAGCAGGAACTTCACGACGCCGGCCGGGCGCGTCAGCGCGTCGTTCCAGGCCGAGTCGCCCTTGTCGATGCGATCGAAGAACTCGTTGGGCCGCCCGGTCAGCAGGATCACGCCGAAGGTCTGGGCGTTGTCGGTGAGGATCGCGTTCTTACCGCTGACGTGGTCCTTGATGTACTGCGCCATCTGGGCCTCGGGCTCGATGCCCACCGTGAAGCCGCCGCGCGACTTGCGCCCCTCCTGGCTCTGGCCCTCGGAGATCGAGTGGACGAAGGCCTGCTCCATCGACTGGAACGGATAGGTGTCCAT
Source organism: Solirubrobacteraceae bacterium (assembly GCA_045805505.1). Classification (GTDB taxonomy): domain Bacteria; phylum Actinomycetota; class Thermoleophilia; order Solirubrobacterales; family Solirubrobacteraceae; genus BP-464. The sequence continues at coordinate 15,299 of JBJMLA010000169.1, forward strand.
CGCGCGCCACGCCGTGAAGAAGTTGATGACCAGCAACGCCAGCGTGACCGCCCAGATGACCGGTCTGAACGCCTCGAAACTTCGATAGACCCAGACCGCGCCCACGAACGCCGCGACGTACATCGGCATCGAGTCGCGCAGCGTCAGCAGGCCCTCGTTCTGCGCCGCGTAGGCGTGCACGCCGATGATCACGATCCCCAGCACGACGAACGACGCCAGCCACAGCGCCATGTCGTTGCGTTGCACGAGGAACGTGACGACCAGCGCCGGCACCGCCACCAGGGCGAGCGGGAAGATCCCGAGGTTGAGCTCGAGCAGCCGCGTCGAGACCTCGTTGAAGGCCAGGCTGCCCTGCTGGAGCGGGCCCGTCGCGTTGACCGCCTGGTCCGAGGCGTTGGAGTTCAGCCAGCCGAACGGCTCGCCGACGATCAGCGCGTTGAACAGGATCCACAGCGCGAGCGCGTAGACCACCGGCGCCGCGAACGCGACCACCGAGCCCTCGACCTCGATGCGCGACGCGCGCCGGCGCACGAGCGCCACGCCGATGAGGATCGCCAGCAGCGCCGCCCAGATGATGAAGGCGTAGCGCGTGACGATCAGGAAGGCGACGCCGAAGCCCGCGCCGATCAGGTAGCGCGGCTCGGTCGTCGCGTACCAGGAGACGAAGTTGTAGAGGCTGAAGGCCAGGAACGCCGAGTACAGCGCCTCGCTCATCCCGTTGCCGGCGTAGAAGACCCACATCGGGTTCAGGCCGAAGGCCAGCAGCAGCGGCACCCGCAGCGGCAGCGCGATGTCGCAGCGGGCCAGTGTGCGGTCGAGGAAGACGATCGCCGTGGCCGCGCACATCGAGCTGGCCAGCGGCAGCGCGATCAGCGACGTCGCCAGCGGCTTGATCACCGCGAACGGCATGAACATCGCCGTGGTCAGCGGCGGGAAGAGAAAGCCGATCGCCGCCAGCTTGGGCGGGTCGTTGTGCCAGACCAGCAGCGCGCGGGTCAGGCGGTCCATCGCGTCGAAGACGACGACGTGCTGCTCGATCGTCACCCAGTAGCCGATGACGAAGTAGGCGACGAACGCCACCGCGAACAGGCCGAAGCCGAACCGCAGGCTCGGCAGCGGCGTGCTGTGCGCGTGCGGCTCGGTGTCCAGCGGCGTGCCGCGCGCATGGGGGCCGCGGACGACCCGCTGCTCCTCGGCGTCGCGCGGGTCGTACGGGCGCGGAAGGGTCTCGCCGGCCACTAGCTCACCGGCGCGTGGGAGTCAGGGCCGTGGTCGAGGCCGTGGACCGTCTTCTCCCAGTAGAACGGCCGGTAGAAGAGCTGCAGGAAGCCCTTCCAGGCCGCGATCGACATCAGCCCCCAGTACAGCGGCGAGAGCAGCGCGTACTTCGCGAGGTCGAAGTAGCCGCGCTGCACCGAGCCGGCCACGTTGAGGTACATGAAGACGAAGTTGCCGATGAACAGCTGGAACGCCGATGCGTAGAAGACGAAGCTCGGGAACAGTTGCTGGATGAACCCGGCCTCGGTGAAGAAGAAGACGGTCGTCAGCGCCCAGAAGATCGGGTTGAGCAGGAAGATGAACGTGCCGCCGACCACGAGCTGGAACGAGATCCACGACTTCAGCCCGATCTGGTCGAGCAGCCGCCACGGATGGCGCATGTGCACGAGCCAGGTCTGGATGTAGCCCTTGATCCAGCGCGAGCGCTGGCGGATCCAGTTCTGCAGATCCGAGTTGGCCTCCTCCAGCGTGGTCGAGTCGATCATCGCCGTCTTGAAGCCGGCCTTGTGAAGGCGCACGCCGAGGTCGGCGTCCTCGGTGACGTTGAACGGATCCCACGCGGCGAGGTCGATCAGCCGGTCGGTGATGAAGTGGTTCGAGGTGCCGCCCAGCGGGATCGGCACGTCCTGCGCGTCGAGCCCCGGCAGCAGCAGGTCGAAGTGCATCGAGTACTCCGTCGTGAACCAGCGCGTGAGCAGGTTCTGATCGGAGTTGAAGTAGTTGAGCTTGGCCTGGATGCAGGTGACGCGCGGGTCGGCCTTGGAGAACGCGACGACGATCTTCTTGAGCTGGTCGGGGTCCGGCCGGTCCTCGGCGTCGAAGATGACCACGTAGTGGCCGTCGGCCTGCAGCAGCCCGTAGTTGCACGCCTTCGGCTTGGTCTTGGGCTGCGCGTCGGGAACGATGACGAGCTTGTAGTGCGGCGGCAGGTCGAGCTCGCGGATCCCGGCGACGGTCTCCTCGTCGTCCTCCTCGCACAGCAGCCTGATGTCGAGCTTGGTCTTGGGGTAGTCGAGCCCCTCCATGCCGCGCACGAGCCGCGGCAGCACGTTGGCCTCGCGGTAGAGCGGCACGAGGATCGTGTAGGGCGGCAGGTCGCGCTCGTCGAGCGCGTCGAGCTCCTCGGGCGTGACCTCGATCTCGTAGGCGTGACCGAGCGCGTTGTAGGTCAGGACGAACTTGTAGAGCGAGGTCGCGGTGTAGAAGATCGAGGCGCAGCCGATGAGCACGATCGCCGTCGTGACCGGCGCCAGCGCCAGCGCGGCGATGATCAGCACGAGCAGTGCGATGAAGACGACACGCTGCTCGCCCGAGAGCACGCGGTTGGCGCTCTCCTCGGGGAAGCGGGTCATCAGCTCCGAGCGGGCGACCGTGACGTACTCGCCGCCGTGGACGCGCTGGAGCAGCTCGTCGATGGAGTTGCGCGGGGCCAGGAAGCCGCGGAGCTCGAGGCTGGTGTGCTCGCGCAGGGCCGCGACGGTGTCGTCGTCGAGCACGTCGGCGATGGCCAGGTACAGGGTGGTCTCGTCGACGGCGATCGGCACGGCGCGCAGGTGGCGCGCCAGCGGCTCGGGGATCAGCTCGAGCGCGGCGGGGTCGGGCGCGTAGTCGGAGAGGTCGACGAGCGGCAGCTGGAACTGCTCGGCGAGGATCGCCACCAGCTCGGGCTCCGAGACGACACCGGAGTGCACGAGCACGTCGCCCAGGCGGCTGCCCGTGCGCTTCTGCTCGGCGAGCGCCACGGCGATCTGCTCGTCGGTGGCCAGCCCGCGGGCCAGCAGCAGGTCGCCCACGCGGACGGGGAAGCTCGTCTCGCTGACGGGCGGGACCGGCTGGCCGGCGACATCGGTCGGCCAGCCCGCGAACGTCGCGTCGATGCCGCGCTGGATCTGGTCGGCCGGCGCGATGACGAACTTCACCGCACGGCCGGTCAGCGACTTGGCGGTGTCCATCGCCACTTCCTGCGGCGGCTCCGGCGAGGCGATCGTCACGACGCCGTTGGCGTAGGAGACCGGCAGCAGCGAGAACGCGCGCGCGAGCTGCTCGTTGAGCATCCGGGCGGCGAGCGGGTTGATCGTGACCTCGTCGAGATCCACGAAGTCCAGGCCCGCATGGCGGGCCACTCGGCGATAGAAGTCGTGGCCGGATTCGGTGGCCGCTGACGACATGTGGGTCAGCTCGTCCTCTGTGCGCGCTCGAGGACCCGATCGATCTCGGGGCCTGGTGCGATGACGATATCCACCGCCAAGTACGGAAAACGTGTCTTGAGCAGCGAAAGATCCGGATTGGGCTCCGCGGCGGCCACCTTGAGGGTGTCTCCGACCACCAGCAGAGGCACCATGCGGTGCTGCAGGGCGAAGGTCAGCGGGACGTAGTGGAACAGCCGCGGATCGGGCTCGAAGTCGCGGAGCCCGGTGTACGGAAGCCCGTTGCGCAGCGCGACGTCGAGCGCCGCGCGGGAGCTGTCGGCGGGAGTGTCCACTCCGAGAGGCTACGCACTGGCGCGGCTGAGAGACGGCGCCGGGGCGGGCGGCTCGTCCTCGACCCGCTCGATGACGCTGCGCCGCATCTGCGCCTCGTTGGCCAGGCGCTGGGTCGAGCCGTTGCGCTTGGACCGGTCCGAGGCCGCGAATCCGACGTAGAAGATCATCAGGATCGCCAGGGGAGCGACCAGGAAGCTCAGGAAGAACACGGCGAAGCCCACCAGCGCGATCAGGGTCACGCCGACGAGCGCCATCGGCTGATAGCGATCGTCGTGATGTGCGGGCTGTGTCTCAGTTGCCATGGGAATCGGGTGCGGCGACGTCAACCGTCAACCGGCCTTCGCCGGCCTCTCTAGCTGTTATCGGCAGCTGGAGCAGATTCCGGAGTTCTGCCACAAGAGGAACCTGGTTTGAAAGCCGGACGTCGATAAGCGCACGATTCCCTTCGAAAGACCGCACATAGACGTCCTCGGCGCCGTCGACGTGCGCCAGGCTCTGCTCGAAGGCCTGCAGCTGGGTGATGTCGGCGAACGGGCCGGCATCGACGACGACCGCTCCGACGTAGCTGCGCTCGTCGCCCGCTGCGGGCTCTGCGGCGGGCGCGCGGCTCTGGCCGCCGAGACCGGCGGCGACCGCCGGAGGAAGGGCCGCGGGGTCCCACACGGGCGCGCCGGCGGCCGCC
>JBJMLA010000170.1:0-2078 GCA_045805505.1 Solirubrobacteraceae bacterium
AGGTACACGGTGGACATGCCGCCCGAGCCGATCTTGTCCTCGAGGCGGAAGCGGTTGCAAAGGAGCGTCCCGATCACTGCACGCGTATCTTGGCGCGACGGTGGGCGTACCGGTCCAATACTTCACCGACCCGGCGTGCCCGATGAGCTGGGGCAACGAGCCCGCGGTACGTCGGCTGACCGTCGAGTTCGGCGATTCGCTCGACTGGCGTCTGGTGATGGGCGGCCTGGGACGCGACTACAAGGGTCACGAGCGGGGCGCGCTGCTGCGCTGGGTGGAGGATGCGGCGGAGGTCGAGATGCCGATCGATCCGCTGCTGTGGAAGGAAGCTCCGATCTCCTCGACCTACCCGGCGTGCATCGCCGTCAAAGCTGCGGGTGAGCAGGGCGTCGATGCGCAGCAGCGCTTCCTGCGGGTGCTGCGCGAGGGGCTGATGTGCTTCCGGCGCAAGCTCGACTCGCTGGAGCCGCTCGTGGAGGAGGCGCGGCGCGCCCGGCTGGACGTGGAGCGCTTCCGCGTCGATGCGACGTCGCATGGCTCGGTGGAGGCGTTCGGCGCGGATCTGGAGCTGACGCGAGACGTGCCCGAGGGTTCGCCGCGCGAGGATCGGGTGCCGTTTCCGACGCTGCGCATCGGGGATCGGTGGGTGTTCGGCCGCGCTTCGTTCGAGGACCTCGCCGCGGTGGCGGTCTCCGAGGGCGGCGTGCGCTCGGGCGGCGCGCTCTCCGTCGACGCTGCTTTCGCCCGGTTTGAACGGCTGGCGGCCAGGGAGGTGGAGGTTCTTTGCGGGCTCGCCCGTCCGCTGGCGTGGGCCGAGCTCTGGCGGCTCGTCACGGAGTGGCAGCTGCAGGCGCTTCCGGTCAGCCCCGGGGGCTGGCTTTTCTCGCGAGATCAAGATTGACGCCGCCACGCGTCGCGAATATTGATCTCGCGGTGCTTCAGGCCTGGTGGGCCAGCTTCAGGCCGGGGCGCGGCCACTCGTCGACTACCTGGAGCTTGCCGGTCGTCGAGCCGGTGATGTAGGCGGTGCGGAGGTCGTCGCCTCCGAACGCGATGTTCGTCGGCCAGAGGTCGCCGGCGTCGATGAAGTCGATCTCCTCGCCCTGACCGGGCTCGTCGCCGGGCCTGACGACCGTGATGCCGCCCTTCAGCAGCGTGCCGACGCAGACGTTGCCCTCGCCGTCGATCGCCAGCGAGTCGCAGGCGGCGAAGCCGCTGATGCGGGCGACCGGCGTGCCGCCGTGCGCGAGCAGCGGCAGGCCTTCGCCGAGCTCGCCGGGGCCGGCCACGTTCCACGACCAGATCGCGGCCATCAGCGTCTCCGCGACGTAGAGCTTCGTGCCGTCGGGTGAGAGGCCGATCCCGTTCGGGTGGTCGACCGGGCCCATCACCTCGCGGCAGTCGGAGCCGTCGGCCTGCGCGTAACAGATGAACGTGCGGTCGTCGCTGCGCTCGTGCCGGATGCCGTAGTCGGTGAACCAGAAGCCTCCATGACCGTCGAACACCAAGTCGTTCGGCGCGATCAGCCCGTCGTAGAGGACTTCGACCTCGCCGGTGTCCAGGTCGATCCGCTCGATGCGCCCGCCCTCGTGCCCTGACGGTGGCTGGTGGGTGACATTGAGGCCGCTCATGTCGACGAAGTCGTAGGCCCCGCCGTTGTTGCAGACGTAGAGCTTGCCGTCGGGCCCGAGCTGGGCGCCGTTGGGGCCCCCGCCGGTCTCGGCGATCAGCTCCTTGTTGCCGTCCTGGTCCACGCGCGTGATGCGCTTGCCCTGGATCTCGCACACGGCGATCGATCCGTCCGGCAGCACGACCGGCCCCTCGGGGAACTGCAGGCCCTCGGCCAGGGTGCGCACCTCAGCCATGTGTCTCCTCCTCCTCGTTCCAGATCCAGGTCTGGACGGTTCCTCCGGCCGCACGGCCGCGGTACATGAGCGCGGTATTGAAGGGCATCGCGTACGAGCCGTCGTCGCCGAGCGCGATCAGGCCGCCGTCGAGCGCCTCGACCGCGCCACGCGCCGCGTCCGGGAGCGCAAGCCCGCCGTGGCGCACGCGCGCCGAGACCTCGTGCCCGGCGA
>JBJMLA010000171.1:0-8020 GCA_045805505.1 Solirubrobacteraceae bacterium
ACAACGAGATCGACATGGCCGGCGTGGCCAAGCTGCCCGGCGTCGAGAAGGTCAACATCAAGCCGCAGGTTGACGAGTGGGTCTTCCCCGACGGGCACGCGATCATCGTGCTCAGCGAGGGCCGGCTGCTGAACCTCGGCAACGCGACGGGCCACCCGTCGTTCGTCATGTCGAACTCCTTCACGAACCAGACGATCGCCCAGATCGAGCTGTGGACGAAGAACGGCGAGTACGACAAGCAGGTCTACGTGCTGCCCAAGCACCTCGACGAGAAGGTCGCCCGGCTGCACCTCGAGGCGCTCAACATCCAGCTCACCGAGCTGCGCCCCGACCAGGCCGCCTACATCGGCGTGCCGGTCGAGGGCCCCTACAAGCCGGATCACTACCGGTACTAGGCCGGGACCTCCGGCCCTGAGCTCCGCAGGCGCTTCGCGCATCGACTGGGCGGACGGGCAGATGCCCGTCCTCCGGTCGATCCGCGAGCGCTTCGCGGCGGACTCGCCGCTCAAGGGCCTGAAGGTCGGCGCGTGCCTGCACGTGACGGCCGAGACGGCGAACCTCGTCCGCACGCTGGTGGCGGGCGGCGCCGAGGTCGCGCTGTGCGCCGCCAACCCGCTCTCCACCCAGGACGACGTGGCGACGGTGCTCGCCGAGGAGATGCTCGTCCGCGCCGCGCACGGCACGAACCCGGGACCGGGTCAGGCCGACGTCGCGGCGTGGGGGCCGACCGTGACCCTCGACGACGGCGCCGACCTGCTGTGGCTGCTGCACGAGGGCGACGCGATCCCCGACGGCTTCCTCGGCGCCACCGAGGAGACGACGACCGGGCTCGTCCGCGCCCGGGCGCTGGGCCTGCGCGTGCCGGTGCTCGCGCTCAACGAGGCGCGGACCGAGCGCGTGTTCAACGACCACTACGGCACGGGGCAGTCGACGCTCGACGGCATCCTGCGCGCCACCAACATCCTGCTCGCCGGCCGCACCGTCGTCGTGCTGGGCTACGGGACGACGGGCCACGGCATCGCTGCGCGAGCCCGCGGCGCGGGTGCCCAGGTGATCGTCTGCGAGGTCGACCCGCTGCGCGCGCTCGAGGCCCGGATGGAGGGCTTCCACGTGATGCCCGCGCTGGAGGCCGCTGCCCAGGGCGACGTGTTCATCACGGTCACCGGTGTCCCGAAGGCGCTGGGCGCCGAGCACTTCGCGCGCATGAAGGACGGCGCGACGCTGGCCAACGCCGGGCACTTCGACGTCGAGATCGACCTTCCCGCGCTCGACGCGGCGGCCGACGACCGTCGCGAGGTCCTGCCGCTCGTCGAGCAGTTCGTCGTCGGCGAGCGCAAGCTCAACCTCCTGGCCCAGGGCCGGGTCGTCAACCTCGCCGCCGGCCAGGGGCACCCGGCCGAGATCATGGACATCTCCTTCGCGCTGCACGCGCTGGCCGTCGAATGGCTCGCGCGGGAGGGCGGCGCCCTCGCCGCGGGCGTCCATCCCGTCCCGGCCGACCTCGACCGCGAGGTGGCGCGCCTGAAGCTCGCGTCGCTCGGCGTGGGCATCGACGCGCTGACCGACCAACAAACGTCGTATCGGAACACCTGGTCCTAGGAGTTAGGGTCGGGGGCATGTCCCCCCGCTGCCTTGCGCCCCTGCTTGCGGTCGTCACGCTCGCCGCGGCCGCTTCCCCCGCTACCGCCGCCAACCCATGGCTCGGCGGCCCGGTCCTCAACATCGCCCATCAGGGCGGCGAGGATCAGTTCCCGTCCAACACGCTCTACGCGTTCAAGAAGGCCGTGAAGGCCGGCTCGGACATGCTCGAGCTCGACATCGGCGTCACGAAGGACGGCAAGGTCGTCGTCCTGCACGACACGACCGTCGACCGCGTGACCAACGGCACGGGCACCGTGATCTCCAAGACGCTCAAGCAGATCAAGAAGCTCGACGGCGCCTACTGGTTCTCCTCCAGCGAGGGCCACTACGACCACGACAAGGCCAAGTCGGCCTACAAGTTCCGCGGCATCGCCACCGGCAAGCGCAAGCCGCCGAAGGGCTTCAAGGCGACCGACTTCCGCATCGCCACGCTCAGCGAGGTCATGAAGGCGTTCCCGAAGACGCCGATCAACATCGAGATCAAGGGCCGGACGAAGGCCGAGACCGAGGACGAGTACCTCGCCAACGCCGACGTCCTCGCCGCGCTGCTGAAGGGCACCACCCGCACCGACCTCGTCGTGGTCTCGTTCAAGCAGAAGGCCGTCGACCGCTTCCACGAGCTCGTCCCGGCGATCTCCGTCTCGCCGGGCGTCGAGGGGCTCGCCGCCTGGGCGTTCTCCAACCAGTCGCCGGGCGACGGCGTCGAGACCTTCGACCCGCCGATGACCTACCAGTTCGGCGACACCAAGATCGACACCACCGCCTACATCCAGCGCGCCCACGACGAGGGCTACGCATGGCACAGCTGGTTCTCGGGCGACGACGTCGACGGCCCCTCGGGCTGGACGACGCTGGTCAACCTCTGCGCCGACGGGATCATGACCGCGCACCCCAGCGCGCTCGAGGCGTTCCTCAAGGCGCACCCGCGCCCGGCCACCTGCTGAAACGCCGCCGCTGGGCGGGCGAACTCGTCTGACCGACGGGTTTTCCCGCCCACGGGTGGCGGCGCCGCCTGACCGGGTGGCATGCTCGGGGGGTGGGACTCGCTCGCCTCCTGCGTTCGTCGGCCGATCTCGCCGTGGATCTGGGCACGGCGAACACGCTCGTGTTCGTCCGCGGCCGCGGCGTCTGCGTGTCCGAGCCGTCGGTCGTCGCGATCGATCAGGCGACGGGCGCCGTCCACGCCGTCGGCTCCGAGGCCAAGCGCATGATCGGCCGCACGCCGGCGGCGATCTCGGCGGTGCGGCCGCTGCGCCACGGCGTCATCGCCGACTTCGAGCTGACCGAGCAGATGCTGCGCCACTTCCTCGGCCGCGTGCACCGCTCGCGGATGGGCCGCGCGCGGCTCGTGCTGTGCGCCCCGTCGGGCATCAGCGACGTCGAACGCCGCGCGCTGGTCGAGGCCTCGGGCTCGGCGGGGGCCGGGCCGGTGGCGCTGATCGAGGAGCCCCTGGCCGCGGCGATCGGCTCGGGGCTTCCCATCGCCGAGCCGACGGCGACGATGATCGTCGACGTCGGCGGCGGCACCTCCGAGGTCGCGGTCATCGCGCTGGGCGGCATCGTCTGCTCGGAGTCGCTGCGCATCGGCGGCTACGACTTCGATGAGGCGATCAGCGCGCACCTGCGCAACGAGCACGGCATCGCCACGGGCACCGAGGCGGCCGAGCGGCTGAAGATCGAGATCGGCTCGGCGTGGCCCCTGGAGGAGGAGAAGACCGTCGAGATCCGCGGACGCGATCTCGAGTCCGGGCTTCCCGCGGGCGTGGTCGTCTCCTCGGAGGAGATCCGCGCCGCGCTGTCGGTCCCACTCGGGCAGATCGTCGACGCGATCAGGACGACGCTCGAGGCGACGCCGCCCGAGCTCGCCGGCGACATCACGGTGCACGGCATCCACCTGGCCGGGGGCGGCTCGCTGCTGCGCGGCTTCCGGGAGCTCGTCGAGGCCGAGACCGGCACCGACGCGCGCCTCGTCGCCGAGCCGCTGACGTGCGTCGCGCAGGGCGCCGGCGAGTCGCTGGAGGACTTCGACGCGGTCCTCAAGGCGACGCGCAGCTGGACGAGCGGCCCGCGGCGGGCCGCCTCGTCGTCGTCACGGCGGTGACCTGCCCTCACCGCTAGCCTCGCGCCGATGAGCGCCGAGGGCCTGCGGGCATGCGAGGAGAAGATGCGGGCCGAGGGCCTGCCCGAGGTCGCGGTCGAGACGTTCGCCCACTACTACCGGCTGCTCGAGGCGGGAGAGACCGGGCTGATCCCCGAGAGCGAGATCGAGCCGGTCGACGCGCTCCCCGACGCCGAGGAGCTCGTCGAGGAGGCGTCGGCCGAGCTGCTCGACCAGGCCGTCGTCCTCAAGCTCAACGGCGGGCTGGGAACCAGCATGGGGATGAGCGGCCCCAAGTCGCTGCTCGTCGCCAAGGACGGCCGGACGTTCCTCGACCTCACGGCCCAGCAGGTGCTCACGCTGCGCGAGCGGTCCGGTGCTCGGGTGCCGCTGGTGCTCATGAACTCCTTCGCCACCCGCGAGCCCTCCCTGGCCGCGCTCGACGAGGGACTCAGCGCGGACCTCGCCCCGGACTTCGTCCAGAACAAGGAGCCCAAGGTCCTCGTCGACGACCTCTCGCCCGCCGAGTGGCCGAGCCGGCCGGACCTCGAGTGGTGCCCGCCCGGCCACGGTGACCTCTACACCGCGCTGCAGACCTCCGGGCTGCTCGCGCAGATGCTCGATCGCGGCTACCGCTACGCGTTCGTCTCGAGCTCGGACAACCTGGCCGCGGTCCTCGACCCGCGGATCCTCGCGTGGATGGCGAGCGAGCAGGCGCCGTTCGTCATGGAGGTCGCCGACCGCACGCAGGCCGACCGCAAGGGCGGCCACGTCGCGCGCGACGCCGGCGGCGCGCTGCTGCTGCGCGAGGTCGCCCAGTGCCCCGACGAGGACCTCGACGCGTTCCAGGACGTCGAGCGCCACCGCTACTTCAACACCAACACCATCTGGCTGGACCTCAAGGCCGTCGCCGCCGAGCTCGACCGCCGCGACGGCGTGCTCGGGCTGCCGCTGATCCGGAACGCAAAGACCGTCGACCCGTCCGACAAGAGCTCGCCCGCGGTGTTCCAGATCGAGACCGCGATGGGTGCCGCGCTCGGCGTCATCGAGGGCGCGCGGGCGCTGCGCGTCCCGCGCTCGCGCTTCACCCCGGTCAAGACCACCGGCGACCTGCTGAGCCTGCGCTCGGACGCCTACGAGGTCGCCGGCGACGGTTCGGTGGTGCTCGTCGGCGAGCGCGACGGGCGCCCCCCGTACATCGACCTCGACGACGAGCACTTCAAGCTCGTCGGCGACTTCGAGCCGCGCTTCGAGGCGATCCCCTCGCTGCGCGCCTGCGACGCGCTGGCCGTACGTGGCGACGTGACGTTCGGCCCGGGCGTCGAGCTGCGCGGCCGCGTCGAGGTCGAGGCCGCGCACGGGCCCGTGCGCCTCGCGGACACCGTGCTGGAGGGCTAGGCCTCGGCGGCGTCGTGGCGCTCGCTGCGCTCGTCGGAGCGCTGGCTCTCCGACAGCATCCGCGTGAACAGCCACGCGAGCGCGATGCCCATGATCACCGACTGCTCGACGGCCATCAGCGCGCCGGCGACCTGCTGGTCGGTGCTCGGGCTCATGCCCCAGACCGGGCCCTGGCGGTCATAGAACGAGTAGAAGGACTCGGGCGCGAAGGTGATGACGATGCCCAGCAGGCCGACGCCGATCTTCGTGCCGACCATGTAGAGCACCGGGCCCATGCCGGTCAGGCGGTGGCGGCTGGGGATCGGCGAGAGCAGGTGCCACCAGTACAGCCCGCCGGCGATGGCGAAGCAGACGTGCTCCAGGACGTGGATTGCCGGGTGCTCGAGTGCCGCGTCGTAGAGCGCCGGGATGTGCCAGACGACCATGGTCGTGATGTAGAGCAGCGCGGCGAAGACCGGGTGAGCGAGAAAGCCGGCGGCGCGCTCGACCTCCATCAGGCGTCGGGTCGCCGGCCGCAGCAGCACGCGGGTGAAGCCCAGGATGGCGAGGATCGGGGCGACGTCGAGCAGCAGCAGGTGCTGGACCATGTGCATGACGAGCACCTGCTCGCCGAGCCGGTCGACGGGGGAGAGCAGCGCGGCCGCCACGGCCAGCAGCGCCGCGGCGAAGCAGACCGCGCGCCAGCGCGGTGCCTCGTGGGACTGCGCGTAGAGCATCGCCTGGTGGCTCTTGTGCGCACGGGCGGCCTGACGCGCGTGGCGGAAGCGGACGGCGTAGGCGGCCGCGCCGCCGATCAGCAGGATCACCGGAGCCGGATCGAACGTCCACGAGCTGTCGACGGCGGAGAGCACCGGTGCCTCGCAGTCTCGCAACAAACCGCGCGTCTCACGGCGCGCGCGAGATGGAAGCGTCGCACGGGTGCTCGCCCACCTCACCGCGCTGATCGTCCCGCCGCTGTGCCAGGCCTGCCGCGCGCCGGTGGCGGCCGGGCGGGGGCTGTGCGGTGGGTGCGCGGCGGAGCTACGGTGGCTGCCGCGGACGGCGGGCTTCCCGTGGGCGCCGGTCGTGTTCGACGGGCCGGCCCGCAGCCTGGTCCATGCGCTCAAGCTCGCCGGGCGGCCGGGAGTCGCAGGGGTCATGGCCGCCCACATCGCGGCCAACGCTCCCCCGGGCTTCCTGGCCGAGGGGACGCTCGTGCCGGCGCCGGCGCATCCGGGCCGCGCGCGCAGGCGCGGGTTCGATCAGGCCGCGGTGCTCGCGCGCCATCTCGGCGGGCGCACCGGGTTGCCGGTGCGCCAGGTTCTGATCCGCGATCCGCGCGCTGCCCGGCAGGTCGGGCACGGCCGTCACGCGCGGCTCTCGCGCGATCTCGGCATCACGGTGCGCGCCGGAATCCCCGGGCGTGTGGTGCTCGTCGACGATGTCTGCACGACCGGCGCGACGCTCGCGGCGTGCGCTCGCGCGCTCCTCGAAGCGGGAGCCGAGAGCACCGCTGCGGTGACTTACGCACGGGTTCTCGGATAACCCTCGTTGAGCTCCGCTTGACGCACCCGTACCATGCTGGAAGGAGCTTCATCCACCGCCCTCGCTTGACACCGGGCGAGGGCCAGACGAGAGGAAGGTCTCGATGCAGATCGAGGTCAAGGGCCGCAACGTCCCCGTCACCGAAGAGTTCCGCGAGCATGTCGAGAAACGGTTCACCAAGGTGGACAAACAGGTGTCGGAGCTGGCCCGCCTCGAGGTCGAGATAAGCCACGAGCGCAACCCGGCGAATCCCGAGGCCGAGGTCGTCGAAGCGACGCTCTACCTCAAGGGCGTGACGCTGCGCGCGCACGACGCCGCGCGCGAGCTCAACCACGCGCTGAACATGTGCGAGGCCGAGCTCTCACGCCAGGTCAAGCGCCACCGCGACAAGCGTCGCCGGCGCCGCGAGGCCCGGGCCGCAAGCGGGCGCGGAGGCATCCAGCCGGCCCTCTAGCCCCGGCCAGACCGGCGTCTGCGTCTCGCTAGTCTGACCCTTATGGGTCTTCTCGAGCGTGCGCTCAACGTCGGCGAGAGCAAGAAGTTCAAGCAGTACGAGAAGCGCGTCTCGCTGATCAACGCCTTCGAGCCCGAACTCGAGCTCGAGGACGACGCTGAGCTGCAGGCGCGCTTCGCCGCGCTGCGGGAGGAGGCCCGCGAGGGCCGCGACCTCGACGACCTGCTGCCCGAGGTCTTCGCCATCGTCCGCGAGGCCTCCAAGCGGACGATGGGCATGCGCCACTTCGACGTCCAGCTCGTCGGCGGCATGGTGCTCCACGGCGGCGAGATCGCCGAGATGAAGACCGGCGAGGGCAAGACGCTGACGGCGACGTCCGCGGTCGTGCTCAACGCGATGCCCGGCAAGGGCGTCCACGTGGTCACGGTCAACGACTACCTCGCCCGCCGCGACGCCGAGTGGATGAGCCCGATCTATGAGTTCCTCGGGCTGCGTGTCGGGATCCTCGAGAACATGCAGAACTACGAGGACAAGCAGCTCGCCTACTCCGCCGACATCACCTACGGCACCAACAGCGAGTTCGGCTTCGACTACCTGCGCGACAACATGGCCGAGTCGCTGGAGCAGAAGGTCCAGCACGGCGGTCGCATCGGCCCCGACGGCCGGCCGCTGGGCATGCACAACTTCGGCATCGTCGACGAGGTCGACAACATCCTCATCGACGAGGCGCGCACGCCGCTGATCATCTCGGGCGCTCCCGAGCAGGCCGCCGACTACTACGTGAAGTTCGCCAAGCTCGCGCCGCAGCTCAAGGCCGGCAAGCGCCCCGAGGGGATGGACCCCAAGACGAAGAAGGAGTTCGTCGCCGACTTCGACTACGAGTTCGACGAGAAGCACAAGACGGT
>JBJMLA010000172.1:0-15929 GCA_045805505.1 Solirubrobacteraceae bacterium
GAAGATGTCCTTGAAGCGGCCGTCGTAGCGCTTCATGATCGTGTTCTTGGTCGAGAGGTAGACCGGGAACCCGCGATCGAGGCCGTAGCGCATCGACGCGCGCGCGAAGTCGCGGATCGAGTCGTCGAGGTTGTACATCGCCATCGCGACGCCGCCGCCCGGGAACTCATAGACCTCGTGCTCGATGGGCTGCGAGCCGTCCTTGGGCGTGAAGGTCAGCGTCAGCGTCCCCTCGCCCTTGACCACCATGTCGGTGGCGCGGTACTGGTCGCCGAACGCGTGGCGGCCGATGACGATCGGCTTGGTCCAGCCCGGCACCAGGCGCGGGATGTTGGAGATGACGATCGGCTCGCGGAAGATGACGCCGCCGAGGATGTTGCGGATCGTGCCGTTGGGCGAGCGGTACATCTCCTTCAGCCCGAACTCCTCGACGCGCGCCTCGTCGGGCGTGATCGTCGCGCACTTGACGCCGACGCCGTGCTCCTTGATCGCGTTGGCCGCGTCGACCGTGATCTGGTCGTCGGTCTCGTCGCGCTTCTCGATGCCCAGGTCGTAGTAGAGGAGCTCCACGTCGAGGTAGGGCAGGATCAGCTGCTCCTTGATGAACGACCAGATGATCCTGGTCATCTCGTCGCCGTCGAGCTCGACGACGGGGTTTGCCACCTTGATCTTGTCGGCCATGAGGCCGCGCAGACTATTGGGCGGCGAGCCAGTCCCGGGCCGCCGCCTCGTCGTCGAACACGTCCCCGCGCACATACCGGCCGTCGGCGTCGATGCCGACGATGCGCGTGAGATCGATCTCGACCGGGCCGCCGTCGGCCCCCGCGCCCCGGACCTTCAATCGCACCAGCGCCCGATCGGGGGCGAACACCTCGATGACGTCGTGGCTCCAGGTGGCGTCCGGGATGGCGTCGACGAGCGCGTGCAGCTGACCGGAGTCGGCCCCCTGGGCGCCGCTGCCGAACGGCCGGTGGTCGACGTTGAGCATGTCGGGGGCCGTCAGGGCTCGCAGCCGCTCCCAGTCGCGCCCGTTGAACGCCGCTTCCGCAGATCGGAGGTAGGTCAGCACGGGCGGCTCGTCCTGTACCGCGAGCTCCTCCAGCCGCTGCTCCGCGGCAGAGTCGCCGTCCTCCCAGATCTCGCTGGCGACAAAACGCCCGTCGGCGCCGGTGGTGCTCACCGACAGGAACGCGATCTCGTACGGCCCGCCACGGAAGGTCCCGCGCTGATAAACGCGGGTCATCGAGACGCTGCCGTCCGCGACCTCGCGCAGCAGCTCCTGCTCCCAGCGCAGGTCGCTCCCCTGGCGGATGCCGCGCAGCAACGCCACGAACTCGTCGCGGCTGTGGGTCTCCATGCGCAGGCCCGGCCGGCGATCGATCCAGCGGTAGTCCTCGCGCATCACGCTGCCGAGGAGGTTCCAGTCCTCCTCGTTGAAGCCGCGGACGAGAGCGGCGTAGCCCTGCAGCGCCGGCGACACGGTGCCCGGCTCGGCGAGAGCCGCCAAGGCCTCCTCCTCGGAGTCGAAGAGCACGCTGCGGCACATGCGCTCGCCGCGCAGCGTCGTCTGGGTCCACATCGTCAGCTCGCTGAGCGCGTCGGCCTGGCCGGTCCGGTAGACCATCCGCGTCACGCGCCGGTCTCCGGTGACGGCGACGACGGTGAGCGACGCGCTGAACTCCGGCCACAGGTCCTCGGAGGCCCGCAGCATGTTCACGAAGCCGTCGGCGTCGAGCGCCTGCGCCCCGAGCGCCCGGCGGTCCTCCTGCACGAAGTCGTCGGTCAGCTGCGCGCGCACCGCGTCGTGGTCGTAGGAGACCAGCGCGCGTTCGAACGCCGCGGCCTGGCGCTCGTGACGGACCTGGTCGGAGTCCGCTGCCCGGTGCAGCGCGGCCTCGGCGTCCTCGCGGCTCGCGTACAGGTCGCTGGACGCCATGCGCCCGTCGCGCAGCAGCGTCACGGTGTAGATCTCGACCTCCCAGCCCCCTCCTCCCTCGACGGTGGCCCCGGACGTGTACATCCGCGCGACGCGCCACGGCCCGCGGAAGGTCACGAGCTCGAGCGCGAAGGAGTAGCGCGACCCGAGGTCGGGCAGCGCCGCCAGCATCTCGCTGAAGGCGGCGGCGTCGAGCTGGGGTCCGAGAGCGATCGGGCGCCGGTCGCTCTGCGTGAAATCCTCCGTGATCAGGCCGCCGACCAGGCCGCCGAGGTCGCGTCCGTTGACCGCCGACACGAGGCCCTGGATGTTGGCCTCGTGGATCGCCCGCCAGTCGACGCCGTGACGCAGCGCCGCCACGGCGGCTTCGCGTGACTCGTGGATCTCGCTCTCGGTGATGGCCAGGCCCTCGATGCGGCTGAGGATCCACAGCTCGATCTCGGCCTCGCCGCCTCCGAGGTCCTCGGAATGGCCGCGGTAGACCACGCGGGCGACGCGCCGATCGCCGGCCACCGCGACGATCTCGACCGCACCGGACCAGTCCGGGATCGCCTCCAGCGCACCGCGCAGGCCCTCGGCCACGGCGGCGCCGCCCGCGGCCTCGGGGGCGCCGACCAGCCGCCGATCGACCTGCCGGAAGCCCGGGGCGAATGCCTCCCTGCCGAGCCGCTCGAAGTCGCGAGCCCCGAGCAGCTCCTCCACGAACCGTGCCTGGCGCACGTGCGCCGTCCACGCCCGTGCCTCGGCCAGGGCCTCCTCTCGCTGGCTCTCGTCGAAGACGAGCACGCGACCGGCGCGGCCGTCGCTGTCGGCGATCAGGACCTGCAGCGTCGTGAGAGACGCCTCACCGAGGTCGTCCGACAGCCCGCCGACGCCGGCCTCGAGGAGGGCGACGTCCTCGGCCACCTCGAGGGGTTCGTATCGCCAGGTCACCTCACCGAGTGCCGCGATGCCACGCGCCATCTCGATCGAGGCCGCGGCACCGAAGACCGGTGCGCCCCCCAGCGGCCGGCGGTCCTCGACCTCGTAGCCGGGCGCGAGGTGGTCTTCGGCGGCCGCCCAGTCGCGCGCGTTGAAGATCCGCTCCCAGCGGCGCGCCAGCCTCATGCTCAGGGGCTCCTCCCGTGACAGCCGCTCGAAGAGCGCCGCCGCCGCGGGGTCGCGCAGGTCGAACGTGTCGGTCCTCGTGGCCAATCCATCGCGCACGACCGACACCGTCTCGACGTCGATGACGTAGTCCTTCAGGCGGCTCGTGTACCGCAGCCGGCCGTGGACCACGTCACCGCTCTGCTGCAGCACGAGGCCGTGAAGGCCGACGTCGGGCACCTCGTCGAACAACCAGCGCCAGACCGCCAGGCTCTCCTCGTTGCCGTCGATGACGTTGCGCAGGCCCGGGCGGTGGTCTGCGATGCGGAAGTCCGGCGACTGGAGTGCCGCAAGCGCGTCGAGGTCGCGGCTGTTGAGCGCCCGGATCCACGATTCCAGCAGGCGGGCCTGGGGATTGTCGCCCACCCACGGCGCGAGCGCGAGCGGGCGCTCAGCCGCCCACGCGTCCATCAGGGCGAGCGCGTCGGCCTCCTCGTCCACGCGCTCGGCGCGCGTCCGCCTGCCGTCGCCGTCGACCTCGACGACGAGCACCCCCTGCTCGCCGTCCCGCACCACGCCGACATGCTCGCCGGCGGCAGCGACGGGTTCCTCGTCCTCCTCGGCGAGCCGGTGGACCAGCGGCGGGAGCGGGTCGGCCAGCCGCTCGCGGCAGCAGTCCATGAGCGGACCATGCTCGTCGAAGACGTCGACCCGCACGACACGGAGGTCCGCATCGAGCACCGTGACCTGGTCCTGGTCGATCTCCCAGCCGTTCTCCCCGGCCGAGCCGAGCACCCACCGGAACACCGCGACACGATCGCTTCCCTCGGCGAGCGGAGCCCAGCGCAGGAGCGACACGTCCTCCTGGACGCTCTGCTTGAACGCGTCGACCAGCGCATCTCGCCCTCGCAGCTCGTGGCGCAGGCCCGCACGGTGATCGATCATCACGACGTCGGGCACGTAGTACCGAGCGAGTCGCTCCCAGTCGCGCGCGTCGAACGCGTCGCGCCATCCGCGTGTCGCCATGTCGGTCATCGGGTCGTCGCCCGGCGACACCGCGAGCTCGGCGAAGCGGGCGAGCATCCCGGCCTCGTCGTCGTGGTCGAAGACCTCGACGACCGCCAGCAGGCCGTCTTCCCCGACGCGCGCGACGGTTCCGACAGGGACGGCGACCTCCGCGCCCGAGTCCGCCGCGTGGGCGATGTGCGTCGACGTGATGGCGATGGTCCCGGCGTCGTGCGCGAGAACCCGGTCGATCCGGTAGACGAGATCCGGAGCGAGCTCGACGCCGCCGGCGAAGAGCTCGATGAGCCCGTCGGCTCCGCGCACCGGATCCCACCCGACCGGCCGGTTGTCGGTCATGACGAGGTCCTCGGCCACCAGGGCCCGGAGCGCATCCCAGTCGCGCGTGTCGTAGTAGCGCGTCATGCGCGCATAGGCCACCGCGGGGACGCACCCGTCGCTGGCGGCGGCGGCCAGCGGCCGCAGCTCCCCCGCGCGGGCCAGCATCCCCTCGCGATCGTCCGCGTCCCAGATCTCGCAGTACCGCGCCCGCTCGGCGCCGACCTCCACCACGCCGATCGCGTTGTCGAGCCGGCCGCCTTCAGCGGTGGTGGCCCGGAAGGTGATGACCTCGGCCCGCAGGCACCCCTCGTCGAGCAGGGTCTCGATGTCCGGGCGGGGGACGTTGCGCACGTCCCCCGAGTCGAGGGCGATCAGCGAGCGGCTGTTGGCGAGGAACGCGTCCCGGTCCCACTCCCCCCACCCGATCTGGCGGGTATCGATGAGCTTCCAGTCCTCCGCGTAGAGCTCCTTGATCGCCTCGAAGTCCCGCGCCGCGGCCGCGTCGAGGTACTTCCGGCGACGGCCCGCCGACGGCGAGGCATCAGCAGGCTGCTGAGCGCCCCCGTCCCGGGGCTCGTCGGGAGGCGATGGTTCGCCGGCGGGTCCTGGGCCGGCGGCTCCGCCGACGGCTTCGGCCTGGGCCACGCCCACCGTGTGGTCCTTGGCGGCGTAGAGATCGCCTGCCTGGGCGGCGGCCTCCCGGGCCGCCGTCTCGTTGCCGGCGGCCTGCTCGACGGCGGCCAGGGCCATGAGCGCGCCGGCCTTGTCGGCCAGGGCGTCCGTGGGCTCGCCGAGAGCCACCGCCTCGCGCGCGAGCACGCGAGCGCCGTCGTGCTCGCCGCGATGGGCGAGCACCTGGGCGCGGACCCCGCGCCACGCGATCGCGGTCTTGAGGTCCTCCCCGCCATGCTCGTCGGCGAACGCGGCAGCGGCAAGTGCCTCCTCGTCGCGGCCCTGGGCGAGGAGCGCCTGCGCCAGAAGCCCGGCCGCCTGCGCGGCGCCGCCCTCGATGCCCAGCGTCCGGAACCCGTCGAGCGCCGTGCGCAGATGCACCTCGGCCGCCTCGGGTTCGCCGGCCAGCAGCTCGACGATCCCGGCGTGGACCGCCGTCTCGCGCAGCTCCAGCGTCAGGCCGAGCTCCTCCAGCGTCATCCGGCAGGTCTCGAGGATCCCGCGCGCCGCGTCGGCGCGGCCGCGCATCGCCTCGAGCACGGCCTGCGAGCGCAGCGCGGCGGCCTCGACGTGACGGTTGCCGGGCGTCATCCTCAGGATCCGCACGACGTCCAGGCAGCGGCCCGAGGCGCGGACGATCGGGGCCGGTCCCCACAGCGCGGCGCGCGGCGCTCCCGAGAGGACTGCGGTGATGCGGCGGCGGTCGTCCGCGGCGCGAGCCGCGACCAGTGCGCGGTCCAGGGCCGCCTCCGCCGCGGCGACCTGGCCGAGCAGGGCCTCGGCCTGGGCGACGACCTGGTGCGCCTTGGCCTCGCCCGCCCGGTCCCCGGCGGCCGCCAGGGTCGCCGCCGCGGTTGCGGCGTCGTCGGCCGCGTCGCGCAGATGCCCGGCCCCCGTGAGGTTGTCGAGCTGCAGGGCGAAGACGAGGGCGCGCGCCTGCAGCCGGTCGTCGCGCAGCTCCGCAGCGCCCAGCCCGAGGGCCTCGACCACCGGTTCGGCCGCCGCGGTGTCGCCGGCCGACAGCAGCGCCTCGCACAGGTCGACGAGCACCTCCTGCCGCGCCGGGAGGTCGTCCCCGAGCGGCGCCAGCGCCCGGCGCAGCAGGTTCGCCGCGGCCGGCAGGTCCTCGCGGGCGAGCGCGCGGCAGCCGGCGGAGTGCAGGCGGCGCCCCGCTCGGGTCGCCAGGTCCCGTCCGGCCTCGTCGAGCGAGCCGAGCTCGAGGCGGTAGGCGTGGGCCTGCTCGAGGTGGAAGGCGATGACCTCCTCGTGCTCGCCGGCCAGCTCTCCTGCCTTGGCCTCCAGCCACACCGCGAAGCGCTCGTGCAGCTCGGCGCGTGCCTCCTTGAGCAACGAGCCGTAGGCCGCGTCGCGGATCAGGACGTGATGGAACCGGAAGACCTGCTCGTCGAGCCACCACTCGTCCTCGGGCCGCACCATCTCCTTGCGGCCGAGGGTCTCCAGCGCGCCGTCGACCTGCGGGCGCACGGGCTCGGGCGCCAGCTCGGCGACCGCACCCCGGTAGAAGGCGTGGCCGATGACCGCGGCGCGCTCGACGACGCTGCGCTCGTCGGGCTCGAGCGCCTGGATGCGCGCCGACAGGAGCGCGTTGATGGTCGGCGGCATGGTGAAGTCGCCGACGTCGCCGGCGATCCACGTGTCGCCCTCGCGCCGCAGTACGCCCTGGTCGGCGAGCATGCGCAGCGTCTCGCCGAGGAACAGCGGGTTGCCCTCGGTCGTCTCGAGCACGCGCTGGGCGAGGCCGCCGGGCAGGTCGATCTCGCCGAGCAGGGCGCCGACCATCGCGCGGCTGGCCTCGTCGTCGAGCGGGGCGAGCGACAGCGCCGCCTCGGCCAGGCGCGGCCGCACCTCTCGCAGCTCGGGGCGGGCCAGGGCGACGACGAGCACCGGCGCGTCGCGGATCCACTCGGTGAAGTACTCGAGCAGGTCCAGGAAGGTCGGCTGCCCCCAGTGGATGTCGTCGTGGACGAGGACCACCGGTCGCTCCCGGGCCATCGCCTCGAGCACGCGGCGGACGGCCCAGAAGGTCTCCTCGGCTGACGCGACCGGCGCCAGCCCGAGCAGGCCGGCAACCCGCTCGGTGACCCGCTCGGCGTCGGGTTCCCCCGCGGGCAGCAGGGCGGCGAGCTTGGCCATCGCGGCCGCGGGGTCGTCGTCGTCCTCGATGTGGGCGGCGGCCCGCATGACCTCGGCGACCGGCTGGAAGGTGATGCCCTCGCCGGTGGCCTGGCAGCGACCGTGCAGGACGGTCGCGTCGCCCGCCACCGCGCGGGTGAACTCGGCGACCAGGCGCGTCTTGCCGAGGCCGGGCGAGCCGATGACCGTGACCATCTGGCAGGCCCGGGCGGCCACCACGTCGGCGAGCGCCCCGCGCAGCTCGGCGAGCTCGGGTTCCCGGCCGACGAGCGGCGCCTGCAGACGCTCGTCCGTGCGCCGCTCGCGACGGACCGTGTCGACCACCCGCCACGCCGGCATAGGGCGCGCCTTGCCCTTGAGCGACAGCGGCGCGACCGGTTCGAGGACCGCGTCGTCGCGGACCAGGCGGAAGGTGTCGGGCCCGACGAGGACCTCGCCGTCGGCCGCGGCCTGCTCGAGCCGCGCCGCGACGTTGAGCGTGTCGCCGACGAGCAGGTCGGCCGGGCGCGCCGGGTCGACCACGACCTCGCCCGTGTTGACGCCCGTCCGCATCCCCACCCGCACACCCCAGCGCGTCTCGAGATCCTCGTTGAGGCCGGCCAGCGCCCGGCGCATCGCGTCCGCCGCCCGGACGGCGCGCAGGGCGTCGTCCTCGCGGACCTGCGGCGTGCCCCAGACGGCGAGCACCGCGTCGCCGATGAACTTCGCCAGCGTGCCGTCCTGCGCCTCGATCGCTCCGCGCATCTCGGCGTAGAAGCGGTCCATGACGCGCCGCAGGGACTCCTGGTCGAGCCGCTCGCCCAGCGACGTGAACCCGACCATGTCGGCGAAGACGACGGTGACCGTGCGGCGCGACTCCGTGGAGATGACGGGACCCGGCGCGGTGAGCGCGCGACCGCACTCGGAGCAGAACTTCGCGCGCTCCGGGTTCGCCTGGCCACACCCCCCACACTGCACGGCGCGATTCTCCCACCGTAGGCAAGAGAGTGAGACCGAAACGACACTGCGCCGCGGCCCGGGCGCGGCGAGCATCGCCGAGTGCCCCGAACGCTCCGGCCGGTCCTGCTCGCCCTTCTCGTCCTGATCGCCGCCGTGCCGGCCTCGGCGACGCTGCCGCCTGATCAGCCCGACGCCGGCGCCTGGGTGCCCGACGGGTCCATCAACGCGGTCGTCCGGTCCGGCGGCTCGACGTGGGTCAGTGGCTACTTCAACTGGTGGGGGCCGTGGACCGGGAGCGCCGCTTCGGTCTCGGTCGCCGACGGCGCGCCCATGGCGAACTTCCCGAAGGTGGCCGGGGGCTATGTCCAGGCCATCGAGCCCGACGGCAGCGGCGGCGCCTACCTGGCCGGGGACTTCCACTTCGTCGGCGGCGCGCCGCGCGACGGGCTGGCCCACGTCGGGGCCGACGGGGTGCTGGATCCCGCCTTCGCCCCGCCCGTGGTGGGCCAGGTGCGGGCGATGCAGCTCTCGAGCGACGGGACGTCGCTGTTCCTCGGCGGCCGGTTCGACTCGATCGCCGGCCAGGCGCGTCACAATCTGGCCGCCGTTGCCGCGGTCGGCGGGGCGCTGAGGAGTTGGTCGGGCTGTGTCACGGACCCGGGCAACGCCTCCGACGACGACACCGTCTTCGCGCTGGAGAGCTCGACCGACGGCGCCTCGCTGCTCGTCGGCGGCAACTTCAACGGGGCGGGAACGCAGGCCGGCTGCTCGTCCTCGGTGCGCGTCAACGCAGCCGCCTTCAGCCAGACCACCGGGACGCTGACCAGCTGGGCGCCGTCGCCCACCGACACGGTGCTGACGATGTCGGCCTCCTCGACCGTCGTGTACATGGGCGGGCGCTTCACGCAGATCGGCACCAACAACCAGCCGCGCCACTACCTGGCGATGGTGTCGCAGTCGACCGGCGCCGCGGCGCTCTGGGGACCCGACCCGGACGGTCCGATTCACAGCGTCAGCGTGATCGGCACCACCGTCTACGCCGGCGGCCTGTTCCACACGATCGGGCACAACCAGCTCGGCCGCACGAGCGTCGCGGCGATCGACAGCGCCGGCAACGCGACCGCCTTCGACGCGCACTTCGCCAACGACCCGGTCTACAACTTCACCGTCGCCTACGCGGTCGTCGTGACGAGCGCCCCGCAGCGCATCGTCGTAGGCGGGAACTTCACGACCCCGTCGGGAGCTCGGAACACCGTGGCGCTCGATCCGGACACGGGAGCCGAGGACGCCGCCTTCGCGCCGAAGGTCGGTGGCAGCATGGTCGTCGGCGCCGCCACCGGCGCCGGGCGGTTGATCATCGGTGGCGGGTTCAACTCGGTCGGCGCGGTGCCACGCACGGGGATCGTGCAGCTCGACGCGTTCGGCCACCCGACGGCCTGGCAGGCCGCCGGGCATCCGCTCGGCGCCTCCAAGCTCGCGCTGGCCCCCGGGCGCAAGACCATCTACGCGTCGGGGAACTTCACCGCGCCGGACGGGGCCCTGGCGGCGTTCTCGACAGAGTCGGGCGCACGCTTGCCCTGGGCGCCCGACGTCCCCAACTACGGGGTCTATGCGCTGGCCGCTTCGCCGACCAGGGACGCCGTCTACGTCGGCGGATCCTTCTCCTCGCTGGGCGGCGCGCCACGCAACAACCTCGGTGCGGTGACGGCGAGCGGCACGGGCACGATCCTGCCGTGGCGCCCGGATCCCGACAACTGGGTGCAGGCGCTGGCCGCAAGCCCCGACGGCGCACAGGTCTACGCCGGCGGCACCTTCGGGCTCATCGGCACGTCGGTGGCCGCACGTCCGCGCCTCGCGGCGCTGTCGGCCGACACCGGCGACGCGAGCGCGTGGAACCCGGCACCCGACGGCGCCATCACGGCCCTGACGCCCACCGCCGACGGCGCGCACATCTACGCCGGCGGGCAGTTCACCCACATCGGGGCGGTCCCGCTGGCCCGTCAGCAGGTCGCCGACCTCGCCACCGCGACGGGCAACGCGACCCCCTTCAACGCCCACGTCGACGACCACTTCGTGATGAGCGTGGTTCCCAACAGCGACGACTCCCTCGTCTACGTCAGCGGGGACTTCACCGCGAGCGGCCTGTTGACCCGCAACGGGCTGGCCGCGTTCGACGGTGGCAACGGCGCGCTGCTGCAGTGGCTGCCGGATCCCGCGCCCTACAACCAGCGCAAGTTCGTCGCCGGGGACGGCGACACCATCTCGGTGGGTGGCGACATCGTCTGGATCGGCGCGGACCGGCGCCCCGGCTATGCGCAGTACAGCGTCGCCCCGCTCTCCCTCACGGCACCCGCGCTCGACGCGGAGCCCGCCGTCGGGACCGCGGTGGGATGCAGCGCCGGCCGCTGGGGCAACGGAGCCGACGTGACCGTCGGCTGGCTGCTCGACGGGGCGCCCATCGCCGGCGCCTCGCAACGCTCCTATACGCCGGGCGCGGGCGATGCCGGCCACCAGCTGGCGTGCCGCGAGACCGGTGCGAACCCGGCCGCCACCGTGACCGCCGACAGCGCGGCGAAGACCGTGCCGGCGCCTCCCGGCGTCGTGCAGAACCCGCCGGACAATGTGCCGCCGGTCGTCCCGCCGGCCGGCAAGCTCAAGCTCGCGGCGAAGCTGCTGCGGACGACGCGAGCCAAGCTCGTCGCCCGGCTGACCCTGTCCGCTGCCGCCACCGTCAAGGTCGCGGTCGTGCGGCTGCCCAAGGGCAAGCCGCTGCGGTTCTCGTTCGCCCGCCGGGCCGGCCGCAGCACGGTGACGCTGCGCAAGCGGCACGGACGGCTGCGTGCCGGGCGCTACCGCGTGACGTTCACGGCGAAGGGCGCGAGGGCGGTGCGGGTCGCGGTGCGGCTGAAGCGCTAGCGGCCGCGCTTGGGGCGCGGCGGCTTGGGCGGCCGCGCGTCGCTGGCCTTCTTCTCGGCCGGCGTCATCTTGCGCACCGTGAGGCTGCCGTCCTCGATCTGCTTCTTCATGTTCTCGAGCTTCTCGACCTTCTTGGCTTCTTCTCGCTCGCGAGCCGTCTTGGGAGGCATGCCTACATTCTTCCCTATTGCGCCACACTTGCGTCATGGCCGCGAGCACGACACCGCAAAATGGGACCCACGAGGTCACCAACCAGGCGCCCCCGATGGAGGGCCGCAACCTCTTCACCGATCATCGGGCCCTGATCGAAGGCGTCGAGCGCGAGGGCGCGGGCTGGGCGCGCGACCGGCTCGTCGAGACCGGCGCGATCTGGGGCGGGGAGCCGCTCGAGTGGGCGCGCCAGGCCAACGAGAACCCGCCGATCCTGCGGACCCACGATCGCTACGGCCATCGCATCGACGAGGTCGAGTTCCACCCCGCCTACCACAAGCTGATGGCCCTCTCGTCCGAGCAGGGTGCGCACTCGGGGCCGTGGACCGAGCCCCGCGACGGGGCGCACGTGGCGCGCGTCGCCGGTGCCATCTGCGGCGGGCAGGTCGAGTCGGGCCACGGCTGCCCGATGACGATGACGTTCGCCGCCATCCCCGCGCTGCGCAAGGCGCCCGACGTCCTGGCCGAGTGGGGTCCGCTGCTCACCGCTAACGCCTATGACCCGGAGCTCAAGCCGGCGAGCGAGAAGGGCAGCGCGAAGTGCGGGATGGCGATGACCGAGAAGCAGGGCGGCTCGGACGTGCGGGCCAACACCACGCGCGCCGAGTGCATCGGCGGCGACGAGTACGTCCTGACGGGCCACAAGTGGTTCTGCAGCGCGCCGATGTGCGACCTGTTCCTCGTGCTGGCCCAGACCGACGAGGGCGTGTCGTGCTTCGCCGTGCCGCGGATCCTGCCCGACGGCGGGCGCAACGTGTTCCGCCTGCAGCGGCTCAAGGACAAGCTGGGCAACAAGTCCAACGCGTCCTCGGAGGTCGAGTTCGACGGCACGTGGGGACGGCTCGTCGGCGAGGCGGGCCGCGGCGTCCCGACCATCATCGAGATGGTCGCCCACACGCGCCTGGACTGCGTCGTCGGCAGCACCTCGGGCATGCGCGCCGGCGTCGCGGCGGCGATGTGGCACGCCACCCACCGTGTCGCGTTCGGCAAGCGGCTGATCGAGCAGCCGCTGATGCGCAACGTGCTGGCCGACCTCGCCGTCGAGTCCGAGGCGGCGACCGCGCTGTCGCTGCGCCTCGCGCGCGCCTACGACGAGGAGGACACCGCGTTCAAGCGCCTGGCCACCGCGGTCGGCAAGTACTGGGTCTGCAAGCGGCTGGTCCCGCACACCGGGGAGGCCATGGAGGTGCTCGGCGGCAACGGCTACGTCGAGGACTCGGGCATGCCCCGCCTGTTCCGCGAGTCCCCGCTCAACTCGATCTGGGAGGGCTCGGGCAACGTCAACGCGCTCGACGTCCTGCGCGCCCTCGCCAAGTCGCCCGACGTGTTCCAGGCCTACTTCGACGAGGTCGAGCTCGCCGCCGGCGCCGACCCCCGGCTCGACGCGTTCGTCACCGCGACCCGCGCCGAGTTCGACGACCTCGCCGACGTCGAGGTCCGCGCCCGCCGGATCGTCGAGCGCCTGGCGCTCGCGCTCCAGGGCTCGCTGCTCGTCCGCAACGCGCCCGCCGCGGTGGCCGACGCGTTCTGCTCGTCGCGGCTGGCCGGCGACTGGGGCAACGCGTTCGGCACGCTCCCCGCGAGCACCGACTTCGAGGCGATCATCGAACGCCACGCGGTGCCGGCGTGAGGTGACCGGGTGACGTTCCGTGGGTCTACCCCACGGAACGTCGCGCGGACAGCGTTGCGGCGACGAGCGAGACCGCCCGCGCCGGGTCTTTGCGGAGCTGGCGACGGGTGAAGCGCAACGTGGCGTAGCCGTCGGCCTGCCGCGTCGCGTCCTTGGCGCGGTCGAGCTCGAACGCCCGCCGCGTGCGGTGACGGTCGTCGTCGATCTCGACGATCACCCGCTCCTGACGGAAGAGGTGGTCGGGCTGCCATTCCTCGCCGGCCCCGTGCGTCAGCCAGACGTTGGACTCGGGCTCGGGCAGGCCGGCCGCGCGGATGGCGGCGAGAAAGCGGGTCTCGTCCCGGCTGCGAGTCCGGGCGGGCGGCGTGTCGCCGGCGAAGATCGTCCGGAGCTTCCGCGACCTGGCCTGCGACAGCCGGGCGTGGTCGATCAGGCCGCGGTGCTCGGCCTCGGCGGCCAAGGATTCGAGGGCAGCGAGCGAAAGCGTGCCCGCCAGGTCGATGATCGTTCTCGTCGCCGTCGTCGTCGGGATGCCGCCGACGATCGCGACGTCGCCGTCGAGCGAGCGCGGCCGGTGGACGTGGATGCCGGGCTGGCTCCGCCTCTGCGCGGCAACGCTCACGTCGATCAGCGCGGGCGCCCAGCCCCTCAGCCCGAGGTGTGTCGCTGCCGTCGCGTAGCTCAGCGCCGCACCCGCGCCGCAGGCCAGCACCGCCGCGAACCATCGGCCTTCGCGTCGCAGCGCGTCGTGGCCCACGGCGTAGACGCCACGATGTAGGCGGATCAGCCGCCCGGCGCGCAGCCACTCCCTCGCCGCCCCGTCCGCGGCGCCCATCGCCCGCAGCTGGGCGACCGAGATGACGCCCCACTGCGTCCGGGCCAGCTCGACCGCGCTACGAAACGTGGGGCTGTCCCGCGGAACGTCACGCACTCACCCAGCGTGCCGCCCAAAACCGCACAGGAGTGCGCGCGTCTGTGACGAGACGCCCCCGCCTGCGAGCATGTACGCGTGTTCGCAGGCAGGTCCATCCAGCTCGCGCGGATCTTCGGGATCCGGGTCGGCGCCAGCCCCAGCTGGTTCTTCGTCCTGTTCGCCGGGATCTACCTGCTGACGGGCTACTTCCAGGAGGCGGTGGACGGCTCGAGCAGCACGGCCTTCCTGCTCGCGGTCGCCGCGGCGCTGCTGTTCTTCGTGAGCATCACGCTCCACGAGCTGGGCCACGCGATCGTGGCGCGCCGCAACGGCATCGGGACGGCCGGGATCGACCTGATCTTCTTCGGCGGGGTCGCCAAGCTCACCCGGGACGCCGAGACGCCGGGCGCCGAGTTCCGCATCGCCGCGGCCGGGCCGCTGGTCACCGGCCTGCTCGTCGCGCTGTGCATCGGCCTGGGCCTCGGCCTCTCCCACGCGGGGGACCTGTTCGACGCCGCGACGTTCAGCGACGACAACGGCCAGCCCATCTACGCCCTGCTCGGGTTCCTCGCGACCATCAACTTCGCGCTGCTGATCTTCAACCTCGTCCCCGCCTTCCCGCTCGACGGCGGCCGGATCGCTCGCGCCATCGCCTGGAAGATCACCGGCGACCGCAACCGCGGCACCCGCTTCTCCGGCCGGGCCGGCCAGGTCTTCGCCTTCGCCATGATCGGCGCGGGGATCTACCTGCTCATGCAGGGCGACGAGCTCAACGGCGCCTACACGATCATCCTGGGCTTCTTCCTGCACCAGGCGGCCAGCGGCGCGGTCCTGTCCTCGACGTTCAGCGACCGCATCGGCGGCATCCGGGTGGCCGACGTCATGGACAACGAGCCCGTGACGATGCCCGCCGGCACCCCGGCGCTCGCCGCCGAGGACGAGTTCTTCCTGCGCTACCGCTACCCGTGGTTCGCGGTCACCGACGAGCGCGGGCGCTATGTCGGGGTGCTGCGCCGCGAGGCCGCCGAGGAGGCGGTGCGCGGCGGACGCCCCGCCACGACGGCGGCCGAGCTCGTCGAGGAGGAGCCGGACCGCTTCCGCATCGGCCGCGACCAGCCACTCGAGGCGCTCATGGGCCAGCCCGGCCTGCGCGACCTCGGCGCACTGATGGCCGTCGACGCCGAGGGCGTGCTCTGCGGGGTCATCACGGTCGAGCAGATCCGCCGGGCACTGACCAGCGCGGTCACCTAGAGAACGCCCCGCGGCAGCGGGCAGATAGAGTCCCCGGCCGATGCCTGCCCACGACGTGTTGATCATCGGCGCCGGACTGGCCGGCCAGCGCGCGGCCCTCGCTGCCGCCGAGGCCGGAGCCACGGTGGCGATCATGAGCAAGGTCCACCCCGTCCGGTCCCACTCGGTGGCCGCCGCCGGTGGCATCAACGCCGCCATCAACCCGGCCGACGACTGGCGCTCGCACGCCTACGACACGGTCAAGGGCTCGGACTTCCTCGGCGATCAGGACGCCATCGAGGTCATGTGCTCGGAGGCGCCCGAGGAGGTCCTGCACCTCGAGCACATCGGGGTGACCTTCCACCGCAACCAGACCGGCCACCTGGACCTGCGCGCGTTCGGCGGCGCCTCGATGAAGCGCACCGCCTACGTCGCCGACATCACCGGCCAGGCGATCCTGCACGTCCTCTACGAGCAGCTCATGAAGCACCACGAGACCGTGGACCGCTACGAGGAGTGGTTCGTCACCTCGCTCATCCAGTCCGAGGACGGCAAGTGCATCGGCGCGGTCGCGCGCGACATCCGCACGGGCACGATGGAGATCTTCACGGCCAAGAACGTGATCCTCGCCTCGGGCGGCGCGGGCCAGTGCTTCAAGCCCACCACCAACGGCCTCATCTGCACGGGCGACGGCATCGCCCAGGCATACCGGATCGGCGCTCCGCTGATGGACATGGAGATGATCCAGTACCACCCGACCACGCTGGTCGAGAACGGGCTGCTGATCACCGAGGGCGCGCGCGGCGAGGGCGCGCACCTGCTCAACAAGGACGGCGAGCGCTTCATGGAAAAGTACGCGCCCAACAAGATGGAGCTCGCCTCCCGCGACGTCGTCTCGC
>JBJMLA010000173.1:0-8998 GCA_045805505.1 Solirubrobacteraceae bacterium
CCACTGCTGGTCCCAGGGCCGCGGCAGGCCGAGCGCCTCGTTCCACGCCGGCAGCTGGATGGCCCGGGCGCGAGCGTTGCGGCCGAGCGTGACGGCGAGCGCCTCGAGGACGATGCGCTGGACGTTGTTCTCGGGCTGGGTCTCGGTCAGGCCGAGCGAGTTGACCTGCACCCCGTAGCGGAAGCGCAGCTGCTTCTCGTCGGTCACGCCGTAGCGGTTGCGCCCGATCTCCTCCCAGATGATCGACATCGCGCGCAGCTTCGCGTGCTCCTCGATGAACCGGACCCCGGCGTTGACGAAGAACGAGATGCGGCTGAAGACCTTGCCCATCAGCGCCTCGTCGACGCGGTCGCGCACGGCGTCGAGCACCGCGATCGCGTTGGCCATCGCGAACGCGATCTCCTGCACCGGGGTCGCGCCGGCCTCCTGCAGGTGGTAGCTGCAGATGTTGATCGGGTTCCACTTCGGAACCTCCTCGACGGTGTAGGCGACCATGTCGGCGATGAGCCGCATCGAGGGCCCGGGCGGGAACGCGTAGGTCCCGCGGG
This sequence comes from Solirubrobacteraceae bacterium, assembly GCA_045805505.1. Lineage (GTDB taxonomy): Bacteria > Actinomycetota > Thermoleophilia > Solirubrobacterales > Solirubrobacteraceae > BP-464. Next base: position 549 of record JBJMLA010000173.1, read on the forward strand.
CCAGGAACTCCTTGATGATGTCGTTCTGGGTCGTGCCCTGGAGGACCGACGCCTCGACGCCCTGCTCCTCGGCGGTGACGATGTAGAGCGCCAGCAGCCAGGCCGCCGTCGCGTTGATCGTCATCGACGTGTTCATCTCGCCCAGCGGGATGCCGTCGAGCAGCGCGAGCATGTCGCCGCGATGGGCGACCGGCACGCCGACCTTGCCGACCTCGCCGCGGGCGAGCTCGTGGTCTGCGTCATAACCCGTCTGCGTCGGCAGGTCGAAGGCGATCGAGAGTCCGGTCTGGCCCTTGGCCAGGTTCGAGCGGTACAGCTCGTTGGACTTCTTGGCCGTGGAATGGCCTGCGTACGTACGCATCATCCACGGGCGGTCGGGCGAACTGAGTCGGTGGTCGGCCATCTTCAGGAAGGATATGGGGCTCGTGCTGGGTCGTGACCCCCTGATCCCACCCAAGCGCCTCCTGCGCTACGGCCGCGCGGACTTCGTCGACCGCGGCGACGAGCAGCTGGGGCACCTGCTCGACCTCGCCGGCCTGCAGCCGGACGCCGCCGTGCTCGAGATCGGCTGCGGCCCGGGATGCCTCGCACGGTCGCTCGTCCACTACCTCAGCGGCGGCAGCTACGACGGCTTCGACGCCGACGGCAAGGCGATCGGCTGGTGCCGGCGGGCCTACGGCCGGCGCCACGGCAACGCCCGGTTCCTGCGCGCCGACGTCTTCCACCCGCGCATCCACCCCGGCGGCGGGCATTCGGCGGCCGACTACCGCTTCCCCTACGACGACGCGCGCTTCGACATCGTGGTGGCCACGTCGGTGTTCCCGCACATGCTCGAGGCCGAGACCGCCCACTACCTCGAGGAGACGCGGCGGGTGCTGCGCCCCGGCGGGCGCGTGCTCGCCACGTTCTTCGTCCTCGACGACGCGTCGCGCGCCGCGATCGCCGCCGGCACCGCCACGTTCCCGTTCCTGGATCCGCAGCAGCACGTCGCGATGGTGTCGGAGGACCTGCCCGACGAGGCGGTGGCCTACGACCGGGCCTGGATCGGCGAGCGCCTGGGCCTCGAGCTCGAGGTCCACGACGGGACCTGGCGCGGGGGAGAGGGCCGGACGCTGCTGGATATCGTCGTCGCCCGTGCGTGAGCTCGACGTCCAGCACCTCGGCCACCGCCACGTCGTCTCCTGCCACGAGCCCGAGCCCGGCGTGCTCGTCGATCCGGGGCCGTCCTCGTCGCTCGACGGCCTGCTGACGGCCCTCGGCGACGTCGAGGTCCGCCGGATCCTGCTGACCCACATCCACCTCGACCACGCCGGGGCGACCGGGCTGCTCGTCGAGCGCTTCCCGGACGCGGAGGTCTGGGTGCACGAGCGCGGCGCGCCACACGTCGTCGATCCGTCGAAGCTCGTGGCCAGCGCCACCCGGCTCTACGGCGACGACATGGACCGCCTGTGGGGGGCGATCGTGCCGGTCCCCGAGCGCAACCTGCGCGTCGTAGCGGGCGGCGAGTCGATCGACGGCTATCGCGTGGAGTACACGCCGGGTCATGCGTCCCATCACGTCGCCTACCTGCACGAGGACAGCGGCACCGCCCTGTGCGGCGACGTCGCCGGCATCCGCATCGGCGACGGCCCGCTGATCGCCCCGACGCCTCCGCCCGACATCGACATCGAGGCGTGGCACGTCTCGCTCGACGCGATCGCGGCCTGGCGCCCGCAGCGCCTGGCCCTGACCCACTGGGGCAGCTTCACCGACGTCGACGAGCACCTCGCGGGCCTGCACGCGGAGCTCGACGCGGCCGTCGAGCTGGCCGTGCGCACCGACGAGGCCGGCTATGCCGCGCTGATGGCCGAGCGCTTCGCCGCCGCCGGCGAGACCGGCTCCTACGAGCGGGCCTCGCCTGCGCCCACGCTGTACCCCGGTCTGTCCAGATACCTCGACAAGCGCTGACCTCGTCCCTTATCCTGGGGGCCGATGTCCGCGGTAATCGAGCTACCGCGCGTCGACGGTCCCGGCACGGGCACCGGAGGCGCGTGGCACGTCATCGTCGAGAACGACGACCACAACACCTTCGACAGCGTCGCTGAGGCGCTGGCCTACACGATCCCGGGTGTCACGCTCGCGCAGGGCTATGCGCTGGCCCACCGGATCCACCAGACGGGCCTGGCCATCGTCTGGACCGGCGACCAGGACCTCGCGGAGGGGTACTGGGGCCAGCTGGCGGACGCAGGGCTGACGATGGCTCCGCTCGAGCGCGCATAGCGCGCCGAAGTTTGGCAACCTCCTAGTTGCGGGGAACCCGCGACTCAGGGACCACGATGGAAGCCGGGGGAACGACAAGCACGGCCGGTAGGGCGGCCCGGGAGCGCGAGTTGCTGCGCCGCTTCCACCTGCACGGCGACACCACCGCCCGCGATGAGCTGGCCGAGGAGATGCTGCCGCTGGCGCGCGCCCTCGCGGGCCGCTACGCCGGGCGCGGCGAGCCGATCGAGGATCTCGTCCAGGTCGCGTGCATCGGGATCATGAAGGCCATCGACGGCTTCGACCTCGAGCGCGAGGTCCGCTTCTCCTCCTACGCGACGCCGACCGTCCTGGGCGAGATCAAGCGCTACTTCCGCGACAAGACGTGGGCGATGCGCGTGCCCCGCGGGATGCAGGAGCTCCAGCTCCAGATCGCCCGCGCCCGCGACAGGCTCACCACCGAGCTGGGCCGCTCGCCCAACGTCCAGGAGCTCGCCGAGGCGGTCGATCAGCCGTTCGAGGAGGTCCTGCTGACCATCCAGTCCCAGGAGGCGCGCCGGACTCGCTCGCTCGAGGAGCCGATGGGGGAGGACATGACGCTCGCCGACGCGGTCGGCGGCGTGGATCCCGAGCTGGCCCGGGCCGAGATCCGCGTCCTGCTCGATGAGGCGTTCGACGTGCTCTCCGACCGCGACCAGGAGGTCCTGCGGCTGCGCTTCGAGCAGGACCTGACCCAGACCGAGATCTCGGCCCGCATCGGCGTCTCGCAGATGCAGGTCTCGCGGCTGATCCGCCAGTCGCTCGCGCGGCTGCGCATGGACATCGAGCGGGCCCAGCGCCGCGAGGACGCGGCCTAGCCGCCCGGTGGCGCGATCATGTCGGTGGTGCAGTCCACCGACGTCCTGATCCTCGGCGCGGGCGCCGCCGGCCTGATGTGCGCCCTGACCGCCGCGGGGCGCGGGCGGCGCGTGCTCGTGCTCGAGCGCTCCAACAAGCCGGGCAAGAAGATCCTGATGTCCGGTGGCGGGCGGTGCAACTTCACCAACGTCCACACGGATCCCGCGGACTTCGCCTCGGAGAACCCGCACTTCTGCAAGTCCGCCCTGGCGCGCTACACGCCGTGGGACTTCATCGCGATGGTTGAGCGCCACGGCATCGCCTACCACGAGAAGAAGCTCGGCCAGCTGTTCTGCGACAACAGCTCGCGCGACATCCTCGACATGCTGCTCGACGAGTGCCGTCAGGCCGGGGTGGAGGTCCGCGTGCGGGGGGCGGTGGAATCCGTCGAGCGGACGGCCGAGGGCTACGCGGTGTACACGGGCGGGGGGACGGTCACCTGCGGATCGGTGGTGATCGCCACCGGCGGGCTGTCCGTCCCGACGCTCGGCGGCAGCGGGTTCGGCTACGACGTCGCCCGGCAGTTCGGCCACGACGTGCTCCCCACGAGCGCGGGACTGGTGCCGTTCACGGCCTCCGGGGCGCTGGGCGAGCTGTGCGCCGAGCTGACGGGCACGTCTGCGGACAGCCTCGTGCGGTGCAACGGCGAGGCGTTCCGCGAGAACCTCCTGTTCACCCACCGCGGCCTGAGCGGACCCGCGATCCTGCAGATCTCGTCGTTCTGGCGGCCGGGCGACGCGGTCGAGATCGACCTGCTGCCCGACCGCGACGCACACGCATGGCTGGAGGACCAGCGCGCGGCGCGGCCGGACACCTCGCTGCGGACCGTGCTGGGCGAGGTCTTCACCAAGCGCATGGCGGGCCTCATCACCGAGCGCTGGTTCGGGTCGTCGCCGCCCATGCGCCGGCTGACGCCGGCGCGGCTACGCGAGATCGCCGACGCCCTGGCCGCGTGGCGCGTGGTGCCCGGCGGCACCGAGGGCTACCGCACGGCGGAGGTCACGCTGGGCGGCGTCGACACGCGGGAGGTCTCGTCGAAGACCATGGAGTCGCGGCGCAGCCCCGGGCTCTACTTCGTCGGCGAGGTCCTCGACGTGACGGGTCGCCTCGGCGGGTTCAACTTCCAGTGGGCCTGGGCGTCGGGCTTCGCGGCCGGGCAGGTCGCGTGAGCTCGATGCCCTACCCGCACTAGAAGTCGCTCTCCGGCTTGGGCTTCTCCTTGATCGGCCCGTCCGGGTTGGCGGAGATGCCGGGCGAGAACCGGTAGGCGCCGCTGGGGTCCTTGCGCGTCATGACGAAGGTCTTGGAGCCGAGGCTCCGCTCCTTGCCCGAGCCGAGCCGGAAGGTCCCCGCGAGGGTCATCGTGACGGTGAGCCGCTTGGTGACGGCCCGGTCGAACGCCCTGAGCACCTTCTTGCTGAAGCCGGCGTCGCGCGACGTGTAGAGGTAGATGCCCGCGGACTTCTTGTTCGTCTTCATCGTCACGTCGAGGATCTTCGCCGGGACGTGCAGCTTGCGCGCCGAGGCGGCGCTGAGCGTGAGCGTCACGTTGAACGTGCAGTTCACGCCCTTGGTGTTGATGCACTGGACGTGCACGGTCGGATCGTCGGAGAGGTCGCCGAGCGTGCTGGCGAGCAGCGTCGTCTGCATCTCCCAGGGCGGGCAGCCGTCGGCGTCGACGGCGGAGACCGCGGCGGCGCGGGCCACGGCTCGTCCATCGGCGAACGAGGAGGTGCACTTGTCGCGGTCGTCGGCCACCCCGTCACGGTCGCCGTCGGGGCACCCGTCCTTGGTAAGCCCGTGTTCGATGCTGCCCTCGTCGGGACAGGCGTCGGCGGAGTCGGCCACGTCGTCGCCGTCGCGGTCCGGGCAGCCGGTTGCGGTGTTGGGGCCGGCCACCGTCGGGCACGCATCGCTGGAGTCGGGGATGCCGTCGGCGTCGCCGTCGGCATATCCGGCGCCGGCGGGCCCTGTCGGACCGGTGGGAGCCGCGGCCGGACACCCGCCGTTGGAGGGCGGGCCTGGCTGGGTGGGGCACTTGTCGTTGGCGCCGTAGGTCCCATCGCCGTCGGGGTCCGGGCAGCCGGATCCTCCGACCCCGGGCTCGGTCGGGCACTGGTCCGTCGCGTCAGGCGTGCCGTCGCAGTCCTGGTCGGGGTGACCGTTGGTCATGCCACCGCACGAGGACTGGCGGGGGGCCGTGTCGGCCCCCTGCGCCACCACGGGCATGGCGAGGATCAGCAGGGCGAGGAACAGCAGGACCGGGCGCATCCTCCTACCTTCGACAGAAAGGGCCACGAGCGCGATCCCCACTTCTGTGGGCGATGGGCACGATCCTGGTGGTTACGGGGCGGAACCGCCGCGATAGTCGTTGCACGCGGCCTCCCACTCATCGGGCGACAGCGCCCAGTCGCTCGGACGCGCGGGGTAGGGAACCTGTTCGAGCAGCAGCGACTCGACGCGCGCGGTGACGGATCCGATGCTCTCGCCCCAGCCAGGCCGGCTCTCGCGCACGATGCGCCGCCCCGCCCTGGTGGCGCGCGGAATCGTGCCGTACGTCTTCACCAAGCCGGCGGCCTGCAGCCGTTGGACCGCGCGCTCGAGCTCCTCGCGTGTCGGGACGGTCATGTTGATCGCGTCGGCGTTCGAGATGACCGAGCGCAACGTGCCCCGAGGGCCCGAACGGGCGACTGCCTGCAGGATCCAGGCATGGTGCCGCTCCCACATGGCTCATCACCCTATGGCGATCGCCGCTCCTGAACCGGCCGTATTCGCATTCTGGGCTGGGAAAGCAGTGACTATCACTGCTTTCCCGGCCCAGGTCGGTGGCAGGCCCGCCGTCACAACCCTGAGGTCTCGGATCACTTAGGGGTTGGTGTCCCATGTTCTCCGGTCCGACGAGCAGCTGGTCGCGTGCGTGCGGGCGGGTGACGACGCGGCGTTCGCCGAGATCGTCCGGCGCTACGAGGCGCGGCTGAGCGGGTTCGCCCGGCGGTTGCTGGCCGGTACGAGCGGCGATCCTCAGGACGTCGTGCAGGACGCGCTCGCGCGGGCCTACCGGGCGCTGCCGCGCGACACCCGGCCGATGGCGCTCAGCGCCTGGCTGCACTGCATCGTGCGCAACTGCGTGATCGACGACCGCCGGCGTCACGTCCCGGAGGAGCTCGTCACCGAGCTCGCTTCGCCTGGCTCGCTCAGCGACCGCGCGGAGGAGCGTCACGACTTTGCCGCGGTGATCGCCGAGATCGGGCGGCTGCCCGACCGCCAGCGCGAGGCGCTCGTCCTGTCGGTCTTCGAGGGCCGCTCCTACGCGGAGATCGCGGCGGTCCAGGGCAACAGCGTCGCCGCGGTCAAGGCGCTGATCTGCCGCGGGCGCAGCGCGCTGCGGCTCGCCGCCTAGCGCCGTTACGATCCCGCCGATGCCGGAGCTGCTGGCCGTCTACGGGACGCTGATGAGCGGTCAGTCCTACGAGGGGCGGCCGGATGTCGAGCGGATGATGCGCTCGCTCGGGCCCTGCCGGATCCCCGGGGCGCTCTACAGCGAGGGCGACTACCCGTGGCTGGTGCAGACCACGGGTGAGGTGGCGGGCGAGCTCTACGAGGTGCTCGACCCGGACCGGGGCTTCGCGATCCTCGACGCCTACGAGAACGAGGGCCGCCACACCGACGACGGCGCGGGCCGCTACGCCCGCGTCCGGCTCACGTTGCTCGAGCCCGCCGTCGAGGCCTGGGTCTACGTCTGGGAGGGCGAGGAGCGCGGCGAGCCGATCGACGACGGCGACTGGCGCACGTGGCTGGCGCTGCGCGGCGACCGCTGAGTCAGGACGACTTGCGGCGCCGGTCGGCGGCCTCGCCGAGCCAGCCGAGCAGGTAGCCGAGCTTCTGGCCCTTGCCGAGCGGCTCGACGGCGAGGTCGGGGTCACCGCCGAGGGCCACCGCCGCCCGCCGCGCCGCGCGTGCCGGCTTCTGCAGCGCCGCCTTCCACTCGGCACAGGCGGCGACGAGCTCGTCGTCGCCCTCGGTGGCCGACAGCGCGCCGACGTACTCGACCAGCAGCAGGAGATGCTCGGCGTCGAGCAGCGCGAAGCGCAGGGCCTGGTTGCGCTCGAGGGCGGCGTCGGGCACCGGGGGCCGGGCGCGGGCGACACGGCCGGCGCTCATGGCCGCCGGGCCGATCTCGAGATCGCGGGCCGAGGCCAGCGGGCGCACGGCGTCGAGCACGGCGCTCGCCGCGGCGGCGCCGTCGGCCAATGGCTTTGCGGCCGCGCCGCCGAGCCGCTCGGACAGGGCGCTCCAGTGATCGGACATCTGCCGGGCGAAGGCGCCCATCTCCCGCAGCGCACGGTGGCGCGCGGGATGCATCGTCAGCCCGCCAGGTCTCCGGTCTCGCCGCCGTTGGGCGACCCGGCGGCGACGGCCTCGGCGCCCGGGATCTCGCCGCTGGCGATCAGGTCGGTCCAGCCGTAGACGACCGGGACCTGATACCAGCCCGAGCACATGGCCCGGAAGTCGATGAACTCCGGGCCGAACCAGTAGCGCTCCCAGTCGGTCTTGGTCTCGAAGCCCGCCGTCTGGATGAACTTGTAGCGGTCGTCGCGGTAGCGGAAGACCGAGTAGCTCGATCCGCCGTAGCGCAGGGCGACGGGCGCGATCTCGGCCAGCGCCGCCTCGAGCTTGTCGCCGCGGAAGCCCGTGGCGTACCAGGGAACGTGGACGACGCCGGCCATCTAGTTGCCCACCTCGGCGCGGATGGCGCCCGGGCCGTCCTCGGTCTTGCCCTCGCCCTCGGCCTCGGCGCCGACGAGGATGGCGATCTTGCCGGAGTGCTTGTTCTCCTGCATGAGCTGGTGGGCGTTGGCGACGTCCTCGAAGCCCATCGTCTTCCACAGCACGGGGCGGATCTGGCCGGTCTCGATGAGCTTGTTGGCCAGGTTGCACTCCCACGCGTTGGCGAAGTGCGAGCCCAGGATCTCCTTCTGGCGCATCCACAGGTAGCGCACGTCGAAGTCGAGGTTGTAGCCCGAGGTCGCGCCGCAGATGATGACCTTGCCGAACGTCTTGACGGTGTAGACCGAGGTCGGGAACGTGGCCTTGCCGACGTGCTCGAAGACGACGTCGGGGGACTCGCCGAGGATCTCCTTGACGCGCTTGGCGAAGTCACGCGAGACCTTGAAGCGCGCCTTCTCCTGGTCTGCGTCCTCGTCGCCCGTGCGCATCATGCCCGCGAACTCGTTGCGGTTGATGTAGTCGGTGGCGCCGAGCTGCTCCACGAGCTTGCCCTTCTCCTCCGAGCTCACGACTCCGACCGAGTGCGC
>JBJMLA010000174.1:0-33380 GCA_045805505.1 Solirubrobacteraceae bacterium
ACGGCGTCGAGCACCGCGTCGCACTCCTCCTTCGAGCGGCCGTGGGCCATCGTGAAGAGCTGGTAGGGCCAGTCGGCGTAGGTCGGGCGCTGGTAGCAGTGGCTGATCCCGCGGAACGCGGCCATCTTCGGCCCGATCTCGAGGATGCGGTCCTCGGGGACCTTCCAGACGCCCATGCCGTTGGCCGAGAAGCCGGCGCGACGGTGATAGAGGATCGCGGCGACGCGGCGCAGCAGCCCGCGCTCGCGCATGCCCTGCATGTGGCCGAGCAGCGCGTCGACGCCGATGCCGAGCTGCTGGGCGGCCGGCGCGTAGGGCTCGGGGATCACCGGCATGTCGCCCTGGGTGGCGCGCACCACGGCGACGTCGAAGTCGTCGTAGGGCTGCTTCTCGAGCTCGATCGGCTCGACCGCCTCGGCGGCCTCGGCCGTGAGCTGCTCGGTCCCGCCGGTCATCTCGAGGTCCATGCGGATCTTGAAGAGCTTGAGCGTCGGCAGCTGGCGGATCGACTCGGCGCCCGTCAGCTCCTGGAGCACGTCGAGCGTCCCCTGCAGCCCGAGCTTGGAGTCCTCCTCGACGGCCAGCGTGAACCACATGTTGAACTCGTGGTTACGCAGGTAGTTGTGGCTGACCCCCGGGTGGGAGTTGACGATCTTCGCCGGGCCCCACGGGTGCTCGGCGTCGACCTTGGCCGCGACGAGCATCGAGCCGTAGCCGAACGCGCGCGTGTCGTAGATCGGCGTGAGCTGGCGGATGATCCGGTCGTCGAGCAGGTTCTGCGTGCGGCCCAGGACCTCGTCCTCGGACAGCTCGCCGAGCTGGGCGATGCGGGCGAACGGCTTGGGCTCGAGCGGGAAGGACCCCTGCAGCAGGTTCAGCAGCTTGCGGTCGGTCTCGTCGAGCGCGCGAGCGGCGCCCTCGTTGCGGCTTCTCAGCTTCGGGGTTGCAGCCATCGGGCAGCGTCCTTCGCGTGGTAGGTGATGACGATGTCGGCGCCGGCGCGGCGGATCGAGGTCAGCGCCTCGAGGACCGCCGTGCGCTCGTCGAGCATCCCGGCGGCCGCAGCCGCCTTGAGCATGCCGTACTCGCCGCTGACGTTGTAGGCGGCCACCGGCAGGCCGGTGGCCTCCTTGACGCGGTGGATGACGTCGAGGTAGGGCAGCGCGGGCTTGACCATGACCATGTCGGCGCCCTCGCCGACGTCGAGGACCGCCTCGCGCACGGCCTCCGCGCCGTTGCCCGGATCCATCTGGTAGGCGCGGCGGTCGCCGAACGCGGGGGTCGAGCCGGCCGCCTCGCGGAACGGGCCGTAGAAGGCCGAGGCGAACTTCGCGCTGTAGGCGACGATGGGCGTGTCGGAGAAGCCCTCCTCGTCGAGCGCGGCGCGCAGGGCACCGACGCGGCCGTCCATCATGTCGCTGGGCGCGACGAGGTCGGCGCCCGCGCGGGCGTGCGAGACGGCGGTGCGGGCCAGCAGCTCGACCGAGCTGTCGTTGTCGACGGAGCCGTCCTCGCGCAGCAGGCCGCAGTGGCCGTGCTCGGTGTACTCGCACAGGCAGACGTCGGTCATGACCAGCAGGTCGGGGTGGGCGTCCTTGACCGCGCGCGTCGCGAGCTGGACGATGCCCTCGTCGTCCCAGGCGCCCGAGCCCTCGTGGTCCTTGTCGGCGGGGATGCCGAAGAGCAGCACGGCGGGGATGCCCAGCGCGTGGGCCTCGCCGGCCTCGGCGACGGCCTCCGTGATCGAGAGCCGCTCGATGCCCGGCATGCCGGCGATCGGCGTGCGCCCATCCAGGCCGGCCTCGACGAACATCGGATAGACGAAGTCGGCCGCCTCCAGCCGCGTCTCGCGCACGAGGTCGCGCAGCACCGCGGTGCGGCGCAGCCGGCGCATGCGCGTGGCGGGAAAGGCCATGGTTCCCAGGGTACTCCGCGAGCGTTCGGCGCTCTCGACGTGCGGATCATCCGGCCGGGCGTTGCGGACCGCCCGCCCACCCGCGAGGATCGGCGCCGTGTCCCGCACCCTCGCCCTCCTCGGAGCCGCACCCCTCGTGCTCGGCGTCCTGGCGGCTCCTGCGGCCCGGGCGGCGGGCCACCGCGGCCCGGGCACGGTGAGCGGCAGCGTGTTCTACGAGCGACGCGGGTGCTTTGCCGCTCCCAGCCGCGACTACGAGCCGGTCCCCGGCGCGCGGCTCGTCGTCGACGCTCCCGGCGGTCGGAGCGTCTCGACCACGCTCTCGGAAGAGGGGAAGTTCACGCTCGCGGTGCCCGGCGCCGCCGGGCACCGCGGCGCCCTGGGCGCAGAGGTGGTCTTCGCCGGCGATGGCCTGAAGGTCAAGCCCGACCCGGCCGTGGCCCGCGTCGGCGACAGCCCCTACTCGGTTCACCTTGCGCTGCACGGCGGCGCCAACGGCAGGATCATCCTCGTCCACGAGGGCGAGGCCGGCGTGGCCAACGTCTGGAGCTACCTGCGCGAGGCCGTGATCTACGCCAAGCGCCGCTCCCCCACGGCGATCCGGCCGGTGACCGCGCTGCTGAAGTACGGCAAGGACTTCAGCGCCAAGAACAAGGACGTGGGCATCTCCCACTACGAGCCGGGAAAGGACCTGATCCGCATCCAGGACGACCCGGACTCCGCTGACGACCACGACGACTGGGAGCCGTTCACCATCGTCCACGAGTACGGCCACCACCTCCTGCTGACCCTCGCGAAGATCAGCACGCCCTCGGGCGGCAACCACTCGGCGGGCGGGGTCTACCCGAAACGGCCGGGGCTCGCGTATTCCGAGGGCTTCGCGCACGCCTTCGCGGCGGCGGTCCTGCGCAAGACCGACCTCGGCTACGAGTGCGACGCGTTCGTGCACCTCGGCGAGGACACCGGCCCGCAGCCGCAGACACGGCGCTATGCCCAGTACAACGAGACCGCCGCGGCATGGGTCCTCCTGCGCGTCATGCGCCGCTTCGGCCTGAAGGCGTTCCTGAGCGCGATGATCGACTTCAAGCCCACGGCCGGCCACTACCCGGGCACGATGCGCGAGGTGCGCGACGCGCTGGCCCTCGGCGCCGAGAAGACGGCGGCCGACGACCACTTCGACAACGAGACGTTCTTCGACGGGCGGATGGCGTGGGGGTTCGCCGCCAAGGCGAACGATGCCCCCGGCGACGACAAGACCGCCATCTACGCCGCGAAGACCGCCGTCGAGGTGTGGGTCGAGGGGCCGTACGGATCGTGCCGCGCGCCCCAGGGCGATCCCGAGACGCCGCTGGCCGACGGGGCCACCTGGGAGGGCGGCGTGGCGACCGGGGCGCTGGACTTCACCTACCAGGACGACTGCCTGGCCTCGTGGGACAACGGCTTCGCCGAGCTGGAGTACCCCATCCTGCCGGGGCAGCGCCAGGAGTCCGACACCCTGAAGGTCATGGCCCGCTGGTACTGCGAGCCGGGCGAGGATCCCGGGCCCGACGGCTATGACGACCCGGGCGGCCTGCCCTACGACCCGAGCTACTGGTCCTGCCCGCCGACACGCATCGTGCACCTGCGCTTCTCGATGGGTGACGGCGCCACCGGCGGCGGCGCGGGCGGGCCGGCGACGCCCGACCCCTCGCAGGTGCTCGGAGGCCTGTGGTTCCACGAGGCCGACGTGCAGATCTCCGCGAGCCCGACGGCCATCGCCCTGATCGCCGCCGACGGCGGCTGCGGCGTCATCGGCGGCCTGGACTGCGGCGTCTGACGAACAGCGCTCAGGCGAAGCGGCGCAGGGCCAGACGGGCCAGCACGCCATATCCCAGCGCCAGCACCGCGAGATGCGCGAGGCGCTCGGGCAGGTCGCCGCCGGCCAGGCCCGCCTCGATGCCGCGCAGCGCCGGGCGAAACGGGAACAGCGCGCTGATCACCGAGACGATGTCGTCGGCCGCGCCCGACAGCGTGCCCTCGGGGATCAGCCCGATGACCGCGATGGGCAGGAGCACGAGCACCGCCAGCAGCGAGGCCGCGCGCACCTCGCGGGCCACGCCGCCGATCGCCACGCCCAGCGCGCCGAAGGCGACCGCGGCCACCACCACCGCGCCGATGCCGCCGGGGAGGTCCGAGGCGTCCGCGCTGCCCGTCAGCGCCAGCACCGCGAGGATCACCGCCCCGGCGATCGCGCCGAGCAGGCCGGCCAGCAGGGTCTTCTGCACGACGATCGTCGTGCGGGAGACGAGCCCGCGCACGAGGCGGCCGAACGCGTGCTCCTCGCGTTCGAGCGCGAGCAGGCCGGCGCCGAGCAGCACGCAGACGAACATCATCGAGACGGCCACCGCGGCAGCGGAGTAGAACGCGTTGCCCGAGCTCGACAGCTCGTGCTCGTTGACGTGGATCGGCGTGCCGATCGAGTTGAGCAGCTCGGAGGACAGGTCGAGGTTCTGGGCGGCCAGGTCGGCGAAGCTGCGCACCCGCTCGAGCGCCGCCTTGTTGCTGCCCGCGGGCAGCGTGTCCTCGACGGCGCCGACGATGCGCTCGGCGTTCTCGAGGCCGAGGATGTCGAAGCTCTGGCCGAGCAGCGAGAAGCTGCCGCCGCGCAGGATGTAGCCGAGGTACTTGCCGGCCTCGGCGGTGATCTTCTGGCTGATCGCCCGGTTGGCGTCGGCCACGCGCGACTTGATCGCCGACTGCACCTGCTGGCTCTTGAGCGGGTTGTCGCCCTCGTAGTAGAACTCGACCGAGGGCGAGTCGCCGCCCGACAGCGCCAGCGCCCCGGCGAGCTTCTGCGGGATGTCGGCGGGCACCACGAGCATGCCGAGCGCCTCGCCGGCGCGGACCTTCTTCAGCCCCTCCTCGCGGGTCTTGGCGCGCACCGGGTCGATGCTCTGGAAGAGCTCCTCGGCGACCTGGTTGACGTCGACCTTCTCCGGGCCGAGGTCGAATGTCGCCGCGTCAGGCGGGATCTCGTTGACGACGACGATCCGCGGCTTCGACGGTCCCCGGTCAACGGCCTGGCTGACCACGACGGCCAGCGCCACCGAGTAGACGAGCAGCAGGCCGAGGACCAGCGGCGAGCGGCGCAGGATCTGCAGGTCCTTGAGCAGCAGCCAGCGCATCGCTCGCCTAGTGCCCGTGCTCGTGCAGGAAGGCCAGGAACGCCGCCTCGAAGTCGCGCGTCTGGCCGATCAGCGCGGCCGGCGGCCCGTCGTAGAGCAGCTCGCCGTCGGCGAGGACGAGCACGCGGTCGGCGTAGCGCTCGGCCTCGCCCACGTTGTGCGTCGAGAAGAACACGGTGGTGCCGCCCTCGGCGAGGCTCGAGATGAAGCTCCACAGCAGCTCGCGCTGGCGCGGGTCCAGGGCGGTCGACGGCTCGTCGAGCAGCAGCACGTCGGGCTCGGCCAGCAGCCCGACGGCGATGTTGACGCGCTGGCGGTTGCCGCCCGACAGCTTGCCCACCTCGTCGCCGGCGCGGTCGCCCAGGCCGGTCAGCTCGAGCATCCGCGCGACGGTGTCCTCGACGTCCGCGCACTTCTCGAGACGGGCGAACAGGCGCAGGTTCTCGGCCACCGAGAGCTTGGAGTAGACGGCGGGCTGCTGGGGCACCCAGCCGATGACCTCCGGCGAATGCGTCACGCGGCCCGAGGTCGGCGTCTGGATCCCGGACAGGATCGACATCAGCGTGGTCTTGCCCGCCCCGTTGGGACCGATGATGGCCAGCCGCTCGCCCGCACCGGCCGAGAAGGAGACGTCGCGCAGGGCCTCGCGGTCGCCGAACCGCTTGGAGACGCCCTCGGCGCCCAGGGTGGCCGTGCTCACGCGGCAATCGTAGGGGGCGCCGGATCCGGCTCCTCGACGACCGGCTCGTCGAGCGAGAGCTCCGCTGTCGGGCTGACCGTCCCCCACGCCTCGAGGACGAGGTGCCGGCGCAGGTAGACGATCGTCTCGCGGACGATCGCGGCGATCGGCAGCGCGACGAGCGCGCCGACGATCCCGTAGATCTCGCCACCGACGAGCAGCGCGAAGATGACCAGGATCGGGTTGATGCGCAGCGTGTGCCCGAAGATCTGCGGGGCGACGATGTGGCCCTCGATCTGCTGGAGCGCCAGGAACAGCAGCCCGACCCAGACGCCGGTCAGGGGATCCTGGAAGAACGCGACGAGCAGCGGCGGGATCGCGCCCAGCAGCGGGCCGACGAACGGGACCATCTCCATCAGCCCGAAGAAGATGCCGAAGGCCAGGGCGTAGGTGCGGCCGTCGGGGAAGATCCCCAGCACGCCGAACAGCCACAGACCGACACCGGCGCCGGTGCCCATCGCGGTGCTGAACAGCAGCTGGCCGCGCACGTAGCCCGACACGGCGTGCACGACGCGGGCCGGGTAGTCGTCCTCCTCGCTGCCGTCGCCGGGCGGCATCACGCGCCGCACGCTCGCGCCGATGCGCTGCCCGTAGAGCAGCATGTAGACCGACAGGACGAGCACGAGGATCAGCGCGAGCCCGGCCTCGACGAAACGCGTGAGGATGTCGCCCCCGAACGAGACGATGTCGCTGGTGCCGCCGACGACCTTCTTCTGCAGGGTCTCCAGCGCGGTCTCGCCCTGGCTCTCGATCTCGACGTCGATGCCGTTGTCGGTGAAGTAGGTCTGCAGGTCGTGCAGCCGGTGGTTGGCGTCGTCGATGATGTGCGGGACGTCGCGGCCGAACTTCTCGGCCTGGTCGGCGATCGGGTTGGCCAGCAGGAAGCCGACGCCGGCGACGGTCAGCAGCAGCCCGATGTAGACGGTGAAGACGGCGATGCCGCGCGGGAAGCGCAGGCGCCGCTGCAGGCCGTTGACCATCGGGTTGAGGATCAGCGCCAGGACGCCGGCCACGACGAACAGCAGGATCACCGTCCCTGCCGCCCGCGCGAGGGCCCACAGCGCGAGGATCCCGACGGGCAGCATGACCAGCTGGACCCATCGCGGGACCACCACGGGAGGCACCGGTCGACGCTCTCCGCTCACCATCGGCGAGAGTATCCGCACGCATGGACACCGCTGGCAAGAAGATCCTGTTCGTCGGTGACCTGGTCGGGGGGCTCGGCCGGCGCACGCTGCTGGCGCTGCTTCCGGGGCTCGTCGCGCAGCACGCGCCGTCGTTCGTGGTGGTCAACGGCGAGAACGTCGCGGGGGGCCTGGGGATCACCCCGAAGATCGCCGACGAGCTGTTCGCCGCGGGCGTCGACGTCATCACGCTGGGAAACCACACCTACCAGCGCAAGGAGATCTACCCGTACCTCGACAGCACCGAGCGGATCCTGCGCCCGGCCAACTTCCTGGCCTCCCAGCCCGGCCACGGCACGTGCGTCGTCGAGAAGGACGGGGTGCGCCTGGCCGTCGTCAACCTTCAGGGCAACGTCTTCCTGCGCTCCGGCCGGGTCGCGCTACCTGAGATGGACTCGATCCTCGGCCAGCTCGAGGGCAAGGCCGACCACATCCTGGTCGACTTCCACGCCGAGGCGACGAGCGAGAAGGTCGCGCTCGGCTGGTACCTCGACGGCCGCGTCACCGCGGTGGTCGGCACCCACACGCACGTGCCGACGGCGGACGCCCGCGTGCTGCCGGGCGGGACGGCCTACATCACCGACGTCGGGATGACCGGGCCGCGCGGCGGGGTCATCGGGGTGATCAAGGAGCAGGCGATCGAGTCGCTGCGCACGCAGATGAACGTGCGCTTCGAGACCGCCGAGGACGACCCGTGGCTGATGGGCGCGCTGATCACGTGCGCGCCGCAGCCGCTGCGGGCGTCGGCGATCGAGCCGCTCCTGCTGCCCTGGCGATGAGCAGCCCGAGGGCGGCGAGCAGCAGCGCGTTGCGCGCCCCGACCAGCAGCGCCACGCCGCGGTCGCCCTCGACCAGATCGAGATAGTGGCGCGGGAACTCGATCGTCGTCAACACGATCGACCCGGCCAGCAGCGCGGCGATGAGCCGTTCGCGTGCCGCCAGCAGCAGCGCGGCGAACGGCGCGAGCCAGGCGACGTACTGCGGCGAGAACACCTTGCCCAGCGCGACGAAGGCCACCACGGCCGCGGCGCAGCACAGCAGCAGCTGGCGCTCGTCGCGCCGGCGCGCGGCCAGGAGGGCGATCAGCGCGAGCGCCGCGACCTGCGCCACGCCCGAGAGCGCGCGCACCACATCAGCGGCGCCGCCGACCATCCCGTTGGAGCCGAACTCGTCGGGGGCCTCGGTCGTGCCGGTGATCTGCGAACCGCCGGCCAGCCACAGCACGCTCGCGGGGGTCGACTCGATCTGGACGGGGCGGTCGAAGTGGTAGCGGTAGGCGTCGACGTAGCCCTGACCCGCGAACGGCAGCGAGCAGACCGCGATCACGGCGGCGCACGCGGCCGCGCCGCGCACGGCGCTCGCGCGCTCGCCGCGGCCCCAGAGCCAGCACGCCGCGACCCCGGCGACGACGAGTGGGAACAGCTTGATCATCGTGGCGATCCCGAAGAGGACGAACGCCGTCGTCGTGTGCCGCGCGCGCAGGGCGACGAGCGCGGCCAGCAGGAACACCACCGCGAACAGGTCGAAGTGCGTGCGCAGGACCGCGCCGCCGAGCACCGGCAGCACCACGAAGGCCCACGCCGCGCGCTGCCCGCCGAGCCGGCCGACCGCGACGCAGGCGATCGCCGCGCAGACGCCCATCAGGACGCCGAACGTGGTGGCGTAGTCACCGCCGAGGACGTGCGCCAGCCACATCGGCACAAGGGCCAGCGGCGGGTACTCCAGGCCGAAGGCGGCCGAGTACGGGGGCGTCCCGTCGGCCAGCAGCCCCGCGTAGTGCTCGTAGACGAACACGTCGGTGATGCGCGTGTCGGCCAGCGGGCCCGTGGTCAGCACGAGCGCGAAGAGCCCGGCCAGCACGGCGGCGGGTGCGAGCAGGCGCGCCACGAGCAGGACGCTACCGGCGCGGGTTAGGGTCGCTCGATGCGCCTGCTTCCGATCGCCCTCGTCCTGCTGCTCGTCCCGGCGGGCGCGCAGGCCAAGCCGATCCGCCTCGGGGCCGTGTTCTCGACCAGCGGCGCCGCGGCGGCCTACGGCGCCAGCCAGGTCCAGGGAGCACGGCTGGCCGTCGCCGACGTCAACCGCGCGGGGACCCTCGAGCGGCGCCTGACCGTGCGGATGCTCGACGACGGGTCAGACCCCGCCCGGGCCACGGCCGCGTTCGGCACGCTCATCGACGGCGGCGCCGCCGCGCTGCTCGGGCCGACGCTCTCGGGTGCCGCGCTGCAGGCCGACGTGCTCGCCCAGCAGCGCCGGGTGCCGGTGATGGGCGTCTCGAACACCATCGACGGCATCACCGAGATCGGCCGCTACGTGTTCCGCGACTCGCTGCCCGAGAGCACGGTGCAGCCGCTGACGCTCGCGCGCGTCCACGCCAAGCTCGGGTCGGTCCGCGTGGCGATCGTCTGGGCCACGCCCGACGCCTACTCACAGGCCGCCCACGACGTCTTCCTGGGCGCGCTCGGCCAGCAGGGCTACACGCTCGCCGCCGACGTCTCCTTCCCCTCGGCCGATCCGGACGCCCATCGCGCCGCGGTCGACCAGGCGGCCGCCGCGCATCCCGACTCGCTGATCATCGCCGCGCTCGCGCCCGACGTCGCGCGGGTCATGACCTACGCCCGGACGCTGCCGGCGCTCGCGGGCGTGCCGTTCATCGGCGGCAACTCCTTCAACACGCCGGGACTGGCCGCACAGGCCGGGGCGGCGGCCGAGGGCGCGGTGGCGGGCGCCGCGTGGATCGCGTCGCGCAGGACGCCCGGCAACCGCGCGTTCGTCAAGGCGTTCACGGCGCGGTACGGCCACGCCCCCGACCAGTTCGCCGCGCAGGCCTACGCCGGCGTCAGGCTGATCGCCGCGGCGATCGGGCGGCGGGGCGCCTCACGCGACGCCATCCGGCGCGGGCTGGCCGGGCTGCGCAAGGTTCCGTCGGTGCTCGGCACCTTCTCGTTCACGGCCGGGCGCGAGCCGGTCTATGACCCAGTCGTCGTGCGCATCGCCGGCAACGGCTTCGCCCTGCTCTGAGCGCCCGAGCACCGCGAGCATCACCAGCCCGAAGAACCAGGGCAGGTACAGGTAGAACCAGTGGGTCACGCCGAGCTGCAGGCCGATCAGCACGGCCGCGCACGCCGCGGCCAGGCCCGCGACGTCGCGGCGGCGCGGCACCAGCGCCAGCCCGACCGCGAGCAGCACGGCGAGCACCTGGACGATGTCCTGCCCGGTCTTCCAGCCGTAGAGCCCCCAGACCGAGAACGGCGACGCCCGCTCGGCCTGGAACTTGATCGAGTGCTCGTAGAACGTGCGCAGGTCCTCACGCAGCAGCGGCACGCAGACGATCGCCGCCATGATCACGAAGCCGGCCGCGAAGACCGCCAGCCCGCGCGTCCGGCGGCCGGCCTCCAGCCGGTGGGTGGCCAGCAGCGGCGCCAGCGCGAGCGGCGCGAACTTGCTCAGCCCCGCCAGCGCGGCCGCCGCTCCGCGCAGCGCCGGGCGCCCGGCCAGCAGGACGGCCAGCAGCACCAGCGCGGCAACGAGCGAGTCGTTGGAGTTCGAGTTCGAGGCGTAGAGCGTGAACGGATAGGCCACCCAGGCATAGGCCAGCGCGACGCCGAGGTCGGGCCGGATGCGCCGGCCGATGAGGAACAGCAGCATCACGCACAGCAGGTCGAAGGCGATCGCCGCGCCGTGCGCCGCCGGCAGGTCGTCCCAGACCCCCGACCAGGGCTTGGCCTGCTCGAACGGGACGTAGGCCTCGTAGACCACGGGCCCGTAGGTGTCGCCGTTGGCGTTGTCGGACGGGAAGTGGCCGTAGAGCGGCTTGCCGTCGACGAGCCGGTCGGCGCCGATGACGCCCGCGTAGCCCACGTCGATGACGTTGGAGTTCGTCGCGTTCAGGCCGATGCGGAAGCCGAGCAGGAAGATCAGCGCGACGGCCAGCCACGTCACCGGCACGAGCAGCCGCACCGGCGGCGCCGGCCCGCGGCGCAGCGCGATCGCCAGCATGCGGATCAGCAGGTAGACCAGCAGCGGGTAGACGAGCGGAACCGAGAGCCCGATCGTCGCGTTGTCGAAGAAGGCCAGCGACACCGAGAACGCGCTGAGCACCAGAAGATCGAGGTGCAGCCAGGAGCGCCAGCGGCGCGGGTTGACGAACGGCAGCACGAAGAGGATCGACAGCGGGATCCAGATCCACGGCGAGGTGACGATCCGCCCGAACGCACCGGGATAGCCGCGCGCCATCGTCCACGCGACCTGAAAGCCCGTCCACGCCTCCACGACCTTGCCGCTCGCGTCGTCGATGGCCACCTGGCCGATCTCCTTGCGAGCCACGTCCTTGCGCACCGGATCGAAGTAGGAGACCTGCCAGCGGCTCGCGCCCTTCTGGTAGGCCTCCTCCGTGTAGCCGCGGTGGCGGCCCAGCATGTCGGCGATCCGGGGAACGCGCCGCGCGATGGCCAGGACCTGCTGGGGGGTCAGCCGGTGGCCGAGCGGCGCGTTGTCGAGATCCGTCGGGCGGATCAGCGCGTTGGGATCGACGGGCGGCGCGGCGGCGGTCGCGGTGCGCTGGTCCTGCGCCAGGGCGCCCGGGACGAGCAGCGCCAGCAGCGCGAGGGTGGCGACCGCGACGCGTCTCACACGCCGAAATGCTGCCAGACCATCGGCGCCATGTCGGCGATCGACCACGCGCCGTGGTCGTGGGGCGCCTCGACGCCGCAGTAGGCCAGCGTGCCCACCGAGTCGCTGCGGTGCAGCGAGCCGTGGCTGCCGCCGCCGACGTGGTCGACGCCGCCCCAGTCGGCGAACTCCCAGCCCGCGCCGGCGCTGAGCAGCAGGTCGCCGGACGTCGGGCACGTCAGCGCCGCCCAGACGCGCTCGAGCGCGTTGGGGTACTCCGGGCTGTGCAGCACGCCGTCGCGCAGCTCGGCCTGCAGCACGGCGAGCTGGCCGTCGACGCTCCACGCGTTGCCGCGCGGGTCCAGGACGTCGCCGCCGGGCGCGAAGCGCAGCATCCCGGCGCGAGAGGCGATGACGCCCTCGTCGCGGTCGTGGTCGCGCCACATCGCCAGCTCGATCCCGTCGACGCCCAGGGCGGCCTTGGCCAGCCGCGGCGGAATGGCGTGGCGGCCGTCGTCGACCAGCACGTAGACCATCCCCGCCCGCGACGACGGGCACAGCGCGATCTCGGCCTCGCCGAGCTTGGCTCCCGGCGCGAGCACGGCCCAGTCGGCGAACGCGTCGCCGAGGTCGACCCGGCGCTCGACCTTCGCGTGGGAGTGGTCGGCGACGATGATCACCGCGTGCTCGTCGAGGAACTTCTCGGTGCCCCCGGCGCTGTGCATCATGCGCTCGAGCTGCTTGTCGGCGTTGGCGATCGAGGTGACCTGCGCGTGCGGCCCGTGCTTGTGGGAGTGCGTGTCGTTGTCGGGCAGCGACAGCAGCAGGAAGTCGAAGAGGTCGTGCTCGACCATGTGGCTCGAGACGCAGCCCGCGTGCTGATCGCGCATGCCCGGCATCCCGAGCTGGGACCGGCAGCCCGTGTCGCGGCTGGCGAAGATGTCGGCGTAGAACAGCTCGCCGGGCCCCATCACGTGCCGGCGCCACAGCGCTCCCGCCAGTCGCGTCAGCGCGAGCTCGCGCGAGACCTCGTGGCGCGTCCGTCCCCGGTAGATCAGGTACGTCGTGCCCGCGGTGCGCACGCCGCCGTCGTCGAGCTTCTCGAACACCGTCGGGACGTCGGCCGGAAGATGTTCCATGTTCATGTTGAACACGGTGTCGGTGAGCTGCTTGGCAAAGCCGAAGCGCCGCGCGGCGCTGAAGCTCGACCCGTACTCGATGTAGCGCTTCTCCTTGCGCGAGAACCAGTTCATCGACGGGATCTGGTGGCGGTCCTGGAGCGTCCCGGTGCCGATCGCGCCCGCGCACACCGGGGTCACGCTGGGGAACGCGGCGACGGCGCCGTCCTGCACGTAGGTCCCGCGGTCGACCACGGCCTGGAAGGCCGGCGCGCGGCCGGTCTGCAGCGCGCGCTCGAACATGGACGGCTTGAGGCCGTCGACGACGGCGAGGACGAGCTTGCGCGGCGCGCTCAACGGAGCACGCGCAGGCCGGCGTACTTGCCGCCCTCGCGCTTGCGCCCGCCGAGGAGCAGCCAGACCAGGAACCCGATGGCCACGATGGCCAGCGGGGGCAGGGCGATGCACGCCGCGGCCAGCGCGAGACCCACGCCCTCGAACCACAGCGGCAGCGCGCGGCGGGCCGCGGCGTCCAGGCGCCGGGCGGTGCGGGCGGCCAGGTCGCGGACCGACGCGTTGCCGAGGGCGGCCACCGCGATGCCGGCGACGACGGCCAGCGCGATCCAGCCCGCCGAGTCGCGGCCGTGATCGGCGAGCGTGCCGGCGAACAGCAGCGCTCCGATGCCCAGCGACAGGCCGCCGACCGCGGAGTCCAGGGCGCCGGGCTCCTCGCGGCGGCCGAGGACGAACGTGAGCACCATCAGTACGGCGAGGCCGACGATCCACACCGGGCTCTCGAGGAAGGCGAAGCTCGTGCCGTCGAAGTCGATGCCGACGTCGCCGAGCGCGAACAGCCCGGTCAGGACGGCCGGCAGGAACGGGCGGATACCGGCGGCGGCGGCGAGGCCGAGGCCGGTGCAGATGTCGAAGAACAGGGTCATGTGCGTGTACCGTGGCGGCGCATGACGATAGACGACCCCTCGTCATCGCCCCGTTCCGGATCGCGCGCCGATCTGGAGCGCTACGCCGGGTTGTTCGCCGCTCGTACCCGCGTCATGAAGTCCTCAGCCATGCGCGACCTCATGGCGATCACCGAGCGGCCCGAGGTCATCTCGCTGGCCGGCGGTCTTCCCGACACCTCGACGTTCCCGTCCGAGTCGCTCGCCGCGCTGCTGTCGCACATGGCCGCCGCGGACTCCGCCAAGGCCCTGCAGTACGCGCCGACCGACGGCATCGCGGCGGTCCGCGACTGCATCGTCGAGGTCATGGCCGCGGAGGGCACGCACGTCGATCCGCAGGACATCCTGGTGACCACCGGCGGCCAGCAGGTCATCGACCTGGTCTGCAAGATCCTCATCGACCCGGGCGACGTCATCGTCGCCGAGGCTCCGACCTACCCGGGCGCCGTGCCCGCGTTCACGGCCTATGAGGCCGACGTCGTGCAGATCGACATGGACGCCGACGGCATGCGCATCGACCTGCTCGAGCAGACGCTCGACCGGCTCGCCGCCGAGGGCCGGACCCCGAAGTTCATCTACACGGTCCCGACCTTCCAGAACCCCGGCGGCGTCACGATGTCGCTCGAGCGGCGCCGGCGCCTGGTCGACGTGGCCAACGAGCGCCAGCTCCTCGTGCTCGAGGACAACCCGTACGGGCTGCTGCGCTTCGAGGGCGAGCCGCTGCCGACGCTGCACTCGCTCGACCACGGGCAGTTCGTCATCTACCTCGGGACGTTCTCGAAGATCCTGTCGGCCGGACTGCGTCTGGGCTGGGCCGTCGCGCCGTCGCCGGTGCTCGAGAAGCTCAACATGGGCAAGCAGGGCGCCGACCTGTGCTCGGCGTCGCTGAGCCAGCTGTTCGTCACGACCTACTTCGCCGAGCGCCGCTGGCAGGACTACCTCGACGAGCTGCGCGACCTCTACCGCGGCCGGCGCGACGTGATGCTGGCGGCGCTGGCCGAGCACTTCCCGCCGGAGACCACATGGACCAAGCCCGAGGGCGGGCTGTTCCTGTGGGTCACGTTGCCCGACTACATCGACACGACCGACCTGCTGGCCCGCGCGCTCGAGGAGCGCAACGTCGCCTTCGTGCCCGGGCGCGCCGCCTACACCGACGGCCGCGGCGGATCGTCGATGCGCCTGAACTACTCAGGAGTCTCCGCTGACGACATCCGCGAGGGCGTCCGCCGGATCGGCGAGGTGATCCGCGAGCAGGTCGCGCTCTACAGCACGCTGACCGGTGCGGTCCCGGTAGCGCCCCGGGTGCCGGAGCCGGCCGCGGAGCCCGAGCCGCCCAGCCCGTTCGCCGACGTCGTCGAGCTGCGCCGCCGCATCGCCCGGCGCCGGTCGGCGCAGTGAGGGTCGTCGTCCTCAAGGGCGGCCGCTCGTTCGAGCGCGGCGTCTCCATGAAGTCCGGCGCCCGCGTCGAGGATGCCCTCGAGCGCCTCGGCCACGACGTCTTCGGCATCGACGTCGGCCACGACCTGGTCGGCCGGCTGCGCGAGCTCTCCCCCGACGCGGCCTTCATCGCGCTGCACGGCCGCGAGGGCGAGGACGGCACCGTGCAGGAGCTGCTCGAGATCGTCGGCGTGCCCTACACCGGCTCGCGCGTCGGGTCATGCATGCGCTGCGCCGACAAGGTCGTGGCCAAGCACGCCTTCCGGGCGGCGGGCATCCCGACGCCCGACTTCTTCGCGTTCAGCGAAGCCGCCTTCAAGGAGCTCGGAGCGACCGACGCGCTGGGCGCGATCGAGGAGCGCCTGGGCTTTCCCATCGTGGTCAAGCCCTCCGATCAGGGCTCGGCGCTCGGGATCAAGTTCGCGCGCAGCGCCGCCGACGTCCCCGCCGCGCTGATCGCCGCGTTCTCCTACTCGGGCCGCGTCCTGCTCGAGCGCCACGTCAACGGCCACGACCTCGCGGTCTCGATCGTCGGCGACGAGGTCCTGCCGGTCGTCGAGGCCGTGCCGCGCGACGAGGACTTCTACGACTTCGAGGCGCGCTACTCGATCGGCCACACGACGTTCGTCTGCCCGGCCGAGATCGGCGACGAGCTGACCGCGGAAGCACAGCGCCTCGCGCTCGCCGCGCACCGCGAGCTCGGCTGCTCGGGGTTCTCCCGCGTCGACCTCATGCTCGACGACGCGACGCGCGAGCTCTCCGTCCTCGAGGTCAACGCCGTGCCCGGCATGACCGAGACGAGCCTGCTGCCCCAGGCCGCCGACGCCGCCGGCATCACGTTCGACCAGCTGGTCGAACGCGTCCTCGCCAGCGCTTCCTAGTCCGGCGAGGGCCTCCGGCCCTCGCATCGGATGCTCGGCGCGGCCAGGCCTCCGGCCGCCGCGCTTCTCGCTAGCTCTCGCCGGCGAAGTCCTCGGGCGAGACCTCGTCGAGGAAGTCCTTGAACTTCTCGACGACCTCGTCCTCGTTCTCGACCTCGTGCTCGAACTCGATCGCCGACTCGGCGATGACTTCCTCCGCGGCGAAGATCGGCGCGCCGGAGCGCACGGCGAGGGCCAGGGCGTCGGACGGGCGCGAGTCGATCTCGAGCTCCGTGCCGCCCTCGATGGTCAGCGTGATCGAGGCGAAGAAGGTGTTGTCGCGCAACTCGGTGACGGAGACCTTGGTGCAGCGGGCGTCGAGCTCACCGAGCATGTCGACCAGCAGATCGTGCGTCATCGGGCGCGGCGTGGAGGCGCCCTGGAGCTTCATGAGGATGGCCGCGGCCTCGGGATGGCCGATCCAGATCGGCAGGAACTTGTTCGAGTCGACGGTCTTGAGCAGGACGATGGGCTGCTTCCCGACCATGTCGAAGGAGACCCCGTAGATGACCATCTCCTGCATGAGGCGGCCAGTATAGGCCGGGGTGAGCCGCTTCCCGCGGGCCTCGTTCGCATAGTCTGCGTCGGCACGGAGCCGGTCTGCGCATGTCCCCCACCATCAGCGTCTACCTGTGTGACGACGTGCCCGAACTGCGGGCACTGCTGCGCTACGGGCTCGAGGAGGATCCCGAGCTGAAGGTGGTCGGTGAGGCCGATCACGCCCAGGCGGCGATCGATGCGATCACCGATCTGCACCCCGACGTGGTGCTCCTGGACCTCTCGATGCCGGGCATGGACGGGCTCGAGGCGATCCCCCGCCTGCGCGAGATCTCGCCGTCGACGGCCATCGTCGTGTTCTCGGGGTTCGCCGCCGAGCGGATGCGCGAACCGGCGCTCAGCCTGGGTGCGGCGCGCTACCTGGAGAAGGGCGTGCCGCTCGAGACCGTCCGGGCGACCGTCCGCGAGGTCTACGAGTCCGCCGCCTAGGCGGCGACCGGGCCGGCCTCGCGCAGCGCGATGACCAGCTCGTCGAGATCGGTCTTGACCATCGTGGTCACGCCCAGCTCGGCGGCCTCGGTCTGCTGCACCGGGTGCAGGTAGGACGTGTAGAGGAACAGCCGCGGATGCTCACCGCCGGCGACGATC
Organism: Solirubrobacteraceae bacterium; assembly: GCA_045805505.1. Taxonomy (GTDB): domain Bacteria; phylum Actinomycetota; class Thermoleophilia; order Solirubrobacterales; family Solirubrobacteraceae; genus BP-464. Next base: position 17,194 of record JBJMLA010000174.1, read on the forward strand.
TCGCGCGCGGTCTCGAGACCGGTGCGGTCGGGCATCCGCTGGTCGAGGATGACGGCGTCGATGCGCGGCGCCCGACGGCGGCTCAGGCGGGTGAGGGCGGCGTCGCCGGAGCCGGCCTCCTCGACGGCCATGCCGGCGTCCTCGAGCAGGATGCGCAGCATGAAACGGATTGCCGACGCGTCGTCTACGACCAGGACCCGCATGGCCCCAGTATCGACCGACTCCCCAGAAGTGGGGATAGAACAAGTGTCCAATCCGGGTTTGCCCGCGGCGAGCGGATAGCGTCCGACCGGTGGTCCCCGAGCTCACGGTCCAGGTCGTCAACTACGACACGGCGGCCTACCTCAGGCCCTGCCTGACCAGCCTGCTCGAAGCGCTGGCGCAGACGCCGGTTCCGAGCCAGGTGATGGTGCTCGACAACGGCTCGTCTGACGACCTGAGCGGGATCGAGGCCGAGTTCGGCGCGGCCGTCGCCGTCCTGTCGAGCCCGGAGAACCTCGGGTTCGGCGGCGGGCAGAACCTGCTGGCCTCCCGGCACGCCGCGCCGCTGATCTGCTGCGTGAACCCCGACGTCGTCACGGAGCAGCGCGACGTCTTCGTGCGCCTGCTCGACGCGCTCCAGGATCCGGCGGTGGCCGTGGCCGGACCGCTGCTGCGCACCCCCGACGGAGCGCCGCAGCGCTGGGACCACGGTGAGCTGCGCGGCCTGCGCGCCCGGGTCGCCAACGGCGCCGGGCACGCACACTGGCAGCCGCGGACGGAGCGCACCGAGGTCGCGTGGGTCTCGGGGGCGTTCCTGCTGGTGCGGCGCAGCGCGTTCGGCGCGGCCGGCGGGTTCGACGAGGGCTTCTTCCTCTACAAGGAGGAGGAGGACCTGTGCCTCCGCATCCGGCGGGCCGGCGGGCGGGTCCTCTACTGCCCGGACGCCGCGGCCTCGCACGTCGGCGGCGTGGTGGCCGGCCGCGACCCGCGCCACCTCGAGGCGTCGGTGCAGCGCTACCGGGCCAAGCACGTGCCGGGCCTGCGCGGCCGTGCCTACGAGCTGCTCTACCGCGGCGTCACGCGCCGGATCTAGTCGGCGCGCCGCTCGAGGCTGAGCGTCCGGCGCACGGCCGGCGGCAGGCGGTCGGCGCGAGACCCCAGCCAGGCGAAGCCCTTGCGCCCGGCGTGCAGCAGCAGCGAGCGCGGCCACCAGGCGGCGCGGCGGACCGCGCTCCAGCCCTGCGCGCGCATCCAGCGGTCGTCACGGCGCGCCTGGCGGACGATCCCGCCGAGCGTCGCCCGCGGCGCGATCCGCTCGACCCAGCCGCGCGTCTCGCGCAGGCCGCGGGCCTCGTCGAACGCCCGGCGCCACGACTCGACCGTGCCGTAGTCGTGGGAGTGCAGCACCGCGGCCTCGGGTGCGACGACCTTGCGCCAGCGCGTGTCCTGCAGCGCCCGGCCGAAGGCCTGGTCCTCGGCGTAGGCCACGTCGGGGAAGCGCACCTCCTCCCAGCACGCGCGCCGGTAGGCGGCGTTGACGTTCGACAGATACGCGTCGTCGGCGTCGAGATGGCCGAAGAACCACTCGAGCTCGCGCGCGACGCTGGGCGGCGTCCCGGGTCGCGGCCGCTGCGGGCCGACGACGACGCCGACGCCCGTGTCCTCGAACGGCGCCAGCAGCGCCGCTCCCCAGCCCGGCAGCGGCGTCGCGTCCTGGGTGAGGAACGCGATCACGTCGCCGGCGGTCTGCTCGGCGCCGAGGTTGCGCGTGCGGCCGTGGCCGAACTCTTCCGGCGCGATCTCGTGCACGCGGGCTCCCGCCCGCCGCGCGATGTCCGGCGAGCCGTCGCGCGACCCCGAGTCGACGACCAGCACCTGGGCGCCCGGCGCCTCGCGGGCGACCGCGGCGAGCACCTCCGCGAGGTGGCGCGCGCCGTCCTTGACCGGGATGACGACCGACAGGCGCATTTGCCGCCCACCGTATCCGGGTAACAGATGCAACATGGTCATCGGAGCCGTCATCGCGCTGTGCGTCGTCCTGTTCGTGCTCGCCGTGCTCGCCCCGCGCCTGTCGCGTGGCCCGGAGCGGGCGAGCAGGCGGGCCTTCGGGCTGGGCGGTCGCGGCGCCAGCAAGGCGCCGGGCCGGCTCGGCCGCTGGCTGGCCAAGCCGTTCCACACCAGCAGCAAGGCTGTCGGCAAGAGCGCCGAGGCGGGCCGCGACGTGCGCGACAAGGCGCCGGTCTAGCCCCGGAACGCAGAAGGCCCCGCCTGAGCAGGGCCTTCGAGTGGGCGATCCAGGACTCGAACCTGGGACCTCGTCCTTATCAGAGACGCGCTCTAACCAACTGAGCTAATCGCCCGCAGCGACGGCCCAATATAGCGGGGACCGGCGTGGCTCAGACGACGCGGCGAGGCCCGATGCGCCGGGCCAGCGCGAGCGCCTCCTCGGCGTCGGCGAAGCTGAGCTCGACCTTGTAGCCCTTCGCTGCGGGCCGGACGCGGACGTCGCTGCCCAGCACGGCGCCGAGCGCGTCGGAGATGACCGCGGCCGCCTCCTCCTGGTCGGGATGCAGCCGCGAGACGCTGCTGCGGCCACCGGTGCGGATCGGCGCCTTGCCGGCCTCGCGGGCCTTGGCCTCGAGGACGCGGACCGACCACTCGCCCGCGACCGCGTCGCGCGCCAGACGGCGGCGCTCGGCGTGATCGTCGGTCAGCAGCAGCGCGCGGCCGTGGCCCTCGGTGAGGTCGGCGCGCTCGAGCAGCGCCAGCACGTCGTCGGGCAGATCGAGCAGTCGCAGGAGGTTCGAGACGGCGACGCGGCTGCGGCCGACGCGGCGGCCGACGTCCTCGCGCGTGAGGCCCAGCTCCTCGACGAGCGCGGCGCAGGCGCGCGCCTCCTCGACGGGGTTGAGGTCCTCGCGGGCCATGTTCTCGATCAGCGCGACCTCGAGTGCCTCGGAGTCGTCACGGTCGCGGACCAGCGCGGGGATCTCGGTGAGGCCCGCGAGCTGGGCGGCGCGCCAACGGCGCTCGCCGGCGATCAGCTCGTAGCGGCCGCCGGCCACGGGGCGGGCCAGGACGGGCTGCAGGACGCCACGCTCGCGGACCGACTCGGCCAGCGACTGGATCGTCTCGTCGTCGAAGCTCGTCCGCGGCTGGCGCGGGTTCGGATCGACCAGGTCGACCGGGATCCGGCGCAGGTCGTCGTCGGGCAGTCCCGACACGGTGAGGATCGCGGCGAGGCCGCGGCCCATGCCTCGATCAGCCACGGGCAGCCACCTCCTTGGCGAGCTCGAAATACGCGTCGGCTCCCGGGCAGTGCGGATCGTGATGGATGACGGGGCGGCCGAAGCTCGGCGCCTCGCTCACGCGCACGTTGCGCGGGATGACGGTGTCGAAGACCAGGGACGGGAAGTGCTCGCGCACCTCGCGCTCGACGTCACGGGCCAGCCGCGTGCGGCCGTCGTGCATCGTCAGGATCATCCCGGCGACCGTCAGCCGCGGGTTGAGCTCGCGCTGGATGAGCCCGAGCGTGTCGAGCAGGCCGGCCAGACCCTCGAGCGCGAAGTACTCCGTCTGCACCGGCACGATCACGCGGTCGGCGGCGACCAGGGCGTTGACGGTCAGCGGCCCCAGCGACGGCGGGCAGTCCAGCAGGATGTAGGCGAAACGGTCGCGGATCGGCGCCAGCGCCTCGCGCAGGCGCGTCTCGGAGCCGGGCTGTCGCGGCAGCTCGACGTTGGCGCCGGCCAGGTCGGGATGGGCGGGCAGCACCATCAGACCCTCGACGTCGGTCTCGCGCAGCGCCTGCTCGGCCGTGGCGGAGCCGGCAAGGACGTCGTAGACGTTGGGGCTGCTGTCCTTCGGGACGCCGAGCCCGACGGTCGCGTTGGCCTGCGCGTCGATGTCCACCAGCAGTGTCGGGTAGCCGGCCTCCGCGATGCAGGCGGCGACGTTGACCGCCGTGGTGGTCTTGCCCACTCCACCCTTCTGGTTGGCGATCGCGTAGATGGTCCCCATCAGGTGCGACGCTAGCGGCCGGATCGGTCGGATCGGCGCCCCGATTCGGGGCCGAACCACGATCCTGTCCCTCAGGTTGAGGCTCGTAGCGGGCGTTTGCGGGCGATTCCCGCGCGCCGGGGATAGCGGTTCGGTAGCGAACGAACCTTCAGGTAGACGTAGAGGTTTCGCTCATCGCCGCCCGGAAACGGCGGAACCCGGACCACGCGCGCGGGTTCGAGACCCAGCACCTCCGCGGCGTGATCGCCGTCGGCGGCCTCCTGCGGATCCGGCGTGCCCTTCCACGCGACCAGGACGCCGCCCATGGTCAGCAGGGGAGCCGCGTACTCGACGACCAGCGGCAGGGCGCCGACCGCGCGGGCGGTCACCGCGTCGCAGGCGTCGCGGCCCGCGGTCCACTCCTCGGCGCGGGCACACGCCACGTCGGCGTTGGGCAGGCGCATGCGCTCGATCACGCGTTCCATGAAGGCGCACTTGCGGCTCTGGCTCTCGACCTCGGTGACGTGCATCGCGGGCCGTGCCGCGGCGAGGACGAGGCCCGGCACGCCGGCGCCGGCGCCGATGTCGGCGACGCGCGTCGCCCGCTCGAGCTCCGGAACCATCAGGCCGGTGAGCGCGTCGGCCACATGCGCGTTGACCGCACGTCCCGGATCGCGCACGGTCGTCGGCGCCTCGTCGTCCTTGCGCAGCGTGGCCAGGAGCCGCTCGAGCGCCTCCATTCCGGGGCCGGGGACCGACCATTCCTCCGCGAGCTCGCGCAGCCGATCGCTCATCCCGCGAGCTCCCGCGCCCGGACGCGCGCGATGAAGTCCGCGTAGCGGCGGGTCATCTCCTGCAGGCGGTCGGCCGCCGGGATGTCCAGGGCCGGCGTGACGACGCCCTCGAGCACGGGCAGGACGTCCTCGACCAGGCCGCGGCCGCGGGCCATCCACTGGTAGTAGGACCGGTCGGCGTGGTGGTAGGGCCCGTACAGGCGACTGCGCGGGAACCGGTCGGTGAGCCACCGGAGCAGGGTCTCGTGCCGCACGTGCATGCGCAGGGTGATCTGGGGCTGGCGCCCATCGCCGCCGAAGGAGCCCTGCGCCAGCAGGAGCCCGCATACGATGCCGCGATCGAGGTCGGTCAACGCACTGGCCATGCGTGAAGTGTTTCACGGGGGAGAAAAACGTGAAACGCCCCAGGGCGCGCCGCGGGCTCAGGCCTGGGCGGCGGGCGAGACGACGAGGTGCCGGTCCGGCTCCTCGCCCTCGGAATGCGTGTCGACGTCCGTGCGATCGCGCAGGAACTCGTGCACGATGCGCCGCTCGGTGGCGGTCATCGCGTCGAGTGCGACCGGGCGGCCGTAGCGCAGCGCGTCGTCGGCGGCGTCGGCGGCCTGGCCCTCGAGCGCCTCCTGGCGGCGAGCCCGGTAGCCCGCCGCGTCGACGACGATGCGCCGGCGCGGGGCCTCGCGATCCTGGTCCTTCATCACCGCGCGCTGCGCGAGGTGCTGCACGGCTTCGATCGTCGAGCCGTGGCGGCCGATGAACAGGCCGAGCTCCTCGCCCTCGACGGTGATCGTGACCTGCTCGTCGCTCTCGTCGACGACGATCTCGGCCTCGAGCGCGAGGGCGTCGACGACGGCCTCGACCAGTGCCAGCGCGCGACCCGCGGCGAACTCGCTCATCGCCGGCGCCCCGAGCGCTTCTTCTTCTTGCGTGCCGAGGGCGGCGGGCCCGTCGGCTTGGGCGGCGCGGGCTCGGCGGCCGGTGCCGCCTTGCCGCGGCGCGACGGCTTGGCCTCGGGCACGGCGGCCGCGGCGCCTGCGCCGGCGGCCGCCGGCTTGGGCGGCGTGATCGGCCCCATGCGCTTGCGGATCGTGAACTGCTGGCCGACGGTCCACAGGTTCGTGGTGATCCAGTAGACGATCAGGCCGGCGGGGAAGGAGATGATGAACGTCGTGAACAGGAACGGCAGGCCGATCATCAGCAGCCGCTGGTTGCGGTCCACGGTGGTCGACATCAGCACGCTCGAGAGCAGCTGGGAGCCGATGTAGAGGACGATCAGCACGACGAGGACGCCACCGGTGGCCTTGGTGGTGATGTCGTCGATGAAGAGGAAGTGCGCGGCGTCGGTGTGGCAGGCCGTCTTCTGCAGGGCCGCGCTGTCGAGCACCTTGTGCGACGCGTCGATGACCTTGGCATCGATCAGCTTGTCCGCGCAGATGTCGATCTTCAGGTCCTTGCGCAGCATGTAGAAGAGCGAGATGAAGACCGGCATCTGCAGGACCAGCGGCAGGCACGACCCGAACGGGTTGACCTGGTGCTCCTTGTAGAACGCCATCATCTCCTGCTGCTGGCGCGGCTTGTCGTCCTTGTACTTCTGCTGGAGCTCCTTGATCTGGGGCGCCAGCCGCGACATCGCCTGCATCGACTTGAACTGCTTGAGGGTCAGCGGCAGCAGGACGATGCGCACGCAGACGGTCAGCAGGATGATCGAGAAGCCCCAGCCGACGCCCACGGAGTTGTGGAAGAACTGCAGGACCTCGTCGAAGACGTCGATCAGCGGCTGGAGGATGTTGGCGAGGACGAGCATGGGCTAGGGAGCGGGGTGCTGGTGGACGTGGCGCAGCGGGAAGAGGCTCTGGGCCTCGACGGGATCGAACCCGCCGTGACTCCACGGATTGCAGCGCAGCAGCCGCCACCCGGCCAGGACCAGCCCGCGCAGTATGCCGTACCGCCCGATCGCCTGTACGGCGTAGCGCGAACAGGTGGGCTCGTACTTGCAGCGGCGGGGCAGCGCCGGCGAGATCAGGCGCTGGTAGAGGCGGATCGGAGCGAGGACCGCCGCGCGCAGGGCGTTCATGCCGACAGCCCAGCCTTCTGCAGAAGCTCCGAGAGCGCGCCGCGCACGGCGTCGAGGCCTTCCCGGTCGGCGAGCTCGCGGACGTCGGGCCGGGCCTTGATGACGATGTCGTGGTTGGCCGGGACGCTCGCGCCCTCCGCGTCGAACGCCTCGCGCAGGAGCCGCTTGACGCGGTTGCGGTCGACGGCGTTGCCGACCTGCCGCGAGACGGTCAGCCCGAGCCGGACACCGCCCTCGTCCTCACGCGGGAACGCGTAGAGCACCAAGAAGCGATTGCCGTGCGAGCGGCTCTCACGGTAGACGCGCTCGAACTCCGCGCTCCGGGACAGGCGACCGCGCTTGGCTCTTCTGGGGCGATCCGACAGGCCCGGGGAAGGGGCCTCCCCCTCCACGGTCAGACGGTCAGCCGCTTGCGGCCCTTGTCACGCCGGCGCTTGAGGACCGCCCGGCCGGCGCGGGTGGACATCCGCTCGCGAAAGCCGTGGGTCCGTGCGCGCTTGCGCTTCTTGGGCTGGTACGTGCGCTTCATGACGGGCGCCAGTGTAGCGGGAGCACGGTCCCGCAGCCCGCTGTGCACAGGGCATGCACATCCTGTGCACACGCCGGTCACCGACAATTCACCGCGATTTGCGGCAAGCGCGCAGCGGGCCGCGGCGGAGCCCCGTTCCGCTCCGAAGCGCTGGGCTATAGTCGCCGAGCCGGTCCGCCAGGACGCGCCCGGCGGCCGTTTTCTCGCAGTTTCCGACACCCCTCCCACCGGAGCCGACCACGCCTGCCCATGCCCGCTGACGCCGCTGAGATCTGGACGCGCATCCAGGCCGAGCTGCGGCGCGCGGTCACCGACACGACCTTCGAGCTGTGGCTCGCGCCGCTGCAGCCCGTGTCCTTCGAGGGCGACGTCGTGGTGTGCGAGGCGCCGGCCTCGATCCGCAGCCTGGTCAGCGATCGCTTCGCCGCGACCCTCGATCGAGCGGCCGCCTCGGTGCTCGGCCCGCATGCGCGCGTGGAGATCGGCGGCGGCGCCCAGCCCACGGCCGCCGCCAAGCGCGGGCGCCGCGGCGGCCCCGCCCCCGACGCGCTCCCCGCGCCTCCCCCCGGCGCCGTCCGCGACGAGCTCAACCCCAAGTTCACCTTCGAGCAGTTCATCCTCGGCGACGGCAACCGGTTCGCCCACGCGGCGGCGCTGGCGGTCGCCGAGCTCCCGGCGCAGGCCTACAACCCGCTCTTCCTCTACGGCCCGCCCGGCGTCGGCAAGACGCACCTGCTGCACTCGATCGGCAACTACGTCCGCGCCTACGGCGCGGGCGCCACCGTGCGCTGCACCACCGCCGAGGCGTTCACCAACCAGTTCCTCGGCGCGCTGCACGGCGGCGACGTCGACCGCTTCAAGGAGCGCTTCCGCGGCGTCGACGTCCTGCTCATCGACGACGTGCAGTTCCTCGAGTCCAAGGCGCGCACGGAGGAGGAGTTCTTCCACACCTTCAACGCACTGCACGACTCCGGCAGCCAGGTCGTCCTGACCTCCGACCGCCTCCCGCGCGACCTGGCCGCGCTCGAGGACCGCCTGCGCGAGCGCTTCGAGTCCGGCCTCGTCGCCGACATCCAGGCCCCCGACCTCGCCACGCGCATGACCGTCCTGCGCAAGCGGGTCCATCACGACGAGGTCGACCTGCCCGACGAGAGCGCCCTGGCGGTCATCGCCGAGCGCATCGACACCAACATGCGCGCGCTCGAAGGCGCCCTGATCCGCGTCGTCGCCTACCACTCACTGACCGGCCGGCCGATCGACGGCGCGCTGGCCGAGGAGGTCCTCGACGGCCTCTACCCGGGCGGGCGGGACGGTCTGCGCGCCGCGCGCCGCCCCACCGCCCCCACCGTCGAGCTCATCCAGGCGGCCACCTGCGAGCTCTTCGGGCTCACCCGCGACGAGCTGCTCTCCGAGGGCCGCAGCCAGCGCATCGCCGGGCCGCGCCAGCTCGCCATGTACCTCGCGCGTGAGCACACCTCCCAGAGCCTGCCGGCCATCGGCCAGGCCTTCGGGGGCCGCAACCACACGACCGTCATGCACGCCTGCAAGCGCACCGCGGAGCGCCTGGCCTCCGACCCCGAGGTCGTCACCGCGGTTCGGACGTTGTCCGAACGGATCCATGCCGACCGCCCGGGCTGACAGACTCAGAGGGTCTGCCATGCCCTCATCTGTGCATCACCTTCCCGCAATCAGCGGGGGAATCGCCAGCAGTGCACAGATGAACACCCCTTACTCCTGTTCTTCTTTGTAGAGGTAATAGTCCGTGAAACTCGAGACCTCATCGCACGAGCTGCTCGCGCAGCTGCAGACCGCGACCCGCGTCGCTTCCACCCGCAGCGCCGTTCAGGCGCTCTCCGGCGTCCAGCTCGCTGCCGAGGGCGGCCGCGTCGAGATCCGCGCCACGGACATGGAGGTGGCCCTCCGCGTGCCGCTGCAGGCGACCATCGTCCGCGAGGGCACCGTCGTGCTTCCGGCCCGCCTGCTGCTCGACGTCGTCCGCCAGCTGCCGGCCGGCGACGTGTCGCTGGAGCTGCGGCCGGCCGAGCAGGACGTCGAGGTCGTCAGCGGCCCGGCGCGCTTCCACCTGCGGACCCTGCGCGCCGAGGACTTCCCCAACCTGCCCGAGCCCGGCGGCGACCAGGTCGTCGACGTGCCCGCCCAGGCGTTCGTCGAGACGATCGCCATGGTCGCCCGCTCCGCCTCGCGTGACGAGACGCGGCCGATCCTCACCGGCATCCTCGTCACCGCCGAGGGCGACGAGCTCAAGATGGTCGCCACGGACTCCTACCGCCTGAGCGTGAAGGAGACCAAGCTCGAGGCGCCGCTGTCGTCGGGCTTCGAGGCCAACGTGCCGGCCCGCGCCCTGCAGGAGCTCGAGCGGATCGTCGCCCAGACCTCCGAGGAGCAGATCCGCATCGGCGTCCGCGCCAACCAGGTCGTGTTCGAGGTCGCCGGCGTCGTGCTGTCGTCGCGGCTGATCGAGGGCCAGTTCCCCAACTACCGCCAGCTGCTGCCCGAGGGCTACGAGCACGAGCTGCGCATGAGCGGCGAGGAGCTGGCGGGCGTCGTGCGGCGCATCAGCCTGATGGCGCAGAAGAACGCGCCGCTGCGGCTGAGCTTCGGCGAGGGCGAGCTGACGGTCTCGGCGCAGACGCCGGATGTCGGCGAGGCGTCCGAGCCGCTGCCCGCGCCGTTCGCCGGCGAGCCGTTCGAGATCGGGTTCAACCCGGACTTCCTGCGCGACGGGCTCGAGAGCGCCGGCGCGGGAGACCTGATCCTCAAGCTGATCAGCCCGCTGCGCCCCGGCCTGATCGAAAGCGGCGACGGCAGCGGTTTCCTCTACCTGATCATGCCGATCCGCCTGAACGTTTGAGCCTTGTCCACCGGTTGCGGCTGCGTGACTTCCGCAGCTACGACGCGGTGGAGATCACGCTGGGCGAGGGCCTGACCGTCGTCCACGGGCGCAACGGCGCCGGCAAGACCAACCTGCTGGAGGGCCTGTACTTCGCCTGCACCGGCCGCTCGTGCCGGACGTCGAACGAGCGCGAGGTGCTGCGCTTCGACGCGCAGGCGGCACGGATGGAGGTCGACACGAGCGCGTCGACGCTCGCCGTCGGGTTTCAGCCCGGCCAGCCCAAGCGCTTCACGGTCGACGGTGCGCCGGTGGAGAAGCTCTCCGACGCGCCGGGCCGTCCGCTCGTCGCGGTGTTCCTGCCCGACCGGCTCGAGCTGGTCAAGGGCGCGCCGGCGCTGCGGCGCGCGCACCTCGACCAGGTCGTCGCCGCGCTGTGGCCGACGCGCACCGCGACGCGCAAGGCCTATGCGCAGGCGCTCGCACAGCGCAACGCGCTGATCGCCCGCATCCGCAGCGGCCGCGCATCCCGTGACGCCCTGCCGGCGTGGGACGCCGAGCTGGCCGGCCACGGCATCGCGCTGCGCGACGACCGGGCCCGCACCGCCCAGCTGTTGCAGGAGCCGTTCGCCACGCTGGCCGCCGACCTCGGGCTGACCGGCGCGGGCGAGCTGCGTTACCGCCCGCGGACGAAGGCGGAGACCGCGGAGGAGTTCGCGGCGGAGCTGGCCGAGCGTCTCGAGTCCGACCTCGAGCGCGGCTTCACCGGCCACGGACCGCACCGCGACGACCTGGTGATGCTGCGGGACGGACGCGAGTTGCGCGCCTACGGCTCGCAGGGGGAGCAGCGGCTGTCGCTGCTGGCGCTGCTGCTGGCCGAGCGCGCCGTCCTCGCCCAGGAGCGCGGGACGCCGCCGCTGCTGCTGCTCGACGACGTGATGAGCGAGCTCGACGCCGATCGCCGCGCGCTGCTCGTCGAGCGCCTCGCCGATGGGCAGGCGCTCATCACCACGACCGAGCTCGCGCACGTGCCCGGCCACGAGCGCCCGGGCGTCGTCCGCATCGCCGTGGGCGGCGGGACCGTGCTCCAGGAAGCGGCGGCGGCCTGATGGGCCGGCGCGCTCCGCGACCGGTCGGCAACGCGATGGAGGGGCTGCTGGCCCACCTCGCGCCACAGACCCTGCTGGCCGACGTCCAGCGGCTGTGGCCGGGCGTCGTGGGCGAGACGATCGCGGCCGAGGCGACCCCCACGGCCGACCGCGGAGGCACGCTGACGATCACCTGCAAGTCGGCGGTCTGGGCCCAGGAGCTCGACTTGATGGGACCCGATCTGGTGGCCCGGCTCAACACGGCGCTCGGGGCCGATCTGGTGGTCGCGCTGCGGTGCTCGGCGGCGCCGTCGCGCGGCTGGGCGGCACAGGGCTGAACCTCCTGCATTTTCGGGCCTTTTCTGCGCATTCCGCCACGGTTTTCCGGGGGTCCGGTTGCTAGACTTACGTCAACCTGTTTCACCAGCTCCGACCCGAGATCACCCGGTCCCGGGAAGGGGCCTTTTTCACGTAAGCGGAGGCCATGGCCGACTCATCTGACAAGCGCCCCGACGGTCAGTACGACGCGTCGGACATCACCGTCCTCGAGGGTCTCGAGGCGGTGCGCAAGCGCCCCGGCATGTACATCGGCTCGACCGGCGTCCGCGGCCTGCACCACCTGGTGTGGGAGGTGGTCGACAACTCCGTCGACGAGGCCCTGGCCGGCAACTGCTCGGTGGTCGACGTCACGATCCACCCGGACAACTCGGTGACCGAGGCCGACGACGGCCGCGGCATCCCCGTCGCGATCATGGAGAAGGAGCAGCGCCCCGCGGCCGAGGTCGTGCTGACGGTCCTGCACGCCGGCGGCAAGTTCGGCGACGGCGGCGGCTACAAGGTCTCCGGCGGACTGCACGGCGTCGGCGTGTCGGTCGTCAACGCGCTGAGCGAGAAGCTGCAGCTCAACATCAAGCGCGACGGCTTCCACTGGACCCAGGACTACGTGCGCGGCACGCCGGTGACCGAGCTGGTCAAGGGCGAGCCGACGACCGAGACCGGCACGTCGATCACCTACCTGCCCGACGCCGAGATCTTCGAGACGCTCGAGCACGAGTGGCCGGTCCTCGAGCAGCGCCTGCGCGAGACCTCCTACCTGACCAGGGGCCTGCGGATCCGGATCACCGACGAGCGTGGCGAGGGCCGCAAGGTCGAGTTCCACTTCGAGGGCGGCATCCGCGACTTCGTCTCGTTCCTCAACCAGAACAAGGACCCCATCGGGTCGAAGGTCATCTACATGGAGGGCGACTCCGACGAGGGCGCGCTCGAGGTGGCCATGCAGTGGAACTCCACCTACCAGGAGTCCATCTTCAGCTTCGCCAACAACATCAACACGCACGAGGGCGGCTCGCACCTGTCGGGCTTCCGCTCGGCGCTCACGCGGACGATGAACAAGTACGCCCGCGACGCCGGCGTGCTGCGCGAGAAGGACGAGAACCTCTCGGGCGAGGACATCCGCGAGGGCCTCACCGCGGTCATCAGCGCGAAGCTGCAGGACCCGCAGTTCGAGGGCCAGACCAAGACCAAGCTCGGCAACCCCGGCATGGCCGGCTTCGTCGAGTCGGTGGTCAACGCCAAGCTCGCCGAGTTCTTCGAGGAGAACCCGAAGGAGGCGCGCGCGGTCATCACCAAGGCGGTGCAGGCCTCGCAGGCCCGCGCCGCGGCGCGCAAGGCCCGCGACCTGACCCGGCGCAAGTCCGCGCTGGAGAACTCCACGCTGCCGGGCAAGCTCGCCGACTGCTCGGTCAAGGATCCGTCGCTGGCCGAGATCTTCATCGTCGAGGGCGACTCCGCCGGCGGCTCGGCCAAGCAGGGCCGCGACCGGCACACCCAGGCGGTGCTCCCGCTGCGCGGCAAGATCCTCAACGTCGAGAAGTCGCGCATCGACAAGGTGCTGCGCAACGAGGAGATCCAGAACCTCATCACGGCGATCGGCACGAGCGTCCGCGACGAGTTCGACATCACCAAGGCGCGCTACCACAAGGTGATCCTCATGACGGACGCCGACGTCGACGGCGCCCACATCCGGACCCTCGTCCTGACGCTGCTCTACCGCGAGATGCAGGAGCTCATCGAGGCGGGCTACGTCTACATCGCCAAGCCGCCGCTGTACAAGTTCAAGCAGGGCTCGCAGGAGCGCTACATCGAGAAGGACTCAGAGCTCGAGGAGATTCTGCTGGCGGACAAGTGGGACCGCTTCCAGGTCTTCGACAAGCACAACACGCAGTTCAAGCTGACCGAGGCGCGCTGGCAGCGTTTCTGCCGGCTGCTCAAGCAGTACGAGGGGTGGAGCAGCTCGCTGCGCGCCGACCATGGCCACGACATGGTCCAGTTTCTCGAGGAGTCGCTGCTGCTCGACGAGCAGGTCACCGACGTCGATAAGGCCGTCAGCCTGCTGCAGCGCCAGGGCATCGTCGACGCGCCGCACACCACCGAGCTGCTCTCCGACGGCGAGGAGCTCGTGGTCAAGGCCATCGCGGTCAAGACCGGCCTGGCCCGCACGCACCGCATCGCGCGCACGCTGTTCGCCTCGGACGAGTACCGCTCGTTCGTGCGGGTGCACGCGAGCCTGACCGAGCTCGCCGGCTCGGCGCCGTTCACCGTGCGCCTCGGCGACGCCGCGGTCGACGCGGCGACGTTCGAGGAGCTGCGCCGGGGCGTCATGACCGTCGCGCAGAAGGGCGTCTCGCTGCAGCGCTTCAAGGGGCTCGGCGAGATGAACGCCGAGCAGCTGCGCGAGACCACGATGGATCCGGAGACCCGCACGCTGGCACAGGTCCGCATCGAGGACGCCCTGGAGGCCGACGCGATCTTCTCGCGCCTCATGGGCGACCAGGTCGAGCCGCGACGGGCCTTCATCGAAGACAACGCGTTGGCCGCCACGGTCGACATCTAGGAGGAGTAGCTCATGGGCGCAGGACAGCTCACCGGGGGCAACATCGAGCCCCGCGCGCTCGAAGACGAGATGCGCAGTGCGTACCTCGACTACGCGATGTCGGTCATCGTCGGGCGCGCGCTGCCCGACGTCCGCGACGGCCTGAAGCCCGTCCACCGCCGCGTCCTGTTCGGGATGAGCGAGCTGGGCATCGGGCCGACGCGCCCGTACGCGAAGTGCGCCCGCATCGTCGGCGAGGTGATGGGCAACTACCACCCGCACGGTGACCAGTCGATCTACGACACGCTCGTGCGCATGGCGCAGGAGTTCTCCCTGCGCTATCCGCTGGTCGACGGCCAGGGCAACTTCGGCTCGGTCGACGACGACCCGCCGGCCGCGATGCGGTACACGGAGGCCCGCCTCGATCGCATGGCGATGGAGATGCTCCGCGACCTCGACGCGGACACCGTCGACTTCCTCCCGAACTACGACGGCCGCAAGCAGGAGCCGACGGTCCTGCCCTCGCGCTTCCCGAACCTGCTGGTCAACGGCTCGAGCGGCATCGCGGTCGGCATGGCCACCAACATCCCGCCGCACAACCTGCGCGAGGTGATCGACGCGACGATCGCCTACATCGACGATCCGAGCATCACCGTCGACGGGCTGATGCGCCACGTCAAGGGCCCGGACTTCCCGACCGGCGGCATCATCCTCGGCCACCAGGGCATCCGCGACGCCTACGAGACCGGCCGCGGCCGGGTCCGCGTCCAGGCGCGCGTCGGCATCGAGGAGATCGGCCAGGGCAAGGAGGCGCTGATCGTCACCGAGCTGCCCTTCATGGTCAAGAAGGGCGGCGACAACGGGCTGATCACGAAGATCGTCGACCTCGTCCGCGACAAGAAGATCCCCGAGATCTCCGACATCCGCGACGAGTCCGACCGCCACGGCATGCGCCTGGTCATCGAGCTCAAGCGCGCGGTGATCCCCAAGGTCGTCCTCAACAAGCTCTTCAAGCACACGCCGATGCAGACGACGTTCGGCGTCAACACGGTGGCGCTCGTCGACGGCGTGCCGCGCACGCTGTCGCTGCGCGAGGTCATCCACCACTACGTCAACCACCAGCGCAACGTCGTCGTCCGCCGTGCGCAGCACGAGCTGCGCGAGCGCGAAGCCCGCCTGCACATCCTCGAGGGCCTGCTCATCGCGCAGGCCAACCTCGACGACGTCATCGCGCTGATCCGCGCCTCGCGCGATCGCGACGCCGCCCGCGAGGGCCTGATGGAGCGCTTCGAGCTCTCCCAGCTGCAGGCCGACGCGATCCTGTCGATGCGCCTCTCGCAGCTCACCGCCCTCGAGGTCGACGAGCTCAAGCGCGAGCACGCCGACGTCGTCGAGCGGATCGGCGAGCTGCGCGCGCTGCTGGGCGACGAGAACCTCGTCTTCGCGCTGATCAAGGAGGAGCTCACCGAGATCCGCGACGAGTTCGCCGACACCCGTCGCACGGAGATCACGGGGTCCGAGGACGAGATCGACATCGAGGACCTCATCCAGGACCAGCAGATGGTGATCACCATCACCAAGTCCGGCTACATCAAGTCGCTGCCGCTGACGACCTACCGCCAGCAGCAGCGCGGCGGTCGCGGCGTGACCGGGATGGACATGAAGGACGGTGACTACATCGAGCACCTCTTCGTGACCTCCAGCCACGACTACCTGCTGTTCTTCACGACGCGCGGCAAGGTCTACCGCTCGAAGGTCTACGAGCTGCCCGAGGCCTCGCGGACCGCGAAGGGCCGCGCGCTGGTCAACGTCCTGCCGCTGCGCGAGGACGAGCTCGTGCAGTCCGTCCTGTCGACGCGCGACTTCAGCGAGACGAAGTACCTCGCGTTCGCCACCAAGGGCGGCATGATCAAGAAGACCGAGCTGCAGGCCTACAACACGCCGATCAAGGCCGACGGCATCATCGCCATCAAGGTCCGCGACGACGACGAACTGGTGGCC
>JBJMLA010000175.1:0-33955 GCA_045805505.1 Solirubrobacteraceae bacterium
GATGAAGCACGTGAAGCCCTTGTGGCGCGGGTCGGCGTCCGGATCGGTCTTGACGAGCACGAAGACGAGGTCGGAGCGCAGGCCGTTGGTGACCCACATCTTCTGGCCGTTGATCTCGTACTTGCCGTCATCGAGCTTCTTGGCGGCGGTCTTGATGGCCGCGACGTCGGAGCCCAGCTCGGGCTCGGAGAGCGAGAACGCGGCGCGGATCTCGCCGGTCGCCATGCGCGGCAGGTACTTCTCGCGCTGCTCCTCCGTGCCGTACTTCATGAGCAGGTAGGACCCGATGAAGTGGGTGTTGATGACGCCCGAGATCGAGATCCAGCCGCGGCTGAGCTCCTCGACGATCATCACGTAGGTCGTGAGGTCGAGCCCCATGCCGCCGTACTCCTCGGGAATCGTCACACCGAAGAGCCCGAGCTCCTTCATCTGCTCGACGATGTCCTCCGGGAAGGAGTCCTCGTGATCGAAGTGCTCGGCGTTCGGGAGGATCTGCTCGTCGGCGAACTGGCGGACCATCGCGATGATGTCGCGCTGCTCGTCCGTGTACTCGCTGTAGGTGGAAGTCTCGATGGCGGCCATATCTCCAAGAGGATACGACCGCGCGCGCCAAATGGATCTGGTTCGAACCTTGACCTTCGCCATAGGATCGGCGTCACATATGCGCCTCCGCCGGGCTTTGCCCCTTCTGGTCGTGCTCGGGTCCAGCGCGTCTGCCCAAGCTGCCGTCGTTCTCCCTGCACCGGGGATGCTCAAGGCCGACGGCACGATCAACAGCCTCACGCGCGCAGGCTCGCGCATCGTGCTGAGCGGCAGCTTCCATCGCATCGGCCAGTACGTCGGCGGCGGGGTGGCACTCGACCCCGCGACGGGCGCGCGCCGGCCCGGGTTCGCGCGCCTCGACGGCCAGGTCTCCGATGCGGTCTCCGACAGCGCCGGCGGCTGGTACGTCGCCGGCCAGTTCCTCATCGACGGGGCCCGGCGGGCGGTGACCCACATCCTGGCGTCCGGCGAGATCGACCCGAACTTCAACGCGCCGGTCGGCTCGTTCGTCACGTCGCTCGTCTACCAGAACGGCCAGCTCTACGCGGGCCGCTATTACTGGCCGTCGGACAAGGACGCGGGAGTCGTCGCGCTCGACAAGACCACGGGCGAGCGCAACCCCGAGTTCAAGCCCGCGCCCGGCGGCACGGGCGTCACCGAGCTGCTCAACGCCCGCTGGCTCTACGTCGGGCGCACCGAGGGCGGCGTGCGCGCCGTCGATGCCCGCTTCGGAGGCCCGGCGACAGGCTTCGACTGCGCCTGCACGGGCCACGTCACCGCGCTGGCAACGGCCGGCAACGCGCTCTACATCGGGACGCAGGAGCACGGCGTCATCGCCGTCAACGAGCAGACCGGCAAGCCGATCCTGAGCTTCGCGCCGTCGCCCAACAGGGTTGCCCGCAGCGGGATCGAGGACCAGGGGCCGCTCGCCTTCCTCGTCGACGGCGACCGGCTGATCGTCGGCGGCAGGGGCCTCGAGCTCGGCGGGCCGTCCTCGACGCTGGTGGCCCTCGACCTCAAGACGGGCGCCGCGGACCAGACCTTCGGCCGCGGGTTCGTCAACCCCATCCACGACATGGTCATCGACGGCGACTCGCTGCTGGTCGCGGGCGCGCCGCGCGCCGGCCGGTCCGCGCCGGTCATCCGCCTCGACCGCGCCCACGGCGCCTACGAGGACGCGCTGACGCCCGAGCTCGACGCGCAGATCGACGCCCTCGCCGGAGGCGGGGAGAGCCTCTTCGTGGGCGGGCGCTTCGGGACCGCGCAGGCCATCAACACCGACGGCGTGGCCGAAGTCGACGCCCGGACGGGACGGCTGATCCCCGGCTTCCGCGTGCACGACATGCCCGGCGACTATCCCGGCCCGCCGATGGTCGCCGGCAACTCGCTGATCTTCCCGCCCGACCCATCGGCCGACTCGCGCATGACCGCGTTCTCCCGGCTGACCGGTGTCCGCAAGGCGGCGTTCCACACCGCGCCGATCCCGTCGACCTACAGCAACGCGTTCGCCGCGTCGGACAAGCGCGTGTTCGCCAGCTACGTGACCGGGCTGTCGGGCAGCACCTGGCCCATGACCACCGTGCGGGTCCTCTCGTCGCACTCCGGCCGGCGGCTGGCGCAGTACACGCTGCCCTACCGCGGCTACGTCGACGCCATCCTGCCGCATCGCTCACAGCTCTTCGTGGCCGGCAGCTTCCGGCGCTTCCATCCGGACGGCTCGCCGCGGCACCTCGCGACGATGGCGATCGACCCGCTGACCGGCGCGATCGACGACGGCTTCGACGCGCACACCGACGGCCCCGTCGGCAGCCTCGTCGGGTTCCGCGACCGTCTGTACCTATCGGGCTACTACGACACCGCCTACGGCCGCGACGGGCTGCAGGGCGAGTCCTCGGCCTACGACAACACCGGCGCCATCGTGGCCGGGTTCAGCAGGCACGTCAGCGTCCTCGGCGTCGCCGACGGGCTGCTCACCGCGTCAGCGCTCGGTTCGGAGAACATCGTGCGCGCAGATCCGTATACGGGCCGCAGGGCGTCGACCCTGCCGACCCTCAGCACCTCGAGCGGGTTCGCCGGCGATCGCGTGCCGACCCCCACCGGCCTGTTCGTCACCGCGTCGCTGCAGCTTCCGTGGTCGGGCACCGCGTCGCTCTACGACAACTACGCCGCCCTGCTTCCGCAGGGCGGCTGAGCGCGCGCCTAGCTCTCGCGCCGGGCGATCAGGCGGCAGTAGTTGGGCACCCAGCCGCCGGCCCGCAGCTCGGCCAGCACTCCCGCGCGGTCCGAGCGGCGGCTGACGATCCGGGTGACGCGGGCCGGGATGGAGGCGCCGCGGGTACCGCGCACCTTGCCCTTCTTGTGCTTGACCTTGCCCGCGGCGTTCGGCACGTAGGTGTCGCCGTTGTAGCGCAGGATGTCGATGCCGCGGTGGTAGTCGATCGAGTAGACGGTCTTGCCGTCCGGCGCCCACTTGGGCGAGGACGACGAACCGCCCACGGCGATGAAGTAGCCCTGCTCGGTGATCTTGCCGTTGGGCGCGACCTGCTCGAAGCGCACGCCGTTCTCGTACTCCGACAGCGCCACGAGGCCGCCGTTCTTGAAGGACGGGTGCTCCTGGAACCAGTGGACCGAGCAGCCGAGCTCGCCGGCCGGCGCGTGGCCGTCGGCGTAGACGCCGTTGGTCGGCACGATCTGGTCGAGCGGGCCCTGGAACTCCGTGGACTCGCCGGCGTTGATGGCCTTGGCGCTGTAGGTCGAGAACTCGCTGTTGTTGTTCTCGCAGCGGGCGGTGAAGTTCTCCTCGCCGCCGATCAGCGCGAGGTCGTCGGTGCCCTTACGCGGCCAGCGCGCGGAGTGTACGAACTTCGCGGCGGCACCGGTGTACAGGACCTTCGGGTGCTCCGGCGAGCCGCCGTCCTCCTCGAGGACCGACATCACCGTGAAGGGCTGGCAGGCGGTCATGACGATGCCGGGCGAGAGCTCGCGCACGTGGTGGCAGCTCTTCTCCTCGACACCCTGGGCCTTGGCCTCGGTCTTCCAGTTGCCGACCTCCTTGGGCGCCTGGCCGTCGAGCGCGCCGCGCGCGTCGATGATCGAGCCGGCCGAGCCGTAGAACCACGTGCAGTCGAGCACGCATTCCACGGTGTGGTTGGCGGTCGGGACCGCGGGGAGCGCCTTGATGTTGCTCGGATCCCGCACGTCGAAGAACTGGGTGCAGCCGTCGACCGCCAGCGCCTGCACGCAGCCGCCGTCGACCGTCGCGTTGAAGAAGTCGCTGCCGTAGCCGAGGATCTTCCCGTTGGTCGGGACCTCCTCGTTCTCCCACGCCATGTTCACCCGCAGCTGCCCCACCCGCTTGGGATCGGCCGGGTTCGTGATGTCGTAGATCGAGATGTTCTTGGCGCTGGTCACGAACAGCTGGTTGCCCACGACGCGGGCGCCGGTGGTCAGGCCGACGTCCTCCTTGATCGAGCCCAGGTACTCGACGTTGGGCGAGGTGAACGCGTCGGGCAGCGCCGGCACGGTCGGGTCGGCCGAGGCGGCGGGCGCGACGGTGGCGAGCAGGAGAGCGGCGCCGAAGGCCGCGCGCAGGGGGAATCGCATGAAAGCGCCAACGCAGCGGATGCTGAAAGCTTGCGGTCATGAACACCGCAATCACGCCAGAACTCTCGCGCTCGGTGCTGCCCGGCTCGTTTCCGGGCGACCTCGGGATCGAGCTGCCGGTCATCGAGGAGCTCGAGGTCCGTGGTCGCATGGTCGTCGATCGGCGCCACCTGCACCCTGGGGGCTTCCTGCACGGCGGCGCGTGGACCGCGTTCGCCGACACCGTCGCGGCGTGGGGCACCATGCGCAACCTCGGGCCCGACCAGGGTTTCACGACGGTCGAGCTGAAGATCAACGTCTTCGCGGCGGCCAAGGACGGCGACGTCATCGACGCGGTCGGCGTGCCGCTGCACCGCGGCGGCCGGACCCAGGTCTGGGAGGTCCGGATGTACAAGGGCGAGCGCTTCGCCGCGAACTTCGTCTGCACCCAGATCGTCCTCTAGAAGCCGTGGGCGAGATCCACGCCGAGCCACACGATGATCAGCGACGTCAGGAAGATCGCGCCCTCCAGCGCGTGCCACGCCGGGCGGCGGGCGTGCAGCGCGATCAGCGCGATGACGACCATGACGAGCCCGAGCTTGGCCTGCAGCTCACCCCGCGACCAGTCGCCGTAGTGGCCCGCCATCGCGCTGCCGGTGAGCGCCAGGACGGCGAGCGCGGCCAGCGACGCGGCGCCGAAGCGGCGGGCCATCGCGCGCAGGCCGTCGCGGTCGCGGTCGCGCATGACCGGCACGATGACGGCCGCCAGGGCCAGCTGGCCGCCGACGAACAGCGCCATGGCGATCAGGTGCAGCCACCGCATGAGCTCCCACATACCGGAAGCGTAAGCCGCGAGGGGTAGCATCGCCGGCATGTCCCGGTCCTTCCTCGCTCCGCTTCTCGCCGTCCTGGCACTCGCCGCCCTGCCGGCCGCCGCACAGGCGCGCAACTGCCCGATCGCCCCGAGCGAGTCCGGCTCCTTCGGCGTGACCTACGTCCTGAAGATCACGGCCACCGGCACGACGTGCGGCAAGGCCAAGAAGCTCGTGCGCGCCTTCCACGCATGCCGCAAGGCACACGGGATCCAGGGCCGGTGCACCAAGAAGGTCCTCGGCTACAGCTGCTCAGAGCAGCGCACCACGACGACGACGCAGATGTCGGGCAAGGTCAGCTGCAAGTACGGCAGCCGGCGCGTCGTGCACTACTACTCGCAGAACATCTAGCCGCCCTCTTCGGGCGGGTTCGCGCGCTGCCGGGCGCGTTCGACGCGCTCGCGCGCCTCCTGGGACCGCCGCAGCGCGGCGTCGGCGCGCGCCTCGGCGGCGTCGGCCCGGGCCTTGAGCTGCGCCACGTGCTCGTTGTCCTCCTCCGACGTCTCGTGGGGCCGCCGGGAATCGGGAGGCCCCAGCGCGTCGCCGTGGGTGTCGAGCAGTGCCTGGTAGCGGTCGCGCCCTTCCTGGATCTCGTCGAGGATCTGCTGGCGCTCGTCGAGCCGCTCCTGGTTGGAGTCAAGGCCCGTCTGGGCGGGCGCCCCGGCAGCGGCGCTGTCGGACTCGCCCTGCCGGACGTCCTGCGCGGACTGGTTGTGCCTGAGGATCCCCTGCTGGCGATCGATCAGCGCCTGCTCGAGGTCAGAGATGTTCTGGTCGTGCGTGAGCTCGTCTCGTTCGGGCTGGCGATCGCTGGACATACCCGCGATTTTCTCACGAACGGCTCGCGGCCGGCTCAGTGACCTAGGCCGGGCAGCCGCTGGCGGCCTGCGCGTAGAGCTGCGCGCGGCCCGCGTAGCCCTCGGGCGTGGCGTGGACGCCATCGCCGCGGCGCCAGCTCTTGTGGCGGTCGTATTCGCGCTTCCACGGCACGATCAGCAGCCGGCCGTAAAGCTCGGGTTCGGCGGCGAGCGTCTCGAGCCGGTCGTTCATGGCGCGGTAGCTGACGCCGCCCAGCGGGGGTCGGGCGATGGTTGCCCACAGGACGCAGCCGTGGGCTCCGACGTAGGTCATCGACGTCCGCACGGCGTTGTCGAGCGCCGTGACGCTCTCGGGCCCGTCGTTGGTGCCAAGACTGAAGGCGAGGATCGCATGGCTGCCGCGCGAGCCGCTGGGCATCGGCGTCTCGGCGAGGATCTCCATCCCCTCGGCGAGCGGCCGTCCCGTGCGCCCGTCGACGGGCACGTCCCAGTCGGGCAGCAGGCTGCGCAGGGTCGGCGCCATGCCGATGGCCAGCGAGTCGCCGATGACGATCATGGTGCGCGCCCCGGTGTAGGGCGCGGTGGTGCCACCCGTGGCCGGCGCCGGCTGGCCGCCGGTCGTCGTGGTGGTGGGCGCGGGTGCCTCCTTCTCCGGCGCGGCCTGCGGCGGAGCGGCGGTCTTGCGCAGCCGCACCGAGACGCTCGCCGGCCGCTCGCCGGTGTGCGGGTCGGCGTACGTGACGGTCAGGGTGACGGCCTTCTTCTTCTTCGACGGCGTGACGAGCTGCACGCGTGTGCGCCAGCGCCCGTCGGAGTCGGCGAAGGTGATGCCGTCGCAGCTGTAGCCGCCGCAGGAGCCGAGCAGCGAGAGCTGCTGGCCCGGCGCCGCGCGCCCCGAGACGCGGACGACGGCCTGCAGGCGGCCCGAGACGTAGGACGTCGCGGCCACGACCTTGCCCTTGGCCGGCGCGGTCACGGCGATCGGGGTGCGAGCGGCGGCCGTCGTCTGGGCCGGCCCGGCGGGCTGCGCGCTGGAGTCGTCGCCACCGCAGGCGGCAAGCGCCAGGGTCACCGACGCGATGGGCAGCGCGAAACGGGCCACGACTCGAGTATCGGCCCTCATCGTGTGATTCCTGCAATAACGATTGAACGATCCCGGCGGGCGATGACGTCGGTCCACGGGCCGCGGCCCACCGTGCGCCAGTCGTAGAAGCGCCAGGACGACTCGCGCGAGAGCCCCAGCCGCGGCCGGCGCATCATCGCGCGGGCGATCGCGCAGTCCCCGCCGCGCACCACATAGACCGCCGTCTGGCGGCCGGCGGCGCGCAGCTTCCCGCACGCCTTTGCGCCCGAGCGGCCCTTCGGCAGGCCGAGCGGGCGGCGCGGGGCGAAGAACGGCTGCAGGCCCTCGCGGATCAGCGCCGCCCAGTGACGCGCGCCGGTGGGATTGACGTGCAGCCCGTCGCCGAAGAACCAGTCCGAGCGCCCGGCGCTGCGCACGGTCCAGTCCAGTGCCCGGACCTGATCGGGGTGCGCCCTTGCCGCCGCGAGCATCGCGGCCCGCGCGCTCGCGTAGTTGCGGGGCGTGACCAGCAGCAGGAACCGGCGCGGGCCTATGACCCGGCGCGCCCGGGCGATCTCCGCACGCGTCACCGAGCCGTTGGCGCCCAGGGCCAGCACCACTGCGTCGCCGAGTCGGCGGAGCGGGCGGTGGGCGACCATCGCCACGCCCTGGTCGAACCAGCGGCACCCGTGCGCGTCGGCCTCGATGCCCAGGCGCCCGAGCGCCGGCGCGGCGAGGATGGCCGTCGAGTCGCCGATGACCCAGGGGGCCGGGTTCGCGCGCGCGCCCGCCTTCGCCGGTGCGGCGACCGCACCCGCGTTGCACGCCGCGGCCGGCGCAGCCGACGCCGCCAACAGCATCAGGGCGCCCAGGAGCGCCCGCGTCATCCGGTCGGAACCTGGTCGCCGAAGTCGGCCCGCAGCGCCTCGACGACCGCATCGGCGGCGAGCTCGTTGCCGGCCTGGTTGAGGTGGATGCCGTCGGCCTGACGCACGAGCGTCTCCTTGCCGTCGATGTCCATCGAGTCGCGGTACTTGAAGTCCGGCGTGAAGATCTCGCTCATGTCCAGCAGCCGGACCTGGGCGCCGTAGGCCGAGGCCGCGACCTTCTCGGCGAGGTTGACGGCGCGGGCGACCTTCTGGCGGTCGGAGTCGCGCGGCGCGGGCAGCAGCATCCAGTAGACGCGCGCCTCGCCGTCCTGGCGGTAGTTGTTCATCACCGTGCGCGCGCGGTTGGCGTAGGCGGCGGCCCACTGGGGCCCGCAGCACTTGTAGCTCTTGCCGGCGTACTTGAGGTCGTAGCCGTCGTTGGCCCCGATGAAGAAGACGACGGCCTCCGGGGCGTTCTTGCCGATCTGGTTGACCGACAGCTTGCCCCAGTCGACGAGCGTCGAGATCGACAGCCCGGTGCCGGGGCGCGGGTCGCGGACGACCTTGACGTCGCTGCCGGTGAAGCGCCGCGCCAGCTCGGCGTCGAGGATCAGCGCCATCGAGTCGCCGGTGACGAGGATCGTCTGGAGCTTGCGCGGCGGCGTGGTCTCGTCCTCGCCCAGGTCGCGAGCGTCGAAGGCGTCGGGCGTGACGGGCGGGACGCCGGTCGGCGAGACCGCGTTGTCGTCGAAGCCGCCCGGGCCGTCGCCGAGGTCGTCTCCGGACTTCAGCGGCTTGGTGACGTCGGCGACGAGATCCTGCAGCGGCAGCTTGTCGGCCACCCAGCCGGCGGGCTCGCCGATGGCCAGCACCATCGTCTTCTCCCAGCCGTCGGCCATCTCCTTGCCCGCGTGGCGCACGGAGCGGCCGGCGAGGATGACCAGCAGGAACACGACGATGCCCACGACGTACAGGGCGTCGCGTGCGGTGAGGTGGCGCCCCCTCGGCGGGGGCGGTGGTGCCATGCCGGACATCAGAACTGGAAGTAGATGAAGGGGGGGACCGCTCCGCCGGGGATCGTGGAGCCGACGATGATGATGGTGACGGCCAGCCCGGCGCCAAGGGCGACCGGATTGAGGGCCTCGACCCGGTGGCGCAGCGCGACGATCGGACGCTCGGGCAGCAACTGGAGCCCGATGGCCAGAACGATCGCGATGACGACGACCGGATCGAAGAGCGTAGCCGAGCCGCCCCGGAAGATCCCGGCGAAGATCTCGCCGGCGGTGCCGAAGTTGGGCGCGCGGAAGAAGACCCACGCGAACGCCACGACGTGGAAGACGAACAGCCAGGCGACCCATTTCGGGACCTTGATCCGGCCGTCCGCCAGCCGCTCGATGGCCAGAGCGGCGCCGTGGATGAAGCCCCACAGGACGAAGCCCCACGCCGCGCCGTGCCACAGGCCGCCGAGGACCATCGTGGCCATCAGGTTGCGGTAGGTCTTGAACTTGCCCTTCTGGTTGCCGCCCAGCGGGATGTAGATGAAATCGCGCAGGAACCGCGACAGCGTCATGTGCCAGCGGCGCCAGAACTCGCGGAAGCTCGTCGAGGAGTACGGCCGGTCGAAGTTGCGCGGGAAGATGAAGCCCATCAGCAGCGCGAGGCCGATGGCGATGTCGGTGTAGCCGGAGAAGTCGCAGTAGATCTGCGCGGCGTAGCCGTACATCGCCAGCATCGTGTCGGCGCTGCCGTAGGCCTCGGGCACGGCGTAGACGGGATCGACGAGGTTGCGGGCGATGAGGTCGGCAAGGACGACCTTCTTGACCAGCCCGAGGCAGATCAGGAACACGCCGCTGCCGACCGCGACGTCCTTGGGGTCGCGCGGGGTGGCCAGCTGCGGGAGGAACTCGCGCGCGCGGACGATCGGGCCGGCGACCAGGTGCGGGAAGAACGAGAGGTACAGCGCGACGTCGATCGTCTTGCCGCGCTCGCACAGCCCGCGGCGGACATCGACGATGTAGCTGATCGCCTGGAACGTGAAGAAGCTCAGGCCGACCGGCAGCGCGATGGTCATCAGCGGCAGCCCGAGGCCGAGGCCCGCCGACGACAGCAGGTCCTCGATGTCGGAGACGAAGAAGCTGTAGTACTTGAAGAAGCCCAGGACGAGCAGGTCGAGGACGACCGCGGCCGCGGTGATGCGCGTCTTGGCCTTCTCGCTCTGCGCGCGGGTGACGAGCGTCGCCGCCGCCTGGTTGCCGAGGGTCACGCCGGCGATCAGCAGGCAGAACTTCGGGTTGGCCGCCGCGTAGAAGACGTAGCTCATCGCGAGGATGAACGGCTTCCACAAGCGGGGTCGCGACATCAGCGCCCACGAGAGGGCAAGGACCGGCGGGAAGAAGACCGCGAACTCGACGGTGGGGAAGACCATGCTGAAACCGGCGGCGGAGGCTACATTCTCGCCTCCATGGTCCCCAGATTCGCCCTGCTCGCCGCCGTTGTCGCGCTCCTCGCCGGGCCGGCGGCCGCCCACGCCGGCTGCGGTGGCACCGTGACCGCCGAGGCCGGCAAGAAGCTGGGCGACTTTGACAGCCCGCTGATCATCGGCGACTCGGTGCTGCTCGGCGCGGTCAAGCCGGTGGCGCGCATCGGCTTCGAGGTCAACACGCGCGGCTGCCGCTCGTGGTCGGAGGGCGCGAAGATCGTCCGCCGGCGCAAGAAGCACGGCCACCTCCCCCACCTCGTCGCCATGTTCCTCGGCGCCGACTGGGAGGTCTCGGTGGCCCAGATCCGCGAGACGCTGTTCCGCCTGGGCCCCAAGCGCGTGCTGGTCCTGGTGACCCCGCGCGAGGTCGGCGGCGCCGGCGGCCCGGACGCCCAGAACATGCGCGACATGGCCGCCGAGAACCCGCACCGCATCCTGCTGCTCGACTGGGTGCGCTACAGCCGCGGCAAGTCCTCGTGGTTCGCGCCCGACGGCATCCATCTCGGGTTCCCCGGCATCGACGGCCTGGCGAAGTTCCTCAAGGGCGCGCTGCCCTTCGCCGCTCCCGGCGCGTTTCCCGGGCCCGCGCCCGAGGACCCCGCGCCGGAGCCCGCCGGGTGAACTTCGCCCGCGACGTCGTCGCCGCCGCGCCGGCGGGGCGCCTGGCGCTGATCGAGCTCGCCCGCGACGGCGCGCGGCGCGAGCACCGCTTCGGTGACCTCGCGGACCGCTCGGCGCGGCTGGCGGGGCGGCTGACCGCCCTGGGCGTCGGGCGCGGCGACGTCGTGATGACGCTGATCGGCAACCGCCCCGAGTGGGTCGAGGCGATGGTCGCCTGCTTCCACATCGGCGCGGTCGTCCTGCCCTGCACGGAGCAGCTGCGGGCCAAGGACCTCGCGCTGCGCCTGGCGGTCGCGCAGCCGACGGTCGTGCTCACCGACGAGCGCAACCGGGCGGAGCTCGAGGCGGCGCGGCCCGACGCACTCGTGCTGACGATCCAGGACGCGTCGCTGTACGACGCGCCGGCGCCTGCGTTCGCCGAGCTCGATCCACAGGACCCCTGCCTGATCACCTTCACGTCGGGGACCGCCGGCGAGCCCAAGGCGGTCCTGCACGGCCAGCGCTACCTCGCCGGCCAGCACGTGCAGGCCGAGCACTGGCTCGACGCGCGCGAGGGCGACCTCGTCTGGTGCACCGCGTCGAGCGGCTGGAGCAAGTCGGCGCGCAACGTCTTCATCGCGCCGTGGATCCGCGGCGCGAGCGCGCTGCTGCACGACGCGCGCTTCGATCCGGCCGAACGGCTCGAGATCGCCGCTCGCGAGCGCGTCGACGTCCTGTGCATGGCCCCCACCGAGTACCGCGTGATCGCCAAGCGCACGACGCTCACGGCGCTGCCGTCCATCCGGGGGCTGGTCGCCGCCGGGGAGGCGCTCAACCCCGAGGTCCTGCGCGCGTGGGAGGAGGCGACGGGCGTGCAGATCCGCGACGGCTACGGCCAGACGGAGACGGGGCAGCTGACCGGCATGCCGCTCGGCGAGCCCGCGCGGCCGGGGTCGATGGGCCGGCCGCTGCCCGGCGTGACGCTGTGGATCGACGACGGCGAGCTCGTGCTCGATCCCGCGACCGACCCGACCTTCTTCCTGCGCTACCTCGGCGAGGAGCCGTGGGATGTGTCGGTGCCGTGGCGCACGGGCGACCGCGTGCACGCCGACGACGAGGGCTTCCTGCACTTCGAGGGCCGCGCCGACGACGTGATCATCAGCGCGGGCTACCGGATCGGCCCGTTCGAGGTCGAGTCCGCGCTCGTCTCACACCCCGCTGTCGCCGAGGCCGCAGTCGTCGCCGCCCCCGACGAGGAGCGCGGCAGCGTGGTGCGCGCGGTCGTCGTCCTGCGCGACGGCCACGCCCCGGGTGATGTGCTCGCCGCCGAGCTGCAGGACCACGTCAAGGCCCAGACCGCGCCCTACAAGTACCCGCGGATCGTCGACTTCGCCGCCGAGCTGCCCAAGACCGCGTCGGGCAAGATCAGGCGCGCCGACCTCCGCGGTCTTTAGAAACGGGGTCAGACCCCGTTTCTAAGTAGCGACGCCGAGGCCGTGGTAGCGCGGGCAGCCGGTGCCGCCGCGGCCCCTGTAGGGCAGCTTGACGACCTGTGCCGAGGTGTTGTCGCGCTCGTTGGTCTCGATGATCCCGTTGAACGGATCGGCGCGCTGGATGATCACGAAGCAGCCGCGCAGGCCGGTGACGTCGATCCAGTTCTGCGGATAGGAGTACGGGTAGCCGTCGGCCCAGCCGCTGGCGATGCCCAGGAGGTCGGTCGTCGCGCCGAGGTCCTGGCTGCACGCCCCGTAGCGCGGGCCGGCGGGGACGGTCGCGCCCTTCCGCGGCCCCATCCGGAACAGGTCGCGCAGGCAGTAGTCGAGCTTGGGGCCCGTGCGCAGCCAGCGTGTCCGCTCGCCGCGGGCGTTCATCCTCCACAGCTCGAAGCGCGCGGCGTGGCGGAACTTCCAGTAGTTGCCCCGGGTCGAGTCGACGTACTTCCACGTGAGGACCGCGCCCGTCTTGATCCGCGCCGGGGGCCGGCCGCCGCTGCGCTCGATCAGCTGGACGCCCTCCATCGTGTACCGGCCGGTGCGGTGCCCGCGGATCATCACGTCGCCGAACCCGGCATTGACCAGGTAGTTGTCCATCAGCAGCAGCTTGCGACCGCCCGCGGTGCGCCGGACGACCAGGCGGCTGGCCGGCGGCATGATCAGGTTGGGGCACACCAGGTGCTGGGCCGGTTCGCGGCAGAGGTCGACGGGAGCCGGGGCCTGATCGGCGACGATCACCGCGGGAAGGTTAGGTAACGCCGACGGCGCGGGCGTGCTCGACGGCGGCCTCGGCGCCCTGC
Organism: Solirubrobacteraceae bacterium; assembly: GCA_045805505.1. Taxonomy (GTDB): domain Bacteria; phylum Actinomycetota; class Thermoleophilia; order Solirubrobacterales; family Solirubrobacteraceae; genus BP-464. The sequence continues at coordinate 13,120 of JBJMLA010000175.1, forward strand.
GTCCACGGGTCTCCGTGCCCCGTCAGGACGGTCTTGGCGCCCGTGGCGGCGAGCGCGTCGAGCGTCGAGAGCGCCTGGGCGCTGTCGGCCGTCGCGGCGCGCGAGACGACCTTCGGGCCGCACGCCTTGGCCAGGTACGGGTCGTAGACCACGACGCAGTCGCCGGCGATCACCGCGTCGCGGTCGGGGTAGTGAAACGCGCAATGGCCGTCGGTGTGGCCCGGCGTGAAGACCGTCTTGGGCGCCCCCGTCACCGGCAGGTCCTGGCGCTCGGTGAAGGTGCGCACCTGCTCGACGGCCGGCGGCCACATCCCCCGCGACGTGATGAAGCCGGCGAGCACGGGAAAGGCCCGCGGCTGGGTCAGCACGTACTGCAGGAGCGGCCGCTCGCGCCTGTAGGTGCGCGGGTGCTTGGTCAGCGGCTCGTCGGCCTCGTGGACCCAGACGTCGACGCCGAGCTCGCGGCGCGCGCGCTCGGCGAAGCCGATGTGGTCGAAATGGGCGTGCGTGAGGATCAGCGCGTCGACGTCGCCGAGGGTGCGGCCGATCTCGGCCAGTGCCTTGGGCAGCGAGCCCCACGCCGGCGGGATGCAGGCGTCGACGATGGTGACGCGATCGCCGTCCTCGACGAGGTAGAAGTTCGTGTGGTTGTGCTCGATGCGGTGGATGCCGGGGGCTACGTCACGCTGGAACATGCCCGCCGTCTACCCCGACGGGCAGGGGCGCCCACGGCGCGCGTTCGATCGCTGGCCGCCCGGTCAGTCCGGGGCACCCCAGCCGTAGGCGCCGACGACGCGGGCGGGCCGCACCTCCGGCGGCTCCTGGGCGCGCTCGGCGAGGCCCTCGAGGAAGCGCCGGAACGCCGGCAGCCCGGTGAGCGGCGCGGCCTGCTCGCCGGTGAGCACCGCGACGTGCACGAAGCTCACGCCGTCCTCGAGCACCAGCGTGGCGTAGCGGAAGCCGGGCGGCGCGGCGGCCGCGAGCGCCGCGTAGACCTCGGCGACGAGCGCCTCGTTCGCCTCCGCATGCTGCTCGTGGACGCGGTAGCGCACGACGGTGACGCTCATGCCGCGCTCCCCTCGGCGAGCGGTGCGGCCAGCGGTTCGCGTGGTCGCGAAGGCACGCGCGTCCCGACCGCGGCGCCGAGCAGCGACAGCGCGGCAGACACACCGATCGCGGCGGTGAAGCCGTCGGTGAACACCGCCGCCGTGGCGTAGCCGCCCGCGCCGGCGAAGACCGCCACGGCAACGGCGATGCCGAACACGCCGCCGAGCTCGCGCAGCATGCTGTTGATGCCCGCCGCCTTGCCGGCGGCTCCGGCCGAGACCGCCCCGATGGCGGCGCTCTGGGCCGCGGGCAGGGCCATGGAGATGCCCATGCCGGCGATCATCAGCGGCGCGACCAGCGCGCCGTAGCCCATCCCCGGCTCGGCGAGCAGCGCCACCCACGCCATGCCCGCGGCCTGCAGCGCGAGGCCGGTGACGAGCAGCGGGCGCGGGCCGATCCGGTCGACGAGCAGACCGGCCACGGGCGCGACGAAGAACAGCGTCCCGGTCCACGGCATCAGCCGCAGGCCGGCGCCCAGCGGGTCCTCACCCAGCCCGGCCTGCAGGAACTGCGCGATGAAGAACACCGCCGCGAACAGCGATGCGAACGTGAAGAAGATCGCGGCGTTGCCCGCCGCGAAGCCCGGCGCCCGGAACAGCGCGGGAACGAACATCGGCGCCGCGGCGCGCCGCTGCCAGGCGACGAACGCGGCGGCCAGGGCCAGCCCCGCGGCCAGTGACGCGACGACCTCGAGGCTCCCCCATCCGGCCGCGTTGCCGCGCACCAGCCCCCAGACGACGCCGAGCGCCGCGCCGGTGATCAGCGCCAGGCCGCGGACGTCGATGGTCGTCTCGTCGCCGCGGCTCTCCTGCATCCGGGCGAAGACGAGCGGCACGGCGATCACGCCGATCGGGACGTTGACCCAGAAGATCCACTCCCACGAGCCGCCCTGGCTGATCGCCCCGCCGACGATCGGGCCGCTCGCCACGGCCAGGCCCGTGAGGCCCTGCAGGACGCCCATCGCCGCCCCGCGGCGCTCGGGAGCGAAGGCGGCGCTGACCAGCGTGAGGCCCAGCGGCATGACGAACGCCGCGCCGATGCCCTGCACCGCTCGCGCGGCGATCAGCCACCCGACGTCGGGGGCGAGCGCGCAGGCGGCCGATGCCGCCGCGAACAGGGCGATGCCCGCCGCGAACAGGCGCCGGCGGCCGTAGCGGTCGCCGAGCGCCGCGGCGGCCATGAGCAGCACGCCGAAGGTCAGGTTGTAGGCGTTGACCGTCCACTCGAGCTCGGCGATCGAGGCGCCGAGGTCGGCCCGGATGGTGGTCAGTGCGGTGGAGACGACGAGCGTGTCGAGCGCCACCATGAAGGAGGCGAGTGCCGCCAGTCCGAGGATCCATCGTGCTCTGGTCGTGATCATGGGCGGTTGGACGAGCGCGCTCGCCGGAACTCATCGATGAGTTCGCGACCCACCGCCGGTCCAACCGTGCACATGACCACCACCGTCCCCAGCGCGTCGTTCGCCGACCTCGTCGAGCCGTACCGACGGGCGCTCGAGATCCACTGCTATCGCATGCTCGGCTCGCCACACGACGCCGAGGACGTCGTGCAGGAGACGCTGCTGCGGGCGTGGCGCTCGCTCGATCGCTTCGAGCGCCGGTCGTCGGTGCACACGTGGCTCTACCGGATCGCCACCAACGCCTGTCTCGACGAGCTCGAGCGCCGGCCGCGCAGGGCCGCGCCCGTCGAGCCCTATCCGGACGAGCGCGCCCATGACGCGGCGACGCCGATCGCCGATCCCGCCGCGCGCTACGCCCAGCGCGAGGGCATGGAGCTCGCGTTCCTCACGGCGATCCAGCGGCTGCCCGGCCGCCAGCGCGCCGTGCTGATCCTGCGCGACGTGCTCGGCTGGACGGCGGCCGAGGCGGCCGACGCGCTGGATTCGACGACCGCGGCGGTCAACAGCGCGCTGCAGCGCGCCCGCGGCACGATCGACGACGCGCTGCCGGCACGCTCGACCGAGACCGCGCACCGCGCGCTGCTCGACCGCTACGTCGACGCGTGGGAACGCGACGACGTCGACGGCCTCGTGGCATTGCTGCGCGAGGACGCCGTGCTCGACATGCCGCCCGAGGCGCACGTGCACGGCGCGGCCGCGATCGGCGCGTTCTTCGTCCGCGGCGGCAAGCTGACCAACCGGCCCGAGCGGGTCGCGGTCAACGGCACCACCGCGCTGGCCATGTGGGCGGCCGGCGACGAGCAGCCGCACGCGCTGCTCGTCCTGGAGGTCGCCGACGGCGCCGTCGCGCGGATCGTCGCGCACCGCGACCCGGCGACGATGGCGCTGTTCGCCTAGGCGCGCAGCTCCTCGGCCAGCTCGCGGAAGACGGCGATGAAGTGGTCGACGGCCTCGTCGGTGTGGGTCACCGAGAGCGTCCACTCCTCCTCGCGACCCGGCGTCATGAAGATGCCGCGGTTGACGTTGAACAGCCAGGCGAGCTCGGAGAGCTCGGCGTCCTGGTTCTCCTTGAAGGTCGCGTAGTCGGTGACCTTGGACTCCGAGAACGTCACGCAGCCCTTCGAGCCGATGCCGACCGTGTAGGCCGGCAGCTCGAACTCCTCGATGATCTTGTCGCAGCCGGCGAGGATGCGGTCGTTGAGGTGGTCGAGGTGGCCGTAGGCGTCGTCGGTCATGACCTCGGTGAGGTTCGCCCGCGCCGCCGCCATGCCCAGCGGGTTGCCGTTGTAGGTGCCCACCTGGTAGACGGTGCCGTCCTCGACGACGGCCGAGACCTCCTCGCTCATGCCGATCGCACCGGTGGGCATGCCGCCGCCCAGGGCCTTGGCGAGCGTGACCATGTCGGGCTCGACGCCGAAGCGCTCGACCGCACCGCCGGCCGCGACGGTGATGCCCGTCTTGACCTCGTCGAAGATCAGGATGACGCCGTGGCGGGCGGTGATCTCGCGGACCGCCTCGAGGTAGCCGGGCTCCGGGAGCACGACGCCGAGGTTCATCATCGCCGCCTCCATGATCACGCACGCCGGCTTCTTGCCCTCCGCCTCGAGGGCGACGATCCGCCGCTCCATCGACTCGGCGTTGTTGAAGTGGACGGCGTGGGTGAGGTCGACCGTGGCCTGCGGGATGCCGCCGCCGTAGGGCAGCGACGAGGGCTGGTCGAGCTCGCCGATCTTGTCGTACTCGACGCCGATCGAGACCATCACCGCGTCGTGGTGGCCGTGGTAGGAGCCGAAGATCTTGAGGATGTGCTCCTGGCCGGTCAGGGCGCGGGCGATGCGGATCGCGTCCATCGTCGACTCGCTGCCGGAGTTCGTGTAGCGCCACTTGGGCAGCCGGAAGCGGCGGGCGAGCTCCTCGCCGACGACGATCGCGTCCTCGGTCGGGGCGGCGAAGTGGGTGCCGAGGCCGTAGCGCTCGTTGATCGCGCGGCCGATCGCGGGGTGGGCGTGGCCCTGGACCATCGAGCCGAACCCGTTGTGGAAGTCCCACAGCTCGTTGCCGTCGACGTCCCAGACCTTCGGGCCGTCGCCGCGCTCGAGGTACAGCGGCCAGGGAGCGCGCGCCTGGTAGCTGGACGCGACGCCGCCGCTGAGGACTAGGCCGGCGCGCTCGTAGAGCGAACCGGAGGCGCGGGTGCGCTGGTCGAGCGCACCGGACTCCCGGTCGGTGAGGCTGGCAATGCGGTCGCGGTCGAGCTCCATGCTGCGGAGTCTGCCACGAAGGTCATCGCGCGTTCGGCCAGTGCCGTGATCGTCAGCGACGGGTTGACCCCGATGTTGGCCGGAACGACCGAGCCGTCGCAGACCAGGAGGTTCTCGTAGCCGAACAGCCGCTGGCGCCCGTCGACGACTCCGGTTTCCGGCGTCTCGCCGATGACGGCCCCGCCGAGGATGTGCGCGGTGGTCGGCACGTTCATCAGCGCTTCGGTGATCGAGCTCTGCGCGATGCCGCCGGTCTTCTCGGCGATCCACTCGGCGGCCTGGTTGGCCACCGGGATGAAGGTCGGGTTGGGCTTCTCGGGGTCCTGCTCGGTCTGCAGGCGCAGGCCGCCGGTCAGCGTGCGGCGTGGCTTGAGCGCGATCGCGTTGTCGAGCGTCTGCATCACCAGCAGGATGATCGTGTTGCGCGACCAGCCCCGGGGGTTCATGACCTTGACGGCCTTGACGGGGTGGCGCAGCAGCGCGGCGACCCACTTCAGCGGACGGGTGACTTTCGTGCCGTCGCCGACGAGCAGGGTGTAGAGCAGGCTGATCGAGTCGCCGTCGTTGCCGTAGCTGACGGTCTCGATGTGCGTGTCGGGGTCGGGGTAGATCGAGCCGCTGATCGCCACGCGCTTGGTCATGTCGCCCGGAACGGCGTCCTCGGGCAGCGTGACCGCGAGGATCGCTTCGCTGTTGGTGCGGACGAGCTCGCCGAGGCGGTCGGAGACCTGCAGCGAGCCGTTGGCCTTGCAGATCTGCAGCAGCTTGTTGGTGCCGAGGGCGCCGGCGCTGACGACGACGCCGCGGGTGCGCAGCGTCTGGCGGTCCTTGCGCAGCCAGGCGCCGGAGCGCTCGTGGACGATCTCGAAGCCGTCGCTGCCGTCGTTGGACGGGCCGAGGGGTCGGATGTCGGTGACGGTGCGCTCGGGGCTGATCTGCACGCCGTTGCGCTCGGCGAACCAGATGTAGTTCTTCTCGAGCGTGTTCTTGGCGCCGACGGGACAGCCGACCATGCACCGCCCGATGAACTGACACCCCGTGCGGGGCGGGCCCTCGCCGCCGAAGAACGGATCGTCGACCGTGACGCCGGGCTCGCCGAAGTAGACGCCGACGCGCGTCTTGGCGTAGGACTTCTCGACGCCGATGTGGCGGCCGAACTCGTGCAGCAGCTGATCGGCCGGATCGTCGACGGTGACGTCGGCCACCCCCAGCATCCGCTCGGCCTCGTCGTAGAACGGGCGCAGCTCGGCCTTCCAGTCCTCCGACAGCCCGCTCCACTGCGCGTCGGCGTAGAACGCCTCGCGAGCGCGGTAGAGCGTGTTGGCGTAGCCCAGCGACCCGCCACCGACGCCGCAGCCGCTGACCACGGCGACGTCCTTGAACGTCGAGAGCCGGAAGATCCCCTTGAAGCCCAGCTTCGGCATCCACCAGTAGTTCCGGGCATCCCACGTCGTCTTGGCGAACTCGTCGTCGGCAAACCGCCGCCCGCACTCGAGCATCCGCACGTCATGCCCCTTCTCGCTCAACCGCAGCGCACTCACGCTCCCGCCGAACCCGCTCCCGATGACGATCCAGTCGTGGTCGAAGCCGCTTGACACGCCGTCAAGCCTAGTTAGGGGTCAGACCCTTCATGAAGGGTCTGACCCCTAACGGGAGCGAAAACCGCGCGGAGCAGGCCTAGAACGACCATGCCCCGTAGGCCTCGCGAGGAAGAAGCTCATGCGATTCATCACGTCTTTGCTCGCGGCGTCAAAGCTGCGCCCATCTTCGTGGACGAGCACGACCACCTCCGGTACCTCTGGTTCCTGAGGCGTGCCGAGCGCGTCCAAGGCTGGCGCTGTCACACGTACTGCCTGATGACCAACCACGTGCACCTGTTGGTCGAAACGCCGGTTCCGAACCTCGGCACGGGCATGCGCCAGTTCCATGGTGACTACGGCCTGGAGTTCAACCGCCGTCATGGCGGCGCCGGTCATCTCTTCCAGAGCCGCTTCGGGTCGGTTCGCGTCAAGACCGACGAGCACCTGATCACCGTCGCTCGCTACATCGCCGAGAACCCCGTCAAGGCCGGCTTGTGCGACAGGCCGACGGACTGGCGGTGGAGCCATGTCCCGGCAACTATTAAGGGTCTGACCCTCAATGAAGGGTCTGACCCTCAATGAAGGGTCTGACCCTCAATGAAGGGTCTGACCCTCTTCAGGCCCTGAGGCGCTCGCCGGACGGGTCGTAGAGCGGCTCGGCGGTGACGGTGGCGGGGATCCATTCGCCGAAGACGTCGACCTCGACGGCGGCGCCTTCTTCGACGTCGGCCGGGATGTAGGCGTAGGCGATGGAGTGGCCGACGGTGTAGCCGTAGCCGCCGCTGGTGACGCGGCCGACGATGGCGCCGTCGATGCGGACGGGTTCGTTGCCGAGGGCGACGGACCGGGGGTCGTCGAGGACGAGGCAGCGCAGGCGGCGGTCGACCGAGCGGGTGTCGAGGGCGGCGCGGCCGATGTAGTCCTTGTCGCGCTTGACGCAGAAGCCGAGCCCGGCCTCGAGCGGCGAGTCGTCCGGCGTGATGTCGGCGGCCCAGACGCGGTAGCCCTTCTCGAGACGCAGCGAGTCGATCGCCTTGTAGCCCGCGGCGACCAGGCCGTGCTCCTGGCCCGCCTCCCACAGCGTGCGCCACAGGCCGGCGCCGTACTCGGCCGGGCAGTAGAGCTCCCAGCCCAGCTCGCCGACGAACGTCACGCGCAGCGCGCGCACCGGCACGTCGCCCACCGCGATGTCGCCCATGGTCAGGAACGGGAACTCGAGCGGGTCGGGCGTCAGCGGCGCGAGCACGTCGCGGGCCCGCGGACCCCACAGCGCGAAGCACGCCCATCGCGACGTCACGTCAGCCACCCGCACGCCCGCCGGCGCATGGCGGCGCAGCCACGCCATGTCGTGCGCGCCGAACGCCGTCCCCGTGACGATCGAGAAGAGCTCCTCCTCCAGCCGCGTCACCGTGAAGTCGCACTCGATGCCGCCGCGCGGGTTGAGCATCTGCGTGTAGGTGATCTGCCCGACCTCGCGCGCCACGCGGTTGTCGCAGAGCCCCTCGAGGAAGTCCGCCGCCCCCGCGCCCGACACCTCGATCTTGGCGAACGACGACTCGTCGAACAGCGCAACCCGCTCGCGGCACGCCCGGTGCTCGGCCCCGATCGCCGGCGACCAGTGCATGCCCGCCCAGCCCCGCGGCCGCAGCGCCTCGTCCCCGTCGGCGGCATTGCCCTCGTAGTAGTTGACCCGCTCCCAACCCGACTTCTCGCCGAACGACGCCCCGTGCTCCGCGTGCCAGCCGTACGCGCTCGAGACCCGCAGCGGCCGTCCGGCCTGCCGCTCGTGCCCCGGGTACTTGATGTCGTAGTAGGTCTCATAGACCTCCTTGGTGCGCGCCAGCGTGTAGGACGGCGAGCGGTAGTGCGCGCCGAAGCGCCGCACGTCCATGTGCCAGAGGTCGAGCGACGGCTCGCCCTCGCTGACCCACTCGGCCATCATCTGCCCCACGCCGCCCGCCCCCGCGAGCCCGTGCGCACAGAACCCCGCCGCCACGTAGAACCCGGGCACCTCGGTCTCGCCGAGCAGGAACTCGCCGTCGGGCGTGAACGCCTCCGGCCCGTTGATCAGCTTCGTGACCTTCGCGTCGCGCAGCGCCGGCACCCGCTTCTGCGCGTTGACGACGATCTCCTCGAAGCGGTCCCACTCCTCCTCCAGCAGCCGCCCGTTGAAGTCGGCCGGAATCGCGTCGAGCCCGCCGGCGTCGAGCGCCCACGGTGCGCACGCCCGCTCGTAGCCGCCCCACACCAGGCCGCCGCCCTCCTCGCGGTAGTAGACGAGCAGGTCGGGATCGCGCATCGTCGGCAACCGGGCCTCGTGCGCGTCGTCGCGGAACGGCTGGGTGACCACGTACTCGTGCGCCATCGGCACGATCGGCACGCGCACACCGGCCAGTCGCCCGATCTCGGCGGCGAACATGCCTCCGGCGTTGACGATCTTCTCGCACTCGATCGTCCCCCACTCGGTCTCGACCCGGCCCGGCGAGATCCCCGTCACGCGCGTGTGGGTGAAGATCCGGCAGCCGCCCTCGCGCGCGCCCTCCGCGAACCAGTAGGTCAGCTGCGACGGATCCAGATAGCCGTCGGTCGGCAGGTACGCCGCGCCGAGCACGCCGTCGGGCGACATCAGCGGGAACAGCGCGAGCGCCTCGTCCGGCGAGATCAGCTCGAGCGGCAGCCCGAACGTCTGTGCCCACGCCGCCTGCCGGCGCAGCTCCTCCATCCGCTCCGGCGTCGACGCCAGCCGCAGCGAACCGACCTCCATCCACCCCGGCACCTGCCGGTAGACGTCGACGGAGTGCATCATCATCTTCGTCAGCGAGACGCTCGAGCGCAGCTGCCCGACGAGTCCCGCCGAGTGGAACGTCGAGCCGCTGGTCAGCTCGGCGCGGTCGACGAGCACGACGTCGCGCTCGCCCATCTGCGCGAGGTGCCACGCGATCGACGCGCCGCCCACGCCACCGCCGATGATGACCACGCGCGCGCGATCGGGAAGCTCACGCGGTCGCACCATCGAGCCACTCCTTCCAGTCCGAGTCGAGCATCGCGCCGAGCCACTCGTCGGCGTAGCCCGCGAAGTCGTGGTCGATGTCGGAGAGCACCTGCTGGACGACGCCCCACATCCCCTCCCGGTACTGCGCGGCAGCGCGGTGCAGGCGCAGCCGCGCGAGGTCGGGCTCGTCGCAGTGGCCGAGGTAGGCCTCGAGCAGGACGGTGTCGTCGCGCACGTCGAGCCCGTTCATCGCCGAGAGGTTGCCGAGGTCGAAGAACGGGTCGCCCATCCCCGCGTACTCCCAGTCGATGAGCCACAGCCGCTCGCCGTCGTCGAGCAGGTTGGCGGGCAGCAGGTCGTTGTGACACAGCGCCGGCTTGTAGCGCGGCAGCGCCGCCTCGATCTGCCGCGCCGCCGCCCGCGCGTCGTCACACGCGTCCGGAATGAGCCCGCCGCGCTCGGCCGTCAACGTGCGGTAGTGCTCGCCGGAACGGAACGGGGAGAACGTGTGATGGACGGCGGCGTGGACACCGTGGATCGTGCGCAGCGCGGCGGCGAAGCGCGGCAGGTCCTCGCGCACGTCGGCCGGCTCGAGGTTGCGGCCGTCGACGAACGCGGTGACCAGGCAGCCCTCCTCGGCGAGCACCGCCGTGACCGCGGGCCCGAGCCCCGCGGCGTGCGCAATCGCCCCCGCCTCGCGCTCGGCCTCGCGGTCGATGCCCAGCAGCTCGGTCTCCGCGCCGCACATCCGCACGACGTGGTCCGTCCCCCCGAACCGCACCCGGAAGTTGCGGTTGGTGATCCCGTCCTTCAGCGGCTCCGGCTCACCCTCGATCGGGCCGAGCTCGGAAGCCAGCTTGAGCAGGACTTCCTCCATGCGGGCGAGACCGTATACGTTCCGAGCATGGACCTGGGTGATCTTCGCAAGACCGTCGACCGCGGGGAGATCGACACCGTCCTGCTCGCGTTCACCGACATGCAGGGGCGGCTGCAGGGCAAGCGCTTCCACGCCGGCCATTTCCTCGACGCGATCGCCGAGCACGGCGCCGAGGCCTGCAACTACCTGCTGGCCGTCGACGTCGAGATGAACACCGTCGACGGTTACGCGATGGCGTCCTGGGATCGCGGCTACGGCGACTTCGAGATGCGCCCCGACCTCTCGACGCTGCGGCCGGTCCCGTGGCAGGAGGGCACGGCGATGTGCCTGGCCGACCTGCAGTGGGGCGACGGCAGCGAGGTGGCCGCCTCCCCGCGCCAGATCCTGCGCCGCCAGCTCGACCGCCTCGCCGAGCGCGGCTGGATCGCCAACGCCGGCACCGAGCTCGAGTTCCAGCTGTTCAACGCCACCTACGAGCAGGCCTGGGACGCCGGCTACGTCGGGCTCGAGCCGGCCAATCGCTACAACGTCGACTACTCGCTGCTGGGCACCGCGCGCGTCGAGCCGCTGCTACGCCGGATCCGCAACGCGATGGCCGCCGCGGGCCTCGTCGTCGAGGACTCCAAGGGCGAGTGCAACCTCGGCCAGCACGAGATCAACTTCCACTACCAGCACGCGCTGCGCGCCTGCGACGAGCACGCGTTCTTCAAGAACGCGGCCAAGGAGATCGCCGCGCAGGACGGCAAGGCCATCACCTTCATGGCCAAGTACGACCAGCGCGAGGGCAACTCCTGCCACATCCACATCTCGCTGGCCGGCGAGGACGGCAAGAACCTCTTCGCCGACGACGACCTGCTCTTCGACCGCTTCGTCGCCGGCATCCTCGCGTCGCTGCGCGAGCTGACGCTGCTGCTTGCGCCCAACGTCAACTCCTACAAGCGCTTCGCCGAGGGCTCGTTCGCGCCGACCGCCGTGGCCTGGGGCACCGACAACCGCACGTGCTCGATGCGCGTCGTGGGCCACGGGGCCGGCCGCCGCGTCGAGTGCCGGCTGGGCGGCGCCGACCTCAACCCGTACCTGGCCATCGCCGGCCTGGTCGCCGGCGGACTGCGCGGCATCGACGAGGAGCTGGTCCTCGGCCCGCCGTGCGACGGCAACGCCTACGTCTCCGACCACGAACGCGTGCCGGGCACCCTGCGCGAGGCCCACGACCTGTTCGCGCAGTCGGCGCTGGCCCGCCAGGCGTTCGGCGACGAGGTCGTCGAGCACTACCTCAACGCCGCGCGCGTCGAGCTCGCCGCCTTCGAGGCCGCGGTCACCGACTGGGAGCGCGTCCGGGGCTTCGAGCGCCTGTGAGCAGCCCCAGCTCGCTCGAGCTGACCTTCTCCCCCGTGCGGTCACAGACCGCGTTCGAGGAGACCATGGACCGCATCGGCACCGCGATCAAGCTCGGCGTCCTGCTGCCCGGCGACAAGCTGCCGGCCGAACGCGAGCTCTGCCAGCGCCTGGAGATCAGCCGCTCGACGCTGCGCCAGGCGCTGACCGCGCTCGTCCAGAGCGGCCACCTGGTCGCCGCGCGCGGCCGCGGCGGCGGCACGTTCGTCGCCGACCGCCCGCCGCCGCTGGAGGCCCCGTCGCCGGCGATGATCGAGAGCTGGCGCGATGCGTGCGACGTGCGCCTCGCCGTCGAGCTCGGCGTCGCCGCGCTGGCCGCCGACCGCGCCGATCCCGCGCGCCTCGAGCCGCTCGTCGCACTCGTCGCCGAGATGGACGACATGATCGAGGACTTCGGCGAGTACCGGCAGGCCGACGTGCGCTTCCACATCGGGCTGGCCGAGACCACCGGCAGCCGCAGCCTCGTCGTGCTGGCCACCGAGGCGCAGGGCTCGATGACCGACCTCATCGCCCACATCGCTCATCCGCCCGAGGTCCTGGCCAACGCCAACGAGCAGCACGCCCGGCTGCTCGCTGCCATCCGCGCCCACGACGGAACGCGCGCGACGAGCGTCATGGCCGAGCACGTGCGCGGCACCGAGCACGTGCTCGCGGGCCTGCTGCCGCGCTAGCGGCGCGAGCGCGTCGCCACGACGATGCCGGAGTAGTCGAAGACCGGTTTGCCGTGCTCCTCCGGGTGGCGCAGCCAGCCGACCATCAGCACGATCGCCGGGATCAGCCCGCCGAGGGCCATCAGCTCGAAGATGCCGCCCATGACGAGCGACTCGCCGACGTCGAGGAAGTTGAACCCCAGCGCGCCGAACAGGGCCGCCCACATGACGAGCCCCACCCCCGTGACCGAGCCGTCGCACCGCGAGACGAAGCCCGCGAGCACGAAGCCCGCGACCACCATGCCGAGGACGCCCAGCAGCAGCTCGGCGTCGCCCTGCGGGCACGGCCGGCTGATCTCGTACGGGCCGCCGCTCGCGCACGAGCCGCCGGTGGTCTGGATGACGTCGCGCATGCCGGTGTAGGTCGCCACCAGGCCGCCGGCGAACCCGGCGGCCCCGACGGCGATACCGGCCCACGCCGGCCGCGGCCTCATGCGATCGCGCGCATCAGGTCGATCCAGACCGAGCCGGCATCCACAGGGTCGACCTTGACCGCGACAGACGAACCGGGCGTCAGCCGGGCAAGGCTGACCTGGTCGATGACCTGCTTGACCGTCGCCGGGTACGGCGGGCGCCCCGGCGCGATGACCGTCAGGTCGATCTCGACGAGCGGCTGCATGTTGATCATCGCCGTGCCCTGGCGCAACGCGACGACGGTGGCCGTCGCGTCGAGGCCGTTGGCCGACGCGTTGGCGGCCTGGGTCTGCGCCGCCATCATGGCCGTGGCCGCCGCCATCTTGGCCTGGCCGTCGGCCATCATCTGGCCGGGATGGAACGTCTTGTCCATCTCCTTGGCCTGCTTGTTGAGCTCGTTGATGCTCTTGAAGAAGCCCATGCTCAGACCGCCCGGCCGGTGTAGAGCGCGTTGAAGCGCTGCGCCACCGCCTGGTTGGTCATGCGGGCGTTCCAGCCGTCCATCGCGGTCTGCCAGTCGCTCGCGGCGATGCCCTTGGCGACGGCGAGCTCCACGGCCTTGGTCTGGTCGTAGTTGTAGTCGGCGAGGCCGCGTGAGACCTCGGCGTAGAGCTCGAGCGAGACGCCGGCGATCGGCGCGAAGTCGCCCGCCGCGGCGGGAGCCGCCGGAGCAGCGGTCGCGGCCATCGCCTGCTGCATCGCCTGCTGGGCCGCGTCCTGCTGGGCGACCTGCATCTGCTCCGCCTGTGCCTTGAGCTGCATGGCCTGATCGACCATGCCCGGCGCCGCGTTGACGGTGTCTTTGAGGTCCTTCATCTGCTTGAGAAATCCCATGTCGTGACCGTAAGCGCGGCGTTCGCCGCTGTCAGTCTCGTGTTGGTCTCAGGACTGGCCCGCGCGTCCATTGACATCCGTCCTTGACTCGCCGTATGGTCGGCCCTCCGGACCTTTTACCGCTACGAAGGGAGTCGGGGTGTCAGGAGCCGTTGTTGACCCGAAGCCGGTCGACCAGGACGAAGCGCGACTTGCCGAGCTCGGCTACAAGCAGGAGCTGAGTCGCAGCTGGAGCGGTTTCCAGAACTTCGCGATCTCGTTCACGATCATCTCGATCCTGGCCGGGTGCTTCACGACCTACGGCCAGGCGTGGAACAACGGCGGTCCCGTAGCGATCTCATGGGGCTGGCCGCTGATCTCGGTCTTCATCCTCATCATCGGCCTGTGCATGTCCGAGCTCGTCTCGGCCTACCCCACGGCCGGCGGCATCTACTGGTGGGCGGCCAAGATGGGCGGCCCCGTCTGGGGCTGGTTCACCGGCTGGTTCAACCTCATCGGCCTGATCGCCGTCACGGCCTCGGTCGACTACGGCGCGGCGCTGTTCCTCAACACCACGCTCGGCGCCTACGACGTCAACACCTTCAACGCGCTGGGCAGCGCCACGGCGTTCTTCCACGGCACGTTCTTCCTCTTCCTGATCATCCTGGCGTTCCACGTGCTGGTGAACATCGCCGGCAGTCACCTCGTCGCCCGCATCAACGGGATCTCGGTCTGGTGGCACGTCGCCGGCGTCGCGCTGATCATCGGCGCGCTGATCTTCGTCCCGGACCATCACGCGAGCGCGGACTTCGTGTTCACCGAGCGCTTCAACAACTCGGGGCTGTTCGGCGGATCGACGGGCAACGTGGGCTTCTGGTTCTACGTCCTGCCGCTCGGCTTCCTGCTGACCCAGTACACGATCACCGGCTATGACTCGTGCGCGCACATCTCCGAGGAGACGCACGGGGCCGCCGACAACGCGGCCAAGGGCGTGTGGCGGTCGATCTTCTACTCGGCGATCTTCGGCTACATCCTGCTGCTGGCGCTGACGTTCGCCGTCCAGAACGTCGACTCCATCAACGAGCAGGCCGCGGCCGGCCAGTACGTCTCGGTGGCGATCCTCCAGGACGCCCTGACGTCGAGCTGGTTCAAGATCATCCTGATCATCTCGACCGTCGGCCAGCTGTTCTGCGGCGCCGCCTGCCTGACCAGCGCGTCACGCATGTGTTACGCGTTCAGCCGCGACGGCGCGATCCCCGGTTCGCGCATCTGGAGCAAGGTCAACTCGCGCAAGGTGCCCGCCGCCGCCGTCATCTTCATGGCGGTCATCGGCGCGATCATCACGATCCCGGCCTACTTCCCGTCCAACAACGGCGGCGTCTACGTGCCCGTCGCGTTCTACGCCGTCGTGTCGATCGCGGTGATCGGGCTCTACATCGCCTACGTCATCCCGATCTTCCTGCGCTGGCGTCAGGGCGATGCGTTCGAGCCGGGCCCGTGGACACTGGGCAACAAGTACCGGTGGATGAACCCGCTCGCGGTGGCCGAGGTGGCCATCGTCGCCGTCGTCTTCATGCTGCCGACCCTGCACTCGGGCGTGCCGTGGAACGACGACTTCACGTGGAAGTCGGTCAACTACGCCCCGATCGTGACGGGCGCCGTGATCCTGGCGGTCACCGTCTGGTGGCTCGTCAGCGCAAAGAACACGTTCAAGGGCCCCAAGAGCACGATCGCCGAGCTCGACGCGGAGCTGGGCGAGCCGCACTCCGGGCCTTCTACCGTCAGCTAGGTGTCCAGCACCCTCGAGGTCCTCGAGCCCGCCACCGAGCGGGTCCTCGAGACCATTCCGCGCGGCGGTGTCGACGAGGTCGACGCCGCCGTGGCCCGCGCCAAGGCGGCCTATCCCGCCTGGCGCGCGGTCGCACCGGCCGACCGCGCCACGCTGCTGCGGCGGCTGGCCGATGCCGTCGAGCGCGACCTCGAGGCCTTCGCGGTCCTCGAGGCGCGCAACGCGGGCAAGCCGATAGGCGACGCGCGCGGCGAGATGGAGATGGTCGTCGAGGTGTTCCGCTACTACGCCGGGGCGCCCGAGCGGCTGCTCGGCGACACCATCCCGATCGCCAACGGCCTGGCCTTCACGGTCCGCGAGCCGCTCGGCGTCGTCGCGCTGATCACGCCGTGGAACTTCCCGCTGACCATCGCGGCCTGGAAGCTCGGCCCTGCGCTCGCGGCCGGCAACTCCGTCGTGCTCAAGCCCGCCGAGCTGACCCCGCTCACGGCGCTGCGCCTCGAGCGCGTCGCCGTCGAGGCCGGGCTGCCCGAGGGCGTGCTCAACGTCGTCGCCGGGCCCGGCTCGGTGTGCGGGCAGCGGCTCGTCGAGCACCCCGACGTCGCCAAGGTGGCGTTCACCGGCTCGACCGAGGTCGGCCGCTCGATCGCCGCCGGCGCCGCGCAGACCATCAAGCGCGTGACGCTCGAGCTGGGCGGCAAGTCGGCCAACGTCGTCTTTGCCGACGCCGACCTCGAGAAGGCGGCGGCCATGGCGCCGCTCGCCGTGTTCGGCAACGCCGGCCAGGACTGCTGCGCGCGCTCGCGGATCCTCGTCGAGCACTCGGCGATGGATCGCTTCATGGAGGCGCTGGAGTCCGCGGTCGAGGGCATCAAGGTCGGCGACCCGCTCGACGAGGAGTCCCAGATGGGGCCGCTGATCTCCGCCGGCCAGCGCGAGAGCGTCGCCTCCTTCGTCACCGCCGACGCCCCCGTGGCGATCCGCGGCACGGCACCCGACGGCCCCGGCTACTGGTTCCCGCCCACCGTGCTGGCGCCCGTGTCGAACACCGACCGCGCCGCCGTCGAGGAGATCTTCGGCCCGGTCGCCGTCGTCATCCCGTTCCGCGACGAGGAGGAGGCCATCCGGCTGGCCAACGACACGATCTACGGGCTGTCGGGCTCGATCTGGACGCGTGACGGGGCCCGCGGGCTGCGCGTGGCCCGCGCCATCGAGACCGGTGTGCTGAGCATCAACTCCAACACCTCCGTACGCGTCTCCACCCCGTTCGGCGGCTTCAAGCAGTCAGGCGTCGGCCGCGAGCTCGGCCCGCACGCCCTCGATCACTACACGGAGGTCAAGACCATCTCATGGGCCGTCTAGAGGGCAAGGTCTGCGTCGTCACCGGCGCCGCGGGCGGCATCGGGGCCGCGACGGTCGAGGCGTTCCAGCGCGAGGGCGCGAAGGTCGTCGGCGTCGACCATCTGGAGGGGGCGCCCGGCGACCTCTCGCTGCAGGTCGACGTGACCCACGAGGGCCGCGTCAAGGACATGTTCGAGCAGACGCGCAACGAGTTCGGCCGCATCGACGTGCTGTTCAACAACGCCGGCATCTCGCCCGACGACGACGCGTCGGTGCTCGACACGACCCTCGAGGCGTGGCAGCGCGTCCAGCGCGTCAACCTCGAGTCGGTCTTCCTGTGCTGCAAGCACGGGATCCCCCACCTGCTCGAGACGGGCGGCGGCTCGGTCATCAACACCGCGTCGTTCGTCGCCGTGCTCGGCGCCGCGACCTCGCAGATCTCCTACACCGCGTCGAAGGGCGGCGTGCTGGCGCTCAGCCGCGAGCTCGGCGTCGAGTTCGCGCGCCGTGGCGTGCGCGTCAACGCGCTGTGCCCCGGCCCGGTCGAGACGCCACTGCTGCTCGAGCTGTTCGCCAAGGACCCGGAGAAGGCGGCGCGCCGCTACGTGCACATCCCGATGGGCCGCTTCGGCAAGCCCGCCGAGATCGCCAACGGCGTGGTCTTCCTGGCCTCGGACGAGTCGTCGTTCATGACCGCCTCGACCTTCCTGATCGACGGCGGCATCAGCGGCGCCTACGTCACGCCGGAGTAGTCGTCTCGTAGCCCGCGGCGCCGATCGCGGCCAGCACCCGCTGGGCGTGATCGCGGCCGCGCGTCTCGAGCACGAGCTGCACCGCGGTCTCGCGGACGTGCAGGTCCACGCCTTCGCGCATGTGCTGGACCTCCAGCAGGTTCGCGCCGCTCTCGGCCACGCAGGCCAGCAGCTGGGCCAGCGAGCCCGGGCGATCCGAGACGCGCGTGAAGACCACGAGCCGGCGCCCCGAGAGCGTCTCGTGACGGCGGGCGACCTCGGCGAGCAGCCCGGCATCGACGTTGCCACCCGACAGCACCACCACCGTCGTCCCGGACGCGGCCGCGCCGGTGCGGCCGCCCAGCAGCGCCGCGGCGCCGACCGCGCCGGCGCCCTCGACCACCAGCTTGGCCTTCTCCATCAGCAGCACGATGGCCTCGGCGATGTCGTCCTCGGGGACGAAGACGAGGTCGTCGACCCAGCGGTCGAGCAGCCGCTTGGTCAGCTCGCCGAGGTGCTTGACCGCGATGCCGTCGGCGATCGACCGCGGCGAGTCGACCTGCACACCGACGACCTCCACGTCGGGGCGCTGCGCCTTGACGGCGATGGCGATGCCGCTGGCCAGCCCCCCGCCACCCACCGGGACGACGACCTTCGCGAGATCGGGCACGTCGGCGAGCAGCTCGAGCCCCAGCGTGCCCTGACCTGCGACGACGTCGGGATCGTCGAACGGGTGCACGAACGCCATGCCGGTCTCCGCCGCTCGTGCGGTGGCCGCGCGCAGGCACTCGTCGACGCTGTCGCCGCCGATGGTCACCTTCGCGCCCAGCGCCTCGGCGCCCTCGACCTTGGCGATCGGCGCGGCACGCGGCATCAGGACCTCGCACGGCACCCCGCGCGAGCGGGCGGCGAAGGCCAGCGCCTGCGCGTGGTTGCCGGCGCTGGCCGCCACGACGCCCTTGGCACATCCCTCCTCGCCGAGCGCGGCGAGCTTGTTGAGCGCGCCGCGGATCTTGAACGAGCCGGTCCGCTGCAGCGACTCGGCCTTCAGCGCGACCTCGCCGCCGCACTGCTCGGTCAGCGTGGCGCTGGGCAGGACCGGCGTGTGCCGCGCGACATCGCCGATCGCCGTCCGGGCGCGGTCGACGTCGGCGGCCGCCGGATCGGGCATCAGCCAGGCAGGGCGACGATGGCGTCGATCTCGACGTCGGCGCCCTTGGGCAGCGCGGCGACGGCGATGGCCACGCGCGCCGGCGGGTCGCTCTCGAAGAACTCGGCGTAGACCTCGTTGACCCCGCCCCAGGCGCCCATGTCGCGCAGCCAGACGGTGGTGCGCACGGCGTCGGCGAGCTCGGCGCCCGCGGCCTCGCAGACCGTCTGCAGGTTGACCAGGCACTGGCGGGCCTGGATCCGCGCCTCGCCCTCGACGAGCTCGCCCGTCGCGGGGTCGATCGGGATCTGCCCGGAGCAGAACAGCAGCCCGTTGCTCTTGACCGCGTGGCTGTAGGGCCCGAGCGCCTCCGGGGCGCCCTCGGCGGTGACGATCTCTCGGTGATGCGACATGGCGCGAGAGTACTCGGCCGACGGTCATCCGGACCGTGTCTCGATGTGTTCCGGACTACCTTGGCGGCCATGGCCGCCGCAGTCCCCGACCGCCGGATCCTGCTGCTCTGCGGAAGCCTGCGCGCGGGGTCGGTCAACGAGGCCGTCCTGCGCACCGCGGCCGACGTCGCGCCGGACGGCGTGCAGGCCGGCTGGTACGACGGCATGGCGCGCCTGCCGCACTTCAACCCCGACGACGATCACGACCCGCTCCCCGCGGAGGTCATCGCGCTGCGCTCCGCGGTGGCGGCGGCAGACGCCGTGCTGATCTGCACGCCCGAGTACGCCGGCGCGTTGCCCGGCGCGCTGAAGAACCTCCTGGAGTGGACCGTCGGCGGGGTCGAGTTCAACGGCCGGCCGGTCGCGTGGATCAACGCGTCCTCGGCCGCCGCCCCGACCGGCGGAGCGGACGCCCACGACTCGCTTCGCAAGGTCCTGCGCTACGTCGACGCCACGATCGTCGAGGCCGCCGTTGCGCGGATACCGGTCGCGCGAGCGGACGTCCTTGACGGTCGCGTCACCGACCCGGAGCTGCGCGCGCAGATCGCCGCGGCGGTCCGTGCCCTCGTCTAGCCCGCGGCCTGCTCGATGGCCGCCAGCTCGTCCTGGGTCAGCTCGAGGTCGGCCGCCGCGAGGTTCTCCTCGAGGTGGGCGACCGACTTGGTGCCCGGGATCGGGAGCATGACCGGGGAGCGCGCCAGCAGCCAGGCCAGCGCGACCTGGCCGGCGGTCGCGTCGTGCTTGGCCGCGGCCTCGGCGACCGGGCCGCCCGGCTGAGCCAGCGAGCCGGAGTTCAGCGGGAACCAGGGGATGAACCCGATGCCCTGCTCCTCGCAGTAGTCCAGGACGTCCTCGGACTGGCGGTTGCCGAGGTTGTAGAGGTTCTGGACCGTCGTGACCTCGAAGACCTCCTGGGCCTCCTTGATGTCCTCGACGGTGACCTCCGAGAGCCCGAGATGCCTGACGAGGCCGTCGTCCTGGAGCTGCTTGAGCGTCCCGAACTGCTCGGCGCGGTCGACCTTGGGATCGATGCGGTGCAGCTGCCACAGCTCGATCGTCTCGAGGCCGAGCCGGCGCAGGCTCATCAGGCAGCACTGGCGCAGGTACTCGGGCCGGCCGAGGATCGGCCACTGGTTGGGACCGTGGCGGGTCAGGCCGCCCTTGGTCGCCACGACGACGTCGCCGTACGGATGCAGCGCCTCGTGGATGAGCTCCTCGGAGACGAACGGGCCGTAGGAGTCGGCGGTGTCGATGAAGTCGACACCGAGCTCGCGGGCGCGCCGAAGCACGGCGATCGCTCCGTCGTGGTCCTCGGGCGGGCCCCAGATCCCCTCGCCGGTGATCTGCATGGCGCCGTACCCGAGGCGGTGCACCTCGAGGTCGCCGCCGATCTTGAACGTCCCGCTGTTTTCGATGCCCATGACTGGGCGCTACCCGATCACAGGACAGGCAAGTACCGGTCGAGCTCCCATTGGGTGACCTGGACGCGGTAGTCCTCCCACTCGCGGCGCTTGATCTCGACGAAGCGGTTGAACATGTGCTCGCCCAGCGTCCGCAGCACGAGCTCGGACTCCGCGGTGATCTCGATCGCCTCGCCGAGCGTCTCGGGCAGTTGCTCGATGCCCAGCCGGCGCCGCTCGTCCGGGGCCAGGTGGTAGAGGTTCTTCTCCATCGGCTCGGGCAGCTCGTAGCCGTGCTCGATGCCCTCGAGGCCCGCCTGCAGCAGCGCCGCGAAGGTCAGGTACGGGTTGCACGCCGGATCCGGGCAGCGCAGCTCCATCCGCGTGGCCTTCTCCTTGCCCGGGTGGTAGAGCGGCACGCGCAC
>JBJMLA010000176.1:0-11965 GCA_045805505.1 Solirubrobacteraceae bacterium
CTCGATGACCTCGCCGGGGCTTTCCAGGTCGGTGCCGAGGCCGGCGATCTCGCCACCGCGGATGAGCACGTCGAGCGTCTCGTCGATCCCGGTGCGGGGGTCGAGCACGTGGGCGCCGCGGATGAGGACGTCGGCGGGCGCGGTGGGACGGTGGTCGAGCATCAGGCGCCTGCTCCGCGTGCGCCCGCCGGGACCGACGGGCCCGTCGACCCCGTCCAGCTCTCTGCGCCGCCGTGGGCCGTCGTGAGCGCGGGCCGCGGGGCCGAGCGCCCGGCGAGCAGCTCGTAGAGGACGGCCATGCGGACGACCACGCCCGCCTCGACCTGCTGGGTGATGACGGCCTGCGGCGAGTCGACGACGTCGCCGGAGAGCTCGACCCCGCGGTTGACCGGGCCGGGATGCATGAGCACCTGGCGCGCGCTCAGGCGGCGGCCGTCGATCTGGTAGACGCTCGCGTACTCGCGGATCGAGGGCACGTAGCTGTCGGTCATCCGCTCCTTCTGCATCCGCAGCGCGTAGACGACGTCGGCCTCGCTGAGGTCGTCGAGCGTGTAGCGGACGGCGCAGCCCATGGCCTCGATGCCGCGCGGGATCAGCGTCGGCGGCCCGGCGACCGTGACCTTCGCGCCCATCTTCTGGAAGGCGAGGATGTTCGAGCGCGCGACGCGCGAGTGCGCGACGTCGCCGACGATCCAGATGTTCGCGCCGTCGATCCCGCCGAGGCGGCGGTGCAGCGTGTAGATGTCGAGCAGCGCCTGCGTGGGGTGCTCGTGCTTGCCGTCGCCGGCGTTGACGATCGCCGCGCTCGTCCACTGCGAGACCAGCTCGGCGGCGCCGGCCCACGGGGTGCGGATGACGATCGCGTCGGGCTTGTGCGCGCCGAGCGTGAGGATCGTGTCCTTGAGCGACTCGCCCTTCTCGACGCTCGAGCCCGATGCCGCGAAGTTGACGACGTCGGCGCTGAGGCGCTTGGCGGCCAGCTCGAAGCTCGAGCGCGTCCGCGTGCTGGCCTCGTAGAACAGGTTGAGGACCATGCGGCCGCGCAGGGCCGGGACCTTCTTGATCTCGCGGTCGGAGACCTCGGCGAAGCGCTGCGCCTGGCCGACGATCCGCTCGATGCCCTCGCGATCGAGATCCTCGATCGAGATCAGGTGCCTCATACGACCGCCTCCTCCATGGTGATGGCGACCTCGTCGGTGCCGTCGAGCTCGTCCACCCGGACGTTGACCCGCTCGTGGCGCGAGGTCGGAAGGTTCTTGCCCACGTAGTCGGGGCGGATCGGCAGCTCGCGGTGGCCGCGATCGGCCAGCACGGCCAGCTGCACGCGCTCGGGCCGTCCGTAGTCGAACAGCGCCTCGATGGCGGCGCGCACCGTCCGGCCGGTGTAGAGGACGTCGTCGACGATGACCACCGTCTTGCCCGTCACGTCGAAGTCGATGTGCGATGCGTGGATCACCGGCGCGGGCGGGCGGGCCGGATCCGCCACGTCATCGCGGTAGAAGCCGATGTCGAGGTCGCCGAGCGGCACGTCGTCGTCGAGCAGGTCGGCGACCAGCCGGTGGACCCGCGTCGCGAGCACCGCGCCGCGCCGGTGGATCCCGACGATGGCCAGCTCGTGGCCTTCCGCGTTGCCCTCGACGATCTCGTGGGCGATGCGCACCAGGGTGCGCCGCATGTCGTCCCTGTCCAGGACGACCTTCTCTTCTGACATCGTGCTTGTCCGACCTTCCTGGCCTCACGGGACCGGGTTAAAGGTGCGATTTCGGTAACCGTAGCAGCGGCTAGGGACAGCCAGAGCTCAGGGTGATCTGCCACCAGCCGGCGAGCATCCCGATGATGCCCAGCCGGGGCTTGACCCGGTAGGAGCCGCAGCCGGGAAGGCCCAGCTCAGCGAGGGAAACCGTGGTGCGCCGGTGGCCGGCCGGATCGGCCACCATCGCCTCGAACCGCCCCCGCGCACCGTCGAGTGGACACTTGTGGTCCCTGGAAGCCCTCAACTGTCCACTCGATGCCGCCAGCGCGTCGCGGACCGCCTCGAGCTCGCCGAGCGACAGCAGCCGTGGTCCCTCCCCCGTTCCCGATGCCCTCCCGCCGCGAGCTTCGAGCAAAGCGATCTGGCGGCGCAGCTCGCGCCGCGCGGCGAGGAGCTCCTCGGTTTCGGCGAGCAGCGCGACCCTCACCGGATCACCTGGATCTCCGGATGCGTCGCCAGCAGGGTCTGGGTGAAGACGAAGTTGAACGCCGCGACGGTCATCAGCGAGATGACGACCGCCTGGTTGACCGAGCGGCCCACGCCCTCCGCGCCGCCCGACGTCGTCATGCCCTTGTAGCAGCAGACGATGGCCACGATCGCCCCGTAGCACGTGCACTTCACGACGCTCGCCCACAGGTCCGTGGTGCTGGCGTTGGTGAAGAACGTCGCGAAGAACGGACCGAGCGGCGCGCCGTTGTAGAGCGACGCGATGACGCCCCCGGTCACCCCGAAGATGATCGCGTAGATGTCGAGCAGCCCGGTGACCAGCATCAGCGCGAGGAAGCGGGGCACCACCAGGTTCTTGACCGGGTCGACGCCGAGGACCTGCAGCGCGTCGAGCTCCTCGCGGATCTTGCGCGCGCCGAGGTCGGCGGTGATCGCCGTCCCCGCCACGCCGGCGACGATGATCGCCACCACGAGCGGCGCGAACTCGCGGATGACCGCCAGGACGAAGAACCCGCCCATCCGGTCCAGCGCGCCGAACAGCACGAGGAAGTTCGCGGCCTGCATCCCCGGCACCGCGTAGGACACCGAGACGGTGCTGACCAGCAGCGGGAACCAGCACAGCCGCAGGGCGAAGAGGAACTGGCCGAGGAACTCCCCGCCGTAGGGATACGGCGGACGCAGGGCCGAGACGACGGTCTTGCCCGTGAGGATCATCATGTCGCCGAGCTCGGTGAAGAGCTCGCGCACGGGTCCGTAGATGCGGTCTGAGGTGGTGGTGATCATCGTGGCGGCAACCTGATGACGACTGTGCCAGCACACTAACACAGTTGCTGTGATGGTTGTCCCGTACACTCACACCGTGGACCTGCGGCTCGATCGCGACAGCGACATCCCACTGGGGGTCCAGCTCGGCTGGGCGCTGCGCTCGGCGATCTCCGAGCTCGGCGCCGGTGACCGGCTGCCCAGCGTGCGCGAGATCGCCGCATCGGCCCGCGTCAACATCAACACCGCCCGCACCGTCTACGCGCGCCTCGAGACCGAGGGCCTGATCCGCGTCGAGCACGGCCGCGGGACGTTCGTCGCCGACCACGGTCCAACCGACGACCGCCTGGCCGGCGTCGCCCGCCGCGCGCTGGCCGAGGCTGCCGAGGCCGGCCTCGATCCTCGCGAGCTCGCCGCCGCCCTCTACGCCGGGCGCGTCGCCGATCCCGAGCCCGCCGCCCGCCGCCGTGCGCTGCGCGCCGAGATCGCCACGCTGGAGGGGCGGCTCGCCGACGCGCGTCTGGCCCGCGCGCTGCGCGACGCCGCTCCCGCCACGACCCCCAAGGGCGGTCGCCTGCTCAGCGAGGACGAGCTTCAGGCCCAGCGCGATGCGCTGCTCGCGAAGATCGAGGCGCTCGACGCCCCGGCGGTCACGCCACACCGCTCCTCCGCCGCATCCGCCGCATCCGCCTCGACGCGCTCGGCCACCCGGCCGGGCGTGGTCTGGCGCCCGGTCTACGGCGCCTAGCGCTTCTCGACCCGGATGTGGACGCTCGAGCCCTGCTCGAGCATCACGCCGGGGCCCGGGTCCTGGCTGACGACCTCCCAGTTGGAGTCGACGACGATGCCGAACACGCCGCCGCCGTCGACGTCGGGGTCGAAGCCCGAGCGGCCGAGCCGGTCCTTGGCGACGTCGAGCCGCTCGCCGACCAGCGCCGGGACCGCGGTCTGGACGATCACCGTGCCGCCGTTGGTCAGCGTCGGGCTGGCCACGGTCACGGTCCGGTTGCGCACCACGGTCTCGGTCTTCGTGTCGGCGCCCCCGAAGGCGATGACGACCAGCACGCCGAGCAGGAACCCGCAGGCGCCGCCGAGGATCAGCGAGGTGCGGCTCACGACGCCGCCACCGGTCGCGGGTCGCGCCGCTGGGGCCTGACGAGCACCGGGTCGCCGCGCTCGGGCAGCGGGATCTCGACGGAGTCGCCGTCGCGCGGGACCTCGGTGGCAGCGAAGACCTCGCGCGCCTCCTCGGCCACCTCGGCGCCCGCGTAACGGCTCGAGAGGTGGGTCAGCACGAGCATCTTGACCTGGGCGTCCAGGGCGATCTGCGCGGCCTGGCGCGCGGTGCTGTGACGCATCGTCGCGGCGCGGTCGGCGAGCTCGTCGGTGAAGGTGGCCTCGTGGACGAGCACGTCGGCCTCGTGCGCGGCGACCCGCAGCGCGTCGCACGGGCGGGTGTCGCCCGACAGCACGATCTTGCGCCCGGCGCGGTCCTCGCCGATCACCTGATCGGGCCGCACGCCGCCGACGGTCTCGCCCGCCTGCAGCCGGCCGAAGTCGGGACCGGGCGCGACGCCGAGCCGCGCGGCCAGCTCGGCGTCGAAGCGCCCGGGCCGCGCGTCCTCGACGATCGCGTAGCCGAAGCAGTTCGCGCCGCGGTGGTCGACGGGGAACGGGGCGACGTACCAGTCGTCCCAGCGCACGGTCTCCCCCGGCTCGAGCTCACGGACGTCGAGCGGATAGCCGAGCTTGCCGATCACGAAGTCCATGCGGCGCATGAGGTCGCGCAGGCCGGGCGGTCCCAGAACGGTCAGCGGCCGGTCGCGGTCGCGCAGCTCGAAGGTCTTGAGCATCCCCGGCAGGCCGAGCCAGTGATCGGCGTGGAAATGGGTGATGAAGATGTGGGTGACGTCGGGCAGCCCGCCGAGGCGCAGCAGCTGGCGCTGGGTCCCCTCGCCGCAGTCGAACAGCACCCGTTCGCCGCCGCGCCGCAGCAGCAGCGCCGGCAGGCTGCGGCGGGCGCTCGGCACCGAACCGGCCGTGCCGGCGAACAGGAGCGAAAGATCCATCGGGATCGAGCGTAACGATGCTCCCCATGCTCAAAGAGTTCCGGCAGTTCATCCTGCGCGGCAGCCTCGTCGATCTGGCCGTCGCAGTCGTCATCGGCGCGGCGTTCACCGCGGTGGTCAACACGCTGGTCAGCAGCATGATCACGCCGCTGATCGCGGCCGTCGTCGGCAAGCGCGACTTCTCGCAGCTCGCCTTCACCATCAACGACAGCCGGTTTGCCTACGGCGAGTTCATCAACGCGCTGCTCACGTTCGTGATCGTGGCGGCCGTCGTGTTCTTCCTGGTCATCAAGCCGGTCAACCTGCTGCTCGACCGGCTGCGGCCCGAGCCGAAGGTCGACTCGCCCACTCACGAGTGCCCGCAGTGCCTCTCGGACATCCCGGTGGCGGCTCGCCGGTGCGCGTTCTGCACCAGCGAGGTGGCGGCTAGCCCCGCTTGATCCTGCGCCACTTGCCGGCGTTCCCGGCGCGGTCGACCGCCCGGACGTACCGCGCCTGCGGCGCCGGGACGCTGACCGTCTTGCGGTAGCGGACGCTCGCCACGCGGGTCGCGCCGGGGGTCGCGGCGAACTGCAGCGAGCCGACGCCCGAGAGCGAGTCCTTGGCCCGGACCCGGACCTTGACCTGCTTGACCGCCGCGGCGACGGCGCGGGCGCCCCCCTGGGACTGCGAGGCGCTGACGATCGCCGGCGGGCGCAGGTCCAGGACGATGTCGTCGGTGAACGTCTTGGTGTCGTCGACGCCACCGCCGGTGAACCGCACGTAGACGGTCTTGGGCAGGCGCTCGGCGCCGCTGGTGGACAGCGTCCAGGTGTAGTGACGATCGCCGGCGAGCGGCAGCTCGCTCGCAGTGCCGAAGCCACCGTCGTTGGAGATGACCACGCCCGTTGCGCCGGTCAGCGGCGTGATCGTCAGCGTGACGGTGCGGGAGCCGGAGAAGGCACCCGCGTCGTTGACCGTGACGCCCACGCGCGCGCCCGGCGGCGGCGGGGGCGGAGGCGGCGGGGGCGTTGAGCCGCCGTCGACCTTGGTCGCGAAGAGCGTCGAACCGAACGAGTTCCAGCGCTGGATGCGCGCGTTGTCGTAGTCGGCGAGGTAGAGGTCCCCGGCGCCGTTGGCGCCGGTCTGGCCGACGACGTCGAACTGATAGACGTCGTCGAGGTCGCCCGGGTTGGAGCCGGGGCGCCCGAGCGTGCGGAACTCGACGCCGTCACCGCCGTACATGTGGATGACGTCGTGGGAGATGTCGGCGACGTGCAGGACGTTGTAGATGTCGGTGAACACGTCGGTGGGCTGACCGCCGACCGGCCGCGTGCCCTGCAGGACCCCGCTGAAGTCGTAGATGCCGACGTCCGAGGCGTTCCAGCGCGCGACGTAGAGGCGACTGCCCTGGGCGTAGAGCCCGCGCGGCGAGCTGACGGCGAACTGGCCGGCGACCGTGAGGTCGGCGTTCAGCCGGTAGACGAGATCCGAGCACGGCGACGAGACCCACACCGTCGAGCCCGCGGCGTCGATGCCGCCGAGCCCCGGCGCCGACGGCGCCGTGCCCTTGGTGCAGAGCGGCAGCGCCGCTCCGCGCACCAGCGTGCCGTCGGGCGTGAACTCCTGGACGCGGTTGTAGGTGTCGAGGATCACCAGGTCGCCGTCCGGGTTGAGGTCCAGCGCGATGACGCCGCCGATCTGGCCGGCGCCCTGCCCCGGCTCGCCCCAGGCGTCGACGAGCACCCCGGTGTTGTCGTAGACGCGGATCTCGCCCGTCGAGCCGTTGCCGACGAACGACGTGCCCTCGTCGTCGACCGCGATGGCCGTCGGTGGGATGTTGTCGGCCTGCGCCGATGCCGCCGGCGCCAGAGCCAGCGCGCAGCCAAGAAGGGTCAGGACGCGCCGGGTTCGCATCGTGACCAAAGGTAGCGGAAGAAGAAGGCGCGCCCGGAGGGATTCGAACCCCCGGCCTCTGGTACCGGAAACCAGCGCTCTATCCAGCTGAGCTACGGGCGCGTGGGTCCGCAGGGTATCCGGAACCGTCCTAGTCCCCCGGCGGCAGCCGGCGGTTCTGCTTCTTGGTGCTCTGGCGCCGCTTGGCGTCGAGGCGCCGGGCCTTGGCGGCGCGCGACGGCTTGGTCTCGCGGCGCGCTCGCGGGACGTGCAGCGCGGTGGCCAGGCGGTCGCGCAGGCGGGTGAGCGCCAGCTCGCGGTTGCGCAGCTGGCTGCGGGCGTCCTGGGCGACCGCGGTGACGCGCGGGCCGCAGCGGTTGCGGATGCGGGCCTTCTGCTCGTCGGTCAGCGCCTCGGAGGCCATGACGTCGAAGACCGCCTCGATGCGCGAGGACGTCACGTTGGCGTGCTGGCCTCCCGGGCCGGACGACCGGCTCGCACGCAGCTCGATCTCGGCGAGCGGGATGGCCACGCTGCGGGTCACCCGGAGGGGATCCTCGATCACAGCTTCGGCAGCCGCTGGCTCAGGGAGAGCACCGGCGCGAAGAGGTCGCCCTCGCTCGTCACGCGGCGCAGCACGTCCTCGGTCGTGAAGGTCAGCACCTGCGCGTCGCGCGCCTCGTGGCACGCGCGAACCTCGTCCCACGTCACCGGCGCCGAGACCGTCGGCCGGTCCTTGGCCCGGGTCGAGTAGACGTTGACCGTCGTCTTGTGCTCGTCGTTCTGGGACCAGTCGACGAGGATCTTGCCGCCGCGCAGGTCCTTGCGCTGGCGTGAGACGACCTTCTCGGGCGCCTCGGCCTCGAGCAGCTCGGCGACGGTCTTCGAGAACGGCTTTGTGTCGTCGTAGGTCACGTCGGGGTCGTTGAGCGGGACGTAGATCTGCAGGCCCTTGGAGCCCGACGTCTTCGCGAAGCTCTGCAGCCCCAGGTTCTCGAACATGCCCTGCAGCCACAGCCCGACCTCGCAGCACTCGACGATGTCGGCCGGCGCGCCCGGGTCGAGGTCGAAGACCATCATGGTCGGGCGCTCCGGCGACGCGGCGGGGGCCAGCGACGTGTGCAGCTCGATGTCGGCGAGCTGGGCGAGCCAGACCAGCGTCGCCGTGCTGTCGACCGTGCAGAACGTGATCGCCTTGGACTCCAGGCGCACGTCGGCGGTCCTCACCCAGTCCGGGCGGTGCTTCGGGCACTGCTTCTCGTAGAAGTAGTCACCCTCCACCCCGGTCGGGTAGCGCTTGAGCGTCAGCATGCGCCCCTCGAGATGGGGCAGCAGCACCGGGGCGATGGAGCTGAAGTAGTCGACGAGATCGGACTTGGTGAAGCCGGCCTGGGGATAGAGCACCTTGTCGGGATTGGTGACCTTGATGACGTGGCCGTCGACGGTCACCTCGACCGCCTTGTCCTTGCCCCCCACCTTGACCGGCGTCGCCGTCGCCATCACCGGGCCGGTACCGGACACGAGTCCCTTGTACGACGGCGCTCGCAACCGACCTTCCCTCGTCCACTCGACGAACTCGACCTCGCAGCGCAGCGTCGGGACGACGAACTGGGCCCTCTTCGGCACGCCACTGCCGGTGAACGGCGAGCGGTCGGTGTGCAGCGGGGCCAGCCGCGCCTGCAGCGCGCCGAGCTCGTCCTCGGTGAAGCCGGTGCCGACCCGCCCGCCGTAGGCCACGCCGCCCTCGCCGTCCGGGAGCCCGACGAGCAGCGCGCCGATCCGGCCGCCGCGGCGCCCCTCGCCCTCCAGCCAGCCGCCGATGACCACCTCCTCGCGCTGGACGTTCTTGACCTTGACCCAGCCGCGGCTGCGCCGGCCCGGCTCGTACGGGCAGTCCAGCCGCTTGGCGACGATGCCCTCCAGACCCTGCGCGGCGCTCGCGGCCAGGACCTCGGCGCCGTGGCCGTGCACGTAGTCGGGTGTCTGCCAGCGCTCGCCGTTGAGCCCGAGATCGGCCAGCGCCGCCCGCCGCGCCTCGTAGGGCTCGCGCAGCAGCGAGTGGCCGTCGAGCCACAGCAGGTCGAAGATCACGTAGCTGACCGGATTGGCTCTCGCCAGCCGTCTGATGTGGCTCGCTCCCGTCAGGTGCATCCGCCCCTGGAGCGCGCCGAACGACGGACGGCCCTCCGCGTCGAACGCGACGACCTCGCCGTCGAGGATCGCCCGGTGCGAGCTCAGCGCACGGTTGAGCCGCGAGAGCTCCGGATAGCGCGCGGTGATCTCGTTGAGGTTGCGGCTGTGAAAGCGCAGCCGCCCGGGCTCTGAGTGCGCGATGGCCCGCACGCCGTCCCACTTGATCTCGAAGGCCCAGCGGTCGTCGTCGGCGCGCGGCAGCGGCCCGGCCGTGGCGAGCATCGGCGCGACCTGCTCGGGCATCGGCTCGGCCGACGCGTCGAGCGGCGGATCCATCCGGTGGATCATCCAGTCCTTGGGGTCCTGGCCCGCGGGGAACAGCCCGTAGCGCCCCTGGAGCCGCTCGCCGTGGAAGGTGATCTCCACCTTCTTGTCGTCGAACTTGTGGCACTCGTAGGTGCCGCGATCCCAGATGGTCATCGAGCCGGCGCCGTAGTTGCCCTTGGGGATCTCGCCGTGGAAGTCGAGGTACTCGAGCGGATGGTCCTCGGTGCGGACGGCCTTGCGGTTCTGCCTGGGGTCCTCGGGAATGCCGTTGGGCACCGCCCAGGACGCCAGGGCCCCCTCGTGCTCGAGCCGCAGATCCCAGTGCAGGCGCGTCGCGTGATGCTCCTGGATGACGAAGCGCGGAAGGCCGCTGTGGTCGGCGACCTCGCCCACCGGCTCGGGGGTCGCGTCGAAGTCGCGCTTGCGGCGGTAGCTGGTGAGCTTGTCGCTCACGCCGGTCCGGCGACCTCGATGATCGTCTGGTGCAGCTCGGCGAACGGCGCGGACTTGTGCACGTGGCGCTCGAAGCCGGTCGGGACGTGGTTCTCGGGCATGCCGGTGTAGAGCACGAGCCGCGCGCCCGGCGCCGCCTCGCGCAGCAGCGTCAGCAGCTCGCCTTCGCGCTCGCGCTCGAAGAGGTCGACGAGCACCACGTGCGGGTGCGCGTCGGGCAACTTGGCCAGTGCCTCGTCGAGCCGCGCGGCCTCCCCCACCATCTCGACCGAGCCGAGGTCGGTGAGCATCTCGCGGACCAGCACGCGGAACGCGGAGGAGTCGTCGCAGTGGAAGACGCGCACCATGCGACCGCTACCCCCGCAGGTCCTTGAGCACGCGGGCCGGCACGCCGCCGGCGAGGTGGCCCGGCGGCACCTCGTCGCCGTTGAGGACGGCTCCCGCGGCCAGCGCCGAGCCCTCGCGCAGGTGGCTGCCGCGCAGGATCACGCAGTTCGCGCCGGTGACCACGTGGTCGGCGATCTCGATCGGCGTCGCGCGGACGGGCGCGTGCATGAAGCCCTCGTCGCCGCCGATCTCGTGATCGGAGTCGATGATGCTCGTGCGCTCGCCGATCCCCACCTCGTCGCCGATCCGCACACCCGCGGCGCCGTGCACGATCGCGCCGCGCGAGAGCACCGTCCCGTCGCCGAGGTACACCGAGCTCTTGGTCTTGATCTGCACGGTGTCGCGAATGTGGCAGTTGCGGCCGATCTCCATCGACCCGCCGTGCAGCTGCAGCCGGCACCACGACTGGAAGTTCGTGCCCTCGCCGACGGTCAGCGAGCTGTCGGCGCCGAGGCGCACGTCGATCGTCAGGTCGCGGCCCAGGCGCACGCCGCGCCCGATCAGCAGCCCCAGCGACCCGCCGCCCTCGGGGGGCGAGTACGGGTCGATCTCGAGCACCGGCAGCGTCTCGAACCGCACCCCGGGCGCGACCGCGATGTCCGCGCGCATGCCGAGCCTGCGCAGCCGCAGACGGACCTTCAGCGCCCACAGGCGCAGGCGCACGTCCCGGGACGCTTGGAGGATCCGGCCGACCACGGCCAGATCCTACGTCAGCCTCCCGCGACCGCCGGGAGGATCTGGACCTCGCCGCCGTCGGTGACCGGCGTCTGCAGGCCCTCGAGGTAGCGGATGTCCTCGCCGCTGACGTAGACGTTGACGAAGCGGCGCAGCTCGCCGTCCTCGCCGCAGATGCGCTCCTTGAGCTCGGGATGCTCGGTGTAGACCGCGTCGAGGACCTCGCCGACGGTCGCGCCGTCGGCGGGCACCGTCGAGGCGCCGCCGACCGACGCGCGCAGCTGCGTCGGGAGCTTGACCGTCACGCTCACACCGCCACCCCGACAGCGGACTCGAAGGCGTCGTAGCTCGGCTCGATCTCGTAGGCCTCGAACGTGCCGCGGACCGCGTCGAGGGTCTTGAGGCCCTCGCCGGTGATGACGAGCACGACGCGCTCGTCGCGGGCGATGTCGCCGCGCTCGGCGAGCTTGGCCAGCGTCGCGGTGGTCACGCCGCCGGCGGTCTCGGTGAAGATGCCGGTCGTCTCGGCCAGCAGCCGGATGCCCGCCTTGATCTCGTCGTCGGTGACGCTGTCGACGCCGCCGCCGGTCCGGCGGGCCAACTCGACGGCGTACGGGCCGTCGGCCGGGTTGCCGATGGCCAGCGACTTGGCGATGGTGTCGGGCTTGACCGGCTTGCAGACGTCGTGGCCGGCCGCGAACGCGGTGGCGACGGGCGAGCAGCCGGCGGCCTGGGCGCCGTTCATGGTGGGGACGGCGCCGGTGGCCAGACCGAGGTCGAGCCACTCGCCGAAGCCCTTGGCGATCTTGGTGAACAGCGAGCCCGAGGCGATCGGGGCGACGATGCGGTCGGGCGTCTCCCAGCCGAGCTGCTCGGCGACCTCGTAGGCGATCGTCTTCGAGCCCTCGGCGTAGTACGGCCTCATGTTGACGTTGACGAAGGCCCAGCCGTCCTTCTCGCCGGACAGCTCGGTGCAGAGCCGGTTGACGTCGTCGTAGTTGCCCTTGACCTTGACGAGGTTCGTCCCGTAGACGCCGGTCGCGAGGATCTTCTGCTCCTCGAGGTCGGCCGGGATGAAGACGTA
>JBJMLA010000177.1:0-6025 GCA_045805505.1 Solirubrobacteraceae bacterium
GCGCCGATCAGCCGCTCGCCCTGGAGCTCCCACATGATGTGGTAGAAGCCCTTGCCGACCTGCCCGAGGACGGCGCTGGCCGGGACGCGGACGTCCTGGAAGGCCAGCAGCGCGGTGTCCGAGGCGTGCATGCCGAGCTTCTCGAGACGCTTCTCGCGAATGACGCCCGGCGCGTCCATCGGCACCAGGAACAGCGTGAAGCCGTCGTAGCCGGCATCGGGATCGGTCTTGGTAACGAGCACGATCACGTCGGCGCGGTGGCCGTTGGTGATGTAGGTCTTCGAACCGTTGATGACGTACTCGTCGCCGTCGCGCACCGCGCGCGTCTTGATGCCCGAGACGTCGGAGCCGGCGTCGGGCTCGGTGATGCCGAGGCAGAGGATCTTCTCGCCCTTGATCGCCGGCACGACCCACTCCTGCTTCTGCTCCTCGGTGCCGAACGCCAGGATCGGCGGCATCGCCATGTCGGTGTGGACCGCGACGCCCATGGTCAGGCCGCCGGAGTTGGCGTGGACCATCTCCTCGCCCATGATGATCGAGGTGAAGTAGTCGCCGCCCTCGCCGCCGTACTCCTCGGGCTTGTCGAGGCCGAGGAAGCCCTGCTTGGCGAGCGCCGGGAAGACCGAGTCGGGGAAGGTCGTCTCCTCCCACTCGTCGGCGTGGGGGGCGAACTCCTTGGTGACGAAACCGCGGATGGACTCGCGCAGCTGCTCGTGCTCGTCGGTGAAGATGAAGTGCCGGCGCTTCGCGCCGAAGTCGGGCTTCAGTACGGTCTCTGTAGCGGCCATGAAGTGGACAGTAACGCTTTCTACTCTCTGCTTGCTCCTCTCGGGGTGCGAGGCGACCGGCGATGCCGGCGGAACCAAGACGTTCCGTGATGACGCGATCCCGTTCACGTTCGAGCTGCCGACGGAGTTCGCCAAGGAGGACGTCGACAACGGGAACTCGCGCGGCGACGTGGTCGCCGCGGCCGGGGTGACGAAGGTCGACGTCGTCGCCGTGCGGCGAGGCACCGCGCTCGGCGCCCGGGAGAGCACGATCCTCGGCAAGCGGGTCACCTCCGAGCTGCGCGCCGTCGAGGGCCATGACGGCTGGGTCCTCGAGTGCCAGTACACCCCCGACTTCGCCGACAAGGTCCGCTCCGCGTGCGCCGCGGCGCTCGAATCGGTCAAGCCGAAGTAGGCTCGCCGCCGCCATGCCCTCCTTCGAGACCCTCCGCTACGACGTCGCCGACGGTGTGGCGACCATCGCGATGGATCAGCCCGACAGCCGCAACGCGCTGTCCGACGCGCTGCTCGACGACCTCATCGCCGCCTTCACCGCCGCACGCGAGGACGACGCCGTGCGCTGCGCCGTGCTGACCAGCACGCACGAGACGACCTTCAGCGCCGGCGGCAACCTCAGCGGCTTCGCGGCCGACCAGCCCCTCGTCCTCAAGCACTGGGCGACGACGAAGTTCCCGACCCTCTTCGAGCTCATCGGCGGGCTCGGCAAGCCGTCGATCGCGGCGGTCAACGGGCACTGCCTGGCCGGAGCGCTGGGCCTGGCGCTGGCCTGCGACCTGATCGTCGCCAACGAGAAGGCGACGTTCGGGACGCCCGAGATCAACGTCGGGGTCTTCCCGTTCATGATCATGGCGCTGATCTACCGCAACGTCGGGCGCAAGAAGACCAACGAGCTGCTGCTGCTCGGCGACCGCATCGACGCCCGCGAGGCCGAGCGCATCGGGATCGTCAACAAGGTGGTCGCGCCCGAGGCGTTCGCCGGCGCGGTGGCGGAGTGGGCGGGCTCGCTGGCCAAGAAGTCGCCCGTGCTGATGAAGCTCGGCAAGGACGCGATGTTCCGCCAGATGGACATGCCGCTGCACGAGGCGCTCGAGTACCTGCACCACAACCTGACCCTGGCGTTCTCGACCGAGGACATCCAGGAGGGCGTCAAGGCGTTCTTCGAGAAGAGGGAGCCCGAGTGGAAGGGGCGGTAGCGATCCTCAGCCGCACCTCCGAGCGCGACGACGCCGCCGAGGGCGCCCGCGAGCTCGGCGAGCTCATCGGCGCCGAGGTGGTCGGCGAGGTCCAGCCACCGCGCGAGGGCCGTTGGGACGAGGACCTGCCCGGCGCCCTTCCCGCGATCGAGGCCGGCCGCACGGCGATCGACGGCGGAGCCCGCCTGCTCGTCGCGGGTCACTGCAACCTCGCCATGGCGACCATCCCGGCGATGGCCGCGCTGCATCCGGGCCTGCGCGTCGCCTGGTTCGACGCGCACCCTGACCTCAACACGCCCGACACCTCGGCCAGCGGCTTTCTCGGCGGCATGCCGCTCGCCGCCGCCTGCGGCCTGTGGGATCCCGGCATCGACACCGAGCCGTTCGACCCGTCGCGCGTGCACCTGATGGGCGCACGGGACGTCGATCCCGGCGAGCAGGACCACATCGAGCGCTTCGGCGTGCACTACGGCGCGCCGGCCGACGGACCCGTCTTCGTGCATCTGGACCTCGACGTGCTCGATCCCGCGCTGATGCCCGCCGCCTTCCCTGTCGAGGACGGCTGGAGCTGGGAGCAGCTCGAGGATGAGCTGCTCGCGCTGCCCGGCGTGGTCGGTATCGAGATCACCGGCAACGCCGTCGGCCACGGCGCGCGCGTGGCCGAGCTGCTGGCCCGCCTCTAACCGGCCAGCCCGTCGCCCAGCGGCGTGCGGACGTAGAGCACCGCCCGGCCCTCGCGCCGGCGGGTCAGCAGCCCCGCGGCGTGCAGCGCGTGGAGGTGATGTGAGGTGTTGGCCGCGCTGAGGGCCAGGCGCCGGGCGACGTCGGTGGTCGAGCGCGGCGCGCCGAGATCGGCGAGCACGGCGGCGCGTGTCGCGCCCAGCAGCCGCCCCAGTCCCTCCGGCGCGCGCGCTCCCTCGTCCCACAGCGTGGCGATGCCGCGGGCGGGATAGACGACCGTCGGCTGCCACGGCTCCTCGTCGATCGTCCCCGGCCGGGTCGACGCGAACGCCGACGGCATGAGGACCAGGCCGCGCCCCCGCAGCTCGATGACCGCCTCGTGGCGCGGCACGACGACGTCGAGGTGATCGCCGTGCCAGGTGACGCCGGGGTGCAGCTCGGAGAAGAGCGCGGCCGGCCCGGCATCGGCCAGGCGCCGGGCGCGGTGGGCGACGTCGGCGTCGAGGAACTCGCGGATGCGCGGCCACGACGGGGCGACCGCCCGCTCCCAGTAGGCCTCGAGCGTCGTCGCGAGGCGGCCGAGCTCGCGACGCGGATGGGCCTCCCACGCGTCGGCCACGCGGGCGCGCGGATGCTGGCCGCGGAACAGCCGCATGTCGTTGCGGATCTGCCGGGTCGGCGTCGCCCGCAGCGCCTCGAGGTCGGCCGCGATGTCGCCGAGCGGTCCCGCCGGGGGCGGGGTGAGGAAGTCGGGCATGTAGCCCTGGGGTGGGATCAGGGCGACGGCCGGCTCGAGCGCGAGCCCGTCGAGCCGGCCGCTGAGCGACCGCAGCCACGGCACGTGCAGCGCCGCGGTCGAGGGGTCGCGCAGGGCCAGCAGCGAGCGCACCGTCTCCCACATCGGCGACACGGCGAACCGCGTGCGCGCGAGGTCCTCGACGGTGAAGGAGAAGCGGACCACTAGGGGCCGGCGACCAGGATCTCCACCGTCGCGCCGTCGGGGTCGGGCACGTAGATCGAGCGGCGCTCGGCCTGGTAGGCGACGCCCAGCGCGTCGAGGCGGGTCGCGATCCGGGCCTGCGAGCGCGCGTCGGTGGCCAGCGCGACGTGGCGCAGTCCCGGCGGCCGGTCGGCGAACAGGCCGAACTGCGCGCCGGCCGGTCCGAGGAACACGGGCTGGTCGGGGCGCCGCGCGCGCTCACCCACGGGCAGGCCCAGCACGGCCGCGTACCAGTCGATGGTCTGAGGGCGGTCGGTGGCGTTGAGGGACACGTGGTCGATGCGGATGAGGTTCATGGGGCCGAGCCTGCGCGCGCCGGCGCCCAGCGGCGAACGATTCGACACATATCGAATCATTCGCGGCGGTCGGCCGCCTCCCCGACGCTGCCTTCCATGACCACCACCGCACTCCCCATCACCGCCACGGCCTGGAACCTCCATGCCGATCAGCGTCCGGCCGACATCCTGATCGCCCGCTGCGTCGCCGACGTGCAGGCCGCCATCGCCGATGCCCGATCTCGCGGCCTGAAGGTCGCGCCGCAGTCCACCGGGCACTACGCCGGCGCGCTGCCAGCGCTCGGGGACGCGCTGCTGCTGCGGCTCGCCTTCGACGAGCCCGTCGTCGTCGACCCCGGCGCCCGCGTCGCGCGGATTCCGGCCGGCGCCGTCTGGGACGACGTCGTCGCTGCGGCCGCGCCGCACGGGCTGGCCGCCATGCACGGCTCGTCGCCGACGGTCAGCGCGATCGGCTACCTGCTCGGCGGTGGCCTGTCGTTCTACGGCCGCGCCCACGGGCTGGCCGTCAACCACGTCCGGCGGTTCGAGCTCGTCACGCCCGACGGCGAGTTCCGCGTCGCCGACGCGCGGGAGAACCCCGACCTGTTCTGGGCGCTGCGCGGCGGCGGCGGGGGCTACGGCGTCGTCACCGCCGTCGAGCTCGCGCTGCTGCCCTACGCCGAGGTGACGGGTGGCGCGCTGCTGTTCCCGGCACCGTTCGCGAGCGCCGTCCTGCAGGCCTGGGGCGACTGGGCGGTGGGGGCTCCCGAGACGATCACCAGCACGTGGCGCTTCATGAAGCCGCCGGGGCAGGACCCGTTCGTGATCGTCGACGGCGTCGCGCTCGATCCGGCGGCCGCCGCCGGGATGGAGGCGGCGCTGCGGGCCGCGGCGACGCCGTTCGCCGGCGGCTTCGGGCCGATGCCGGCCGCCGCGGTCGCGCGGCTGCACGGCGATCCCGAGGACCCGACGCCGGGCATCAGCGACGGCATCCTGCTCGAGCAGCTCGATCGCCAGGCGATGGCCGACCTGCTCGGTGTCGTGGAAGGCTCGCCGCTGCTGTTCGCCGAGCTGCGCCAGATCGGCGGAGCGCTGTCCTCGCCGCCGGAGGACGCGGGCGCGCGGGGACACCTGGAGGGCCGGTTCGTGCTCTTCGGTCTCGGAGCGCCGGGCGTCACCGGCACGGCCGAGGCGATCGCCGAGCACCTGGTGGCGCTGACCGGCACGCTCGAGCGGGTGGCCACCGGCACGCGCTTTGCCAGCCTCTCCGAGCGGTGGGGCTCGCTGCGCACGTGCGTGCCCGACGCGGCGTTCGAGCGGCTCGCCGCACTGCGCGGCGAGGTCGACCCGGAGGGCCTGCTCGTCGCGCCGCACGTCGCGTGATGGATACGCTCGCGCGCCTATGAGCCTCCTTCGCCCCCTCGTCGACGAGCTCCACGCCACCCGCGAGCGCCTGATGCTCGGCGGCGGCCAGGAGAAGATCGACAAGCAGCACGCGGCGGACAAGCTCACGGCGCGCGAGCGGATCGCGCTGCTGCTCGACGAGGGCTCGTTCACCGAGCTGGGCATCCAGGGCGGCATCCACTTCAGCGTCCGCGGCCTGGAGGGCAAGGACGCGCCGGCCGACGGCGTCATCACCGGCTTCGGCAAGGTCGACGGACGGCTGGTCGCCGTGGCCGCCTACGACTTCACGGTGATGGCCGGCTCGATGGGCATGACCGGCGAGCAGAAGATGGCCCGCCTGCGCGAGCTGGCCCTGACCAAGCGGATGCCGTTCGTCTGGCTGCTCGACAGCGCGGGCGCGCGCATCCAGGAGGCGGTCGGCTCGCTGTTCGCCGGCTCGGGACACCTGTTCCGCGAGGAGGTCGTGATGAGCGGCGTCATCCCGCAGGTCGCGGCGCTGATGGGGCCGTGCGCGGCGGGCACCGCCTACATCCCCGGCTTGGCGGACTTCGTCCCGATGGTCAAGGGCCGTGGCTCGATGGCGCTGGCCGGCCCGCACCTCGTGCGCGCGGCGATCGGCGAGGACGTCACGCAGGAGGAGCTCGGCGGCTCGCGCGTGCACTGCCGCAAGAGCGGCGTGGGGGA
>JBJMLA010000178.1:0-5408 GCA_045805505.1 Solirubrobacteraceae bacterium
GCGTAGTACGGGCGCAGGTTGACGTTGACGAAGGCCCAGTTCTCGTGCTCGAAGCTCAGCTCCGTGCACAGCCGGTTGACGTCGTCGTAGTTGCCGCGGACCTTGACGAGGTTGGTCCCGTAGACGCCGGTGGCGAGGATCTTCTGCTCCTCGAGATCGGACGGGATGAAGACGTAGGACTCGACGCCGAGCGCGGCGGCCTGCGCGGCGACGGCGTTGGCCAGGTTGCCGGTCGAGGCGCAGGCGAGCACCTCGAAGCCGAGCTCGCGGGCGCGGGCGCTGGCCACCGACACGACGCGGTCCTTGAAGGAGTGCGTCGGGTTGGCGGCGTCGTTCTTGACCCACACCTCCCCCAGGCCGAGGCGCTCGGCGAGGCGGTCGGCCTTGATCAGCGGCGTGCAGCCGGCGGGCAGGCCGAAGCGCGACGAGGCGCGCAGCGAGGGGCCGGGAGGGGCCTCGAGCGGCAGGAAGTCGGCGTAGCGCCAGATGTTCTGGGGGCCGGCCTGGATCTTGCGGCGCTCGGCACCGACGTCGTCGATGACCTTCGTCGCGTAGGCGACCTCGAGGGGGCCGAAGCACCGCTCGCAGACGTACCGCGCGTCGAGCGGGTACGTCTCGGCACACTCTCGGCACTTCAGGGACTGCGCAGACATAAAAAAACCTCCGCCGTATTACGTGGCGAAGGCTCTTCCTTTGCCACATCTCACAGGAATTGGCACCTTCCCGTGACGTGGCGTGCGTCGCGGGGGTTGCCGGGGTTTCGTAGGGCCAGTCCCTCCACCCCTCTGGATGTGTCCAGCTATGTAGGCGGAACCGTAGCAGGCGATCGTGCGGAACGCCGATAGGTCGGAGGTAGGATGTGCGCCGCAATGCCCGTGGAGCTCCTGCCCATCGACGCGGACGATCCGCTCAGTCCGTATGCCGAGCCTCCCCAAGCCCCGGTTCGGTCGTGCTGCCCGCGTGCGCGGGCAGGCCGTCGTCGCTGCGCCTGAGAGCGACGCGCCCAACTACGAGGTCGTCGAGGCCGAGGGCCTGCGCTGGTTCAACATCGAGCGCCCGCGGGCGGCCGATCGCGAATGGCTCTCCGAGCACTTCGACTTCCACGCCCTCGACTACGAGGACGTCTTCAGCCGCAACCAGCGCCCGAAGGTCGACGAGTACGACACCTACCTGTTCGTCGTCCTGCACTTCCCGCGCTTCGACAAGTCGGTCGGGCGCCTCAACGCCGCCGAGCTCGACGTGTTCGTCGGCCCCGACTACATCATCACGCTGCCCAACGAGCGCCTCGACGCCGTCGAGTACCTCTTTGAGCGCTGCCGCACCCGCGAGGCCACCCGCGAGGAGCTCTTCTCCAAGGGCCCGGGCTACCTGCTCTACAAGATCGTCGACGACTGCGTCGACGCCTCGTTCCCGATGCTCAACAAGATCGGCAACAAGCTCGACCGCCTCGAGGACGACATCTTCGAGGACAACCGCAGCCGCGAGGTCGTCCGCGACATCTCCGACGCCAAGCAGGAGATCATCAACTTCCGCAAGGTCGTCCGCCCACAGCGCGCCGCGCTGGGCGACCTCGAGCGCACCAAGCGCTACATCCCCGAGGGCCTCGACGTCTACTTCGACGACATCAACGACGCCAACGAGCGCATCTGGGACATGCTCGAGAACTTCAAGGAGGTGGCCGAGGCGCTCGAGGCCACCAACGAGTCCGCGCTGTCGCACCGCCTCAACGACGTGCTGCGCGTCCTCACCGCCTTCAGCGTGATCATGCTCCCGCTGACGCTGATCTCGGGCATCTTCGGCATGAACGTCGACGTCCCGGGCGAGGGCAACATCCACGCGTTCTGGCTGATCCTCGGCCTGATGGTCTTCGTGGTGGTCGGGATGGTGCTGTTCTTCCGCCGCCGCGGCTGGCTGTAACGCGGCCGCAC
Source organism: Solirubrobacteraceae bacterium (assembly GCA_045805505.1). Taxonomy (GTDB): domain Bacteria; phylum Actinomycetota; class Thermoleophilia; order Solirubrobacterales; family Solirubrobacteraceae; genus BP-464. The sequence goes on from JBJMLA010000178.1 coordinate 1,929, forward strand.
GGCGGTGTAGAACCTCTACGTGCCCCCGCTGCCCGCCGACTCCCTCGAACGCCTCGGCCAGACCTGGGCGCTCGACGCTCCGACGGAGCGCAAGCGGATGCTCATCATCGTCAACCCGTACGCGACCACGGTCAGCACGCGGTTGAAGAACCTCGTCGTCGCCGCGCTGCGCGGCCGCTACGAGGTCACGGCCGTCGAGACCAAGGCCCGCGATCACGCAACCGAGCTGTGCCGCGAGGCGCAGGCCGAGAACTACGACGTCGTGGTCGCCTTCGGCGGCGACGGCACGGTCAACGAGGCGGCCAACGGCCTTGCCGGCGGCGACGTCCCGCTGACCTGCCTGCCCGGCGGCGCGACCAACGTCTACTGCAAGATGCTCGGGATCCCGGGCGACATCGTCGACGCCACCGAGCACCTGCTGCGGATGGCCGACGACTGGCAGCCGCGGAGGGCCGACCTCGCCCGCGTCAACGGCCGGCACTTCGTCTTCTCGTCGGGCATCGGCCTCGACGCCAGCGTGGTCGAGCGCGTCGATCGCCACCCGTACCGCAAGGCCAAGTTCGGCGCCTTCTACTTCACGTGGGCGGCGATCACGACGTTCCTGACGCGCTACGTCACCCGGCCGCCGCGGATGCGCGTCGCGCTGCCGGGCGGGCGGACGGTCGAGGGCGTCACGGCGATCGTCCAGAACGGCGACCCGTTCACCTACTTCCGCAACCGGCCGATCCACCTGGCCGACGGCGGCCGGATCGACGACGGCGCGCTCAGCGGGCTGGTGCTGCGGCGCTCCACGCCCACCGTCATGCCGACGATCATCTGGCGCGCGTTCTCGCACAAGGCGCGCGTGACGCGCCACCGCGCCGTCGACGGCTTCGAGGGCGCCGACGAGATCACCATCCGCTCGCTCGACGGCCGGCCGATCCCGCTGCAGGTCGACGGCGACCACATCGGCGACGTGACCGAGGCGAGCTACGGCATCGCCCCGCGGGCGCTGCCCGTCATCTCCTAGCCGGCGGGCGCGTCGTAGGCCAGCAGCGTCCCCTCGACGCTGAAGCCCATCCGCTCGTAGATCCGCCGCGAGTCGTCGGCCGCCGCGGTGAGCCACGCGAGCTCAGCGCCGGCCGCGAACGCCGCCTCGAGCGCCGCGGCGGTGACGGCGGCGGCGATCCCCCGGCGCCGGAACGGCGGGGGCGTCGCCACGCCGCCGACCTCGGTGACGCCGGCCACGATCGGGGTGCACAGCGCGGTGCCGACGATCTCGGCGCCGAGCAGGCCGGCCGCGAAGAACGCGCGCCCCGCACGCGAGCGCCAGCGGGCGACCTCCTCGTCGGTGATCGGCGCCTCGTCGCGGAAGGCCACCCGCTGCGCGCGCAAGAACCCGAGGACGAGCTCGTCCGAGCTCTCCGGCCCCACGAGCTCGACGGCGACGCCCTCGGCCGCCGGCGGCGCCACGTAGACGGGCGGCGGGCAGACCAGGACCGGCATGCGCTCCGACAAGGTCCAGCCCGCGGCGACGAGGATCTCCTCGCACGCCGGGTTGAGCGCCTCGAGCACCTCGATGCGGGCGTTGCGGTCACGCGCCGAGTACGCCTCGCGCAACCGCGGCAGCGCGGCGGACAGCGCATCGATGTCGGAGCGCGGGTCGGGAATCGCGAAGCTGTAGTACTTCGGCGTGCGCTCGTGATGGACGTAGGCGGTGAACGGATCGATCCGCATCCGCTCGGTGTCGACCGAGCCGAGTTCGAGCAGGCTGCCGTGAAGCCGGTCGAGCACGATCACGGCGCGTCGTAGTTCGCGGCCCAGCCGACGCTCGCGAAGCCCGCCTGCGCGTAGATGCGCTCGGCCTCGGGCGCGGAGGTCAGCCAGACGAGCTCGGCACCCGCGTCGAACGCCGCCGCCGTGGCTCGCGCGGTCAGGGCGCCGGCGATCCCCCGCCGCCGGTGCTCGGGAAGGGTGGCGACCGCGCCCATCTCGCTGTTGCCGGCGGCGATCGCCGACCCGGCCGCGGTGCCGACGACCTCGCCGCCCGACAGGGCAGCGGCGTAGTACGACGTCGGCGCGCGCTCGCGCCACACGTCGATCTCGGCCTGCTCGACCTCGTTCTTGTCCTGAAAGGCGATGCCCAGCGTCCGGTGCCAGCCGACGATGATGTCCTCCGGCGAGTCAGTGCCGGGAACGATCACCTCGATCCCCTCGGGCACCGGCGGTGTGACGAGCGAGTCGGGCGTGCAGACCATGATCGGCACGCGCTCGGAGAGCGACCAGCCCGCGGCCTCGATGGCGGCCGGCAGGGCCGGTGTGAGCTCCTCGATCAGCTCTATGCGGCCCTTGCGACCACGCTCGGCAAAGGCGGCGGCGAGGGCCTCCAACGATGCCGCGGCCTCCGCGCCCGCGCCGGTGTCGGGCACCGCGAAGCTGAAGTACTTGAGCTTGCGGCGGGTGTCGACGAACGCGGTGAAGGGCGCGACGCGAACGGTCTCGCGCGTCGCCGGAGCCAGGACGCGCGTCCCGGCCTGGAGCCGCTCGAGGAGCTCGGTGCTCACCCGCCGGGCGTGACGCGGTAGGCGTCGAAGACACCTTCGATGTTGCGCAGGCGACCGACCGTCGCCTTGAGAGCCTGGGTGTCGCCCACCTCGACGACGAAGCGGTTGGAGACCATCGGCGAGTTGACGATGCAGCGCGCCTCGACGATGTTGAGGCCGGCCTCGGCGAACGTGCGGCTGAGCTCCTCCAGCAGCCGGTGGCGGTCCCAGGCGTCGATCTGCAGCTCGACCTTGAAGGCCTGGGCGTTGTCGCCCTCCCAGTGGACGCCGACGAAGCGCTCGGGGTCCTTGCGCAGCGCGGCGACGTTGGGGCAGTCGTCGCGATGGATGGTGATGCCGCGGCCCAGCGAGATGTAGCCGACGATCGGGTCGCCCGGCACCGGGCGGCAGCACTTGGCGATGCGCAGCATGACGTCGTCGACGCCCTCGACCTCGATGCCGTAGCTCGACGACGAGCCGGTCGGCGTGCGCGTGCGCTGGTTCTTCGACGTGGTCAGCGCCTCGACGGCCGTCTCGGTCTCGTCGGCGGCCTCACCCTCGCGCAGGCGCTGCAGCAGCTTGTTGACGACGATCTTCGGGCTGATCTTCGCGCCGCCCAGCGCGATGTAGAAGTCCTCGCCCTAGCGGAAGCCCATCTCGCGGATCACGTCGGCCAGCAGCGGCGAGCCGCTGATCTTCTGCGCCGGCAGGCCGGCCTTGTGGAGGTGCTCCTGCAGGAGCGCGCGGCCGGTGTGCTCGGTGTCGTCGCGCGACTCGGCCTTGAACCACTGCTTGATCTTGTTGCGCGCGCGGGTGGTCTTGACGACGGCCAGCCAGTCGCGCGAAGGGCCTCGATCCCGCTTGCTCGTCAGCACCTCGACGATGTCGCCGGACTTCAGCTCGTAGTGCAGCGGGACGATCTTGCCGTTGACCTTCGCGCCGACGCAGCGGTGGCCGA